>CAYJPO010000106.1:11369-13945 GCA_964372045.1 uncultured Anaerolinea sp.
CTTGGGCTGAAGGTCGCGTTCATCGGCGTGTGCGGTGACGATGTCTTCGGTCGCTTCATGTTAGATGAAATGTCCAAACGCGGCGTGGATGTCAGCCACGTCATCATTCGCAAAGATGGTCAAACTGGACTCAGCGTCATCCTAAATCAATCATCCGACCGCGCGATCCTGACTCACCCAGGCTTGATCGCCGAACTCCAAGCCTCAGACATCGCTGACAATTTGCTTCGCCAGTCACGTCACTTGCATGTGGCAAGCTACTTTCTACAAACAAAACTCCAACCTGACCTACCCGCATTATTCAAACGCGCTCGTGATTTAGGATTGACAACCTCACTCGATACGAATTACGACCCATCCGAAAAATGGATTGGTTTAGATGAATTGCTCGCAGTCACAAATGTTTTCCTGCCGAACGAAGCAGAAGCAAGGTCACTCACAGGCGCAGAGAATGCCGAAGAAGCAGCGAGCAGGCTTGGGTTAAAGGTGGAGGCGCTTGTCATCAAGTTGGGAAAAGATGGGGCATTGGGAATCCTAAAGAGTCAGAGAATCCGAGTGGCATCGATTCCTGTCAATGTCGTTGATACTGTTGGCGCAGGCGACTCTTTCGATGCGGGTTTTATCTATGGATACTTGAATGATTGGGGGTTGGATAAGGCTTTAAAATTGGCTTGCGTGTGCGGGGCACTATCAACGCAGCAAGCAGGCGGCACGAACGGACAACCGACGCTGGAACAAGCGCTGAAATCTTTATGATCCTTTGCGTCACCCCCAACCCCGCCATTGATCGCACAATGCATGTGAATGCGTTGCACCTCGGAGAAGTCCATCGCGCTGAAAAAGTGTTGATGGCCGCGGGGGGTAAAGGGCTCAACGTAGCGCGGACGATTCGCGCGTTGGGCGGCGAAACGGTGTGCATGGGGTTGATCGGCGGGCATACAGGCAACCTACTGGCTGACCTGGCAAAGCAAGAGGGATTATCGGCGCGTTGGACACAAACCCAAAGCGAGACACGAACCTGTGTCATTTTAGTGGAAGATGGCAGGGACGCGACCGTGGTCAACGAACACGGCGCAGAAGTGGATGCAGATGCGGCTCAGTTGTTTTGTAATGATGTTTGGAAAATGTCAGAACAGGCTGATCTTGTGTGCGTAAGCGGAAGCCTGCCGCCGGGATTTTCGACAGATGTTTTTCATGCCATACTTACAGGCTTGGTGGAAAGAAAAAAATCCGTTTGGGTGGATACGAGCGGAAAAGCACTGAGCGCAGCTCTGAAAGTCCATGGCATCAACATAAAAGTGAATGCAGGCGAATTGGGCGCAGCATTGGGTTTTGAAATATCCAATGCAAAGCAGGCAAAGAAAGCAAGCGCTCAAGTGCGCGAACGGGAGGTTGCTTCTGTTATTGTCACACTAGGAAAGGATGGAGCGATATTAAATTCAAGCAGCGTTTGGTTCGCCAAGCCTCCAATGATCGAAGCCGTAAGCAGTGTGGGCAGCGGCGATGCGTTTCTCGGCGGGTTGGCGCTTGCGTTGGAGTCAGGGCACTCACCCAAAATTGCATTGCGTTATGGTGTGGCAGCGGGTGCGGCGAACGCGCTCCACTTTGGCGGAGGGTTAGTGACGCCAGCTGAGTTTACAAAAATTTATGAGATGATCGAAGTATATTCCATGTAAAAGCGCTGACCGGGTAATTCATAGACATATTAACCCAAGTCGCGACCTTGAGGTCAAAAAATTTACAAGTTCTTCACCTTGAATTACGCGATTTTCGAAAATTAGCTCTTAATAATTCCTGTGAATTAGTGGCATCGTACACATAGGGTAAACCGGGGCAAATACTTTTGGTTTTATACACGATTGAAAAGGCAGTAATCCGAATCGCAGCTACTCAAAAAATGTGTCGATACCTATCGTTCAGTTATAGAAGAAGATCCCAAAGTGGAACTCAAGCAGAGCGTGTCCAGATCATAAACATCCTGCGCGGCTTCGCGCTGTTCGGCATCCTGTTCGTCAATATGACCCTCTTTCGTCTGCGCCCTGATCTTCTACGGTTACGGACTCGGTCTGTTCGGCAAGGTGGGATCTGTCGCGGGAATCGGCTTGACCATTGTCATCTACCTGATCCAAATCCCCATCAGCCACTGGTGGATGAAACGCTTCCAATACGGACCCGCCGAATGGCTCTGGCGTTCTTTGACCTATCTCAAGCCTCAGCCAATGCGCAGAAAGAGCGTGTCTGAATAAAGTTCGAATTACGCTGGCTCAACTGTTTTTGGCTGATGGTTCCGTTACTGGTTTGGAATATTCTCCTCGCTCCAATGATCACATTGGAGCAGATCACTTCCGATGCGAATTCCCCTGCCTGGTTGTTAACTGCAGAAAACATCACCCGTATTATCGTCTTCGCCGCGCCGCTGATCCTACCTCTGCGACTTAAAGACATCGTCAGCAAAACTGGATTGGCGATTTACATCATTGGAACACTGATCTACTTTACTACGTGGATCCCTCTCATCTGGATATCTGCATCTTCCGGGTAACTTAACTCTGCGCCGGTCTTTTGGAAGAACTCTT
>CAYJPO010000107.1:0-13858 GCA_964372045.1 uncultured Anaerolinea sp.
CCCAAGACTTTACGATGGATCACGGATGGGCGCAATCGCTTATATCCAACATGATCTGTTACGAAATCACAACTGCAACTGGAAAGGGGCGCGTCCCCGTCACAATTTTTCACATCAATGGGAACCTCGATTCGAACACATACCTGACCTTTCAATCCAAGGCAGAGGAACTGATGAAAAGCGGTGTTCGCTATATGCTTGTGGATATGACGAACGTCCCCTTTGTTAGCAGCGCCGGTTTGCGCGCACTGCAAACCATCTTTAACCTGCTCCGCGCCAAATATGAGGATGGCAACGACCAGGAATTGCACAAAGGCATCAGCGCAGGTACTTATAAATCCCCCAGCTTGAAAATTTACAACATCACGAAAGAAGCGGAGACAGCGTTCAGGACCGCAGGATTTGACATGTTCATTGACACTTTCACAGATATGGAATCCGCTATTTCATCGTTTTAGTACACAGATAATCTTCACAAACCTCAGCGACCCAATGCACATTGGGTCGCTTTGCATTCCAGATGTTTTCGAATTGGGGGCACAAACCAATTATGACGCATATGACAAATAATACCCAAATTGAGACATTGGTCAATTGTCATCCAGGACAAAAAACGCTAAAATTCTTGAGAAATAATTCACAAGCCAAGGACTTGCCAGTTCAAAAGCAAGAAACGTGATCCTTTTCTATTTCTTCTACGGTTTGGCATTTGAAGGACTGGGGCTTGCCGCGTATTTGCAGTTGAGAAGGGAGGGAGATTTTCCTCTCAAAAGGGAACTGCCGTGGCTGGCTTTTTTTGGTTTTGTGGGAGGCGCAGCCGGTTGGGTCGATATGTTCCTGACCAGCGGAACGCTCGGCGAGATCGCGAACATCCTGAGCATCGTACGCATTCTCGTTCACCTCCTGACCGGGTTGCTGCTGTTACGATTTGGCTGGGGCATGCTCAACAACCTGAACCCGCTCCCCGCCTGGAGCATCTTCATCCCCGGGATCTTGATCGTCCCGATCGCCTTTGTCATCACCTATGCGGTGACAACGTTTATCACCCCTTCCCCCATCGAGATCCCGATCGAAATCTGGACCCGCTACCTGCTCTACATGCCCGGCAGTATTCTCGCCGGGGTCGGGTTCCTGCGTCAATGGTACACACAGCGGAAACTTGGGCTTAATGATGTCTCCAATTTGATGTTGGGAGCCGGGCTCGCGTTTCTCTTTGAAGCCATTGTGATGGGGTTGATCGTACCAGCCGCGCCGTATGGACCCGCTTCTTATTACAACTACGACCGTGTGATCCACAATGCATTCAGCGGGGAAAGCCTCGAAGTCAGCAGGCAATTTGGCTTGTACGCCTGGCTCGATTATCAAAGCGTCCTTAACACCACGGGGATCCCGATCGAGATCTGGCGCATGCTTTCCGCTCTGATCGTCACCTATTTTGTGGTGCGAGCATTGGATGTCTTCGAAGCCATCCGTAAGCGACAGGTGCGCGCGCTGCAAGAGGATCGTGACCGCGCCCAAAGGGAGGCGTTTGAGGCGCAAATCCTGGCGCGCCAGACAACTGAAAACTGGACGAATGCGCTGATCAACATAAGCCGCCGCATTGCTGAACTCGAACACGTGGATGATATTCTCGTCTACATTGTGGGTACCGTTCGGCAACTTCTGCGGACGAACTTTGTCGGCGTGGCGATCCAAAACCAGGAAAATTCAGATCTCGAATTGAAGTGCTATTCGAACGGCAGCGACATCCATCTGGTGGCAAATGTCGCAGTAGCCGTCACCAACCCTCTCATCCTAGATGTGACGCGAAGCTCGACCTCCTATCGCTCACAGGGCGGTGAAACAATCGAATTGTTCGATGGCATTTGCTTCTTCACCAGTGCGTTAGCGAGGGCTGCGGTCGTTGTCCCGCTGAAATTGGAAAATACGAATATCGGCGCGTTGTGGATCGCGCGTTTTGAAAACGATCAGTTCTCTGAAACGGACATGATCTGGCTTGAGAGCATGGCAGACCAGGTCGCGATCGCCATCCAGCACGGTTTGATGACCTCGCAACTGCAATCGTTATCCATCGTGCAGGAACGTGGACGCATTGCGCGCGAAATGCACGACGGGCTGGCGCAAGTGCTGGGATATTTGAACCTACAAACCCAAACGCTTGGTTCATTATTAAATCAGGGCAAGGTCGAGAAATTAAAGGATGAACTGACGCAGATGCGGCAGGCGATCCAGACCGCGCATGCCGATGTGCGCGAAAACATCCTAAGTCTGCGCACTACACTCGCGCAGGAGAAAGGTCTCGAAGCCGCAGCGGAAGAGTACCTGACCGAGTTCGGTATTCAAATGGGCGTCCATACGACCTTCTCATATCACGTGGATGGGGATCTAAATCTCTCGTCGGTTGCGGAGGTTCAACTTGTGTGCATTTTGCAGGAGGCGTTGACGAACGTCCGCAAACATGCGCAGGCTGGGCGGGTGGATATTGCGATCTGGAAGGAAAAGTGTGAGGGCGAAGATTGCGTTCATATGCGGGTCAAGGATGATGGGATCGGATTTCAAATGGCAGGTTCAAAGCGCAGTTTCGGCTTGCACACCATGCGGGAACGTGCCGAGAGTGTGAATGGGAGCCTTATCATAAATTCAAGGCAGGGGCGCGGCACAACCATTGAATGCAAGCTGCCGTGTCTTCAGCAGGAGAGATTACAAAAACAAAGCGTGGTGCTGCATTGAGAACCTTATTTTTTGAAACGAGAGATCCGGCATGAACGTCCGCGAATGGGCTTTACCTGTTTACACGATCCTGATGCAACTGGCAGTCGGTGCCTTTGCCATTCTGTGGCTGATCCGCTACCTGGCTGGGTCGAAGTTCAGCGCACAGGAGATCGACCGTATCATCAGCATTCCAGTATTAGTCATTGCATTCACGGCAGTGGTCGCCATGGGCGGCGCACACTTCCATTTGAGCAAGCCGTTCCATTCGTTCCTGGCAGTGCTGAATTTCAAATCCTCATGGCTTAGTCGGGAGATCGTATTCTCAGTCCTGTTCTTTATGTCCACAATGAGCGTGCTGTATCTGACGTATTTCCAAACCCACCGCCGCAGATTGATCTCCTTCCTCGGTTGGATGGCGATCATATTCGGTTTCACTCTGATCTATTTCATGGCACGCATTTACCTCATCCCTACCCAGGTGGCATGGAACTCGACCACAGTCATTCTTTCTTTCTACACGACCGCGCTGATGTTGGGCGCCATGGCAATTTCCACCCTGTTGGTGCTAGATCTGAAATTTGCCGAGATCCAAAAAGCTGACGATGTGGACCTTCGCACCCAGGTGATCCGCTATTCCTCCGGCGGGTTGACCGCAATGACGGTCACGCTGGTTGCCTTGAGCCTGACGATCATTTTTGTTCAGATCCGCCTGCTTGCTCAGGGAGATATGATCGCCCGCACAAGCCTAAGCCTGCTCATCGACCTTTACCTGCCGCTCTTCCTACTGCGGCTAGTATTTCTTATCTATGCTTCCATTTCCCTCGTAATTTCCGTGGTGAAAATGTACAGGCTGCAAACCACACCACAGAGCTTGATGTCACCGGTGTATCTTTCCTGCCTGTTGATCCTCGTGGGCGAGATCATCGGGCGCTTCCTGTTTTACGCCACACACATCCGTGTGGGATTATAGAAATCGAATGGTGAAAGAATGACAATCAAAGTTTTAATAGCAGACGACCACAAATTATTTCGCCAGGGGTTGATCGGCTTGATGAAAACCCGCGAAGACCTGGTCGAGGTGATCGGCGAGGCGGAGACGGGTGAAGAAGCCATCCAAATGGCGGAAAAGCTGAACCCTGATGTGATCTTGATGGATATTTACATGCCGCAATTGGATGGTCTCCAGGCTGCGAAAGAGATCCATCGGCGCCTTCCCCATATTGCCGTGGTGATGTTAACCTCCTCAGAGCGGGACGGTCATCTATATGAAGCGGCGCAGATCGGTGTAGCGGGTTATTTACTGAAAAGTCTCGATGCGAATGAACTATTCGATCTGCTGCGCGGCGTGACCAATGGCGAGACTGCCATGACGCGCACGATGGCGTCGAAACTACTCAAGAGTGTTGCAAACCGCATGGCAAATGAAGATAAAGGCGAGCAGTCTCTGACCGAACGAGAATTGTTCGTGCTGCGCCTTGTCTCCAGCGGAGCCAGCAACCAGGAGATCGCCGACAAGTTGACCATTTCCGTCAATACCGTCAAAAGCCACATCAAGAATATATTGGAAAAACTTCAACTCGAAAACCGCACGCAAGCCGCCACCTATGCATTGAAACATGGACTGGTATCGCCGCGCGATAATTAATTGACATTATGAAAACATCGCTAAAAATTTGTCTTATTACGCTCTTTCTCGCATCATGCCAGAACAGCACTCCAAGTGCCACCTCCACTGTGACACCAACTAAAACGGTTCAACCGACAGAGACGGTTTCCCCGCTGGTCCAGGCGCGCCAAAACGAGATCACTACGATCTGGGAGAACAGCATCCATGCGCAAGGCACAGACCCTGTCAACTGTGACGATTGTCATCGCACGAGGAACGGTGTCGTGTTGGAAGAGGCTGCGTGGCGCAACCAGCAAACGGGTCAATATGAAGCGGTCTCTGAGACGAATTCGCTTTGCAGCCAGTGTCATACAGATGCATCCGCCGGGCATGTCCATGCGACCTACACTTGTATCGATTGCCATGACCCTCACAAAGCCGAAGCATCCTGCACGGATTCCGGGTGTCACGCGAATATCCAGACCGTTTTCTTCGAACTCCCCGCCACACCGACGGGAGGACACCCCAACGGCGGCTCATCTTTCTGCGGCGGCGCGAATTGTCATTCAGTTGCCACGGCTGTGGCGGCAACCACAGGGACCACCCACGGTCCTGAACATGCCCAAGTAACGTGTGAAGCCTGCCATGACGCCAGTCAGCTTCAGGTGGGACCATCCCCTGAGGATGGAAATTGGATGCTCTGGCAGGAAGTTGAATCCAATGGAACGACGTTTACCGAGATCCGCAATTCCCACGATCTTCAACTCGAAGTGGATTGTGCGCGCTGTCATTTTGAAAATAATCCCTGGGGCTTGCCACTGATAACCGGGCAGGGATCCGGGAACTAGTATTTTTTTAATCACTCTAAAGGGTGATTAAAGAGTGCTCCAAGGTGGGATGATACCGGGAAACCGGAATGGTATCCTAATGGTGAAAAATGACACAAACTAGGCGTTTGTCGCCATAATCCCCCATCAGGAGCGTGCTTATTGCAAAGAAATCCAAGTTGGCTTCCGTCCCTTGCCATCAGGCATATCACTTTTCCAAACCATATCGAACTTCCAACCATTAATGGAGGAAAGCATGACCCAAAATAATTTCCTCACCAAAGCACTAAATGACACCGTGATGACCCGGCGCAGTTTCCTTAAGTGGAGCGCTGCGATCGGCGGGACCGCTGCTCTTGCAGGCGGCGTCGATTTCGGTCTAAAGGCGATCGAAGGTGCTGCTGCGGCAGGTGAGGAACAAACACTCACAGTTGGGTGCTATCACAACTGCGGCGGCCGTTGTATTCTGGCTACCAAGGTCAAAGACGGCACGCTCCAGCGCATTGTCCCCGACCCCACACCTGTGGAAGAGGAAACCGACGAAGTTCCGCGCGCCATCCCCTGCGTACGCGGACGCTCCCAGATCAGGCGCGTATATGCACCTGACCGCTTGAAATACCCGATGAAGAGAGTCGGCAAACGCGGTGAAGGCAAATTCGAGCGCATCACCTGGGAAGAAGCGCTGGACACCATCGCCAATGAAATGAAACGCATCAAGGAAACCTACGGCAACGATGCGTTTTACTTCAACTATGCCTGGGGCGTCACCTGGAACGGCCCAGACGGCTCTTCGATCATTCAAAGAATGTTGAGCATGTTCGGCGGGTATGTTGGCTACTATGGAAGTTATAGCGAAGCCGCCTACGGCGTTGCCATGCCGTACATCACCGGCGGTTACGCTGGAAACTCCGCCGATGACGTGGTCAATTCCAAACTCGTTCTGCTGCTCGGCGATAACTCGCTCGTCACCCGCTCCGGCGGCGATAACGGCGGATATTGGTACATGAAAGCCGCGCAGAACGGCACAAAGTTCATCGTTGTCGATCCCATTCTGACAGATACCGTTGCCGCAACCCAAGCCGAGTGGGTTCCGATCAACCCTGGAACCGATGTGGCTTTGATCGCTGCCATGGCGTATGTGATGGTCAAGGAAAACCTGTACGACAAGGAATTCATGGCGACCCACACCGCCGGCTTCGACGAGGCGACCCTGCCCGAAGGCGCGCCGCGCAATTCGTCCTATATGGCTTACCTGATGGGCAAGGGCTACGACAAGGTCGAGAAGACTCCCGAATGGGCAGCAGCCATCACCGGCATTCCGGCAGAACGGATCACGAATCTGGCACGCGAGATCGCGTCCGTCAAACCCTGCGCGATCATCCAGTGCTGGGGTCCACAGAGACGTGCTTATGGCGAACAATTCGTCCGCGCAGTTCCCATTCTCGCTGCCATGACCGGCAACTTCGGCATCAAAGGCGGTAATACAGGACAACTCCCCGGCGGCGGATACTGCCCAATGGGTGGTATTCCGGTTCCCCCCAACCCCGTACAGATCTCCATCCCCTGCTTCATGTGGCCCGATTTAATCACACGCGGCACCGAGATGACGGTTGAGAAGGATTACATTCGCGGCGCGAGCACCGGCTGGAGCGCCAACGTAGGTGACACGACCACGCAGGCAAACAAAGACCTACGCTTGAAATCCAACATGAAGTTCATGTGGAATCACGGCGGCAACTGCATCATCAACCAGCATGCGAACGTCAACTACACCCGCCAGGTGCTTGAAGACGACACCAAACTGGAACTGATAGTCACCGTCGAAGTGGGCAACACGCCCAGCACCAATTACTCGGACATCATCCTGCCCGGTACGACCGGCTTCGAAGTTGACAACATCATCACCGGTGAAGGTCACGGAATCAAGGGTAACCATGCCTGGGCGCTCTTCAATCACAAAGTCATCGAGCCGATGTTCGAAGCCAAGGACGATGTTTGGATCGCCGAGCAGCTCGCTGACCGGCTTGGGTTCGGCGAAGAATTCCGCGATGGTCACATTACCCGTGACGATTGGCTGCGCGATATGGTGGCTGGCGCTCAAGCGAGCGTCCCGGACTTCCCGTCTCTCGAAGAATTCAAAGACAAGGGCTACTTCAAACTTCCGGGTGGCAAACCGTTCGTCGCGTTCGAAGCGTTCCGAGCGGATCCTGTGGCAAATCCTCTTCCTACGGCAACCGGCAAGATCGAGATCTACTCCCCCGTGCTGGCAAACTTGAAGAACGAGGAAATTCCTCCCATCCCGTCCTACATTCCCGAATGGGAAGGTGTGAGTGACCCGCTGCGCGAAAAATATCCGTTGATGATGATGACCACGCACTTCATTGCGCGTTCACATTCGACCTTTGAAAACGTCGACATCCTGCGCGAAGCGCATCCGCAATGCCTGTGGATCAATTCACTGGATGCGGAAGCACGCGGCATCAAGAACGGCGACATGGTCAAGGTGTACAACGATCGCGGTATCGTTCATATCCCGGCGTATGTCACCAACCGCGTGCGCCCCGGCACGACCAACATGCCCCAAGGCGCTCACTTCACCCCCAACGCCGACGGTGTGGACATTCGCGGCTGCGGCAACACGCTGACTAACTATCGCCCGACCCCGATGGCTAAGGGATTCACGGCGCACACCAACCTGGTTCAGGTCGAGAAGTTATAAGGAGAATGAACCATGGCTAAACAACTTGCTTTTTACGTAGATTTGAATAAATGTTCCGGCTGTAAAGCCTGTCAGGTCGCCTGCAAAGATAAGAGCAGCCTCCCCATCGGTGTCCGCTGGCGCCGGGTCTTCCAATACGAAGGCGGCGAATGGATCAACCAGAATGGGCAAATGATCCCCAGCAACGTGTATGCCTACTCTGTTTCGTCCGCTTGTATGCACTGCGAAAAACCGATCTGCATGGACGTCTGCCCGACCAGCGCGATCTCCAAGCGCGACGACGGCATCGTGTTGATCAACGCCGACATGTGCATTGGCTGCCGCTACTGCTCATGGGCTTGCCCGTACGGCGCACCGCAGTTCAATGAAGAACTGAACGTGATGACCAAATGCGATATGTGCTACGATCTCGTGGATAAGGGCGAACGCCCCGCCTGTGTTGAATCGTGCCCCTACCGCGCCATGGAATTTGGGGAACTGGAAGAACTTCAGGCAAAGTACGGCACGTTCGCAGACCCCGCCCCATTGCCAGACTCCAGCATCACCGGGCCCGCCGTGGTCTACACACCAAACAAGGTCACCAAGTCGTCCGGCAATGGAAATGGCCGCTTGATGAACCTGGAGGAACTCTAAAATGGATACTCGCGAATGGGCTTTGCTAGCCTTCACAATCCTCGGACAGACCGCAGCCGGTTTGATGATCGTCCTGATGATCGTGCGCACGTTCATCGCTGCAAAAGCGGGCGGTGACCTTGCGGATCGTCTGACAAAACTGCCGCTCTTCCTGGTGGCACCCATCATGGCTGTGGCATTCGTCGCCTCCCTCTTCCACCTTGGCAGCCCGCTGCACATCGTCCGATCTGTTCCGAATATCGGGTCGTCATGGTTGAGCCGTGAAGTAGTGTTCGCCGTGATCTTCATGGTCTTCGCTGCAATCTACACGTTCATGCAATGGCGCAAATCCGGCGGCGAAAGCCTCCGCGTGGTCATCGGCTGGATCACCGCTGTGATCGCCGCGATCTACATCTATGCCATGGGCATGGTCTACATGATCGCAACCCAGCCCGCCTGGAACACGCTTGCAACACCGCTGACATTCATTACCGGCAGTTTGCTGATCGGCACTCTGGGCATGGCAGCCGGACTGGTCGTCGGACACGCTGGACTCAAAGGCGAAGAGATGAAAGTCGTCAACACCACCCTGCAGGTTCTCGCCATCACTTCGATCGTCCTGCTCGGCATCGAGTTCATCATCCTGCCGATCTACCTGGCATACCTTGCCAATCAGGGCGGCGCTGCGCTGCAAACCCTGAACATGATGGTCGGTTCCTTTGGTGTCGTGTTCTTCTTCCGCCTGCTCCTCCTGTTCGGCGGAGCGGGTGTGCTGGCGGCGTACCTCTATCGCAACGCATCAATTGCTGAAAAAGAGAAAACGCTTGCCACCCTTGCCTACAGCGCTTTTGCACTCGCACTGGTCGGCGAATTGCTGGGACGCTTCATCTTCTATGCCACGCACTACCGCATCGGAATCTAACCCGGCATAAGCAACACAAGTATCGGGGGTGGGCACTGGCTCACCCCCGATCTTATTAAAGGCAAATGAAACCTCGAATCACTCTATTCATCTCACTGACCATATTCGCTGTAGTAATTTTTATGACGACAAACAGCGCATCCGCCCGGACCGGGGAACTGGTGCGGGTATTTGAGCTTTCTCCCAGCAGATACGAACGAGCGCACGCCCTCGCCTTCTCTCCAGACGGAGATCATCTGGCGGTCGGCGGCACCTCCGGCATTTATCTTTTCTACATGCAGCAATTATCCGAGCCGGAATTTATTCAAACCGACGTTTGGGCGCGCAGCCTGCTCTTTCTGCCGCAAAACAACCAGCTTGTGGCTGGTCTGTTCGACAACAGCGTCACCTTCTGGAATATCTCAGATCCCGAACCGCTCAAAACACTGGATGCACCCGATGGCTGGGTACGAAGCATTGCAGCCTCACATGACGGCTCGCTCCTCGCCGCCGCATCAGACGATGACACTATCCGTATCTGGCAAACAAACAGTGATGAATTGAAGCTTGTCTTGAATAACGTAACTGGCGTGCGCGTGGTTGCGCTTTCACCGGATGGAACATTGATCGCCGGGGCGCTTTCAGACAACACCGTCCGCGTGTGGAAGGTTTCGAACGGCGAACTGCTGTATACACTCACCGGTCACAAAGACTGGCCCCGCTGCCTCGCCTTTTCGCCGGATGGACAGATTCTCGCCTCCTGCGGATTCGACAGAACCATCCGTTTGTGGAATCTCTCCGATGGCAGTTTGGTGCAGATTTTGGAAGGTCACAAATCCAGCATCCTAGGCATCGCATTTTCACCGGACGGTCAGACCATTGCCTCCGGTTCAGTAGACCAAACAGTTCGGCTGTGGAATGTCAGCGATGGCAGTGAAATAAAGATCCTGCAAGGGCACACAGACTTTGTCTATGCCGTGGCGTTCTCGCCGGATGGAAAAACACTCGCCTCCGGCGCAGGCGACAACACCCTGCGCTTGTGGAGTTTGGAAGACCTGACGGCGTATCCCGATGAAGCGGTCCCGGATGTCCCCTCGGATTGCCGTCAATGTCATCACCGCCGCGGACAGAACGAACCGGCGCGCGTCATCGACTTGAGCTGTGAAGCCTGCCATGCAGGCGGTATTGGGCTTTCGTGGTGTACGGCATTCCCTCGCTCCTCATTAGTCGAGCAGACACCGATCCATTACAATGCCACGTATGATGTCTCCGGCGTGCCTGTCAATCAGAGTAATGTCGCCATTGTGCTTGCATCACCGGGGAATGGCGAAACCTTTTACGCCATAGGAAATTCCCTTGCGCCAGAGATCATCAGCGGCAGGGTCTATACTGAAGACAAAGAGAGTATTACAGAGATCAACGTCCGCCTTGATATCGTCTCGGATGGGAAGATCACCGCTTCGCTTGAAACCAACCCAACCGCGAACGGCGATTTCACCTTCAACGTTGCCATCAATTCCAAGTCACCGCCTTCGTATTCCTCCAAACCTGCCACCCGGCAATGCATGCAATGCCACGACGACTCGCTGGCACAAGCGGGCATCCCAACCGGGACTGTTAATTTTGTCGTTACAGCCGTTACCCCCGATGGACAATCCGCAACCGATTCGCGCTGGGCACGGGTCGATGCCAGTGGAAGCGCCGACCTCCCCATTCAGGTTGTGGATGCTGAAACGAATGAACCGTTGAACGGACTTTCGGTTGAGGCCACCACGATCTTGTATCAATGGCGTGAACGGTTCAGTAACATAACTACCGGTGCAGATGGAATGGCGCAGTTGGAGTTGGAAGAGTTATCACAGGCTCCTACAACTTACGACCTGACAATCCCGCCTCAGATCTTAAACGGAATGCTCTACGTCAGCCCGGAAGTTGTAACCGTGGTGCTGGACCCAAACGCAGACGAGACGCCTGTCACGTTGAAAGCGCAAGCCATGAAAGGGGGCATCAATGGCAGCTTCTCCACAGGGAATGCAACAGACCTGTGGGCAATTCAATTACCGGCGGGTCCTGTTTATCAGATCTCATCCACGGCTGAAAACACCTTTACCTTCGAAAATATTCCCGTTGGACAATACCTGCTTACGGCTGATGTTATTGCGTTAGCCGAGCAAAACCTGTACGCAGCACCGCAGGAAGTTGACCTATTCACATCGCCAAAAACGCAGGTCGACGTCTCCCCTATTTCAGCGAAACCGTTGACTGGCTCCATCGCATCTGAAGAAGGGAATTTCCTTCCGTTCGCATGGGTCAATGTCGGTGACCGTGAAATGATCCAAGCGGCTGATCCTTCGTCTGGCGAGTTTCTCATCCAAAACCTGCCTGAAGTTGATTTCATCACTGCTTCTGCGCCGGGATATTACGCCCTGCCGCGAGTGATCTCTGACTCTGACTCAGCTGTGGACCTTAAACTCACGCCCCGCCCCGAAACACAGTTCATCGCGTGGAATGACGGACAGATCTTTTTGCCATCTGAAACGTTTGGCTCAGTGGATGGTTTGGAATTCGACCTATCATCCGGTTGGCTGTGGGGCGAAAGTAACACAGCCTCTGAACCGCTGAAAATCCATCTGCCGAATCTGGATGTTGAAATCGCAAGCGGAAGTTTCGCTTTGGAATATCCCGCCTCAGGGATGGGCTGGTTGTACATCCATAAAGGCGAGGCACAAGTTTCTGGTCTCGCCGACCAGCCCCAAGTCAAAGTGCGAGGCGGGGAAATGCTTGCGCTGACAGGCAATGCAAACCCCATCCCGATGGAACCGTCTGTCATCATGGTGCTTCATCCGACCCTTGAAAAATCACCGGTCTTCGAGATTATCGAGCCGACGCTTGGTGCAAAGATCCAATCCTGGTTGGCAAAGGCAGGAATTGGGCTTTTGCAGATTATTACATTTATCACCTATTTTCTCTCACTTGCAGCCCTATCCGCAATCGTCCTTCGCGGATTATTCTTATTCAGAAAGTCATCACCCGATGAGGAGAAATCAAATGCAGGCGAACACCATGAATGATCTGAGATCCACCATCCTCGGGGAATCGTTGTTATTCGGTTTGTTGGGTAAGATCCTGTACGCCGACCTGGATAAAACCTGGCTGGACACATTGATCGGTGAAGATGTGTTTAGCGAAGTCCCGTTCGGTGCTGAACAGGTGGAAATGCAGCATGGGGTCGAGTTGCTGCAACGCTGGACGAATGAAAACCGCGGCGGGTTGGAAGTGCCGCAATTTAAAGCCTTGCAAGAAGACAACTTGCGCATGTTCATTGGCTTGAACAAGGTCCCCGCACCTGTGTGGGAGTCGGTTTACTTTAGTGAAAAAAGATTGATGTTCCAGGAACAGACCCTTCAGATCCGCGAATGGTACGCGCGTTTCGGTTTGCAGGCGGAACGCATCAACAAGGAACCTGACGACCATATCGGGCTCGAAATGCTGTTCATCGCGCATCTGGCATCGCTGGCGTTACAAGCGTTCGAACAGAATGACGAACCCAAACTCAATGAGATCCTGCAAGCCCAACGCGATTTTCTCTCCGAGCATCTTTTGCGCTGGGGTCCGGTTTGGGCAAAGCTCGTCAAGCAACATGCCGCCACCGATTTCTATCGCGGCATTGCGCATCTTACGCATGGCGCATTGCTCGCAATTGCCGAAACGCTTGAGATCAAAATGCCCAAAGAGGTCGCGCTGTGAGTTTGCTCAACGCCGCCGAACGGTTTGCCTCCATCGACCGTTCCCAGATCATTTTGGATCCGAAACGCTGCCTGCACGCGCAGGACCAGCATTCGGATTGCGTGGCGTGTTTTGAGATTTGTCCCGTTCAAGCCATCGTCATCGGCAAGCCGCCGTCACTTGACCCGGAAAAATGCGAATCTTGTCTGGCGTGTTTGCCTGCCTGTCCAGTCGGCGCATTCCACGCAGATGACGATGTGGCTGATTTATTGACCTCCGCCACTCACATCGAAGACCAGACCGTTGAACTTCTCTGCGGGCTTCATCCCCGCCCCGAAAGCGGCGTCGATTCAGAATCCATCGGGATTCAAATTCACGGATGCCTCGCGGGCTTGGGAACTGGCGCTTTACTGGCACTCTCTGCATTGGGAATAAAACGCCTCACCCTCCGCACTGACAGTTGCTCTGCCTGTAAGTGGCATTCGCTTCGCTCGCAGCTTCATCTGCAAACTGAAAAAGCGACACGCTTTTCATCGGCATGTGAAAATGAAATCACCATCACCTGCATGGACGAGATCGAGGCACCCGTGGAACGTCCGCTGTGGGGAGCGAAGAATCCGCCGCTCTCGCGCCGTGACCTGTTCCGCATGATGGCGAAGCAGGGACAAGTTGCCTTGGCACGCGCAATGGAGAACGGTGCGACCGCATCCAAACGCCAGCCGGGACGCGACAGACTGCGATTGATTTCTGCGGTT
>CAYJPO010000108.1:0-13735 GCA_964372045.1 uncultured Anaerolinea sp.
CTGAACATCCAGCCGTATTTTTCTCTGAAGAGCTTCTCTGCCTGATTAACATCTTCCATCGAGTCGAAGACTGCGGCGTGGGCGTCGATCCACTCGCCGAGGGTTTCGCCAGCCGCCGTGCTGGGGTTGATGCGCACCTTGCCGTCCCGGCGGATGCGTTTGATCTTGCCGGAGGTCGCTTGCGTCCAGATGCGAAGCGTTTCTCCATCTTGCGCGAACCAGACCGGGGTTTTTACTCCCTCTCCATTCCTGCGGAAGGTTTCGATGTTCAAGTATTGTTGTTTTTCGAATTGTTTAAGTGCATTGCTCATGGGAGACCTCTGAATTTGTTGGATTTCCATTCTTCAAATCTGCTCGTGCCCAGTTTCGAGAGCATGAGCGTCATGCCGAAGCCTACGAGGATATTGGTGATGAAGAAGAACAGCACCTCTTCCACCGGGAGGATGCCGAAAAATAAAACTCCCGTCGTTTGGGTTTTTGAAATGGACCAGGTGGTGTCTGTCAGCGCGAGAATGTCTGTCAGCGAGAGATACAAACCGGGGATAAAGACGGCGGTAAAGACCAATTTGCGGTAATGCCATAGGATGTCCGCGCCGAAGATGAATTGGGGGAAAATGGCGGGCAGCGCCCAGAACAGGATAATGGAGAGATACGTCCATTCTTCGGAGCCGAAGAAGAACAGATACGTGAAGATTGCCCAGACTGCAAAGAGGATGCTGAATGCGACAAGCCGTCCGATCTTGCTTGGCTTGAACGGCTGGGTCGGTTCGGGGATGCGACGGGCAAGGAACCACCACCACATGCCGGAGAGGATCGTTTCCAAGACGAAGAAGGTGTATTCCTCGATCGGGACATAGCCAAGAGTGATGCCTGTGACGAGTTCCGGGTTGTAGTACCACACACCCGTGGCAACAAGGTAGTTATCCCAGGGTGTGGTGTAAGTCAGCGCCAGCAGAACATGGACAAAGATGGCGCGCCAGACGATATTGCCATTTTGAAATCCGTTCGTTTGGCGTTTATTCTTGTTATCCCACCATGTGATGATAAAGAAGATGGCGATGGGGATGAAAAGGAAACGTAGGAGAAAGCCGAAGTAGGTCATTTTAGTTTTGTTGTTTGATAGTTATGTAGTTTGGTAGTTTTCGTTTCTGTACTGAATACTGATAACTAATTTCTCGTTACTTATTACTCATCACTCGCCTCTTCACCCTCATCTTCACTCCCGGTCTTGGTTCCAAAGTCGCACCCATGTAGGCACGGATGGGATGACCGGTGAATTCAAAGGTGAAAGTTTTGAGCAAATAAGCGATGACAAGCCGCGCTTCAGCTTGACCGAAAGCAGCGCCGATGCAGGCACGCGGTCCGCCCCCAAAAGGGACGTAGGCGAAGGGCGGGGTCTTGCGTCCGTGGGCGAAGCGAGCGGGGCAGAAATCTTCCGCATCTTTCCAGATGCTCTCGTCACGATGGGTGAGATAGATGGAGTAGAACATCCGCTCACCGGCGGGGATGGTGCCTTCGTCAAAATGCAGGTCTTGAGTCACACGGCGGTTGCCGATGTGAATGGGCGGATATAACCGCAGTGTTTCTTTGATGACCTGATCGAGCAGGGGTGATTTTTCGAGCGTGTTCACTTCTTCGACAAGTTGTTTGTGAACTTCCGGGTGCTGACCGAGCATGGCAAAGACCCATGCCAGCAGGGCGGTGGATGTGTCATGACCGGCGATCATCATTGTCAGCATCTGGTCGCGGATGATCTGGTCGGAAAGCCCGGCGTCGATGAGGTGTTGGAGAAGATCATTGGGATAGTGGACAGTGGACGATGGACCGTTTGTGCCATCGTCTATTGTCAATCGTCTACGATCAGCAATGATCCCGAACAAATACTCATCCAATTCACGTAGTGGTTTGCGATAACCCGGTCGCGGAATGTTTCGCCACAGGATCCATGCCCTAGGGGAGATGAATTCGATAGCTTTGAGGATCGGTTCCCAGATGCGCGGAATATCGGCAGTGACATCTTTGCTGAACAGCGCGTCCATGATGATGAGCAGGGCGATCTTGCGTCCTTCCACCAGCATGTCCACCACGTCGCCGTCCTTCCATTGGGAAGAAACACTTTCGGCGTAGGAAAGGATCATGGGGGCGTACCCGCTCAACGTCGAGGGATGAAGCGAGGGCTCCATTAATCCACGATAACGGTCATGCTCCTCTCCATCCACGATCAACACGCCGCGATTCAAAACATCTGTCACGGGATCCGTGTTTCGCCACATGACCTTGTCGCGTTCGGTGACAAGGATCTTGCGATTCGCCTCGGGACCGAAGACGATGTAAGGGTGAAAGAACGGCAGGGGAATTTTAAAGAAACGCCCAACATATTTCGCCATCACTTTCAGCGGACCCAGCGGAGAGCCTTCGCGGAAAAACGTT
This sequence comes from uncultured Anaerolinea sp., assembly GCA_964372045.1. Classification (GTDB taxonomy): domain Bacteria; phylum Chloroflexota; class Anaerolineae; order Anaerolineales; family Villigracilaceae; genus Villigracilis. The sequence continues at coordinate 2,431 of CAYJPO010000108.1, forward strand.
TGCAAGGCGTCGAGCCCAGCTGCGGGTGGGAGTGTTTTGGTCATTTGAGAAATTCGGTTATGGCTTGCATGACATCCTCGGGACATTCCTCATGCGGCACATGTCCGCACTGCGGGATGACGGCGAGGTCGGCACCTGGAATCTCCTCGGCGAGGCGCAGTGATTGCTCGGTGGGCACGATGCGGTCATCGTCGCCGGTGATGACGAGCACAGGCAGATTGAATTCGCCTACGCGTTCGGCGAGTTGACTCTCACTGCTGGCGAGGGTGAGTTCCCAAAGCGCCTTGTCCCAATCGTTGACCTGAAGCGGCTCTTGATAGCCTGCGTAAATTTCAGGTGTGATCTTGCTGGGGTCGTGAAAAGCGGATTGTAGGAACGCGGTTCCCTGCGCCTGTAGTTGGCGTGCCACCAGCGGACCGAGGTGGTCGAATTGCGGCGTGTTGAAAAGCGGACGGATCCACGCTGGAGCGCCTCCGCCCGCGTAGACGGCGGGGTCAACCAGAATGAGCCTTTGGACGCGCTCAGGGTATTTCAACGCAGTCAACATGGAGATCGTCCCGCCTGCTGAATTGCCGACGAGCGTGGCGCGCTCGATGCCGAGCGCATCCATCAGACCGATGACGAGCTCCACTTGCGAGTCCTGGCTGTAGGGGCTTTCACCCTCCCATTCGAGCGGACGTTCGGTCAGACCGAAGGCGGGGCGGTCATAGGCGATGACGGTTCCAAGCTCTGCGAGGGGAGCGGTCACTTCGCGCCACGAAAAAATGCTTGCGCCAAATCCGTGCAGGAGGATGAATACCGGTTCACCCTGCCCGTAGGTTTTGTAGTGGACGTTCAACCCGTTGACTTCGATGAACTTGCTATCTTCATCGACAAGCGTCTCGGCGGGAACGGTATTTTCCAGCGGCGGCACGGGGATGAGAAAAGGCACTACGAGGATCAAAACGAGGAGAACGGCGATGATGCTGGCTGCGATCTTGAGAAAACGATTTTTCATAATCTATCCTTCAATGACATAACATCCCGCTTGCGAGGGATGATCTTCGACGAGTGACCCCGCTTTGACGTTGCGGATGAGCCACAGCACGAGCCAGTCTCCGCCCGCGGCTGTGGCGTGGACGAGGCTGAACCAATATAGATTGGTGTCGCCGGTGATGAGGCTGAGCGTATACGGCAGGATGCCCAAAAGGAATCCCGGCATGAATGCTCCGATGCGATACGCATTGACTTCGACGGGTTCCTTCAAATGACAGTACGGGGTGAGGGTTGCGGTTTGAAATCCAAATTTGATGGATGACCACGGTTTGCGCCCTGCGAATGCCCACGTCACACCGTGGATGAGTTCATGTACAACAACTCCCAATATCAGTACAAAAAGGAACACAAAAAGATTCCAGGTCAGAGATTCGTCCGAATTACGATGGATAAAATTGAATAACGCCATCTGTGCCACAATGACCGGGATACCGATCACCAGCACAACAACATTGGCGCGCGCCATCGAGACCGAGAGGTCGCGTTTGTTCATCTCGCCAGTTCCTTCGAAAGGCTGTACGCTTTGAGTGTGCGCTCCTTGACCAGTTCCCGGTCCACAATGGGTTGTTCGGGGTAGCCCGGGATGCGCAGGTCATATTCCCACGGCGTATGGATTTTCTCTGTGCTCAATCCCCGCAGTTCCGGCACCCACTTGCGGATGTACTCTCCGTTAGGGTCGAATTTCGCGCTCTGCAAAACCGGGTTGAAAATACGGAAGTATGGCGCGGCGTCGGTGCCTGTGCCAGCCGTCCATTGCCAGCCACCGTTGTTGGGGGCAATGTCGCCGTCGAGCAGGTTTTGCATGAACCATTTCTCGCCCCAGCGCCAGTCGACGAGCAGGTCTTTGACGAGGAAGGATGCGACGATCATGCGCGCGCGGTTGTGCATCCAGCCGGTTTCCTTGAGCTGGCGCATCGCCGCATCCACCACGGGGACGCCGGTTCTGCCTGCCTTCCACGCTTCGAACTCTGACGATTTGTTCCGCCACGGAATGTTGATCAGCGAGCGGTTGAATGATGTTCTGGCGACATATGGGAAGTGGTACAGAATTTGAATGTAGAACTCTCGCCAGATGAGTTCGTTGAGCCAGGTCTCTGCGCCTTTGGATGATGCGTGATCCGTGACGCGTGATGCGTGAACTGCCTGACGCAAGCCGATCATGCCAAAGCGCAGATAGGGCGAAAGTGCGGAGGTGCCGTCCAGGTCCATGCGGTTGCGGTCGTCGGCATATTGGGAGATCGGTGTATTGGTAAATTGGTCGAGGCGGCGACGAGCTTCTGCTTCGCCTGCCGGGAAAAGCGGGTTGGGTGTGAACTCTGGCAGCGGCTCCAAGCGGATACCTTTTGGGGTATCGATCTTTTCAGGTGCAGAATATAACTTGATCTTTGGTAGTTGCTCCTTCCACACCTTAGAATAGGGCGTATAAACCGTGTACGGTCTGCCGTCCTGCTTGTGGATGGCTTTGGGATGATGGACGGTTTGCCCCGGCACGAGGGTCAGCGGCAGTAATTTTTGGATCAGCGAATCCCGCTTACGGGCATAGGGTGTGAAATCCTCTTCAGCGTAGATGGCTTCGGCTTTGACTTCGTTGAACAACTGACGCAGCGCATCGACCGGTTTTCCCTTGCGGATCACGAGATACGAATTTCGTTTTTTCAATTCATTGTCTAACTCAGACAAGCCTTCATATAAAAAACCTTTTCGGCGAGGCGATGAGTCGTCGAAGGCTGGGTCGATGATAAAGACTGGCAGGGTCGCACCCTCTGTCAGCGCGGAATGAAGCGCGGCATTATCCGTCAGCCGCATGTCACGGCGGATCCACCAGATATTCGTCATGAGATTCTTGGAGATAAATTCAACCCATCCTGCCACATCACGCGGACGAGTGCGTAGGTTGCAGCGGGTTTATCGTTGATCGACAGCCCCACATATCCCTGTCGGTTGAGGTCGAGATGCCCGAAGTTGCCAGCGGAGTCCTTGAAATCTAACAAGCCGTATGCGCGGATCTTGGTGTTCCCAAAGAATAAAATGGCTAGTTCACTGGTGATAGTTCCATTGAATTCCGCCCGGTAATCACCGGCGGTGAATGTGAATTTTGAGGGCGCAGGCATTCCGAGTCCGCGAAAGCCGATGGTGGTGCCAAGGATGGTCTCTGACCCTTGAAAAATCTCTCCGCTCTTCAAGTCAGCGGAATATGTGATGTGATAATGCGGCGAGCTTTTTTCGAGACAGGCTGTTACCTTTACGCCCGTTATCGGGTCACATTCCTGAACACGATCACCAACGCGGTTGAATTGCGGCTGGTAATATGCGTGCCCAAACGAGGTGGCAGATGAGACCGCATAGATGGCGGCTGCCTCAAGCGCCTCTGCGGTTTTTTCTTCCTTCAGAAGTCCGGCGGCTTTGACCAGCAATTCGGTTTTGTGCATTCTGCGGACGATGTATCCCAGGAGGGTTATTCCTTCAGGGGGTAACTCATAACGAACGGTATCAATGAGCATATAGACTCCTTAACTCATTTTTGCAGTCAATCTTGCCACGCGCATCGCGCCGATGGTGACGCCTGCCGTGGATTGACCGGGAAAGATGCTGTCACCCACAAGCCAGAGATTTTTCATCCCTGTGCGCGGACTGCGTGCCCGGAGCAGCGACGTTTGCGGAAATCCACCCACCATGCCGAGCGGACGCCGCGTAAAGGTTTCGTACGTGTGCGGTGTGCCTGGCATGACAATTCGCACCGCCTTGCGAAAGCCCGGCAGGGCGCGCTCCGCTGCGTTCAATAGTTTTTCAGCATATTCTGACTTGCGTTCTTCGTATTCGGCAGAGTTATCGCGGTGAAGTTTGTCCCATGCCAATGCGTTGGTGTGAGTTGACAGTGTGGCTGTTCGATACCCCTGCGGTGCGCGGCTGCTATCTTCTAACGGCGAGAGCGAGATAAAAACCGAATTGCCTTCGCCAAGTTTTCGATTCGCATCCATCACTACTTGATGATGAGTTATGGACTGATCGACAAGGCACGCATCGAGACCGGCGTACAAGACGAATGCGCCCCACATGGGGTCGCGCCGCTTCACTTCGCGCCTTAGCCTGTTCGGCGCGGCTTCGCCGAGGAGCTTTTCCAATGCCCAGGGCGTGAGGTTGCCGAGAAAGACATCCGCTTCCACGCGAAATCCTTTGTTGGTATGCGCAGCAATAACACGCCCGTTTTTTGTTTCGAGCCGAGTCACTTGTTGACGGTATAACACCTCGCCGCCGTTCGCGCGGATCCACTGGGCGAGAGTCTCGGCAATGCCGCCCATCCCGCCGTGGACGTGGACAACGCCGCGCCGGGGCAGGTCGAGGACGGTCGCACCATAAAGTGCATCTGCATCGTCGCTAACGGCTTGGGCAGAGATGAGCAGTTGCGCATCGATGAAGGCTTTGAACTCTGCATCCGTTTGCGGGGGAAGCAGCCTGCGAAACTTTCGGAGGAGATAAGGCGCGGCGGCAAACGTATCCAGCCGAAGTCCAAGGGGGAGGCGCAGGGCTTCGTCCCATGTTGCGGGTGGGAAGGGAAAGTCACGGGTTGAAATGTCCCATGTGATCTTTGCCAGCCGTTCCTGCCTGCGCCAGAACGATTCGGAATATGGGAAGTTTGTAAGGTACTCGTCGCGCCAGTGCAGCGGGTCAACCCATTGGTGGACGGTTTTCTCAGGCAGATGCACTGCCCAAGCCGCATCACGGATCGGTGTGATGTTCCACTTAAGCCCAAGTATTTTTGCCAGCCGCGTGTGCGGACCTGTGGCGTCAAATCCGCCTGCCAGGGTTGCGCCCGCATCGAAGCGATAGCCTTTGTGGAAGAACCTACCCGCGCAGCCGCCCGGGTAGGTGGCTGCTTCAAGCACGGTCACGCGCCAGCCTTGTTTGAGTAAAAGTGCGGCGGAGGTCAACCCTCCGATGCCAGCACCGATGATTATGATGTGAGGCATGTTTTTTTTATGGCGTCAAGCAGTTTTCTGCTTGACGCCATGATCATTAATCTCCGTTTGATACTGGAACGGGCTGCACCGAACGTGTTCGAATTTCGGCAGCGATGGGGTGATTGAAAATGTTGAAGAAAATAAAGATCGTAATACCAAGCATCAACACTGCTCCGAATGCACCAGGTGACCAGGTGCCGAACGCTTGCAAAAGATACCCGCCGAGGATGGGCGCAATGATGCGCGTGGCGCTTTCGATCGAAGCGCCGAGACCCAGAATACCGCCGATCTCCTGCGGCTCGACCGCCTTGGTCAATATGGAGGAGAGCAGGGTGTTGAGCACGCCGCCAGCGATGGCGGTGGGGGTGAGCACGACCAACAGCCAGACGATGCTAGGTGTGAGCGCCCAACCGAGCAGCGAAATCATCATCAACGCACCGCCGATGAGAATGAGCACATCTTCGCGGTAACGTTTGGTGAGTTGCCCGATCAGGAAGCCTTGCACGAACACCGAAAGCACACCAACGTAGGTCAGGATGAAACCGGTGTCACGCGCCTGCAAGTTGAACTTCTGCAAAGCATACAATGCAAACATGGTTTGGAAGATGGCGAACGCCAGCCCGTAGAAAAAACGGGTCGTGAGCAGCGCGCCAGTGAATGGACGCGTCAGTGCCTTGAGCAGAGCCGAAAGAGTCACAGATGGATTCTTTTCCGGCATTTGCGCGCGTTTTTCCTCGGTCAACGATTCGGGCAGCCAGAGGTAGATCAACATCAAATTGGAAAAAGACAGCGCCGCCGCGACAAAGCCGGGAACGGCGTAGCCCCATTGACTCAGGACTCCGCCGGTAGCAGGACCGATGATGAATCCCAGCCCGAATGCCGCGCCGATCATGCCCAAGCCTTTCGAGCGGTTTTGCGCGTCGGTCACATCGGAGATGTATGCCTGAGCCACGCTCAGGTTGCCGCCGGTGAGTCCGTCCACCATGCGGCTGAGGAAGAGAATGCCCAGCACGAAGATATTGGCGGCTTGCGGGTTGAAGGCATTCGCCAGCGCCGTGCCGATGGAATCCGCAAATCCGAGCAGGAGGAAACCGAGAAAGGTTCCGAAGACCGATGCCAGCAGAACCGGGCGGCGTCCGAAACGGTCGGAGAGACGCCCAAGCAGCGGCGCGCCAAGTAATTGCATGGCGGCGTACGAAGCGACGAGCAGACCCGTGACGAACTGCGTCGCGCCGTATTTTTCGGCGTAATAAGGCAGCAGCGGCAGGATGAGGCTGAAGCCGAGCAGGTCAACGAATACAACTAAGATGATGGAGAACAAACGTTTATTCATGAAATCCTTTTATTAACCACGAAGTGCCGCGAATGTACACACAGCTTTTTTCTTCTTGTACATTCGTTCCGTTTGCGGTAATTGGGTTTTGATTATTTTTTCGGGAACCACGGGAAGAATTCGCTTGTGCGCGCGGTGTATTCCTCATATCCGGGTTTGGATTTTGTCAACGTGCGTTCGAGCATGGCAACGCCGGAAACTTTCATGAGCAAAAAGGTCATCAACAGCGGACTGAACACCGTCCACCATGCGCCGCCGGCGAAGGCGATGAGATAGAAACCCCACCACTGCGCCGCATCACCGAAATAATTGGGGTGACGGGTAAGACTCCATAAGCCGGTGGTCAACAATTTGGCTTTGTTGGCTGGGTCTGATTTGAAACGTGAAAGTTGCCAGTCGCCACCCGCTTCGAAGATAAAACCAACCAGCCAGAGCGCCGTGCCGGTGAAGTCGGTACATTTCAGTGGGGAAGCGCCTGCCGTTTGGACGGCGATGAGCGGAGTTGCCACGATCCACAAGATGACGCCTTGCAGAAGAAATACTTTGAAGAAACTGCGCCACCACCACGCAGACCCGGCTTCTGCCCGCCAGGCGGCATAGCGGAAGTCTTCGGGTTGTCCGTGGTTGCGGGAGTAGATGTAGATGGAGAGGCGCAGTCCCCAGAGTGTGACAAGCGCGCCGAGTAAAATTTCTCGTGCAGATACATCAGCTGGGTTGATCCATGCCGCCGCCCAGTAGGTGAGGACGAAGCCGGTTCCCCAGAAAATATCCACAATGCTGGAGTTTTTGATCGCCAGGCTATACAGCCAAAGCAAAAGCATTAGGGCGAGAATGATGGAACCGGCAACCAGCCAGAGTGTCAAAAACGTCATGAATGTCCTTTGGAATTATCCTTGCGCATAGGCGCGAAGCCATTTTTTGATCGGGTCGCCCTGACCGTTGATGTGGGCGTCCACAGCTTGCGAATAATTTTCCATGAAATCGATCAACTCCTGTTTTGGGCGCTGATAGGATTGCAGCAGGAGCTTCAGCCATTCGATCTCTTCGGAAAGGTGTTCCATGTCGCCAAATTGTAGGGCGGCGGAGACGTTATCGCCGAGGTATTGAATACTGGTATTGAGTTCCTCCGGGCTGATGGCGAGCGGTTGCATGTTCATTTTCAACGTGCTCTCGATGTGGGCGCGCTTGGCGTTGAATGCCTGCATGGTAGAAACGTACTCTGCTGAGGCGACCTTCGTGGCTTTCTCTTTATGTTTGCTGAGCAGCAGGGATTCGATTTCCATGACCGAGCCTTCAAGGGCATTGCCGAGGAAGTTACCTGGAATGAAGTCTATGATCCCTTTGCGGATGTTGAAGATGCGGCCGCCAAAGCAGAGTGGCACTTTCTGGCTGTTGAGCGCCAGCGCTACATGTTGAAGATGCGCGGCACTGTTTAACGTCTGTGCGACGAGGACGACCATGTCTGCCTTGACTCTCAATGCGGTTTCGGCAAAGCGTTCGGTGGGCACGTTTGCGCCGAGGTAGATGACGTTCAATCCGCGGCGGCGTAACAGGAGGGCAAGCAGCAGGGGGGTGAAGGTGTGCCATTCGCCAGGCGGACAGCCGATGAGGACGGTCAGGTTGCGGGTCGGAGTGGGGGCGGCACTGAGCAAAGCATCCAGACGCCGCATGGCGAGACCGGAGGCGAAATGTTCCTGCTGTACACTGGCTTGATTTTGATACCAGCGTGAGCCCATTTCCGACATGCCTTTTTGCAGCACTTCGACGCAGACGGCTTCGACCGGGAACATGGAAAAGGCTCGGTTCAATGCCTGTTCCGACTGTGTTTCGCTAAAGTTCAAACAAGCCGCGAGCCATTCCGCGCGGATGGCGTCCAACGTGGTATCGGCGGGGACGGTGGGTGAGGGAATTGTCAGCGTGGCGAGGCTCGATGGAGCCAGCCCAGCCAATGGGTCCGAGCCTGATGCGGTCATTTCATTCCACAAGTCAACCGCACGCGAAATGGAGAGCCCCTCTGCCTGCCGGGCGATCAGCCATTTGATCGTCTCGATGTCGTACTGCGAGTACAGGCGGTGACCACCTGTTGTGCGCTGCGGCACGGGCAATCCATATCGGCGTTCCCAGGCGCGCAAAGTGTCGGCGGCTAGCCCCGTTTCGTGCAGTACAGCTTTCAGATTAAAGGCAGGGGATTTACTGAGCATGATACTTCCTCGTTATGCTGGATTTAAGGTGGGCTTGGTCACCTTTTGCACAGCTATTGTACCCTTTTCCTTAAGGATTCGCTCAGTTGTCAGACGAGCAGAAAGCAGGACGATGGGAAGCCCTGTGCCGGGGTGCGTGGATGCACCGGCAAAATACATGTTCTTGTACTTTGCGTGACGGTTCTGCGGGCGCAGATACCCGACCTGCCAGAAATTGTGACTCAGCCCGAATGCGGCTCCTTTTTCGAGGTTGTAACGCTCTTTCCAGTCTTCGGGTTGGTACACGATCTCAAACTTGATGTGTTCCCTCAGGTCTGTGACTCCCATTTCCTTTGCCAGCCGCGTGAATACGGTTTCGCGCGCGCGATTCACCATGGCGTCCCAATCCTGCTTGGAGCGTGCGTCGTGATGCCCGACGGGCACGAGAACATAGATCGATTCCTGTCCGTTCGGCGCGGCGGCAGCGTCGGTGCGGGCGGGCGCATGGACGTAGAACGACGGCACTTCGGGCAGGGTGTGACCGTTGAAGATCTGGTCGAAGGAGGCTTTGTATTCGCCGCCGAGGAAAACGTTGTGATGCGCGATCTGCGGATACTGCTTATCCACGCCCCAGTAGAACATGATGGTGGAGCAGGTATAGAGTTTGTTTTCGAGTTTCTCGGCTTCGGCGAGGTCAGGCAGGAGTTCTTTGTAGATATAGGGCAGGTCGGCATTGCCGACGAAAATATCTGCAACATAGGTTTTGCCGTCAAAGGTCTCTGCGCCGATCACCTTCGAACCCTCAGCCTGTAATTTTTTAACCGGGCTGTTGTACACGAACTTCACGCCGAGTTTTTCGGCGATCTTTGTCAGGGCTTGAATCCCCGCATACATGCCGCCCATCGGATACCAAACGCCTTCCGCCAGTTCGGTGTATTGCAGCAGGGAGTAGGTGGCGGGCGCATCGTAGGGGCTGAGTCCGAGGTACATGTTTTGGAATGTGAAGGCGGCTTTCAGGCGTTCATCCTTGAAGAAGCGGCTGGTGTTGGTGTAGTGCTTTTGCAGCGCCTTGAGGTTGAAGATCAACGGCAGGTTCTTCAGGCTGAAATATTCGAAGATGTTGAAGAAGTTGCGCCCGACGAATTTTTCGAGCGAGATCTTGTAGTGCTTCGCGCCTTCGGCAATGTAGCCGAGGAAGCCGGTGAAAGCAGTTTTGTCCACAGCTTCGAGCTGATTCTGCATGTCGCCTAGATTGGAGGTCAATTGCAGTTGCAGTCCATCCTCAAAATGGACTTTGTAGGTCGGGTCGATGCGGCGCAGGTCGAGGTGGTCGCTCATCTTTTCTCCGAGGGAGGCAAAGGTTTCCTCCCAAACTTCGGGCATGAGAAAAAGCGTTGGTCCGATATCGAAGCGGTGACCATCGCGGATGATCTGGTTACAGCGTCCGCCGGGGGTGCCGTTCTTCTCCAGCACGGTCACTTCATATCCATTTTTTGCAAGGCGGGCGGCGGTGGCAATCCCACCGATGCCCGCGCCGATAACGAGTGCAGTTGGTTTCATTTGTTTCTCCTTGGTGACCTTCAAGTGGGAAGGTTGAGTATATTTTACCCTTTGTCTATTATTTGTCAAGGTTTAATTAAATACTTTGCAAAACCTTGACAAATGTGACAAACCCTGTAAAATTCAGAAATCAAGACTGTAGTTATGACTTTGCTCAGATAATTTACGAGGAGAGAATCAAATGCACGCACACGCTAACTGGGAGCACCATTTACTTTCCCTGGCCGGACACATCCCGCATCCATCCACTCGTCCGTTTTTCTCGTATTGGGCAGGAGATGCTTCGCTGCGCAGCGCGTACAAGCAAGCGGAGGCGATCACTGCTGCTCATAGCAAATCCTTTTCGTTGGCTTCGGGTCTATTGCCTGAAGAAAAACGGTCAGCCGTCCGCGCACTGTACGCTTTCTGCCGCACGGTCGATGATATTGTGGATGAGGTCGAATCGAAGAAGGACCGGGATTTTGAATTGGATTACTGGCGTACCGTGGTTGAATCCACCTCCGCTGCGACCCTTCGACCGGCTCAGGACTACGCCGGTGACATGGTCGCCGCTGCCTGGGCAGATACCCTCGTCCGTTACCATATTCCCCGTCATTACGCCTTGCAGTTGATCGATGGTGTTGCCCGCGATTTATCGCAGTCCCGTTATCAAACCTTCGATGACCTTGCCACATATTGTTACGGCGTCGCCTCCACAGTGGGGTTGATGAGTATGTACATTGTTGGTTTTAAAAATAATGAAGCTGTTCCGTACGCCATAAAGCTTGGCGTTGCCCTGCAAATGACCAACATCCTGCGGGATGTCGGCGAGGATTATCGCAATGGTCGCCTTTATCTGCCACGCGAGGAATTGCTCGCGTACGGCATCCGCGAAGAAGATATCGCCGCCGGTCGCGTGACCGATAATTGGCGGCAGTTCATGAAGTTCCAGATCGAACGCACGCGCCATCTTTATGACGTCTCATGGGAAGGGGTAAAGCTGCTTGAACGTGAAGGACAACTCGCCATCGGTGCGGCGTCTGTGTTCTATGCCGGGATCCTCGAAGACATCGAGAAGCACGATTATGATGTCTTCTCCCGCCGCGCTTCCCTGGGAACGTTCGGCAAGCTTCGGAAAATCCCCGCGTTGTGGTGGAAGCTCAAGTCGCTTTAATCAGCGGATCTTGTTCTCCTGGTGTGTGCAAGGGCGTGACTGGCAGGTCATGCCCTTGCCTAATGAATCGGTAGGGTGACATTAA
>CAYJPO010000109.1:0-13493 GCA_964372045.1 uncultured Anaerolinea sp.
ATGAAATGTCCCTTGGCGTCTATTTTATCCCGCAACCTCCAACTTTCCAACCTTTGAACATGGGGAACCTTCAGATGCTATAATTTTAGTAACGGAGAAACGACCATGAATGTCTCAGACGCCATTCGCCTAAAACGCGCAGTTCGCAAATTTAAAGATACTCCCCTGCCCGATGACATTGTCCACGCCATCCTGAACGCGGGACGCAGGTCACAGTCATCGAAGAATGAGCAGGCTTGGCATTTTATTGCCATCCGCGATAAAGCTACATTGAAGGAGCTGTCCACTTGCGGCGAGTGGGCGGGACATCTCGCCGGGGCTGCGCTGGCGGTTGCCATCCTGACCCCCGAACCGACCGAAAAATTCCAAACGATGTTCGACGCGGGTCAGGCGGCGGCGTTCATGCAGTTGGCAGCCTGGGAGTTGGGAGTCGGCTCCGTGCCTGCATCCCTGTACGAGCATGAGAAAGCGCGCAAGATATTGAACTTCCCGCCTCAATGGCATGTGCGCATTGCATTGTCATTTGGATACCCGCTGGAGGAAGAGAAGTTATCCGCGCCTCCTAAAAAGGGCGGACGTGTGTTGCTGGAAGATGTTGTCCATTGGGAATCATGGTGATACAGTCTGCGAACTCCCCATAATATGTTCTTAACACTCGAAGTGTAAAATCTTCCTGTGTCAACAGAATAGGAAAATTTTTTTCAAGGAGATGAGATCATGAATATTTAAGATATCGAAGGCATCGGAGCAGTATACGCAGAAAAGTTCAAGAGCGCGGACGTGCAAACCACTGACGACCTGCTCGCCAAGGGCGGCACAGCCAAGGGACGCGAGGGACTGGCTGCCGCCACCGGGCTGACCGAAAAGCAAATCCTCGAATTCGTCAACCGCGCAGACATGTACCGCGTCAACGGTATTGGCTCTGAGATGGCGGACCTGCTCGAAGCCGTCGGGGTGGATACGGTCGCAGAACTAGCCCAACGCAATGCGAATAACCTTGCCGAAGCGGTCAAAATCTTGAACGATGAAAAGCAAAAGGTTCGCAGTGTTCCCAGCGCCGATGAGATCGGTAAATGGATCGAGCAAGCCAAATCCCTGCCGAGAGCAGTGGAGTACTAAAAATAACAAAAAGACCTCCGAGAGAAATCCCGGGGGTCTTTTTTGTCTCTCATTCCTCGGTTGGCGTCTTTGTTACCGGCTTTACTTCACTATCCAGAACCCGCTGGAAGAAATTCCTGGTCTCTTCCAACACGATGCCATTCAAGATATCAAGCTCCTTTTGAAGGTTGCGTTTTTCAACAGCCGTCGCAAGGAATCGGTCGCGCTCTTTCTCAAGGCGCGTCCCGTTGATGACCATATCCCGCCAGGTGGCGCCCCAGTGGAAGTTTTGTCCCAAGCCGCTCACGACGGTCAGAGTTGCCGCAATGATCGGTGTTGCGACCTCAAAAAGGATCCGCAGCCAATCGGGCTTCTGGACAAACGCGGCGGCGGAGATCGAGGAGACCAGCGTCACCAAAGACCCAAGGATGATCGTCCAGGCGCGGTAGTTCTTGTAAAGTTTCTTATTGCTGCGGCTGGCTCCCCAGTAATACTCGATCTTCTTTTTATACATATCCAACACATATTGTTCATCAATAACAAAGGATTGCTTTGCTTCATCCATTTCATCATCTCCTTTTGGTTGATCCTGCCCTTTTTGACCCGGGCATAAATATATTATCGCACTTTTTAATAAAATGCAGGGACAATTCCTGGAAGGTCAACCAGGACTTTGGCACGATATACACTGAGAGGCAAAACTCTATAATCAATAAAAATATTATCAGGAGAAAATCATGTCATCATCTTATGAAATGCAGGAAATTTCCACGCTCCGGCAGAAAGTTTACAAATTGGAAGCAATGCTCGAATTTCTGTATCGCCATCTGGGGGTCACATTTATCGAAGAGGTGGACCCAGGCGACGACCCAAGGATCATCGATGCGCTTCGAAAGAATAACCTCATCGAAGCGATCAAATATTACCGCGAAGTGACCGGCGTAGGTCTTGCCGAAGCAAAAGCCGCCGTGGAGAATATCCGCGCACGGCGCGGGATATAAATCAAAACCAAGCCCGGCGGGATACCCGCCGGGCTTTTTTCATATCCCTTCACTCTCCAAAAGTTTACGGTCTGACCTTGAGCGTGAAATCGCGGCTATTATTCCCTTCATCCGACTCGGATACCGAATTCCCAGTGTCAACAACCAGAGTGACCCAATAATCCGCCGATGGGTTCCCATGGTAGGTGAACTGACATTCCAGGTCCTTGACCACGCCTGCACCTAAAGAATCAACCGTCCAGGTACACCCGGGTTGATCCTGATTCGAAAGCCACGCTACACTGAAACTTCCAGTCGCGCCGCTTCCATTATTTTTCAGCCGGACCATAATATCAATAGGGCTGCCGTCTCTTCCAGGTTCTGGCCAATATTGGAACCCAACGGCAACCAGATCTGACGTACCAGACTGCTCATTGCCTCCATTATTCGCTTCCTCTTCCTGTTCCTCTTCCTCAGTCGGTTGAACCGGCGTCGGCGGAGCCGCAACCACCTGAACTGAAGCAGGCAGGCAGGATGTTTCGACGATCGTGCCGGATATCCAGCCATAGTCGGATGTCTTCCCCGGCAGCAGGATGTACCACCAGGTGCTCGCATCATTCTTACCCGCTACAGTCGCAACCCCATTGAGCGGGAGGAACCCGACAATTTCGTAGACAGTCCCCGGTCCTGAGCGGATGTTCGAATCCACTGTGGCTTTGGCGCTTGGTGTGCATTGAGTGGGAGCGACTGCCGGGGCATCTGTGGGAGCGGACGTAGGCTCCTCGGTTAACACAGCCGCCGGTTCCGTCATCATTGCCGAAGTGGTCAATGCCACCGACGTCCCCACCGCATCAACATCTGCGCCCGATTGGGCGGGAGGCTCGGTCTCTTCTGGAGCCGTCCCGGCTGCGGGCAAATTACAGGATGACAAAATCAAAACGAATAAGATTAGGATGATCTGAACTTTTGTGCGCATACTTCCTCCTCTTTTCTTGCTTCGATGGTGTTTCACCGCTTGTGAAATTCTTCCCAATTATAGACATCTGGAATGCAAATCACAAGCATCCCAAAAGTACCAAGATCGAGTGGTTGGATAATAAATGCAAACACGCCCATTGGCTGCTCCATCGGGCGTGTTGTTGTTATCCTGATCGTTCGCGTTAAATATTCTTTTTCGCCTTCTCCACAACATCGATCACTTCCGGCAAATCCATGCCGAGCGCGCGGAGTTTTTCCACAGTAGGGATGCTGTTCTCATCCCAGCCGCGTCGTTCGTAGACGGCGTCCATCAGCAGTTCGTATTGCGCTTCACGATACTTGCGCAGGTGTGCCATCTTCTCTTTGGTCGTCCTCCCCGTGGGGTCGATCTCAACCAGACGTTTGAGCTGTTCATCGTAGCGCTCCTGGCGGGATTCGTATTCCAGTTCGGTCACGGGTCCCATCGCGCGGTACGGCGGATAATCATGCTTTCGTCCCACACGCCCCATACGCAGGGCAAAGACTTTCTGGAAGTTATACACGCGTTCCGATTGCGCCAGCAGATCCTCGACCTTGGTCGGCTTGCCGGTGACACCTTGATGGATCCAGGTGTAATTCTCAACATGCTCTTCCACCTTGGCGGGTTCTTTCGTCTCTTTGTTATTCGCCGGAGAAATATCATTCCACGGCAGTTTGCACAGTCCATGCAGGCTGAACCATGTGCGCCACATCGGGAAGTAGTGCAGCGCTTCGGCTTTGTCCTGGAAGCTGGGCAGCAAATTATGAACCTGATCCATGAAGATGAGCCAGGCTTCGTCATGCTGTGGACCTTTGGTGGCGAGTCCATAGCCGCCCTGCTGAGCAAGCGATTCCTTGGTCAGGTACTCGGAGATTTCCATGCCCTTGATCTCCATGCCAATGTCATGCATGAAGACCGGGTCGCCGCCGAATTCGCGCGCGAAGTATTCCTTCATGTAGCGTACGCCCTGCCCCACAATGACGCCAAATCCCTCGCCGCGCGCCATTTGATGCAGTAGTTCAAGCGCCGCTGCACCGTTGCCGAAGTTCAGTTCAAGTCCGCCGGTGTGTTCTTTGGTGAGGATACCTTCTTCGTAACATTCCATCGCAAAGGCGATGCAATTCGCGGTCGAGATCGTGTCGATGCCGTAGGTGTCGCAATAGAAGTTAAGTTCCAAAACTTTTTGCGCGTCGAAGTTGCCAATGTTCGAGCCGAGACCGGCAGCGTTCTCATATTCAGGACCATCTACCAGAACACAGGTACCGGCATACGGTCCGGTTTGAACCGGGAATTGATCCACACCGTGCGAGCAAGACATCGTACACCCCAGCCAGCAGCCATCCGGCAAGCCCTGTGTGAATTTTTCCTTCCACACCTTCGCGTCGATCTTATGCGTATCGGGATGCGAACCAAAGCGGAAGTTATGAGTCGGCAGCAGGTCGAAGTGATCCATCACATCCACGATGTTTGCGGTACCGATCTTGCGCATTTGATTCTGCGAATCATCCAGCTCAGCGATCTCCTTGTTGATGCGTTGACCTGCCTTGCGGACGAGCGCCATATCCGCCACGCCGTTCTTGTCGCCGCCCATATCGGTGAAGCGGCAGACAACGGCGGCGATCTTCTTATCGCGAAAGACGCGCCCCGCGCCGCCGCGTCCCGCCTGCTTGAACCGCGCTTCTTTGCGGCGGACGTCGTACCAGGTGGAGTTGATCGCCGCAATGCGCGTGTGCTCCGCCGCCTGCCCCGCCGACAGCACAGCAATGCCGCGCCGACCTTTTTCATCACCGCCGTACTTCACTGTGAGGATGTTGCCGATGAGATGCGAATCTTCCGCCTCGAACGAATACGGCTCGATCGTAACCCTGCCGCTATCCCCATCGATGAAGATGATGACATCCTCAGCCGCTTTGCCCTGAATTTCGAGCGCGTCGAAGCCGGAGAATTTTAGGAACGGCGCAAAGTAGCCGCCCACGTTGCTGTCGATGACGTTCTCGGTCAGCGGACTCAACGTGACCACTGTGGATTTTCCACTGCCCGGATACGCTGTGATGCCGCAAATGGGACCGTTGGCAATCACGAGTTCATTTTCAGGGTCATTCCATTTCGTTTCGGATGTGACCGCATCCCACAGCAGTTTGAGCGCAAATCCACGCCCACCGGTGAACAGGTCTTTCATTTGCTGGGTGACAGGCTTTTCCGAAATGACGTTATTTTCCAAATTAATGTAAAGCGTTCGGTTGGCGTACCCGCGTTCCACAGAACGCAGTTCGTATGAGTATTCCCCCAATAAAGTTGATTCTGCCGGTTGTGCAGACAGGGTCATGTGCATATCTCCTTTTTATGATTCCAGCGCATAGAGAGCGCCATTCTTATTATGACGAAAAGGACAGGGAATGCCTACTGATTATCTTCCCTTTTTGAGAGTGTCAGGAAGAACCTTTAATTCAGGCTGGGTGATATATAATCACACCCAGTTCGCAAAATCTTCCCCCTGAAATTAAAACTGGAGACCGATCAAAGATGACCGAATCCCTCCTCCCCTTCTTTCAACCGCAAGGCGTCGTTGTCATCGGCGCATCCACCTCACCCGAAAAACTCGGCTATGGCGCGGCGCGCAATCTGATCGAGAGCGGATATCAGGGCGCGATCCATTTCGTGGCGCAAAAGAGCGGAGAGTTATTCGGGCGCACGATCCACACCAGCTTGCAGGATGTTCCCAACCCGGTCGATCTTGCGATCCTCATCGTGCCTACCCAGGCAACACCGCAAGCCATCGAAGAATGCGCCAGGCGCGGAATCAAAGCCGCAGTCATTGTCTCGGCAGGTTTCCGCGAAGTCGGTGCGGAGGGAGCGGCGCTCGAACAACAATGCGTGGCAATCGCCCGCGCGCACGGAGTGCGGTTGCTGGGTCCCAACTGCATCGGCACCATTGACACACATCTCCCGCTCGACACAACCTTCCTCCAGCCGCCCATGCCCGAAAAAGGCGGCATTGGCTTTATCTCACATTCGGGCGCATTCGCCGCTGCCATCATCGACTGGGCGCGCGGACAGGGCTTCGGCTTTTCGCGCATCGTCAGCCTCGGCAACCAGGCGGATGTCAACGAGACCGACATGCTGCCCATGCTCGCGGACGATGACGCCACCAAGGTCATCGTGATGTACATGGAAAGCATCTCCAACGGCAGGCGCTACGTGCAAACCGCCAGCGAAGTGTCAAAACAAAAACCCGTCATCGCGCTCAAGGTCGGACGTTTCGAAGCGGGACAAAAAGCCGCCGCCTCCCATACCGGCGCACTCGCCGCATCCGACACGGCATTCAATGCCGCCTTCGAGAAAGCGGGCGTCCTGCGCGCCGAAACCGCCGAGCAAATGTTCGACTGGGCGCGGGCATTGGAAACCTGTCCATTACCGAAAGGGAACCGGATCGGGATCCTGACCAACGCAGGCGGACCCGGCGTGATCGCCGCCGATTCACTCGAGCATCACAACCTGATGCTTGCCCACCTGGGCGAATCCACGCTGGAGGCTTTATCTGCCACTCTGCCGCCTGCAGCCAATATCCACAACCCGGTGGATATGCTCGCCTCGGCGTCGTCCGAAACCTACGCGACCTGTTTGAAGACCCTGCTGCAAGATAAAAACGTGGATGCCGTTCTTATCATCCTCCCTCCCCCGCCGATGTTCAAAGCGGAGGAAGTGGCGAGGGCAATGATCGAAGTCATTGAACATTTCAATAAGCCGGTTGTGGTTGCATTGATGGGTTCGACTCTGGTGGAAGAAGCGGGTAACGTGTTCCGGGCAGCGAGAGTTCCGACCTATCCATTTCCCGAGCGGGCGGCATCCGCTTTGGCGACATTGGTGAAGAGAGCAAAAGGACTGCAAAGTCACCTGATTTTGCAATTTGCGAGCAAGCCGTCCAAAGCCGGGAGACTTTTGACTCCGGATGAATTGATGCAAGCCTACAACATCCCCACCGCGCCGGTCAAACTTGCGCGCGATGAGAACGAAGCGATTGCGCTCGCAAACGAACTGGGGTTCCCGGTGGTGATGAAGATCGCGTCGCCGGATATTCCGCACAAATCGGATGTCGGCGGGGTGCTGTTAAATATCAAAGATACAGATGCCCTGCAAAGCGGCTACAGACACATGATGAAGCGGATCGAAGCGCTCGTCCCGCCGCCCCGCATCGAAGGCGTGCATATTCAGCGTCAGATTCCCAACGGGCAGGAAGTCATCGTTGGGATGGCGCGCGATGAGCAATTTGGGGCGCTGATGATGTTCGGCTCGGGCGGCGTGGAGGTGGAAGGGCTCAAGGATGTGGCATTCGCTTTGGGGACATTGGACCAGGCTGGAGCGGAGTCGATGATGCGTAACACCTGGGCTGGGAGAAAACTCAAGGGCTTCCGCGGCATCCCGCCTGTAGATGAGGAAGCGGTCAAGGATGTTTTGATCAAACTCTCGCGCCTTGCGGCAGAGCATGAAGAGATCGAAGAGATCGAGATCAATCCACTGCGCGTGCTGGCAAAAGGGGCGGTGGCGGTGGATGTGAGAGTTAAATTGAAGGCGGAATAATTTTTCAGTATCATGTATACTTGCGCGATTATTAAAATTCTTTGCCAAAGGAAATAACATGAATCAGGAAAACGCACTTCCACCCAGCAAGCCTGCACATTTTTATGAAAACACAAAATGGAGATTGCTCTCTTATGCCTTCTGGCTCGGGTTGATCCTGCTGGTGGCTGTCATCGGCGTCATCGGTGAAGCAGGCAGCCTATCGAGAATTTTTGAAGGGAGATTCTTCGGTTCGATGATGCAATCGTGGCTGATCATCGCCATGATCATTCCTCCCATGGTCATGTTGGTGGTTTCAGGTCACTTTGACCTTTCGGTAGGCGCCGTAGCCGGGTATGTGGGCGCCGCAACCGCCTTTGCCATGTCAACAACCGAGATAGGCGAATGGGTCGGGATTCTCATTGCAATCCGAACCGGCTTGTTGATCGGTTTGCTGCACGGCATTTTGGTTGGGGGTCTCAAAATTCATAGCGTAATTGTCACTCTTGGAACAGCCACCCTGGTTCGAGGTTGGACACTTCAGATCACTGAGCAAATGGTGTCCGTAGATAATCCAGAGTCACTAACCTGGCTGACGATCCCCACTGTTATCCTTATGGTAGCCTTTGTCGTTGCCATTGTCATTGCTGCCGAGTTCACTCCGCTCGGCAAAAAGAAAACTTCAGACCCATCAGGGGAGGAAGCGTGGCTGCCGCGCCTGTTGCGTGTTGCGGTTCCCCATGTTTTTGTGAGTTTGGCTGCAAGCTTTGCAGGGCTTTTGCTGCTCGCGAGACTCCGGGTGGCAGCCCCAAACTCAGGTCTTGGGCTGGAAGTGGACGTTCTTCTACCCATCTTAATGGCTGGCATTCCACTGGGCGGCGGGCTGGTCAATATCATCGGCGCGATCATCGCCAGTTTCTTCCTTGCTTTGAATGACGGACTTACCATCATCTCCGGCGCCTCGATCGGCCAGACCATGGGCGCTCAAGGTTTCCAACTTCTTTTCTTCGCCGGGCTGGGAAAACTATATTTCTGGGCGGCTGATAAAATCTATCAAAAACGGGCAAACGCAAAATAGCAGGAACATAAAGACCTCTGCCCAAAACCGGCAGGGGTCTTTTATATCAATTCGATCAAAAAGAGGAAAGAATATGTTTGCTTATGTAATTTTTGATGTCGAAGTAACAAACCCCGTGGACTATGAAGGCTACAAACAACTCGCGGCACCGACCGTGGCATTGTACGGCGGCAAATATGTTGTGCGCGGCGGACAGGCGGAAACGCTCGAAGGCGATTGGATTCCAAAACGGATCGTGGTTCTGCAATTCGAAAACGTGGAACGCGCCAAGGCATGGATCAACTCGCCGGAATATAGCGAAGCCCGCGCGTTGCGTCACAAGTACGCCGTATCAAAGGCGATTGTTGTTGAAGGAGTGTAGTTTGGAAAGCCTTGAGAAATACATTGCCGGGTTTGAAGGCAAGACCATCAGTGTGGCTGTGCAAGACCTTGAGACGGGCTGGGAGATCTTCCTCAACGCGGATGTGAGGATGCACCCCGCCAGCACAATGAAAGTGCCGGTGATGATGGAAGTGTTCCGACAGGCGCAGACGGGTCTGCTTTTGTTGGATGAGCCATTGAACATCTTCAACTCTTTCAAAAGCATTGTGGATGGCAGTGAATTTTCGCTCGAAGCCGCGGACGACTCCGAATTCACGCTTTACAAGCGCATCGGCGAGACCGAAACCATCCGCGAGTTGAACCGCTTGATGATCGTGCGCTCTTCGAACCTCGCCACCAATCTGCTCATGGAGCGGGTCGGTTGCGCCCGCGTGGACGCGTTCATCAAAGAACTCGGTATCGACGATATGACTGTCATTCGCGGGCTGGAGGATAAAAAGGCGTACCGCCTCGGCATGAACAACGCCGCGAGCGCGCGCAGTTCCACGCACATGATGAGCTTGATCGCGAGGGGCAAAGTCGTTTCAAAGGAAGTCTGCGACGAAATGACCCGCGTGATGCTCGGTCAGGAATTCAACGAGAGCATCCCTGCGCTTTTGCCCGCTGAAGTCAAAGTGGCGCACAAGACCGGCTGGACGGGTGACTACTTCCACGACACCGGAATTGTCTTTCCGCCAAACCGAAAGCCGTATGCCATCACGCTGTTCACGCATGGTTTCCCCGAGAATGATGAAAAGCAGGCGCACGATTGCATGGCGGAGGTGTCGCGTATGATTTACGATACTATACAAAAATAACATTGTCATTGCGAGGGCGGTGCAGGGAAGAACAAGGGCGCGTCTCGCAATGACGGAAAATAGGAATCCATGATCTCTGTCTCCTCCCTTACCTACTACCTCATCAAAGCCTGCCGCGGATTTGACGTACCCGCATCCAGCATTGAGCGCATGGGGCTAGAACATGACCGCCGCATGATGGTCGTCACGCCCGCAGGCGAATTCCTCACCCAGCGTGAACATCCGCGTTTGGCGTTGGTTACGCCCTCTCTCAAAAATGGTGTATTGAATTTATCCGCGCCGGATTTTGAGTCCATTCAGTTCGGTGTCCAAACTTCCGGCACGTCCATGCCCGTGGATATTTGGTCAAGCAGCGGCGTGGATGCCATCGATCAGGGCGACGAAGCCGCTGCATGGTTTTCAGATTGGCTGGGCGCGTCTGTGCGCCTCGTCCACATCGCGGATGGGTTCAAGCGCAAATTGAACCCGATCTACACG
The DNA here is from genome assembly GCA_964372045.1 of uncultured Anaerolinea sp. Lineage (GTDB taxonomy): Bacteria > Chloroflexota > Anaerolineae > Anaerolineales > Villigracilaceae > Villigracilis. The sequence continues at coordinate 10,366 of CAYJPO010000109.1, forward strand.
GTCAACGCGGACGACCATACCGGCTTCGCAGACGGTTATCCTATTTTGATCATCTCCGAAGAATCGTTTCAGGACTTAAATTCGCGGTTGGATAAGCCACTCCCAATGAATCGCTTCCGCCCAAACCTGGTCGTCAAAGGCTGCGAGCCGTTCGCCGAGGATACGTGGAAGCGCATCCGCATTGGGGATGTGGAGATGGCGCTGGTCAAGCCCTGTCCGCGCTGCGTGGTGACAACCATCGACAAAGAAACACTGGCGAAAAGCAAAGAGCCGCTCAAGACGCTCAACTCGTATCGCAATCACGAACTCGGCGCGATCTTTGGGATGAATACCATCCCACTGAATGAAGGAAGAATCGAAATCGGAATGAACGTGGAGATCCTGGAATAATGAACTTTATCGACATCCTCGGCTGGATCGGCTCGGCAACCTATCTTTTAGCCTTCGGCTTGAACTCCGCCAAGAAAGTAAAAAGCGATTCGGTCACCTATCAGGGCATGAATATTCTTGCCGGGGTCATTATGACGTATTACACCTTCAGCCACGGCGCATATTCTGCAACTGCGTTGAATTCCGTTTGGGCGATCATTGGGGTGGTGACGCTGGTGAATAAAAAATACGGTGGTCGAGTAGTTCCACCTGCGCCACGTGCGCAGGCACAGGCGAGCGACAGCGAGGAACGTATCGAGACCAACAGTTGAAGGTATATTTGAAATTAAAAGTTAGGTATTAAGTTGTGGTCTCGGTACGACGGCGAAAAGTCACCGCCGTCTACTCGACCACTAGTGACTTTATAAAAGTTCGCCTGAATACTTCTCCGCAAACAGCGCGGGTTGACCGCCGGTATGCCAGAAGAGGATCGTCTCGTCTTTCTTGAAGAATCCCTTGCGGATAAGGTTGATCATCCCCGCCGCGGCACGCCCGGTATAGACGGGGTCCAGCAGTAAGCCTTCGTGCCGCGCAAACAAGTTGATGGCTTCCCGCTCGCCTTCGCCGAAGACGCCATACCCAGCCTGACAGTATTTGTCATTGGCAAGCACATCGTCACGCGTGAATTGGATCCGCTCGCCGAGTTTTTCGCTTGTTTGTGAAGCCAACGCGGAGACATGCTTTTTCAGATCATCTTCCGTCTCGTCGATGCTGATTCCCAACACCTTGCCCTTGTAACCGAACAAACGCTGACCCAGCACCAGCCCGGCATGTGTCCCGCCGGAGGATGTGCCGAAGACGATCCAATCAGCACCGACGTTTTGTTTCATCAATTCTTCCATCGCAAAGGTATAGCCCATCGCCCCTGTGGAACTGGAACCGCCGTATGGAACAAGATACGGTTTCTTCCCTGCGGCAACGGCATCGTCAAACGTCTTTTGCAGAATTTGGTCACGAAAGGCGCGATCTTCAACGGTGATAATATCCGCACCGAAAAGTTGGTCGAGCAGGAGGTTGGCAGAGGCTTGCTCAGGCATCTCCCCCGTCAACACCAATTTACATTCGAAGCCAAATCGTGCTGCCGCCGCGGCGGTCTGACGACAGTGATTGGACTGCATCGCCCCGCCCGAAATGAGCAAGTCCGCGCCTTGCTCGCGCGCTTCCGCGATCAAGAATTCCAGTTTGCGAGTCTTATTACCGCCGAACGCCAACCCAGTCTGGTCATCGCGTTTGACGAAGATGCGTGGTCCGCCGAGGGCTTTGGATAAGTTTGGCAGTTCTTCAATTGGTGTTGGGAGGTGGGCAAAGTTTAAGCGGGTAATCTTGTTCATGGAGAGGCTCCTCAAGTTCGTAATCCGTAATACGTGAAGAGTAAAACGTGATTTACGTATCACGCTTCACGTTTCACGCACTCAACCCTTGCTTCGTTTTTTCTTTGCCACGCGAGCGCATGAAATCCAACAAACGCGGCATCACATCGGCGTACATCGAGTACCAAAGCTTGTTCGGGGCAAAATCGTACGCGCCGAGCGTCCGCACCACTTCGCCGCCCAAGCCTTCCTTGAAGCGATACACACCCCACATCGAGTCGCTTTCATCGAATACATCCGGCGCGCCCCACTGGTCGTAGGTCAGGCAGCCGTGCGATTTGGCGTGTTTCATCGCAGCCCATTGCAATAGATAGGTCGGCATCTTTTCGCGATGCTTATCGCACGACATGCCATACACATAATATCCGCGCCCGGCGAACATGAACAGGAAGATAGCGGCGACAGGTTCACCATCTACTTCAGCGATCAAAGGCACAGCAGATGGCTCTGACCTTTGACCTTTGACTTTCGACATGTAAGTATTCCACACCGTCATGTAATAATTCTCATCTCGAATTACAAAGCCATCGCGCACCGACGTTTCAGCATACATCTTGTAAAGCATCCCCAAATCCCCCAAATCGCCTACGCGCACAGCGACACCCTTCTTCTCAGCCAGGCGCACGTTGTAGCGCGTCTTCTGCTTCATGCGCATGAGGATGTCTTCTTCGCTGGCAGATAGATCGACCATGACCGTATTGCGGAATTGGATCTGGTCGGATGATTCAATCCAGCCCCTGCGCCTCAGATCAGACCTCACAGCCTGTCCGCTGTTTTCTGTGACCTCATCCGCGCTGACGGGGACTCCGCGCCCCATCACCACATCCGGGTCGAGTTTCAGGAAGATCGCGCCTTGTTTCTTCGCGAAGGATTGCAGATCGTCCAATACACGTTTGCGGAGGGGTTCATTCGTCCAATCCATGAGCGGACCTTTGGGAGCGTAAAGTACAGAGAGCCGGGCGGTGAATCCGCGGTTGAGGATGGTTCGTTTGAGGATGAGTGCGGCAGCAACGACCTTGGTAATTGGTAATTGGTAATTGGAGGATACGGAGAATTTTCCATCTTCCGTCCAGACGGCGTAATACGGAACCCACCCATACTTCGCCTTGACCTGTCCCCATTCGTAGGTTTGCAGGAAGTGCGGGTCGGGAAGTCCGCTGATGATTTGATTCCAGAGTTGGGAGGGGTGGGGAGATGATGTCATAAAAGGTTCGTCGTAATGCGTGAAACGTAAAACGTGAAGAGATCTTACGTATTACGAATTACGCATTATATATTTTGTGTAAAGCCAATATAAAAAAGGATTATAAACTCTATCCAATGCCTGCG
>CAYJPO010000110.1:0-3258 GCA_964372045.1 uncultured Anaerolinea sp.
GTTTGAAATCTCGAAAATAATTGACGAGGGCGAATAACGATCCCGCCGTGAAAAGCGAAATGATGAAATGAAAAGCAATGGGTCCCCAAGTGGAAGTATTGCCTGTAAAAACCCAGGTAATGGCATTCGTCAGCGCCATGAAGAGCGGATAATCGGGATGGTCCCACTGCCGCAGGAAAGTGGCTTGCCAATCCGCGCCGCCAAGATAGATGAACCGCGCCGCAACATTCCAGTTGATCCACGCATCGGGGCGTCCATGCGGAAATTGCAGGCTGTAGAGAGCGAGGTTGATCGCGAACAAAAGTACACTTACAGCAAGAATCAAACCCCAAATAAAATTTGTTTTATCCGTCATTTTTGGGATGTGAAATTCGGTTCGATTTTTGTAGAATATCCAACCGGTCAGTGCGACGGCAACAGCACTTTCAAGGATCACATAAACCGTGAGCGGCAGACCGAGCCAGATCCATAAAAAGCCAAAGAGGGAGGAAATACCAAATCCGATCCCCGCTGAGAGAAACACTTTCACAAATAAGGATTTTCCATCCATTGCGCCCCAAATGAAATGGACGATGCAAAATCCCAGCAGGAGGCGTGGCAGCAAAGCGACGAACGACAGAAACAGCGTCATTGGTTTTCTACGTCGCGAATGAGATACAAGCCGAACCCAAAACTTTGAACCTCATGCGCACCCATCTGTTCGGTGAGCCAGGGTTCGAGATCGTTGGCATTGTTCACGTTTCCGATTACCCACTCATGTTCGATCCCCGCTTGAAGCGCAACTGGAGCAACCGAATACTGCATCAACTGGAATTCGTTCACATCAAAGGCTGAGACGTCGCCGCTGATCGTGGAATCGTCCATGTAGCCGATCTCGGTCAAGCCGGGCGGAAGCGCATCACACAGCGCCTGAACATGACCCTCCCATTTGGTCACCATCTCGTTTGACGGATTTCGCCACGCGCCGGAGGACACGGTCAGCGCAAATTGATAGCCTGCCAGGGCAAGCGAGAGGATCGCCAGGATCAGCGGCGTGTGTTTTCGAATGATCGTCATGGAGATATTTTATCGTAAGAAGACCTGACTGGTCTCCGGGCAGCATTGGTCAATTATGGAACTTTCCATACAGGGACACATCGGCAGGCAAATGAATTGATAAGACCAGTCAGGTCTAGGGAATTGCAGCGTAGAATGGGGCGAGGGCATGGAAAATGGTTGTGATGAAGTTAAAGTTGCTGACCATCAACACAAGCACGGTCACTGCCAGCCCCCACTGAAACCATTGCTTATCTGCAAATTTGGATAACGCCAGCGCGACGAAAAGAACCAGCGAATAAACCCAGTACGGTGTGTAAAGGAAAAGCTCCGTTCCATAGAACAGGTGCATGATGAAATTGAATCCCAGTGCGCCGAGCAAGCCAAGAATGAGCGGAGTGTGTTTGGACGCCCGCATGTCCATTGCGAAGATGACAAATGCACCGCCCAGGAGAATCAGCCATAAAGCGAGCGGAAGGTTGGCAAGTCCTTTGTAGGAAGCGAGGTCTCCGCTGCGGACCTCGAAAGTCTTTATGTCAATCGTGGGAAATGGCGGTTTCTCAGACACGGCTTCGATGACATCAGGACCGACGATCCCATACAAAAGCACGGAACGGGAAACGACGTTCAACTTGCGGATGATGGACCCCGGCTCGGACATACGGATGGGGTCTGATAAATTCCCGTCCGTTGATTTGACGAAGCTGAACTCAAAGGCGATGTCATCCGGCACGAAGAATAGGGTTTGAGCGTTCGGATAAAGAACACCTACGCCAAGGGTGAGCAGCGCACCAAGCGCAAGCACAATGACGGAATATTGCATAAGCCGTTTAATTCCGAACTTATTGAAGAACAGGGCAATGACTCCCTGTGCAATGTTCGTGATGGTAATGCCGAAGAGGAGCAATCCCGCAGGGAGGAGGCGCGAGAATCGAGTTTCACCGGATTGGATGAGCAGGAAGAATAGAATCAGCGCCGCCGCGCCGAAGATGTAATTCTCGGTCAGCGAACCAAAGAGCAGATGTGTGGCGGTCGAACCGAGCAGAATGGCAAAGAGAAAAGCATACGTCTTTGAATCCGTGGCGCGCTTGACGAAGAGCCAGGTCATGAACACGGCGAGCCCAGCAACCGCCGAGACCACCAGCATCCCGCCGAGCGCATAATGCTCCCCCATCGGAGCGGACACAAGTCGCACCAACGGGCGGATGAGGATGAGACTCAGCGGATGCACCGCGCGGTTGATCGCCGCACTCTCCGGGCTGGCGAGGATCGTCATCCACGGACCGGCATCGGCTTCGAAGAGGACGGTGTTGTAATCAAGCGCGGAATGATTAAGTGCGCGGGAGATGATGAGCTCGATCAGGAAGAACATTCCGGCGGCGTAGAGACCGGGGGAATTGTGGATGAAAGATGAAAGAGGAAAGATGTGAGTGGAAAGTGGAAAGTAGCGAGTAATGAGGGATAAGGCAAGAACAGATGAGGCGAGGGCGGTGAGAAGGAAGAGGGGCATCCATGCTTGAGGGACGCGGATGTAGTCCGTCAGGAACATGGATGGGTATTGTGCGGCGGAAAAAATGAAAGCGATCCAAAGAGCGGGGAGGGAGAGCGCGAGGATCACATTCAACGGTTTGCTGAGAAAGCCGCTGCGGAGAGACTCGGCTGCGCGTTGAACGAGGAAATATCCTGCCGTCGTTCCGAAGGTCATGGAAATGGAGGTGAATAAAACCATGCCGAACGGTGTGCGGAGGACTTCATGCAGGAAGCCGATTGCGCCATAGGTTAGGTTGAGGGTAAGGAGGAAGGAGAGAAGGTAATGGGAAATATTGAATTGGCTTCGAACGTTGCGTATCCAGGTGGAGATGGCAGGGAAAGCTTGATGGTAGAGAATGCCAAAGGCGAGAGCCGGGATAAGGGTCAGGAAGATGCGGTCTATCAGCGAGGGGAATTCCAATAAATGAAAAAAGGTCACAGCCAGGAAAAGGCTTGTGAGGAGACCTGTCAAACCGCTGAAGAGGATGCGGGAGAATTTCATGTGGTGATTATAAATGCCCCGCCGCCGAGGACGGCGGCGGGAGCAGGTAGTTATTCTTTCACTGCCACGATGATCTCGGAGGCTTGATCGTAGCGATGGAATTGGGGCATCATGTAAATGCCGCTTGCCCAGCCTTTGATGTTTTGGATCAACTCGACGGCGAGTTCCACGCCGACTTTTGCAGCGCCATC
>CAYJPO010000110.1:3358-13393 GCA_964372045.1 uncultured Anaerolinea sp.
TAATCGCCGATGGAAGTTGGGTCACCCATGACGACGAAGACATTACGCAGACCGATGGCATGCGCGGCAAGCAAGTCACCTTGCACACGCAGCAGGTTGCGTCCGCGCGTGGGGAAATGCAGAGTCGTTTCGACGCCGATCTTGCGCTGCACGACATCGCACACCGCCCAGGCAGACATACGCATTCGCGCCAGCGGACTATCCGCCACGTTGATGATATCCGCGCCTGAGTCGTGGAGAAGCGACGCGCCCGCGAGAAGTTTGTGAGTCGAAAGTCCGCGCGGCGGATCCATCTCGACGCAGATGGAAAATTTTCCGTTCGCGAGTTTTTGAGCGAGTTGGGTGGGCTGGTCGGCGGGCTCGGCGGTTATTTCGTCTTCGGGCAAAATGGAAATTTCCGCGACCGGACCGGCAGGGAACGACTCGAACGATTTTTTCATCGCGGCGATGTGCTGGGGCGTCGTTCCGCAGCATCCGCCGACGATGTTCGCACCTGCGTCACGGAATTGAAGCGCGTACTCGCCAAAATAATCGGCATCCGCGGGATACATGATGCGTCCGCTGACCTGCTCGGGCCAGCCTGCGTTCGGTTTGACCCAGAATTTCGCGCCCGGTTCGGCTTGCCGCATTTGCCTGAGGATTCGCAAAAGCTGTGAAGGTCCGCCGGAGCAGTTGACCCCGATCACATCCGCGCCCGCGGCGGCGATGCGATGCGCAACCTTCGCCGGGTCATCACCGAGGAGAGTGCGGTCATCGCGCGTGAAGGTTACCGAAGCGATCACCGGCAACGCGCAAATCTCCTTTGCGGCTTTGATGGCTTCCTGAATTTCATACAGGTCGGTCATGGTTTCGATGACGATCACATCCGCGCCTGCATCGGCAAGCGCCTGGATCTGTTCGCGGAACGCTTCACGCGCCTCCTCGAGCTTGACCCGCCCATACGGAGCGATACGCACTCCAAGCGGACCGACATCCCCCGCGATCAGCACATCCTTGTACGACGCGGCAACAACTCGTTTCGCAAGTTCCACGCCAGCGCGGTTGATCTCAGCAACGTCATCCTGCAAGCCATGTTTGGTCAACTTGTAGCGGTTCGCACCGAAGGTATTGGTAATGATCAACTCCGCGCCCGCTTCGATGTATTCGCGGTGGATATCCGCAACGGCGGCGGGGTTGGTCAGGTTCAGTTCGTCGAAGCATTTGTCAAAGCCGATACCGCGTGCGTGGAGCATGGTTCCCATCGCTCCATCGGCGAGCAAAGTTCTATTGGTAAGGGTTTCAAGAAGGTTCATTTTTTCTCTTTCAAGGTTTTCTTATGACCGTCAACACGACGTTATCGCGCATGACCATGTATATGATCTCTGCGTCCGGGTGCGCGGTTTCATTCGAGGCAAAACGGGAGGATGCTACCACAAATTCGTAGCCTTCCACCGGCTCAAAATGACTCCATGAGTTGACTTTCAGATCGCTGCGCGCGAACGGAGCAAATAATTGTCCGGGTCCCTCCACCCAAACACCCGCACCGGGTGAGGCATGCTCGTTGACATATTCAGCCGCCTCTCTATATGAAGTCAGCCAGTAATCGGTTTCGAAACGATCCTGTATTCCGCCCACACCAGCAACGAAACTGTTGTAATAAATATACTCATATGGATGAAGGGAAAATATCCCAACGATGCCCGGCACGAGACAGGCGGCAATGACCGCCAGCTTCCAGACCGGTTTCGTGATCTTCTCGAAGACAACGCCAGCCATCAGAAAGACCGGCGGAAAGACGAACAAAACCTGTCTGAAATTATCGTACAACGCATTATCCCGCAGGAATATCGCCGCAACAGGGACCAGGAACCAGGCTATGAAAAGAATAAGCAACCCCGGTTTTTTGGATGCGCCAAACAAGGAAAATCCCAAACCAATCAAAGCCAGCAGCCAGACAGGCTCGGTCAGTTGGATCGAAAACAGAACCGGCAGGTACGACTTGGGCAGATCCACAGCCAGATATTTTTGACCGTTGAACAACACTTCTCCCTGCCAGGGATACGCGGACATCGTGGTAAGGCTTTCGAAAAAATTGCCGATGGGATCAAGCCACAGATAGGGCCATGTCAGGTAGGCGCTGGTCATTGCTATGAAGGCATACATGACGATTGCGGGGATGGATCTTTTTCCACCGGCGCGCAAAGCGTAATACGCAACGATCAAACCGGCGAAGGGACCGAGCACGCGCGTGGAGGTTGTCAGCCCAAGCAGGATGCCCGGAAGAAAAACCGCCGCGAGCATTTTCAAAAGCACGGGCTGGTAACGCCGCCAGTAAAAAAACAAAAGCACAGCAGAGACCACAAAGTAAACAGCTCGTACCCTCATGAACAACAAGAAGTACCGCCGAATATACACATCTGCCGGTACTTGATTCAATTTCGACGCGATGAAGGTAATGATGTTCGTCTCGCCCGCCCGAGCAGAAATGACCAGCCCGGAAATGTAGTTATGGATATTCTCCGTCAAGGCGAAAAGGAGAACAACCGATAAAAGCCAAACCACCGAAACTACGATATCACGCCGCCCAAAACGAGTATCGGAATGGTCAAGCGATATCTTCTGGATGGAATCCACCATCTTGAAACCGGAAGCAATGCTCAATAAAAAAAGAGAAAGGAAGGGAATGTCTTTCGGGTTGATAAAGGCATGTCCCCAAAACAGCGGCTGGGTCACGAAAAAGAGAGTCGCACCGGCGGAAGAGAGTTCATCAAGCCAGCGCCGGGCAATGAAATAGAACGCCGCGACGCCCGCAAAATAGGTTAGGAAATAAACGAGATGCCGCAGGTCAGCTTCGGGGAGTTGGATAAAAATGCCCAGAAAATTTTTCAGTACAAAAACACCCATCGCATACACAGGACCGTAATGCTTCAGGTTGTCATGTTCGAATTCCACTTCGCCTTTCTGCGCCCAGGTGGAATACGACTCGATGGATTGACCCGCATAGATCTGGAGCAGGTTCTCATCCCAACTTTCGCCGTATTGGCGGAACGTCAACAAGCCCGCAAGGAGGATCAACGAAAATAAAAGCAGCACCGGAAGGTTCCGCTTCAACGTGTTCAATCCGTCATTGGATATCTTCGAGGGCAGCATGGTGGTCGTTATCTCTTTCAAGGCTTCTTTATAACAGCCAGCACAGCATCACCGCGCGCGATCGTATAAATGATCTCCGCATCTGGATAGGAAATCTTGTCGAAGTCATAGCGTGAGGTTGCCACGACATATTCGTAACTCGCCGCGCGGTCAACTTCATTGGGCGAAAACACTTTCAGGTCTGCGCGCGCGAAGGGGGTGAACAAATGCGCCGGTCCTTCGACCCAGATATTCGCATCCGGCGAAGCAACTCCATTTACGTACTCTGCGGCTTCACGATACGAGGTCACCCAATAATCGGTCTCGAAGCGCCCCACCGCGCCGCTCACCCCACCGACGAATTGGTTGTAGTAAATATATTCATACGGATGCAGCGAGACGATCCCAATCAGACCGGGCAACAGACTCACCACGATCAACGCGGCTTGCCATTTTACATTCTTAATGGCTTCAAATGCAACACCTGCCATAAAGAAGATCGGCGGCAGGATAAAGAGAATTTGGCGGAAGTTATCGTACAACGCGACGCGCAGCGCGATGAATGCGATCAACGGGATGACGAACCATAGCAGCGAGACTTCGATAAGTTCGCGCTTCTTTGTCTTGTCGAAAGCTGATACCAACCATCCAGCCGCAGACAACAACCAGACCGGTTCGGTCAGCTGGATCACCAGCAGAGTGGGAAGATAGGAAATTGGTAGATCGGTAGATTGGTAGGTTGAGCTGTTGAAAATCACTCCGCCCAGCCAGGGATACAGTGACATTTCACGCAGACTCTCAAAGAAGCGCGGAATGGGATTCATCCACAGGTAGGGCCAGGACAAATAGGTCGCCATCAATGCGACGACGACATACATGGTGAGTGCTGGCTGGGCTCGTTTGCCTTTGATCCGTAATGCGTAGACCGTAACAATCAGACCCGCGAACGGTCCGAGGATGCGGGTGGAGGTGGCGAATCCGAGCAGGAGGGCGGCGGGGAGAATGGTAAAGAGGTAGATTGGCAGATTTGGGTTTAGGCGGTACCAAGTGATAAGAAGAAGCAAAGTAATGAGTAACGAGTAAAAAGTGCGGAGTTGGAGGAAAAGAACGAAGTAACGTTGGATGTAAATTTCAGCAGGGACAGCGTTGATGTCTTTGGCGATGAGAGACAGAATATTTGTATTGCCTGCCTGTGCGGAGATAACAAGCGTCTCGATGTAGGTGTGAATGGCTTGGGTGAAGATAAACATCGAGAAAACAGAAACAAGCCAAAGGTCGGTCAGAAGCGCGAGAGTCCGCTTGGAGCGGGGGGAAAGATCGATGGGGCGAATCTGCTCGAGCTTGTCAAAGGCTCCAATTCCCAAAGAAAGAGAAAGAAGAAAGAGGGCAAGGAACGGCGTGTCCTTGGGGTTGATGAAGGCGTGACCCCAAAGGATGGGTTGAGTCGCAAAGAGTAAAGTTGCGCCGAGAGCCGGGAGCGGACTCAGCCAGCGTTTGGCAAGCGAATGAAAAGCAAGCACGCCAGCAAAGTAAGTGAGGTAATAAATTAGATGGCGAAGGTCTGGTAGTGAGAAGGGCAAAGACGTGCTTAGAAATTTTGATGCCCAATCGGTGAGCATGACGAAGAAGGGACCGTAAAAACCCAGGTCTTCGCGCGCAATGTTGACGATACCTTGTTGCGGATACGTGGTGTAGGCGGCGATGGATTTCTCGGCATATTTTTGAAGCGAACGATCATCCCAACTTTCGCCGTAACGGTTGAAGGTCAGCAAGCCTGCGAGGAAAACACAGGCGAGGATGATGGCGGAAAAATATTTTTTCATGCTAGTTTGCAAACTTTGCAAACCATTGGTTTGCGGAGGTGATGAAGTGCGAAGTCTCATCATTCTTGCGCGTGGCGAACATCAGCCAGAGGACGATCATCGGCGCGAGAAGGCGTCCGTAAGACCACGGGAAGAAGTCGAAAGAGGGCAGCATAAATTCAACGAAGTATGCAGCGAGGAAGATCATCCAATGCACGGGGGATTGGATGCGTTTGAGCAAGAGCAGGAAAGCAAGCGTGACAAACATGCCGTGATGGTCCCAAACGATGGGCGAGCCAAGCGTCATGAAAACGAACAAAGAAGGCGTGGCATTGAGCAGGCGATTCTCCTTCGAGAAAGAATGTTCACGGATATTTTGCGCCATTGTATAAAGCGCGGCAACCAGCAAAATGACTTTTGCGCCGAGCGCCATGATGCGTGTCTGCGCGAGTTGAATGCCGAAGAACGGATTGAGGAAGCGCAGGAACGAGTCGAAGGAAGTGTCGTGGAAGTTCGTATCGGGAATTTGTGTAAGCAGGACGGTGTTATTGACGTATTGAAAGTAAACATCAGCTCCATTGACGGCAACAGGGAGGAGACCGATGGCGAGAAAACTGACCGCGAACCAGAAGACCCAGCGCCAATTGAACTCCAGCAAAAAAGCCAGCACAATGACCGCTGGGGAGGTTTTCAGATGAACCGCGAGAGCCAATGCCAGCGCGGAGAGGAATTCATTCTTCGGGTAAGCGAGGACGCTAAGGAAGATCAGGTCAAGCGTGATGAGATTGACTTGGATGAATCCTAATGTCCGCATGAGCGGAGTATTGATGAGGAGGAAGAGGATGGTAATGACGATGGAAAGATGATGAGAGAAGCCGTAGCGTTGAAGAACAGAAACGAGTAACAAGTAAAAAGAGCCGAGAGCGATGATATTGACCAGCCACAGGATGATCATCACACCCTGATCACCGAGCGGGACGATGAACTGGAGCAGGGTCGCCCAAAACGGAAGATAAAGATAGGTATCGGGAAGGGGTTGTCCGTCCGCAAGGGCGGTGGCGGCTTCAAGGTAGTAATGATAGTCGCCATAGCGAAAGCGTTCGCGCAGAATTCCCAGATAAACGAACATCACAAAAAAGAATCCAGCCGTCAACCAGAGGTCGCTTTTATTTATCTTTTCATTGGCAAGCAGATACAACAACGCGCCTGCCAACAGCCATGTGATGGATGTCGAAGCCAGAGTCACTGCAAGATTCGAGAGGGGCCACTCCTGAATGAACAGGTCGAGCCCTGTCATGCCGTTGCGAAGATAGACAGCAATGAGTTGAGCCGCCGCAAGGAAAGTTGCAGTGAACCAAATTGTCAGGGCGATGCGAAAATATTTTTTCATAAAGGTATCTTTTCGTAGTCTCTTACTTACAACGTCCTTCGAATCCGAGTTCCTTGATAAAGGTAAATACCACTTCTCCCCTGCCAATGGTGTGAACGGTTTCCGAATTTTTACAGCGTCCTTCGTTCACGTTCTTGCGCGTCAGGATCAAGGCGTAATCAAAATTACCTTCCTGAGTGTAATCCGTTTCCTCGGTAATGACCTGCAAGTCAGGGCGGGCATACTGACGGGCGACATCATCCGACCCGGAGAGAATCAGGATACGTCCCTGCTCCGGCGCAACCTCGTTAACATATTCCATCGCTTCCTTGAACGATGTTCCCCAATAATCCGTTTCGAACCGGCGCACAGCGCCATCCACGCCGCCGATCAGACTGTTGTAGTAAACATACTCGAAGGGATGAAGCTGTGAAATTGCAAAGATGGCGGGCACACTTATGAGCAGGATGAACACACCCAGCGATATCGGATGGTCGATGCGCTTGAAGAGAAAGTCCAATGCAAAGCCGGAGGCTAAAAACAAAGGCGGAAGCAGGAAATAAAGCTGGCGGGCATTATCATACAAATTACTGCGCAAAACAATGACTGCAGCCGCAGGCAGCAAAAACCAGCCAACGAATAAAACGATCGGCTCGAGCTTGTTTTTTTGTCGGAACGACAGAAACAGCACGACCGTACCAGCCGCAATGAAGAGGAGCGCGGGTTCAGTCAACTGCAGGGCAAACAAGATCAGGAAATAAAAACGCGGCACCTGATCGGGCGGATAAAGTGTGCCGTTGAATAACACCATTGCATCAAACGGGAACTGGGACATAAGCCCCAGACTTTCGAGATAATTCGCAATGGGGGCTGACCAGAGGAAGGGCCAGGTCAGATAGGCGGCGAGTCCTGCAAACAGCAAATAGGGAACGGCGAGAATGAACGCACGCTGTCTTTCCTTGAGAACCGCATTCGCCAGCACGATCAACCCCGCCAGCGGACCCAGCACACGGAAGGAGATCGTCATGCCAAGCAAAACGCCAGACGCCAACATCCAAGCCCATCGTTGGGGCGAACGCAGCGGCGCATCCAACATCCGCAAACCAAGGTAAATGCTCGCCATGAAGAAGACCATGAAAGGTGTGTCTTTAGGGTTGATGAAGGCATGCCCCCAAAGCAATGGCTGTGTCAAAAATAAAAGCGCCGCCCCAAAAGCAGCCCATTCACTCACCCAGCGCCTCGCCAAAAGATACAGCACAACCACACCCGCAAGAAAGGTGAGGAAGTAAACCAGATGCCAGGCTTCGACGATTGTCCATGACGGGGTAAGTGCCATGAATCCGCGCGCGAGAACAGCCGCGAGCATGAAATAAGCGGGACCGTAGAAATCCAGGTTCGTGTCAAAATTGGGCAGGTCTTGCGGATGGGAAAAATACTGATAGGCAGTCAACGAGTAATCAGCGTAGCGATAAATATCCGGCTCGTCCCAGCTCTCGCCATAATCTTTAAAAGTAAACATCCCCACGATCAGGCTTGCAAAGATCAAAATGACAATCGGTTTCTTCATTCGTTTTCCCGTGGAGGCTGCACCGCCTTATTATCATTCAAAAACAAGAATTGCAGAACCAGTCCGATCAATATCAACGCAGGCAGCAGGAACGACCAACTATAGCGTGGAAAATATCCGATGGGCTTCAACACGCCGTACACCGGCAACATACTCAACAAAAACAGGCTCAGGCACAGATCCAATTTCTCAAAAATCCCCTTGCGATACATCAACGAGATCAATGCAACCAGCAGACCGCACAAAATCGGCAGAGTGATTAAGACCAGATCCAAAGGGTTTTGTTGGATCTGCGTATTCAAAAACTCCTCATCCCCGCCAACGACCACGCTCGCCAGACTCATCAACACCGAGCCAAGCGAAGTCTGGTCGTTCATTTCATGCGTCAACGTATATGCGGGATGGAATTGACGGTACACGTAGGCAATTAAGAGGGATGGAAAAGGAATCGCCACGAGATAAACGACCCAACGCTTCCAACTTAACCGGAGCCAGTTGATGAAAGAACCCCAGGCTTGAGAGAACCCGCCAGTGAAGCCAGGCGCAAGAAAGGTGATCGCCGTAAAGATCGCGCCTGCGAAATTCAGCCGCAGCATCCCAGTCATGACACCGAAAATGAACATCGCGCCGAATCTACCTTCCGTGGCAAAGTAGACGGTCAGTAAAAGGGTCATGATCGCCACCGGCTCGATCAACCCAAAGCGGTAGAAGTAGGTAAAACTGACCGGTAGAAGGGTTACGAGAAAAAACAGGCTGGCGGCAACAAAAGCATTGCGTTTGGATAAGCCAAACCACACTGCAATCTTTACCATCAAAATGACGCTCAAGATCGCACTCCAGACGTTTAGGAAAAACTGAGCGGATAACGATTGCCCGAACAGGATATGTAGCAATCCGGCGATATAGGGAAAAAGGACTTTATACGCCCACGGCGGAGATTGAAGCAGAAAAGCATCGCCAGCCACATAAATATTCCGCGCCAGCATTTGATATTCCATCGTGTCTTGATACTGGGGAATCAAAACCACGCTTTGCAGGTTGGGCAAATCCAGCGGCAGGAACATTAGCAAGATCGGCAGACCGATGGAGAACAAATATCCTGCGTTTGAATAGGGACGGGAACGCAGAATAAGGTCCAGCATTTTTATTGAGGCGAGCACAAGAGTGATCGCGATGAACAGAAGATGAATGCTCGGTTTGTCAGCCGCGTCGGTGACGTAGAAAAGGGTGAAACCCGTCAGCGCGAGATAAATGTCAACCGCGTCAAGCGTCCTCTGCTGGTATAACGTAAGAATGCCATTGAACAGGCTGAACAGAAGAACACCCAATAAAATCACAGCGATCAGGTTTTGAGCAAATTGAAATCCGCCCATCGGAAAATCAAGCGAAGACGGCGAAAGCCATATCTTCGAAAATGCAGAACGAGTAGAGCCATCCGACTTCAAGATGACGGGTTCGAAGCGCCCATTTCCATAATTGGTGAAGAGAAGCGAGCCTGTGAATTCAGCTTCCTCAACACAGGGAATTTCATCGAACAGCCCGGCATCCAGATCCTCCGCAGACTTGGCAGTTGCGACCTCGAACCGCTCCCCGGTCGCTAAATCCACCAACTCGATCTGGCGTTCACTCGCACCTTGAACGAGGACAACCAAACGCTCATCTTCGTTCAGAGTGATCGCGCCGCTGAACTTCAACGTCATCCAGAACGATTCCTTGTCGAAGTCGTGGCGGTTGATCGATTCGATGGGAAGTTCATGGAACGAGCGATAGGGAAGCTGCGCAACCTGACTATAGGCTGGCGCAAGGTAAGATTCGTAGGTCCGCTCCCATTGATTTGAAGCGAGCGCTTCTTCGCTGAAGTAGACATGCACGCCCAAACCCGCTTGCGGAATGAAAAAAGAAAGTCCCAGTTTGACGACCAGCAAAAGGGTGAGAAGAAGCGTGACCGGCTTTGAGGTGAGAATCCTCTTCCCGAAGAAAAAGCCAAATGGCAGGACCAGAGTCGCAGTGATGAATTCCAAAGGTGTATTCCAAGGGAAACCATCCAGCAAAGAAGGAACGCGGGAAGGGATCACGAGAATGCCATAGCCCAATAGCAATGCAAGAATTGGCAGATGCGTTAAGGTCGCTTCAGGGCTTGCTTCTTTAGGATTGTGAAAAAAGAACAAAGCTTCGATGCCGATCAGCCA
>CAYJPO010000111.1:0-13325 GCA_964372045.1 uncultured Anaerolinea sp.
TAACTCGTCCCTGGTCCCTTGCCGCGCGTAACTTCTTCAACTTCTCCCGCTGCCCCAGCTCGATCGACGTGTCCACCTTCAAACGCTCCAACGTGAGAGCATCATCCACTGTGAATTGATTGACGCCCACGATGACCTGTTCCTTGCGCTCGATGGCTTGCTGGGCGGCGTAGGCGGCGTTCTGAATTTCGTTCTGCATGAATCCGCGCTCGATGGATTGCATTGCCCCGCCCATTTCGTCGATCTGGGCGATGTACGCCTGCGCGCCTTTTTCGATCTCGTCGGTCAGATGTTCGATCAGGTACGACCCCGCCAGCGGATCGATGGAATCTGCCACGCCTGATTCGTAGGCGATGATCTGCTGGGTGCGCAGCGCCACGCGCACAGATTTTTCGGTAGGCAGCCAGAGCGCTTCGTCCATTGAATTTGTATGCAGAGACTGCGTCCCACCGAGGACAGCGGATAGCGCCTGGATGGTCACACGCACTACGTTGTTCTCGGGCTGCTGTGCGGTGAGCGTCGAGCCAGCCGTCTGCGTGTGGAAGCGCAACTGCCACGAGGATGGCTTCTGCGCCTTGAAGCGTTCGCGCATGATTCTTGCCCATAACCGTCTCGCCGCGCGGAACTTCGCCACTTCTTCCAAAAAGTTGTTGTGCGCGTTGAAGAAGAACGAGAGTTGACCCGCGAAATCGTCGATGTTCAAGCCAGCCGCGAGGGCGGCTTCCACGTATGCGATTCCGTTGGCGAGCGTGAACGCTACTTCCTGCACGGCGGTCGAACCGGCTTCGCGGATGTGATAGCCCGAAATGGAGATCGTATTCCAGAACGGGACTTCCTTCGCGCAGAACGAGAAGATGTCGGTGATGAGCCGCATCGAAGGCTGGGGCGGGAAGATGTACGTCCCGCGCGCCACGTATTCCTTGAGGATGTCGTTCTGGATCGTGCCGCGCAGTCCCTTCATGTCTGCGCCCTGGCGTTTGGCGACGGCGATGTACATGGCGAGCAATACGCCCGCAGGCGCGTTGATGGTCATGGACGTGGAAACTTTATCGAGCGGGATCTGGTCGTACAACTGCATCATGTCGTGGATGGAGGAAATGGACACGCCCACCTTGCCCACTTCCCCTTGCGCGATCGGGTCATCTGCATCGTACCCGATTTGAGTGGGGAGGTCGAACGCGACACTTAATCCCGTTTGACCTTGACCCAGCAAATAGCGATAGCGCTTGTTCGATTCTTCAGCCGTGGAAAAACCGGCATATTGGCGCATCGTCCAGAAGCGTGAGCGGTACATCGTCGGCTGGACTCCGCGGGTGTAGGGATATTCACCGGGGAAGCCTAATTTTTCCAAATAGGATTCATCCGTAGGGGCGAGGTCCTCTCGCCCCATGCCATGCACATCCCCCGGCAGCGCCACACGCGGGACCTCGATCCCGGCGCTCGTTTCAAAGCGTTCCCGGCGCTCCTTGAATTTATCCAACGATTTCTTCAGCGTAATTTCGTGCCATTTTTTGTATTGATCATTGAGCGTCATGTTAAGTCCTTATGCGCGAAAGATCGCGTGGTTTGTACAAAATTTTCCCAAGTATAAATCCAATCCAATAACACTGGAATTGGACAAAGACAGGAGGATTAATAGACAAAAGTCACATGCCGAAAAAGGTTGAAAATGCTAAACTCAGTTCAGAAAGACCCTAAAGGTTTATTTTGAGTAAAGGGAATCTCGTTCATCAAGAACGAGGAGGGCAGGGAATCTTTAGGGTCTGTTTTCATTAAAGGAGTCTCTTACTATGGGCAATAAGACCTTCTTGTACATCGGGGCGGGGGTATTACTACTGATCGGTTTGTGTCTCTTTGGATACGGCATTCTGAATATCATCGGTTCGACCTCCGCGCAGGGGAGCTCTTCGTGGTTCGGGTTCGGCATCGGCTTCGCGCTCGTGGGCGGACTCTTTCTCGGCGGCGGCATCCTGCTCATCGTGCGGGGACTGGCAAAGGGTCAGGCGGGAGGCGGGGATAACATCACCTACAAGATCGATCTCCCCGGTCAGACCAAGGTCGAGCAGATGCAGTGTCGCAGTTGCGGTGGGAATCTCAAAGCGGAAAATATCAAGATGATCGCTGGCGCGCCGACGGTGGAGTGTCCGTATTGCAGTACGGTCTATCAGTTGACCGAAGAACCGAAATGGTAGGCGATTTACGATTGGCGATTGGAGATTTCATGGGTAGAAGAATTCTCATCGGATGTTTGGTATTAATTCTTGCGCTGGGGATGGTCTCGTCTGCATTTGCGCAGGATCAGCCGTATTACTTTGAAGTGAACAAGACCGTGGTGCATGTCTATTGGAACGCGGACGGCAGCATGAGTTTGGATTACACCTGGGTCTTCAATAACCAGCCGGGCGCGCATCCCATTGACTATGTGGATGTGGGCATGCCGGGCTACGATTATTCCATTGGCTCCGTCAGCGCAGACGTGGACGGTACACCCGTCTCGGTTTCGCAAAGCGACTATGCGGGCAGTGGCTCCGGGTTCGCGGTTGTATTGGGCAACAAGACCATCGCCGCCGGGGATAATGCCACCGTACATGTAAATATCGGCACGGTTCTCAATGTGGTCTATCCCGATCAGGACGACGAAGCCTACGCCAGCGCCTCATTTGGACCGACCTGGTTCGGCTCGGAATACGTGAAAGGCACAACCGATTTCACGGTGACATTCCATCTGCCGCCGGGAGTCCAACCGGAAGAACCGCGCTGGCACGCCGCGCCCAACGGATTCCCCTCCGAGCCGCAAACCGGCTTCGACGCGAACGGGAACATCACCTACACCTGGTATTCACCGAATGCGACCTCATCGGAATATTACGGCTTTGGCGCATCCTTCCCGCGGAAATATGTGCCCGCTGAATCCATCTATACCCCGCCAGCCGAACCATTGATCAGCGAAGATACGCTGGTCGGCATCATCATGGTCTGCTGTTTCGGGTTTTTCTTTTTCGGGTTGCCGGGCATATCCATCATCGCAAACCGCAGGCGCAAACTGCAATATCTGCCGCCGAAGATTTCCATTGAAGGTCATGGCATCAAACGCGGGTTGACCGCCGTCGAAGCCGCCCTCCTGCTCGAACAGCCGCTCGATAAAGTCTTCACCATGGTCCTGTTCGGCTTATTAAAGAAGAATGCCGCGCAGGTCACCAAACGTGAGCCGGTGCTGGAGATCAAATCGGTCACGCCGCTGCCCGAAAACCTGCATGAGTATGAAAAGGAATTCCTATCCGCGTTCCAACAGCTTGCAGGCAGGGAACGCCAGAAGGCGCTGCAGGCGATGATGGTGCATCTCGTCAAGACGCTCTCTGAAAAAATGAAAGGCTTCAGCCGCAAAGAGACGACCGACTACTACAAGTCCATCACCGAGAAAGCCTGGGCGATGGTGGAGGCTGAGAATACTCCCGAAGTGAAGAGCCAGAAATTCGACGAAGCTCTCGAATGGACCATGCTCGACAAGGATTATGACGAACGCACGCGCCGTGTCTTCCGTGGACCCGTCTACGTGCCGATGTGGTGGGGGCGCTATGACCCGACGTTTCGTCCCGCCTCTTCCACTCCGAAGCCTTCTTCTGGGTTCCCAGGCATGAGCGCACCCTCGACCGCTCTCCCCGGCGCGGACTTCGCCGCCCAAATGGTGACGGGCGTGCAGACCTTCTCGCAAAAAGTGCTTGGCAACGTAAACACCTTCACCGAGAAAGTGACCAACTCCACCAATCCACCGCCCAAGCCCTCGTCTGGTACCAGGAGCGGTGGGAGAAGCGGCGGTTGTGCGTGTGCCTGCGCCTGTGCCGGTTGTGCCTGCGCCTGTGCCGGTGGGGGACGGTAGGTGTGGAGTCGAACGTCTCCAGACGTTCGATTCAGCGGAGCAAGGCATTGGACCCAACTATCTTCAAGAAAGCCCCGCACAATCCTCCACACCTTTTCCTGCCGAACACGCTGTACATGCTGACTGCATCAACATTCCAAAAAGAACCGTTGATGGAAAAGTCAGATCGAAAGGTGGAGTGGATTCAATCCTTCCTGCTTGCATCCCAAAAATACAAGTGGTTGATCTTTGCATGGGTTGTTCTGAACGATCATTACCATGTCTTGGTGCAATCACCGGGGAACGCACATAGCCTGCCGAAGTTTGTGAGCAGCTATCATAAATTCCTCGCACGTAAATGGAACGAAGAGGATTTTTCGGAGGGACGCAGAGTTTGGTGGAATTATTGGGATACCTGTATTCGCTCCGAAATGGATTTCTATAACAGGCTTCGTTACATCTTTTGGAATCCTGTAAAACACGGTCTTGCACAGACAGCGGAAGAATATAAGTTTAGCAATTATCAGGAATTCATAATGAAGTGGCAGTTCGAGTTTGATTTTACCGATAGGATCGAGGTGGACGATGTCCCTGAGTTTTAAATCGCTTCTAGCCGGAGTGAAAAATCTCCAGATTTTTACACGCCAAAGTCTGGAGACTTTGGACTCCGCCCCCCGTCTCTATCACTACCTCCGCGAGACCGAATACGAAAGATCGCGCATCCACCTGCGCCTGGACGCGGACGGTCACGGTACGCTCATTGTCAATGCCAACAGCGTCATGCACCTGAATCCAACCGCGGCATACATGGCATGGATGACATTGGAAGGAAAGACGAAAGAAGAAAGAATATTTGGTTTGACTTCGCGTTATGCCGTTAGCAAGAAACAAGCCGAGTCCGACCTTTCAACCTTCAACTTGCAACTTGATGAACTCCTCCGTCCTGATGGCGCCTGCCCCATTCACGAACTTGACCTCGACACCACCATGCCGTTCAGCGCCCGTCCCTCCGCGCCCTATCGCATGGACCTGGCGATCACCTACCGCTGCAACAACGACTGCGCCCACTGCTACAACGCCCGCGAACGGAACTTCCCTGAACTGACCACCGACCAGTGGAAACAAGCTATCGATAAACTTTGGCAATTAGGCGTGCCGCATATCGTCTTCACCGGCGGCGAAGCCACCTTGCGAAACGATCTGCCTGAGCTCATCAAACATGCCGAGTCCAACGGGCAGATCACCGGGCTGAACACCAATGCCCGCCGCCTGATGGACATGGACTATGTCAATCAACTTGTGGATGCCGGGCTTGACCATGTGCAGATCACTGTTGAATCCAGCGTATCCGAGGTCCACGACGAAATGATGCGGGCAAAAGGCGCGTTCCGACAGACCATTGCTGGCTTGAATAATGTACTCAGAACCAGGCTCTACGTCATGACCAACACCACTATGCTGCGGACGAACGTCCACACCATTCCCGCCACGCTGGACTTTTTGGCAGACCTCGGCGTCCTGACCATCGGCTTGAATGCACTCATCTACTCCGGGCAGGGACTCACCGTCGGCACCGGCTTGGAGGAAAGCGAACTCCAGCCCATCCTCGATGTCGCCGTCCAAAAGACCGCCGCGCGCGGACAAAAACTGATCTGGTACACGCCGACCCAGTATTGCAAGTTCGATCCCACAGCCAGCAATCTCGGCGTGAAGGGCTGTTCCGCCTCGTTATATAGCATGTGTATCGAATCGAATGGGAACGTACTGCCGTGTCAGTCTTATTACCATCCGCTCGGCAACTTCCTGAATGATTCATGGGATTCGATCTGGAATCACAAACTTTCCATTCAACTGCGCGAGCGGCAGAACCTGCCCTTCAAGTGCGAGACCTGCCCCGTCGTTGCTGAATGCGGCGGCGGATGTCCGCTCCAATTCGAGAACCATCGCGAGGAATTTGGAGTGCATTTACCTGTGCTACACTAAAGTATCTCGATACTTTAGGATTGATCACATGGAAATCTGCTATCTAATTGCGTTCCCGGACTCAAACGATAACCCCGCGCGCGTCAAGGAGTCCATTAAGGGACTCAAAGACGCGCCCTACTTCCAACCCGTGGATATCGACCTCGTCAGTCTCGGCGAAGAGACCATCGTCATCGAAGGGTATGCCGTATCCGTCGATCGTCACCAATTTGATGAGAGCGTGCAAATGATCGAAGCCCGCTTCACACTCAAAGACCCATTCGATCCGTCGGTGCTGCAGGAACGCGCCAAGATCGAAGATGCGTTGCAAAGCAAGTTCATTCCATTGGAGTATCGCGAGAGCGGACTCTTCGAGGAGTACACCATCCTGCTCGTGGAAGGCGCCAAACCTACGCCGGATAAGTGGATCGATAAAAACGCCGAAGAGATCGCCCGCTTCATCCGCTCGCAGCGTGATATTTTGGATACCACTGAAATGGACGAGATCCTCATCTCGCGCACGCGCTACTCTGCCACCGAGCTTACCCTTGTAGATTGGGAAGGCGCGATCATCATCGCCCCCAATGCCGACTACCGCTCCGACATTGCCCTGCTCAAGATCGGCAACTATCAACTTCTGCGCTACCGCATGTTGGACCGCTCCATCGAAACCATGCTGGATAAGATCAACGAAGCCTTCTTCCAAAAGTCCCGCCGTCCGCGCCCCACACGCGGCATGCTGCGCCAGATCGCCGAACATAAACTCGAAGTGATGCTCGATTTCGAACGCATCGAACAAAGCCTGCTCCTCATCGGCGATTGGTACACCGCAAAATTGTACGAAGCCATTCAGACCGAGTTCTATTTAAAGGATTGGAAGGACAACTTGCGCGCCAAACTCGACAACCTCGAAAGCATCGTCCAGACCATCAAAGACAATCTCTCCGTCTCCTGGGAAAACCTGATGGATCAGATTCAACTCCTGCTCTGGATGCTGATGTTGTTCGGTTATCTCTATCTCTACTTCCTGGATGCAGGTTGGATCACCCTCCCATCGAATTAAAGGAGTCCCTATGAACATCCTTCAAAAGTTTTTCACCAAAGCCGCACCGCTGCCGGCGGGCATTCACCATATGCAGTCCGTGCAGGATGAAAAACCGTTCCGCATCCATCTACGGCTCCAAAAGGACGGCTCCGGCGTTTTCATCCTCAATGCCGCCACCGTCCTGCAGCTTAATCCGACCGCCGCTGAATACGCCTTTCACTTCATCAAAGGGACCTCACCCGAAGAAGCCGCGAAACAGGTGGCAGAGCGGTATCGCGTTAAAAAGGAAATCGCCCTCGCGGACTTCAACAACTTCGTGGATCGGATCCATGCACTGATTGAAGCGCCTGATCTGGACCCCGCCTCTTTCCTCGACTTTGAGCGGGTGCAGCCCCATTCATCTGATTCCACGCTGAGACTCGATTGTGCGCTCACATACCGCCTTCCCGAGGGGACTCACGCCGAATACGCCCCGGTCAAGCGCGTGGAGCGCGAGCTCTCCACAGCCGAGTGGATGACCATCATGGACAAAGCCTGGCAGGCGGGCGTGCCGCACATCATCTTCACCGGCGGCGAAGCGACCTTGCGCGATGACCTCCCACAGCTTATCGCCCATGCCGAAAAGAACGGACAAGTCTGCGGTCTGCTCACCGACGGCTTGAAGCTGACCGAAAAATCTTATTTTGAGGCGCTGCTTCAAACCGGGCTCGACCACATCATGCTCATCCTCCAACCCGATGACCCGCGCTCCTGGGATGCCATCGAGATCATCATCCCGCAGGATATCTTCCTGACCGTGCATCTCACCATCAACCGCGATAATGTCGGCAAGGCAAAGGACATCCTCAAGCGCGCCGCCTATCTCGGCGTGGAAAATATCTCCCTCAGCGCCGCCGAAGACTCCCTTGTGGATGAAATGCTCGAACTGCAAAGCGCCGCCCAATCCCTGATGCTAAATCTGCGGTGGGATATGCCCGTGCCCTATTCCAAATCCAACCCCATCTCCTTCGAAACCGTCGACGACGCCGTTCCGCAGGGCGCGGGGAAGACCTGGCTCTACCTCGAACCCGATGGCGATGTCCTGCCAGCCCAAGGGGAGCCGGATAAAGTGCTCGGCAACCTGCTGCGCGATGACTGGGATACGATCCTCCATTAACTCCACAAAATTCTGTGCCGCGAGATTCGTCTCGCGGTTTTTTTATCTGAAACCAAGCCTATCGTTCCATTGTTCACAGGTACAACCTGGGGAAGGTTATAATTTTTATACAAACACATAACAGTTTCATCGAACCGCCAAAGCCGGTTTTCATTTGTCAAATTTAGAGGTGCTATGAAAAAAACAATGACGTTCCTTATCGTTTTGCTAGCGGTGGGCGCATCCATATTGATCGGCATGATACTTGGCAGGCGCGCTGCGACCCAGGTAGCTAATGAAGCGCCGGGTGCGGTCTGCGCCGTCTCGATGACGGAGATCATTGCCAGTGCCCAGGGCGATGTATACGGGGGGGAAGAGGATGCTTCATCCGAAACAATGGATGCGCAATATCTGGTGTATTACGATGTGTCTGGGGATGAGATCGAAAACCCTGAGTATGTTTGGGCGATATCGAGCGATCTACGGGATGAGCAAAAGGATCTTGCCCGCCAGCTTCAGGCATGGGAAGTATTCACCGGGCTGATTCCGCCTGCCGACCGCGAGATGGTCTCGCAATTCAATATCTTCACCGATGGGTTTGAGAACACTCTCGCAGCAGTGGACCAAAAGAAGGAAGACCCAACGCAGTGGGTCATTGAGTTCGATATCGAAGACCTCGCAGACATGGACGCGCTTCTCTTTACGGTCGTCCATGAATATGCCCATCTGCTCACCTTGAACGACACCCAGGTCACACCCGATCAGCAGATCGTGGATGATCCCCTCAACTACGAATTACAGCTTGAAAAAGCCGCCGCCTGCCCGAACTATTTCACCGGTATCGGCTGCAGTCACGCGGACTCCTACATCCACGCCTTTTATAACCGCTTCTGGCTCGATGTCGCCCCGGAATGGGAACCGATCAATGCGCTTTACTTCGACAGTGATAGAGAACTTGAGTATTACAACCTTCTCCACGAATTCTACAAAGCACACCCGGGTCAGTTCGTGGACGACTATTCCGTGACCCATCCCACCGAGGATATCGCTGAATCCTTTACATACTTCGTCTTCGCTCCCAGACCGACGGGGTATTCCATCAAGGAACAGAAGATCGCTTTCTTCTATGAATATCCCGAGCTTGTCGAATTGCGTGAAGCCATATTGAATGGAGCCTGCTCACTGGGTCAACCGTGACAGGACTTTTGTATCTGCCTGTTGTCAATTCCTTGCGGTTGAGCAAACATAGTCTTATCCGGGGTTAACCTCTCTTATGGTATCCTTGCCAAAATTTTTACAAGGACCCCATGAGATCACGTGTACGTATCCTCTTTGCGGCAATTGCGGTTTTCGCATCATCCCTGGCATGTGTCACCATTATTGGTGAGGACATCCCCGAAGCGGCTCCCGTTGAGTTCCCTGAATCCCAGCCGCAGGTCCCGCAGGAAGAGCCGGTTCCCGTAGGGCAGTCCGCCTGCCCGGTCATCACGGAAGGGATCGTTGAAGCGAATTCCACCACCTACACCGAAGAGACAACCGAGACCATGGAATATTATGGCGGGCGCGACGAGGATACCACCACCTATCTCGTGACCTACCTTGTCTCCGGCGATGTGATATTCGACCCATACTATGAGGATGTCGCCGCCTATCTCAGGGATGAGCAGGAAGATACCGCCGCGCACCAACAGATATGGGGGTACTTCACGGCATTGATCCCCGCCGAGTATCGCGGTACGCTCTCGGAATATTCGCTCATGACCGACGGACAGGACAACATCCTCGCTGCTGTTGCGCAGACGTACAATGACCCGGCTCTCTGGGGTCTCGAAGTGGATATTGTCGACTCCAGCGATTACTATTACCTGACCTTCACGCTCGTTCACGAATTCGCCCATCTACTCACGCTCAGCCCTGCCCAGGTCCCGCCCAGCGAAGCCATCTTCAACGACCCCGAAAATATCGAGGTCTATCGGCGGGAGGTCTCCGCCTGCCCGACTTATTTCCCCGGCGAAGGTTGCGCCAATGAAGATTCCTACCTCAACGCATTCGTCAACCAGTTCTGGCTGGATATTTACGACGAATGGAACGAGATCAACCTCGAAGAAGATGACGAAGCCTATTACGAAAGGCTCGATGATTTCTACTATAATCATCAGGACCAGTTCCTGACCGATTACTCCGCTACACACCCCGTTGAAGACATCGCCGAAGCGTTCTCTTTCTTTGTCTTCAGTGAGAAGCCCGCAGGCGGCACGATCGCGGAACAAAAGATCCTGTTCTTCTATCAGTATCCCGAACTCATTCAATTGCGCGCAGAAATCCTAAAGAACCTGTGCGCGAATTTCCCTCAATAATTATGAAAGACTCTAACGTGCCCCGACGTTGGACAGGCAGATCGATATGACCAAACTCCCAATCCCCGAATCCTACTGGGTCGAAGACGGACTCTTTCTGGCGGGTGAATATCCCGCCAGTTACGAACCCGAAACCGCCCGCCAACGCCTGGAATCCTTCCTCGAAGTCGGCATCCGCACGTTCATCAACCTGACCCAGCCGCACGAACTTCCATCGTACTCATCGATCTTGAAGGAACAGGCGCATATCTACGACTATGATCTCGCCTATCGCCGTTTTCCCATTCGCGACCACGGCGTGCCCTCCGGCTTGGTGATGACGCAGATTCTCGACACCATTGACGAATCAATTCGAGACGGCAAACCCGTCTATGTTCACTGTTGGGGTGGGGTGGGGCGCACCGGTGTGATCGTAGGCTGTTACCTCGTCCGGCACGGTCATTCCGCCAACCAGGCAGTCCTGCGGGTGGACGAGTTGTACAAGACCCGACCTCATAACTACTTTCTTCCCACATCCCCCGAAACTCAGGAACAATTTGAATTCATCCACAACTGGTATGAGGACCCGTCTCCAAGCAATACCAAACCTCGATACTGCGAAGGATGAACTGGCACGAGCGTTATCTCCGCCAGGCGGATTGGACCCGCGACCTGCGAACTTATCTCTTTGATAAGGCGGGACTTTCCCGCGCGCGCCGCGTGCTGGAAGTAGGCTGCGGCACGGGCGCTGTGCTGGGCAGTGTGAAAACTCCCGCCTCGCTTCATGGTCTGGACCTTGAGCCAGAGTCGCTGACCCAGTGCCGGATCAACGCTGAAGGCGTTTTTCTGGCGCAAGGCGATGCGCATACCCTCCCATACGCTGATCGAACGTTCGACATTGTCTTTTGCCATTTTCTGCTGCTTTGGGTTAAGGATCCGTTGCAGGTCGTACGTGAAATGGCGCGTGTCGGGCGGACTGTGTTAGCATTGGCAGAACCGGATTATAGCCAACGCGTGGATGAGCCCGCCGAGCTCAATCAGATTGGAGATTGGCAGACGCAGGCGCTCATTCGGCAGGGCGCTGACCCATTCTTCGGCGGCAGGCTCGCGCAGACGTTCCGTCAGGCAGGCATCAAGATCGAGGAAACAGGACCCATTCAAAGGTCCGGGGTGATGCGCACGCTCGAGGATTGGGAAAATGAATGGGCGGTCATCCAAGCTGACCTGGCTGGACTCGCTCGCAGTGTCGACATCCAAAACATGAAGACGTTGGATGAAGAAGCGCGCAGGCTGGGAAAACGGGTTTTGCATGTGCCCACGTTCTTTGCGTGGGGCAGAACCTGAGGCGGACAACCCAACGTTGAAATGGAAGTATAATTTCGGTGCGTGGAGGCACGATTGGAATCCCTGAATCAAGAAACACAGGCAGAAGAAGTCAAGCCTGTTGAAGAACAAACGAACTGGATGCGTTTTCTGCTGGATGTCGTCGAGACGGTCGTTCTCGCCGTCGTCCTGTTTATAGGCATCAATGCCGTTTCTGCCCGGGTGCGCGTAGATGGACAGAGCATGCGCCCAACGCTGGAGGACGGTGAGTTCCTGCTGGTGAATAAGACCGTTTACTTTTTTGGTGATGTCAGCCGCGGTGATATTGTGGTGTTCCACTTCCCGCTGAACCCTGAAGAGGAGTTGATCAAGCGTGTCATCGGTCTGCCCGGTGACAGTGTGTCGGTGCAGAATAGCCAGGTGTTCGTGAATGGGCAAATGCTCAATGAGCCGTATATTTCACAAGCGCCTTTATATTCCGGCGAGTGGGTGGTGACGGAAGGTCATCTGTTCGTGCTGGGAGATAACCGCAACAACTCGAATGATTCCAAGGACTGGGGTTTGCTGCCCAGGGAGAATGTGGTCGGCAAGGCAGTTCTCATTTACTGGCCCCCGCCCATGTGGGATTTGCTTGAGTACACCGAAGCTCTGGCGGCTCAATAGGTATGGATATGAGTGAGATCACCAACCAACAACCTTCGTTAGTCCCCTGCATGGAATGTCATGCGGGCATTTTGAGCTTGCGTCACATTACCTACTTTACCTGGCTCGGGGGGGATCTGATCATGGTCCCGAATTTCCCAGCCTGGGTCTGTGATGTTTGCGGCAGGCGCGAATACGATGAGAAAGCCATCCAATGGCTTAACATGCTCCTCGACCCGAACGCTGGAAACCCCACCAAGACCCGCCGCCGCACGCCGCCGCCTTTACGTCCGCACACCGGCACCCAGCGTCCGATCTCAGATTCCTGATCAACCACCATCCTTATGTCGCTCGATACCTCTCCGCGCACGTACCGCTTCGTCCCAGTGGACATTTTGACTTCGGGCTACCGGGTTGTCGGAAAGGTCACGGTCACGACTCACGGCGCGATGGGATATATGAACGACCCGACCCATTCGTCGCTGGAAGTGCATGATGCCCGCATGGCGCGTCTGCACATGCCGACGAAACTGGTCGACCATTTTGAGTTGGTGCGCATGATGAAGCGTCAACTGCATGCCGTGTGCATGTCGCGCCGCGAAGACCTCGGTCCGCATGCGATCGTGCGCGGCGGGTACACCAATTTGATGGAATATTCAGTCCGCTTGACGACGCAGATGTTCGAAGTAGAGGGGACCATCGAACTGCCGGGTCGTTTTGATTTCACAGCGTTGATCACCGAAGGCTCGCGCGAATTCCTGCCCATTTTCAATGCCACGTTGACAGCCATCCTCATCCCGAATCTGCGTGTGGAAAGCCCCGGCATGCTGGTCAACCGCCGAATGGTGGACATTTTAGCCCTGCTCAACCAGCGCGTAAAACCCGAAAATTAATCCATAATTTTTCTTGACGCTTATTGGGGTGGGTGATAGAATTCGCCCGCTCAAGAAATGCCCCCATCGTCTAGTGGACTAGGACGCGGCCCTTTCAAGGCCACGACCGGGGTTCGAATCCCCGTGGGGGCAC
>CAYJPO010000112.1:0-10528 GCA_964372045.1 uncultured Anaerolinea sp.
AGAAAGAAGAAAGATGAAAGAAAACGGGATGTGGAGCCGATTCGGTATAATGGTGAGAAATGACCCTCACCCTAAAACCTGCTCACGAATACCCCATCCCCTTCCTCGCGGACTTGATGACGCGCAGTTTCGAAGCGTATTTTGTCCCCATCAACATCACCGACACTGTCATGCTGACCATGATGCGTCGCGACGGTATCGACCTGACCGCAAGCCGCGTTTTGATGAAGGATGACGAACCCATTGGCTTGGCTATGATCGCCCGCCGCGGTTGGACGAGTCGACTCGCGGCAATGGGAGTCACCATCAACGCACGCAGCGGCGGTGTGGGCACATGGGCAATGGGACAAATCATCGAGGAAGCCAAAGGACGCGGCGACAAGGAAATGTTGCTCGAAGTCATCGAACAGAATACAGCAGGAGTGAAGTTGTATGAAAAGGTCGGCTTTACCAAGATCCGCAGGCTGGTGGGTTATAAACTCGATACTACTCTTGCTCCAGCCGCCGTCCCCGGCGGAGATGTTGCTCTTGAAGAAATAGACATCCGCGAACTGGCGCGTCTGGTCACGTATCATGGTTTGAAAGACCTGCCCTGGCAGCTTTCCGGTGCGACCATCATGCAGCACACACCGCCTTCGCGCGCCTTCCGCATCAACGACGCTTACTGCCTAATCACCAACCCGGATGCGACTGACGTGGCGATCTCGTCAGTGTTGGTCAAAACCCGCTCGCGTGGAGCAGGCTTGAGCGCCGTCCTGCTGCGCGCGATCTTCGCAAAATTTCCGGGCAAGGTCTGGCATGTGTCCGCGATCTACCCCGAAGAGATGGGATTCATCTTCGAGCATGTCGGCATGGAGCGCGAGGCGCTTTCGCAGTGGCAGATGTCCCGCGCGTTGTAAGATCAAAAAGTTTTCACCACAGAGGGCACAGAGATCATGGAGAAAGAAAAAAAGAATCTCTGTGTCCTCCGTGTGCTCTGTGGTGAGATAAAATAAAGGCATGAAAATTGCCGCCCTTGTCCCCATGCGACATCACAGCCAGCGCGTGCCTGGCAAAAATTATCGCCCTCTCGCGGGGAAGCCCCTCTTTCAACATATTTTGGAAACGTTGAAGTCTGTGCCGGAAATTGACACGGTGATCGTGGATACCGACTCCGAGCCGGTGATGGATGGAGTGCGCCGGATCCTCCCAACCGTGAAGCTGATCGAACGCCCCGAGCCTCTTCGTGCCGACGATGTGCCCATGAACAATATCCTCCTCTACGATACCGCGCAGGTGCAGGCGGACTTTTACCTGCAAACTCACAGCACCAATCCGCTGTTGAAAGCCGAAACAGTTTCAAATGCCATAAAAAAATTCATGGCAGAATATCCAAAATACGATTCGCTCTTCTCAGTAACCCGCCTTCAAACCCGCTTGTATTGGCAGGATGGGCGCGCTATCAACCACAATCCGCTTGAGTTATTGCAGACGCAAGACCTGCCGCCCGTGTACGAGGAGAACTCCTGCATCTATCTTTTCACACGCGAAAATCTGGAGCGCAAGAAGCATCGCATTGGTGACAGTCCCCTAATGTTCGAGATCGACGCAGACGAAGCCTGGGACATCGACGAAGAGCTGGATTTCGAGATCGCAGATTTTTTGATGAGGAAACGAAAGTAGCGCAAAATTTATTTTGCGACTCGCAGGGCGATGCTTGCGGTACAAAAATGCCAAACAACAAACTAAAACTTAACTCCTTCTGGTTCGGCGCTCTGCTGATAATTATCATTGCAGGTATCGCCTATTTGCCGTTGGTCAAAGACCTCGGCTATCTCAACGATGACTGGTACCTGATGTACGACATGCAGATCAAAGATCCCGGCTTCTTCCACGAGATATTCGGGATTGACCGCCCCGGGCGCGCACTGGCAATGATTCCGCTGTTCTCGCTGTTCGGCTTCGATCCGCTTTGGTATCACCTGAGCGCGTTCCTGTTCCGAGCCTTCGGCGGAGTCTTCCTTTTCTGGACAATGCGCATGTTGTGGGACGAACGCAATCTTTTCGCGCTGATCACTGGCTTATTGTTTACGATCTACCCCGGCTTCCTTTCGCAACCCAACGCGATCGACTATCAATCGCACATCTTTGGCTTGTTCCTGGCGACTCTTTCGGTGGCGTTGACGGTCAAAGCAATGTTGACGATTAACCGTACGCAAAAGATACTATTCATTGCGGGCTCCATCCTCGCGGGCTGGGGCTACCTGAGCCAGATGGAATATTTCATCGGTATCGAAGCCTTCCGCTTTGGCGCGATCATGTTGCTGATGTGGCGCGCTCACGGCGAGACGTTCCTGCAGAAAGCGACGAAGATCATCACTGCAAGTCTACCCTTCCTGCTCATCGCGGCGGGATTTCTTGTTTGGCGTTTGTTCTTCTTCGAGTCTGAGCGCAAAGCGACGGATGTAGGTTTGCAGGTCACGCAAATTTTCACAGACCCGTTGATCGCCTTGTGGTGGTTGAATTATCTGGTTCAAGACTTTTTCACAGTCACACTCGTCGCATGGAGTTTGCCCGTTTATCAGCTTGGGTTCACGATGCGCTTGAAGGACATGGCGGCGGGAGTCGCATGGGCATCGCTGGCGGTGGCGGCGCTGCTCTACGGAATCCGCTGGATGGGAGAAAAGGAAGCAGGAACAGAATCAGGCTCAAGCACGGGAATGACGCGCGAGACCTTGTTCATCAGTTTCATGAGCATGGCAGGCGGATTGATCCCGGTTATCCTCGTCAACCGTCATGTCACGCTGCCTGATTATTCGCGCTATACATTGATCGCTTCGATTGGCGCTGTCATGTTGCTGGCGCTGCTTATCGAAGGGATTGCAAAGCGCGGAACACAAGTGACTGTGATGGGCGTGCTGGTTACCGTCGCGGTGCTGACGCATTACGGCAATACGATCCGTTACGTGGATGAGACGAAGGCGACGCGCAATTTTTGGTGGCAGGTGGCGTGGCGTGCGCCGCAGATCGAAGAAGGTGTGACGTTGCTTGCGATGTACCCGGGCAGTCCGTTGAGCGAAGACTATTTCATCTGGAGCCCGGCGAATTTTATTTATTATCCTGAGAAGCAATCCAGCAACCCGGTGGTGGTGAAGCTGCCCGCCGCAGTGTTGGATGGGAATACCGTGACGCAGGTAACCACCAATGGCGGAGTCGAGACTCCGCTGCGGCGCGGCAATTATTTGGAACGCGATTTCGGGAACGTGCTGGTGATGGTGCAGTCGAGCGAGAATAGCTGTGTACGGATTATCAATGGCAATTCTCCCGAGTTGAATTCGTTTGACGATGGGCGCATTGTGATGATCGCGCCATATTCCAATTTAGATGCGGTTGAGACTGAAGGTGAAATGCCGGTTGTGCCGGAGCGTGTCTTTGGCGCGGAACCGGAGCGCGGCTGGTGTTTTACTTATCAGCAGGCAGACCTTGCCCGTCAGCGCGGTGAATGGGAAAAGATCCCATCCCTGCTCGACGAAGCCTTGGACAAAGGTTATTATCCCAATGACCCGCTCGAATGGATTCCGTTCATGCAGGCGTACGCGGTGCAGGGCAATGTGGACGAGATACGCGAGATGACCAAGCTGATCGTGCTGGATAAGTACTTGCGTTTGCAGGTTTGTAATAACATGATGCACCTCGCTGAAAAAGAAACCCTTTCAACAGAAGTGAACGAATTCATCACGAAGAAAATTTGCGAGTGATATATGCCCACTGTTTTGATGACCGCCCCATACATGATTCCGTTTTTGGATCGCTTTCGCCCTGTCCTCACGGACTACGGCATTGACTTGATCGTCCCCGATGTCGAAGAACGCATGGAAGAGGATGACATTCTCAAATTTGCCGGTCAATTTGACGGAACCATTTGCGGCGATGACCGCTACACTACGCGGGTGATCGAAGCCTGTTTGCCGCGTTTGAAAGTAATCTCGAAGTGGGGGACGGGAGTCGACTCGATCGACGCCGAAGCCTGCTCTCGTTTTGGGGTGAAGCTTGGGCGAACGCCGAATGCGTTTACCACCCCGGTTGCAGACACGGTGTTGGGATACATACTCGCCTTCGCGCGTCGCGGTCCGTGGATGGATGCGGCGATGAAAAGTGGAAAGTGGGAGAAGATTCCGGGTAAGACTCTCAGCGAATGTTCGCTGGGTGTCATCGGTGTGGGTAACATCGGCAAAGCGGTTACGCGTCGCGCGAAAGCCTTCGGGATGAAAGTGGTCGGCACAGACATCATTGACGTGGATCATGTCTTCGTCAGCGAAAGTGGCATCGAAATGACCGACCTCCACTTTCTACTTTCCAATTCCGACTTTGTCTCCGTCAACTGCGATCTCAACCCGACCAGTCATCACCTCATCAACGTGGACACGCTTGCAAAGATGAAACCCACAGCCGTGCTCATCAATACGGCGCGCGGTCCCATCGTGGACGAAAAAGCCTTGGTAGCGGCACTGGCTTCAGGTCAGGTGGGAGGCGCGGCGCTGGATGTTTTCGAATACGAGCCGCTTCCGCTGGATAGTCCATTGCTCAAGATGGATAACGTCATGCTCGCGCCGCATAATTCCAACTCCAGCCCAACGGCGTGGGAACGCATCCATTGGAGCACGATCAAAAATCTGGTGGAAGGGCTGGGAATGCAGGTGAAAAAATGATGACAAAGATCCGACCCGCCCTTCCGTATATTTTTCTGTTCCTGTTGACGGCACTTACGCTTGACCTTGCCAATCCGCTCTTCAATACGCCTGCCAGAGATGGTGGTTTTTTCCTGTATGCGGGCGGACAGATCCTGGATGGGAAGATCCCCTATCAGGATTTTTGGGACTCGAAAGGACCCGGAATTTTCTACATCAACGCACTGGGATTGCTGTTGGGCGGCGGCTCACGTTGGGGCGTTTGGCTGGTCGAGTTCCTATGTGTTTTTGGGACGTTGATCCTTTTGTATAACGCCCTCTCGAAGCGATGGGGGATCGGTGCGGCGTTGTTCGGCGCGACGCTTGCGGGGCTCGGTCTGCGCGCCGTGCTGGGCTATGGCAATTACACCGAGGAGTATGCTCTGATCTTCAACGCGGCTGGACTTGTGCTCTTCCTTTCGATGGTGGATGTAGAAAAGAATTACTGGAAATACATCTGGGTCGGTGTGCTGTTCGGTTTGAGTTTCACCTTCCGTGCCAATAACATCGGCGGGGTGTTTGCCATTATTGGAGCGGTATTCCTGTTTTATGTGTTCAAAAAGAACTTCATGGAAGCCTTGCGGATCATGCTTGCTGTATTGGCGGGATTTGCCCTTCCGCTTCTTTTGTGGACGATCTACTTCGCTGTGCTTGGCGATACCGGTGAGATGGTCTACGCCTCCATCGTCTTCAACTTCTCCTATTCCGCCGCAAAGGAAAGGGAGTGGCTGGACCTGTTCGGCGGTTTCGGTCGCTACGGCATGGACTGGTACGGCTGGTTTACGCTGGCTGCCTGGTTCGCGCTTGTCTTGCGTTTTTTAGTCAGTTTTATGCAGCGGAAGGTGACTGTCTTTGAAGTGTTCCTGCTGATTTGGTTCCCTATTGAAATCTTGTTGAGCAACCTCTCCGGCAGGAATTTCACGCATTACTACATTAGTTGGGCTTTGGCACTGGCGGTCTATTCCGCGTTCTTTTTTGCGGAGTTCTGGCAGTTGACGTTCAAGATCCCCGCGTTGGAAGGCTGGAGCGATGGATTTGGCGCGATGGCATCGCTTGTACTTATTGTCACGCTGTTCGTGGTCTCTCCATCCACATGGACAAGATATGGCGAGACGATCAGCGCGGGCGGCGGGGAATATATTGACCCGGTCTCCGCCTACATCCGCGATAATTCCCAGCCCGATGACCTCGTGTTGACCTGGTACCCGGAAATGGGCATCAACTTTATGGCGGGACGGACGTCGCCGGTGAAGTATTTGTATTATCCGCTGTTCCTCGAAGGCTCACTGACCGACGAGATCGAAACCAACTATATTGAAAACCTGACGGCAAATCCCCCGGAGCTCATCCTCGACTGCTCGCGCATCGTGGACGCCATCCCTTCGCTCGATCCAATCACGCGCGAAGAACAATATGCTACGCCCGGTGTCAAAAAGAAGATGTACATCCAGCCAGGCATGGATGAGATTTTTGAATTCGTAGAAGCGAATTATCAAATTGAAAATACGCTTGGAACCTGTTTGATATTCAGGTTGAATGAAAAATAATTTTTTTGTACACGGATTTGACGGACGACACGGAAAAATCTTTGAGTGACGGAGGTGTGGAATGGAGTCAAAAGCCAAATTCGAGGGTAGACATTCTGACTTGACCGGGAAGATTCTTGGCGCATTCTTTCAGGTTTACAAAGAGTTGGGGTTTGGCTTTGCTGAAAAAGTATATGAAGGTGCTCTTGAGGTGTTCCTCCAAGAGATGGGATTTCAGGTGGCAAGGCAACAGGATATAAATGTATACTATCGTGGAAAGGTCGTTGGGGAATATAAAGCGGATTTAATCGTAAATGGTTTAGTTCTACTTGAACTGAAATCGGTTGACAAACTTATTGATGCCCATAGTGCCCAACTTTTGAACTACCTGAAGGCGACAGAGATAGAGGTGGGCTTGTTGCTGAACTTCGGGCGCGAAGCTGAGTTTCGACGTAAAATATATGATAACCCCAAGAAAGGCTCATTGACCTGGATCACTCCCAATCCGTAACCCTTAAGCGCTTTCCGTGAGTTCCGTGTCACTCCGTGTACAAATAAGAATATAGATCCTTACAAGAAAGGCTCTCGACCCGGGTTTCCCTCGATCCGTAACCATTAAGCTCTTTCCGTGAAATCCGTGTCACTCCGTGTACAAAAATACCATGACCAAAACAATCCTCATCACTGGCGCAGGCGGCGGTATTGGACGCGCTTGCATCAAACATTTTTCAGACCGTGGCTGGCGTGTCATCGGCGTGGACCGTTTCGATTTCGGCGAAGAATTCCCGAAGAACGGACATTTCATCAAAGCCGATATTTCGCATCCCGACTCGGTCGAGCAGATTTTTCAACAGGCAAAGGACTTTCACCCGACATTGGACGCGCTTGTCAACAATGCCGCCGTGCAGGTAGCCAAACCGTTGATCGAAACCACTGTGGAAGAATGGGATGCGGTCATGGCATCCAATTTGCGTTCTGTATTTTTGTTCGTTAAACTCGCGTATCCGTTGATGAAAGCGGCGGGAGGCGGCGCGATCGTGAACGTCTCCTCCGTGCATGCCGTGCAAACTTCTGCCAACATTGCCGCCTATGCCGCATCAAAAGGCGGATTGCTTGCCCTGACACGCGCCATGGCAATCGAATTCGCGGCTGAGAATATCCGCGTCAACGCCATTCTGCCCGGCGCGGTGGATACTCCCATGCTGCGTGCCGGTCTCGGGCGCGGACATGTCGGCTCGGGCGATGTTCAGGAACGGCTGGATAACCTTGCGCGCAAAACCGTCAACGGGCGCGTGGGCACACCGGAAGAGATCGCTCACGCGGTTTACTTCCTTGCCGATAACGAACAATCCTCCTTTATGACCGGTCAAGCCATGATCGTTGACGGTGGTGCGACCGCAAGGTTGAGCACGGAATGAGCCCCATCCGCAAACGCACATTTGAAAAAATGGAGCGCCACAGGTTGATCGCAAGCAACCTGTTCTATCTGGATGCATTGCTCCGGCTGATCAGCGGCGGCATCTATGTCTACAATATGCTCAGAGACTCGAATGGGTTGACGGCGGGGCTGGTGGCATTCTTTTTTCTGGTCAATATTCTGGCAATGATCGTCGCCGGGCGCATCATGGCAGACCGCGAAAAGTGGGTATACATTACTGCGCTGTCTATTGCGGCCGTGACTACGCTGCTGATCTTCGTCAGTCTGCCCGATGTGCTGGCTGCGTTTTCTGTGATCGTCAGTGTGTTCATCTTCATCTATCTCATTCCCCTCAAGCCATACTACTTCAAGGAAGCATGAAACAAACCTTCAAACGCATCATCCCGCCTTCCATCTGGAATACGGCTCGCTATACTGTTGACGCTGTCCGCCGCCTGCCTGAAGTGCCGAACGCCTACCTGCATCCCTGGCGGCGCGCGAGCATCAAACGCCTCGAACAGTTCAAAGACATTCACAAAGGCAAACGCGCCTTCATCATCGGTAATGGACCGTCGCTGAAACAGACTGATCTTTCCAAACTCAAGAACGAGATCACCTTTGGGATGAATCGCTTTTATGTTGCCTTTCCCGAACTCGGATTTCAAACTACGTATTTCGCTTCCATCAACGATCTGGTCATCGAGCAATTTGTCGAAGACATCTCCGCGTTAAGCATGCCGAAATTCCTGTCGTGGCGCTCGCATCGTTTCTTCAACGAAAAGACTTACAACGACGCGATCAACTTTATCTACACATCCTACACCGGACCAAAATTTTCCAGTGATGTCCGCGGACGTGTATGGGAAGGTGCCACCGTCACCACAGTTGCCTTGCAGACCGCCTTTCACATGGGTTTCGATCAAGTCGTCCTCATCGGTGTCGACCATAATTTCGCATCCAAAGGCGACGCCAATAAGACCGTCACTTCCGATGGCGATGACCCCAATCACTTCATGCCGAATTATTTTGGCAAGGGTGTCAAATGGCAACTGCCCGATCTCGATACATCCGAAGTCGGTTACATCATGGCGTGCGAAGCCTATCGCAAAGCGGGACGCGAAGTCATCGACGCGACCGTGGGCGGCAAACTGACCGTCTTCCCCAAAGTGGACTACAATTCGCTCTTCTGACGTTTGACCTTCGACCTTTGACTCAATGACAATAGCGCCTCTTTCCCATACCAAAACCTGGTCGGTCGTCCTTATCCTACTCCTCGCTCTGGGCGGATTCCTGCGACTCCTCGACTTGACCGATCCACCCCTGGATTTTCATGCCTCGCGCCAACTCCGCAATTCGCTGGTGGCGCGCGAGATCTATTATGCGGTGCTTCCTTCCGCGACGGATGAACAACGCCAACTCACCACCTCCTTCGCAAACTCGGTGGGGAAGTATGAACCGCCTGTCATCGAAACGATCGTGGGCTATAGTTACTTCCTGACCGGTGGCGAAAACATCGCCGTAGCGCGCGTCTGGGTGACGTTCTTCTGGCTCGCGGCTGGAGTTGCCTTGTTCGACCTGATGCGCCGGGTTGCATCTCCGTGGGCGGCGTTGATCGCGCTGGCGTATTATTTCGTACTGCCTTTCTCGGTGCAAGTCAGCCGCTCGTTCCAACCTGACCCATTGATGACATCCGCGTTTGTGATCGGGGTTTATTTCCTCTACCGTTGGAGTGAGGACAATTCCCCTCTCCTCTCAGGAGAGGGATTAGGGGCGAAGTTGACTTGGAAATGGGCGCTCCTCGCTGCCGTTTTCCTCGGGTTTGCCACCTTCGTAAAGATCGTCATCGCCTTCATGGTGGGAGCCGCCGCCATCGCGCTGGTGCTTTTCACGCTCGGCAAAGATTTTTGGAAGTCGAAACAGGTTTGGGCGATGGCTGCCATCATGGTCATGCCTGCTTTATTGTTTTATGTTCTTCTCAATCAAGGACGTTCCACCGAATATTTCTTCGCATGGACCGTCGCGTTGATGAAGCTCATCACCAGCACAGATTTCTATACCAAGTGGCTGGCATTCCTCGGCACGCTCTTCGGGTTGACGGTGGTCTTCCTCGGCATCGCAGGCGCGCTCATCGCTCCCGCGCGGATGCGATGGCTGTTGGTCAGTTTGTGGATCGGTTACCTGCTGTACGGGTTGACGTTGCCGTTCCAGATGTACACGCACAGTTATTACCACATTCAACTCATCCCGCTGATTGCGCTTGGACTGGCTGTGGTGTTGAACCCGCTCACAGAATATGTCTCAAGCATTGGCGGGGTTGGACGCGTAGGTTTCATCACCTTGGCGGTCGCCGTCATCGGATATCAAGCCTACGCCGCGCGTTCCGTCCTCGTCGCGGAAGATTTTCATCATGAACCCGCGTTTTGGAGTGAAGTAGGCGAAGCCTTCCCATCGGATGCAAAGGTCATCGCGCTGACACAGGATTACGGCTACCGGTTGATGATGTATGGCTGGCGTCAGGTGGAGTTGTGGCCTCTTGCCACCGGGCTGAGCGAAACCCGCAACCCGGATAAGAACAACGCCGAAGATTTTGACGAACTGACCGCAGGCATGGATTACTTCCTCGTGACCGCGTTCGGTCAACTGGATAAACAGCCTGAATTGAAGAAAATTTTGGATACATACTCGATCGCCATTCAAGGTGAGGGGTATGTGTTGTATGATTTAAAAAAATAACATTTCCCGTAATTGCGAGATTGCTTACCACTTCGTGGCACACGTCGTCG
The DNA here is from genome assembly GCA_964372045.1 of uncultured Anaerolinea sp. Lineage (GTDB taxonomy): Bacteria > Chloroflexota > Anaerolineae > Anaerolineales > Villigracilaceae > Villigracilis. The sequence continues at coordinate 10,433 of CAYJPO010000112.1, forward strand.
GGAAGAGCACCTTCCTCGCAATGACATTTATGCCTATGACTCTCGTCTCCATTATCACCCCTTCCTTCAATCAAGCGAAATATCTTGAGCAGACGA
>CAYJPO010000112.1:10628-13225 GCA_964372045.1 uncultured Anaerolinea sp.
CTCGTCTCCATTATCACCCCTTCCTTCAATCAAGCGAAATATCTTGAGCAGACGATCCTCTCTGTTTTGAGTCAGGATCATCCACGCATCGAATATATCGTCATGGATGGCGCGTCTACGGATGGCAGTGTGGAGATCATCAAGGAATATGTTGTGGAGTCAGGCAGCTTGCTGCCTGGACGCAAAATTGATTATTGGGAATCGGTGCAGGACAACGGTCAAGCGGATGCCATCAATAAGGGATTTGCGCGTGCCACCGGTGAGATCATCGCCTGGCTCAACTCGGACGATTATTACCTGCCCGGCACAGTGAGCGCTGCCGTCAAAGTATTTGACGAAAACCCCGATGCGGTTTTGGTTTATGGAAACATGCTCGCCGTGGACGAGAACGGGACGACCTTCAACACGTTGACTTACAAGCAACTCACGTTCGAAGATTTGTTGTGCTTCCAGATCATCGGTCAACCTGCCGTGTTCATGCGCCGTTCGGCTATGCAAAAAACGAACGGACTCGATCCCTCTTTTCACTTTCTACTTGATCATCTTTTGTGGATTCAAATTGCCAAACAAGGGCGCATCCTCCATGTGGATCAGACCTGGTCTGCTGCGCGTTATCATGCTGAGGCGAAGAATATTGCCAAAGCCGCCGAGTTCGGGCGGGAAGCGTTTCGTATTTTGGAAACCATCGCACAAGATAAAGACCTGGCAGCCACCCTTCTGAAAATAGACCGGCGTGCCCATGCCTCTGCTCATCGCGTAGATGCTCGTTACCTGCTCGATGGCGGGCTGCCGGATAAAGCTTTAAAGGCATGGTTCCGGGCGTTGATCATTTATCCGCCGGTTGCCCTGAAGCGGATGAACATTTTGGTTTCAGCCGTGTTGAATTTGCTGGGGTTGGGGAAATTGCGCGATACGGTGTTGCGGCGCAGAAAAAAGAATTTATCGGGTTGAGTCAGCCAGCGGGGGATTGAACTTCTTGATGATCCAATCTTTTTCCAGATAATCGAGGACTTCCTTCGCGGATCTGGCTTGCGTCTTTTTGCCTTTGACTTGCAGATTATCCGAACTGAATGAGTCGATATCTATTTTGCCGTCGCTGAAGTGGACCCAGATCCAGTCGTCGCCCTGCCTGCCAAATTGGACCAACTGATAGAACTTCATCAGCCGTTCAAGAATATCCTCGAACTTCTCCCTGTTCAACTCGGCAAAGATAACGAACTCATCCTGTTTCATACGCCACTCCGGTCATGAGGTGGGGATCTTTAGTCCGCTCTTCGGCGGCTGTTGCCCGCTCTGGTAGTAACTTCGATTCGCATTGATGTAATGCGGGAAGTCGTCCTGCCAGGCTTTGCGCGGATCGTAGCCGAAGAGTTCCTGGTACGCCTCGAACAATTCCGCATTTTGTTCGGCGAAATAATGCGGGTTGCGGAAGAACATTTCAAGATAGCCAGCCAGGAATTCGCCGTCATTCTTGAATACATATGGATGCCCGATCGGCATCGGCTGGGATGAATCTCCGGTGTGACGCGCCTGGTACCGGGTCAGTTCGATGCGCTTGCCTTTGATGAACAACTCCCTCGCGTGCGGATGATAAACATCGCCGTCACTGGTCCTTAATCCCGGATATAACCCAGCCGCACGCCCGATCCTGCCTTTGCCCGCGTCGAAGTGATCGAGCATATGCCCAAGCTCATGCAGGAATGGACACACCCCTGGCTTCTCGTCGTTGTAACCCTCGAACAGGCGCGACATCACGATCTGGATGCATTCCCGCGTTGGGTTGTAGCATCCGCCGAATACGCCGCCATCTTCATGAAAGGCTTCAGGTGTGGTGTAGATCTGGAAGTGGCGCGGCGTCTGAAAGAAGCGGTTGAGCAGGTCCTGGCGGAAGAAGAAGACTTCCGCGATCTGCCCCGCCACCAGGTGCCGGACCGATGAAGGCATTTGAGGGGTGAGGTCTTTGCGTTTCGCGCCAAAGAGCCGAATATCGAAGTTGGGGAATTCCGCAATGCTGAGGATGAGGTTATGAAAGGCGTGCAGTTCCAGCGCGGACAGCATGTTGACGATGGGGAAGTAACGGTTCAACTTTTGCGGATTCCCCGTGACCGTGAACTCCAACGCCGGAGTTTGCGGGTGACAGTTTCCGCTGGTCAGTTCATCGAATTGTTTTTTTGCTTCTTCCACCGATTGCGGCGGCGCGGGGTTGTTCCGCTCGCCGAAGGAAACGCGTCCTCCCATGCGCCTCAATCCAAAGAGATGGAGCACGATGACCACGAACCCGGGCATGACCAGTACGAGCAGAAGCAAATTGCCCGGGAATAAGACGGACAACGCCCATATGGCAGTGGCAACAGTCAGAACTAAGATAAGAATTCGATACCGGTAAGGCATGGCTGACTCCTGACTCTGAGAAGGCTTGATCTAGGATAGCATAAAAAAAGCCGGTACTCAACACCCCGAAAGTAAATCATTTGCCTCTCTCCATCGCCGGGCTAAAGCCCTCGCTCAGTACTTGGAAGCCCCGTCGGGGCTAGCGTGGGAAGTCCGAAGGACTTTCACGGACTGAGGCAGGGCTTCAGCCCGCCGGGTTGTGCAAA
>CAYJPO010000113.1:0-13161 GCA_964372045.1 uncultured Anaerolinea sp.
AGATAACCGCTGAAAGCATCTAAGTGGGAAACTCGCCCTAAGATTAGATCCCTGTGTTCCCGTAAGGGAGTAAGACCCCAGGTAGACTACCTGGTATATAGGCAGTGTGTGTAAGCACAGTAATGTGTTCAGCTAAACTGTACTAATGGTCGAGGGCTTCCTCCTGTGATGCGGAGAACTTGGTACTTTTCCAATACATACATCAATTTGTTATTCAGGACAATTCCTTTGTGAAATTGTCCCTTGGTGATTTGAGCGACGTGGGTACACCCGGTCCCATCCCGAACCCGGTAGTTAAGCACGTCAGCGCTGATGGTACTTGGAGGGCAGCCTCCCGGGAGAGTAGGTCATTGCCAAGGGGCTTTTCTTTACTTATTTGCCGCGTACAATTTTGTATGCGGCTTTTTCTTTAACCAATGGTAGAATCCCTCGAAATTAAAAGGGAGGACCTTTGTGAAGACACCAGCATCGATACTCAAGGAAACGTTTGGCTATGACAGCTTTCGACCGCTTCAACAGGAAGTGATCGAAAATGTCCTTGCGCGCCGCGACACACTGGCGGTCATGCCCACCGGCGGAGGGAAATCTCTGTGCTATCAGATTCCCTCGCTTCTTTTCAATGGATTGACGGTCGTTGTCTCCCCATTGATATCTCTCATGAAAGACCAGGTGGAGCAGCTTCGTGCCTTTGGGGTTCCCTCGCTTTTCCTGAACAGCTCGCTTTCCCCGCAGGAATATCAGCAAAATATGGATTATGTGAAGCGTAGGGAGGTGAAACTGCTGTATGTAGCGCCCGAAACGCTCCTTACACCGCGAATCCTCTCGCTTCTTTCGGGACTGAAGGTGGATCTGCTCACCATCGACGAAGCGCACTGCATCTCGGAGTGGGGGCATGATTTTCGCCCCGAATACCGTCAGATCATCGAAGTACGCAAGCGATTTCCCGACGCGGTATGCATGGCGTTGACCGCCACTGCCACGTCACGCGTTCGGCAGGATATTCGGCAGACGCTTAAATTTTCCACCACCAACGAATTTATCGCAAGTTTCAATCGTGAAAACCTGTACATCGAGGTTATTCGCAAGCAGGAACCCATCAACCAGACACTCGAATTGCTTGAGCGGTATAAAGATCAGTCCGGCATTATTTACTGCTTTTCGCGCAGGCAGGTGGATGAGCTTGCAGGGTATCTCGCCACGAAGGGATATTCCGTCCGACCGTATCATGCGGGACTGGAGGATGCCCAACGGAAAAGTAACCAGGAAGCCTTCATCCGAGACGATGCGCAGATCATTGTTGCAACCATCGCCTTTGGCATGGGTATCAACAAACCCAATGTGCGTTTTGTCATCCATTTTGACCTGCCGAAGAGCATTGAAGGCTATTATCAGGAGATCGGGCGGGCTGGACGTGATGGTCTGCCAGCTTTTTGCACCCTGCTTTACAGTTACGGTGACGTTGCCAAGATCAACTATTTTATCGACAAGAAGGAAGGCGATGAGAAACGCGCCGCCATCCAGCATTTGGATGCGATCGTGCGCTATGCGGAAGAAGAACGGATTTGCCGCCGCAGGCCTTTGCTCAACTATTTCGGCGAACCCTACTCCGCCGAATCCTGCTCCAACTGCGACAACTGTTCCTCCGCCCCGACCCCGCTGACCGATATCACGATCCCCGCGCAGAAATTCCTATCCTGCGTCAAGCGCGCGGACGAGAAATTTGGCGCTGGTCATATCGTAGATATCCTGCTGGGTTCGAAGAACGAAAAGGTATTGCGTTGGGGGCATGACAAGCTCACCACATACGGCATCGGAACAGAGTTGACGAAAAAACAGTGGACGCACCTGGCGCGCCAGCTTTTGTCAATGGGATACCTGAAGCAGGAAGGGGAGTTCCACACGTTGAGTCTCACGGCCAAGGCGTTGGAATCGCTTCGGAAGCGCGAACCCATTCTCGGCGTCGTTCAAGAGGCGGAGCGTGTCAAAAAAGAGAAGAAAAAGGTCGAGGAACTGGATTACCAACGCGGACTCTTCGCCATCCTGCGTCAAAAGCGAAAGGATATGGCAGACGAAGCGGGAGTGCCGCCTTATGTCATTTTCTCCGACCGGACGTTGATGGAGATGGCTGCCTATTTCCCACGATCCACGGAGAGTTTGCTTACGATCTCAGGTGTTGGGCAGGTCAAGGCGCGGCAATATGGCGATCCGTTCCTGGAAGTTGTGCGGTCATATTGCGAAAAGCATGGGATAAAAGAAAAGCGTAAGGAGACCGTCCGCGAAAAGAGCGATGCGAATCGGCGGTTTATGCTGGTGGGTGAGATGTACAATTCGGGGAAAACAGTGCGAGATCTGGCTGAGCAATATCGCGTCACGACGGCGACAATTGTTGATCACCTCACGCGATACCTTCTGGCTGGGAATGCCTTACGGATGGGGGCGGATCTGGCTTCACTCACCAAAGTCACGCCAGACCTGCGAACGGCTGCATTTTCCGCGTTTGACGAGCATGGCACTGCCTTGCTGAGACCTATTTTTGAGCAATTGAACGCATCGCTAGATTACTATGACCTAAAGGTCTTGAGACTGATATACGAGTCTTCGAGGCAGGGCAAATAGGCTGGATTCATGTCGATTTTCCCGATTTTGCCCCCGAAAATGAATTTTTTTCGACTTAAAATCTTCTCATTCGTGCCCGAATGGTGTATAATCATTTCGCAGGTTCGGCAGTGGCTTTTTGCCAACTGGTTATTTCAAAGGAGTGTGAAGCGCAATAATTGATCGCAGGATCATGGAGTTCGTTTCAGGTTCTTAATGAGATGCCTTCGGCTGAATCTGCAAAAGTCAGCCGATTTTTTATTTCCCCTACGGAAAGGAGGTGAAACCAGTGGCTAGTGTAAATTTACGAAATGGCGAATCTCAAGATTCCCTGCTTAAGCGCTTTCGCAAAAAGGTTGTCAAGAGCGGCGTTTTGAGTACGGTTCGCCGCAAACGCTGGTTCGTTTCCAAGAGCGAAACCCGCCGTATGGAAAAAAAGAAGGCGATTCGACGCATCAAGCGGCGCTCCTTCAAGGACAATGAATAGGAAGAGGCATGTATGACTAAAGAAGAAGGCAAGATCAGGGTGGATGGTGTTGTGGTGGAAGCTCTGCCCGGCACCCAATTTCGAGTAAAGTTGGATAACGGCCACGAGGTGCTTGCTTACCTCTCCGGTAAAATGCGCAAGCACTACATCCGCATTTTGCTGGGTGACCGTGTTGCGCTCGAAATGTCCCCCTATGATATGTCACGCGGACGAATTACCTTCCGCCAGCGCAAGCAGGCTGCCCCCATTCCTGTCGAAGAATGATTTTGCTCTTATAAAGAGGCTCCCGGTTCATGCCGGGAGCCTTTTTGATTTTATGGAAGTTCGCGCCACGAACCGAGGATCTTCATGTAGTTCGCCCGCTCGAACGCCGCCGGTTCCTTGACGTTCTTCTGGCTCATACTGCCCTGCATTTGGGTAATGGATTCGTATTCGTGGTTCTTCATCCATGATGCGGTGTGGTTGAGGATCTCGGTGGCGCGGTTGTAAGTAGGGTCCCAGAGAAGCTCGGAGGCGGTCATGGCGACCTTGGCGCCCGCCATCATGGATTTCAGCACGTCGATGGAATTGTGGACACCGCTGGTCAGGGCGAAGTCGCAATTGAGTTTCCCATATAGGATCGAGATCCACCGCAGCGGAAGCCGCAGGTCAGCGGATGTGCTCAGATCCAGTTGGTGTTTGATCTCCAACTCTTCCAGGTCAAAATCGGGCTGGTAGAAGCGGTTGAACAGCACCAAGCCCTGCGCACCCGCATCGACCAGCCTTTTGCAGAAATGTGGAAGGGAGGTCACGAACGGACTTAGTTTGACGGCGAGCGGAATGTTGATCGAGGCTCTCACATCCGCGACAAGCTCCACCTGGGCGTCTTCGATATCTGAGGAATTCAGATCCGGGTCAGCGGCGACAAAGTACAGGTTGAGTTCCAGTGCATCCGCTCCGGCATCCTGGATGTATTTTGCATATTTCGTCCACCCGCCTTTGGAGACGCCGTTCAAGCTTCCGATGACGGGGATCTTCAGGGCTTTTTTGAGGGCGGTCAATTGGTTGAGGTATTTCTCGGGGCTGATGCCGTACATCCCCCCATCAGGCAGGTAGGATTGGGCTTCGGCGTAGGATTCAGAACCGCGGGTGAGGAAATGATCGAGTTCGAGGCTTTCGTGAATGATCTGTTCCTCGAACAACGAATACATCACAATGGCGGAGATTCCGGCTTCCTCAAGGCGTCTCGCCGTATCCAGCTTTTTCGATAGGGGAGACGCGGAGGCGACCAGTGGGTTTTTTAGTTTCAAGCCGAGGTATGTTGTGGATAAGTCGGTCATGGGTTTCACCTGTAATCGAAATTTAAATCATGGGATAGGAAATTGGAATAAAGCAGGTAATATTCATGGGAAATTCAGACGAAAAAAATGGTGTTGTCCCAGTTCTTGTTTCTATCTGCATCAAATTATAGTGCATTCGGAAAAAAATTGGCAGTCACAAAAGTGACTGCCAATTTTTTGGTATTCCTTACTCTTTTTTGCCGTCCCCGTTCTCATCATAGTGCATCGACGCCATTTGCTGATAGAGCGCCCAACGGGAGCGTGCATCGTGCTGGGCTTCCTTCATCAGTTTCTCAGCCCGTTCCTCATCCATTTGGGTGAGCATTTTGTAGCGGGTCTCATTGTATGCATACTGTGAGAACGGGATGCTCGGCTCCTTGGATTCGATCACGAGCGGGTTCTGACCCTGAATTGCCAGGCGCGGATCGTAGCGGTACATGGGCCAATGCCCGGACTGAACCGCCAGTTTTGTCTGGTCGAGGCTGCGAGCCATATCATATCCGTGTGCGATGCACGGGCTGTAGGCGATGACGAGGGAGGGTCCGTCGTAGGACTCGGCTTCGAGCAGCGCCTTGAGAGTTTGCTGGTCGTTCGCGCCCATTGCCACACGGGCGACATACACGTACCCGTAGGACATGGCGATCAGACCGAGGTCCTTCTTCGGCATGCCCTTGCCGCTCATGGCAAACTTGGCGACCGCCGCGCGCGGAGTGGACTTGCTGGATTGCCCGCCCGTGTTGGAGTACACCTCGGTATCCAGCACCAGCACGTTGACATTGCGTCCGCTGGCGAGCACATGGTCGAGACCACCGTAGCCGATATCGTACGCCCAGCCGTCACCGCCGATGATCCAGACCGACTTCTTGACGAGGTTTTCCGCCAAACTGATGAGGTCTTTTGCGCGGCTGTCACTGGACTTCGCCAGTTTCGATTTCAGGGTTGCAACCCGTTCGCGCTGGGCATCGATGCCCGTGTCGTCGGATTGATTCGCGCTCAGGATCTCATTAACCAGTTCGGTGCTCAATTCCTGTTCAAAGGCTTTCAGCAGTTCACCGGCATATTCGTTCTGTTTGTCAATGGTCAGGCGCATGCCCAAGCCGAACTCGGCATTATCTTCGAAGAGCGAGTTCGACCACGCCGGACCGCGTCCCTTGGCGTCCACAGCCCACGGGGTGGTGGGGAGGTTGCCGCCGTAAATGGAGGAACAGCCTGTGGCGTTGGCGATGACCGCGCGGTCACCGAACAACTGCGAAACCAGCTTCACATACGGGGTTTCACCGCAGCCTGCACAGGCGCCGCTGAACTCGAACAACGGGCGCAGTAACTGCGAATTCTTGATGGTCGAGGGGTTGAACAACTTGCGGTCGAGATCGGGGATGTTCAGGAAGAAATCCCAATTCTTCGATTCTTGTTCGCGCAGAGCCGGTTGGGGCTGCATGTTGATCGCCTTGCGACCCACAGCCTTCTTATCCTTCGCCGGGCAGACTTCCACGCACAGCGTACAGCCGGTGCAGTCTTCAGGTGCGACTTGCAGCGTGTAAGCAAAACCCGTGGAAAATTCCTTGAACTTCGACGGCATGTGCTTGAACGATTCAGGCGCGCCAGCCAGCAGTTTCTCGTCATACACCTTGTGACGGATGACCGCATGCGGACAGATCATCACACACTTACCGCACTGGATGCAAAGATCGGCATCCCACACGGGAATCTCGAGCGCGATGTTGCGCTTTTCCCACTGGGTTGTGGCGGTGGGGAAGGTGCCGTCCACGGGGAAGGCGGAGACGGGGATATTGTCACCGTCTGAGTCGATGATGCGACCGAGCACCTCCCTCACGAACTCCGGCGCTTCAGCCGGGACCGGGAGCCTGCGCGACAGCTTCGAGCTTATCTCCGCTGAAACCTTGACCTCGTACAGGTTTGCGATGGTCGCATCTACAGCTTCAAAGTTCTTCTGCACCACGGCTTCACCGCGCTTGCCGTAGGTCTTTTCGATGGCATGCTTGATTTCGGCAATCGCCTGTTCGCGCGGCAGGACACCGGAGATGGCGAAGAAGGCGGTCTGCATGATGGTGTTCATGCGCTGACCCATGCCGGTTTTCTCGGCGACTTCGTAGCCGTTGATGACGTAGAATTTCAGTTTCTTTTCGACGATATCCTTCTGAACTTCAACGGGCAGTTTGTCCCAGACTTCTTCGGGACCGTACAGGCTGTTGAGCAGGAAGGTGCCGCCTGGTTTGGCGTACTTGAGCATGTCCACACGTTCGAGGAAGGAAAACTGGTGGCAGGCGACAAAGGTCGCTTCGTTCATTTCGATGAGGTATGGCGCGCGCACCGGCTGAGGACCAAAGCGCAGGTGTGACATGGTCACCGTGCCGGATTTTTTCGAGTCGTAATAGAAATAGCCTTGCGCGTAGTTATCGGTTTCCTCACCGATGATCTTGATGGAGTTCTTGTTCGCGCCCACGGTACCGTCTGAGCCGAGACCAAAGAACACACAACGGACCGTCTCTTCGGGTTCGATCTTGAAGGTGGCGTCCACCTCCAAGCTGGTGTGGGAGACATCGTCGCTGATACCGACGGTGTAGTGATTTTTCGGTTCCGCTTTCTTGAGCTCGTCGAGTGCGGCTTTCGCCATTGCGGGGGTGAATTCCTTGGAGGAAAGACCGTACCGCCCGCCGATGACCTTGATGCCGGTGCGGTTGGCTTCCACCAGTGCATTTACCACGTCGAGGTAGAGCGGTTCGCCGGAAGCGCCGGGTTCCTTGGTGCGGTCGAGCACCGAAATGCCCTTCACACTCTTCGGCAGCGCCTTGACGAAATGTTCGAAGGAGAACGGGCGGTACAAACGCACACGCACCACACCGACCTTTTCGCCTTTTGCCACGAGGAATTTGACAGTCTCTTCGACAGTCTCGCCGCCGGAGCCCATGACAATAGCCACACGTTCGGCTTCGGGGTGACCTGTGTAATCGAACAGGTTGTAGTGACGCCCGGTGAGCTTGGCGAACTTGTCCATGGCTTCCTGCGTGATGGCGGGGGTGACGGTGTAGTACGGGTTAACCGCTTCACGCATCTGGAAGTAGACATCGGGATTCTGAGCGGTACCGCGCAAGACGGGTTTCTCAGGGGTGAGGGCACGCGCTCGATGGGCACGGATCAGCTCCTCGTCCATGAGAGACCGGAGCTCTTCATCCGTCAACATCGAGATCTTCGTCACTTCATGTGAGGTGCGGAACCCGTCGAAAAAGTGCAGGAAAGGGACACGAGTCTTGAGCGTTGCCATCTGTGAAATGGCGGCGAAGTCATGCGCCTCTTGAACGGAACCGGACGCCAATAACGCCCAACCGGTCTGGCGGACTGCCATTACGTCCTGGTGGTCGCCGTAGATGGAGAGCGCGTGTGCCGCAATGGCGCGCGCCGCAACATGAAAGACCGTGCTGGTAAGTTCGCCCGCGATCTTGTACATGTTGGGGATCATCAACAACAAGCCCTGCGACGCGGTGAAAGTGGTGGTAAGCGCACCGGTCTGCAAAGCGCCATGGACGGCTCCCGCCGCCCCGCCTTCGGACTGCATTTCCACTACAAGGGGAGTGGTGCCCCAGATGTTCTTCTTCTTCTTGGCTGACCATTCATCGGAAAATTCGCCCATCGCAGATGAAGGAGTGATCGGATAAATGGCAATCACTTCATTGATGCGGTGCGCTACGGATGCTGTGGCTTCGTTGCCGTCGATCGTAACTATATTCTTGTCCATGCTAGCTCCTCTGAATCAGGCAGAATGCCTGTTAAATTTCTCAATTAACAAGTGTATCCCCGATGGACATTCAAAGTTAGTTATGTTCGGCTTAAATCTCAGTGCCTGTTGTCATATTTTGGATAAGATTGGTGGAAATAAAAACGCCCCGTTTTTTTGAGGCATTTTGAAGGGTTCTGTTGGAAATTGTTATCTGGCTATTTTTGATTTTGCGGGATCTCATCCAAAGAGAAAAATATCTGGGCGCCATTCCCTTTTGCAGTGCTGACCATCAAGTCTGCGCCGGAGGACGCGCCGCCCACTCTCAGGACGGCATCGCATTTATCGAGAAGCTTGACCGCGATCGGATGGAAGATCTCGTTGAACGGTTCATCGCCGATCTGTTTTGAGCCTGCCAGGGCAAGCAGTGGAAGCGCGAACCATTCCCCGAGCACGGGGATATGTCCCTTGCGGAAGATGGGCAGGGCGAAGGATTCCATGAAGTGGACGTTCGCCGCGATCTTCTCCGGGTCGTCGTTCGTGCCGGAGCGGTAGGGTCCTGCGATGAGGATCATCATTGGTTTGTTGGACATGCGAGTGTTCTCCTTATTTATAAAATTATTTTTTGGATATGGGTAAATAGCGCCATAGTTGAACGATCAACGTCCCTGCGCCGACAAGACAAAGCCCGAGTATCTGCCTACCCCCGAGCGGTTCGCCTAAAAATAACCACGCGAGGATCGCGATCTGCGGGAGCATCGTTCCGTTGATGATGCTGGATTCCACCGCTGTCAGCGTTTGCAGGGACTTGTTCCACAGCGTGAAGGCAATGGCTGTATTGACCAGTGCCAGCCAGCCGATGATCGCCCATTGCGCGAGAGTCAGCGTGCCGATGCCTTGCGTGAAAATTCCGGATCCCAGCATCAATATCCCGCCAACACCCATGCTGACCGTGGTCACGATCAGTGGATTCAACCTGCCGCGTGAATTGACATGCCGCCCAAAAATGGACGAGGCTGAATTTGCCAGCACGGCGAGCCCGCCTGCAAGCAAGCCGGGGAATTGTCCCGCCTCGATGGAGAGCGGCAGGAAATAGACGAGCGCTCCGATGACGGAGAGAAGAATCCCGCCCCACTGCACGAGCGAGGTGGACTCGCTTCGATTCGACATGCTGTAAAAAGCGATCAGAATGGGGGATAGGTTCAACAGCAGTGAGAGGGTGGCGGAGGGCAGGAACGAGAGACTGACGAATTGCGCTCCCTGGGTTAGTGTGTAGAAAATGATGCCAAGCAGAGAAAGCTCCATCCAATTCCACGCTGATAGTTCGCGGATGGTTTGACGGTGCGCCGGGTGAAGGGCAACGAACGGCAGTAAACATAAAAATGCAAGCGTATACCTAAGCCCGGCAAACGTGACCGAAGGCAGGTCTGACCTCAGCCCGAACTTGATCAGTACCCAGGAAGTTGACCAGAGAAACGTCACCAATAAGGCTTGCAAAACTGCGGCAAGATGTGTTGAGTTAGTTTTTGGAGTCGACATTCGAGATTGTGTCTAATTATTCGTACTTTGCGAAAGTGTTTCGTAGTGGCGACTTCAGTCGCTTTTTGCTCGGATGGCTGAAGTCGTTACTACGTTTTCGAGAACTACTGATTATGCCAAATGATTTGCAGTCGAAGATTATTTCAGATACTCATTCAACAAAGGTCTTGCCATCAACAGCGCCGCAAGTGACTTGGCATCCGGCATGTCACCGCGTTCTGCCAGCGCAAACGCCTCTTTCACAGACATCTTTTCCACCGAAAGGAATTCATCGTCATCGGCTTCGAGCGGATTGTGCTTCAAGTCTGTGGCGAGGAAGACGCCCATGTATTCGGTCGAATACCCCGGTGCGAGATAGAACGAACCGACGTGCTTGAGCGTACCTGCTTCCATGCCGGTCTCTTCGCGGATCTCGCGGGCGGCGCATTCCTCGAACGGTTCGTCGCCGTCGCGCGTGCCTGCCGGGAGTTCGAGCAGGTCCAAGCCTGCGGCGTGACGGTATTGCCGGACGAACAGTAGATTCCCTTCGTGGTCAACCGGGATGATGATGACCGAGCCGCCGTGTTCGACGATCTCGAATTTGGTTTCGCGTCCGTCGGGCGTTCTCAAATGATCGCGACGGATGGTAAAGGCACGTCCCTTCATCAGAATTTCAGAGCGGAGAAGTTCGAATGGCATGGCATTTTTCCTTTGGATGAAAAAAGCCCAGGCGGGTTAGACCTGGGCTTCTCTGAATGTCACGTTACGGTATTTGCAATTGCTGCCCGGCGGTCAACGACGCGCTCACCGAAATGCCGTTCTTCGCGGCGATGTCGTTCGGCTCCACGTCACCGAATTTACAGGCGACGCTGTAAATGGTCTCATCGCCGGAGGCGACGGTGTAGGTGGCGGGGTGCGGCGCCAGTGCGCGGCTTCCGGGGAAGGACCCGGTCTGCGGGATGGTGAGTTTCGTTCCAGTGGCGAGGCTGTTGGCTTGACCGGCGGTCAACCCGCTGGCGGAAAGCAACTCATCGGGATTCACATCATAGCGGCGTGCAATGCAGTAGGGGAATTCACCGGCTTGCAGGGTGTACGTCGGCGGGCGTGAACCGACAGGGACGGAGGTTGCGGCAGCCAAACCGGGCGTCACACTTGCCGCGCCAACGTTCGTGGGCGTGCTGTTCGCAACGGTTGCGGTGGCGGTCGCTACATCAACGCTGGGGGTGCCGGTCACGGCTGCAGCGGCAGGGTCGGGTGTGTTCGTGGTCGCGGGGCTGCCACCAGCAGCGGCGGTTTGAGCAGCGGCGGTCTGCTTCGCGAACTCTTCGATCATCGCCATCGGGTTTTCAACGGACGGGAACGGAGAAACAAATAACCCCGTGGGGATCGGAGTTGCCGTAGTGGCGGGGGCTTGCGATAGAGATTGTGTGCAGGCTGATACCAACATTGTGGCGATCATGAAAATGGAAAATACCAGCACGCCTCGTTGTTTATTGGTCATATATTCTCCTCATTTTTACTGAAAAAAGATGGTAGCACATGAGCTTTAAAGCGTCAAGCGCGCTCTACGGATTGCAACCAAGCGACAATGAGATTGTCTCAACATCTGCCGCATCACTTGCGCGACCTTGTGCTTTGACCTGCTCCCAGACAGCGCACACCCCTCTGCGGATCTTCGGGTCGGTGTCGAGCGCATTCGCGGATACTCTTTCGGCTGTTTCAAGATCGCCTTCCAATGCATAGGCTTTGACGAAGACCAGCCACTCGGTTGGGTCTTCAGGATGGAGTCCAAGCTTTTGAGCATCATCGCCCAGCGACACAGCCTGTGAATAATCTTCCTTTTGCAGGGCAAGCTCGGCATGGGTAAAGTAGTAACACCAATCCGGCTCGGGTTCGGGGAAGAACATGGGGCGGGCGGGACTTGATGGATCCGTAATAATGCGCGCCGGGTCCGATAATGGAATGGCATCCGTGAGCACATCCGGCAGGTTAGAGTAGATCTGCGGGTCAGCGCCGTTCGGGTCGAGCACACGCAGACATCCATTGCGCGGCATGTAGATGACGACCCCGTTAGAGGTAGAACTATGGAAGTCAACGGTGCGATAGGGATAATAGATTTCGATTCCTTCGTCCAGTGAGGGCAGGGTGGAGCCGCCCACGCGCTTTTCGGTGTAGAGCAGCATGTAAGGCAGGTCGGAGCGAGTGTACTCAGGCGCGTACATCCAGTTGATGGGAGCGGTGAAGGAGAGGTCGGTTTCGTAGTCGATGGGCATTTGGTGGGTGAGCAGGACGGTGTTCGGTTCGAGGGCGGGGATGCGCCACGCCATTTGCCAGTAGATATTGCCCTGCTGCTGCCAGTCACGCCGGAAGATATTGGCGTTGAAAAATTGCTGACCGATGCCGAGCGCGATCAATGCCGAGATGAAAATGATCCTCGCGCGCTGGTTTTTGATGAGCAATTCCCCCAAGCCGAGGATGGATAACGTTCCGCCGATCATCATGGAAATCATGAAGCGGTCATAGGAAGATTGCAATGTCAGCGGCAGACCGGCGGCGAGCGAGGGCAGACGTCCGAGCAGGATGGCGGGGATGCCGATGAGCAGGAGCGAGAGAGCGAAGGATTTCCCAGTCGCTTCGTCTGGCGCGGAGCGGAGCAGGATGCGGGTGAGAAGAATAAAGGAAACGGCGACCAGCCCCAAGGTCAGGAGTGAGGCGGGCGCGGTGAGGGTGGATGCGCTCAGGACGAGGACTTGTACCCAGATGTAGAGTCCCGCTTTCCAAAGCGCATCCAGCGCTTGAGTCAAAAAGAAGAACAGGTTTGGCGATTGCGTCGCAGTGACTTCATAGGAGTCATAGGGACCGAAGTTGTAATAGTAGTACAGCCATGCCGCATTGATGATCCAGATGAATAGATACGGCAGCCATACTTTTAAGGTTTTGGTCAGGCGTTGCAGAAGATTGCCGGGAAAGAAGGAAAGAAGAAATAGGAAGCGGATGCCTTCGATGCCGAAGAAATATTCGGTGGGGAAGATGCCGCAAAGTTGCAGGAGCAGTGCGATGAGGATGTCGGTCTTTCTTTGCGTGCGGAGCGCTTTGAAGGTGAAGCCGAAGGATAGCAGGTAAAAAAGAAAGGGGATGAGTTCCTGGTTGATGTGCGTAAACGCAACCCAATGCTGACTGTAGCCGGGGAAGACCAGCATGAGCAGGGCGGCGAGAAATGCGAAGGTTTTGCGGTTGGGAAAGACCTGTTGGAACATCCACCATGCCGCAATGCCGATGAAGAAACGGACGACCAGCGCGAAGATCTGCCAATAGAGCGGCACGGGCGGGATCAAACTGGTGGTGAAATAAAAAATGGGACCGAGGAACGGGCGGAACGGCATGAACGCCGGGATGAACTCGGCGGGACCGAGGAATTTTGCGATCCAGGCGAAGGGCCAGTCGTCCCAGTAGAAGCCGGTGAGCGGAAGGAGCAAGCCGTAGGCGCTGACGGTGATGATCGCGATCAA
>CAYJPO010000114.1:0-2504 GCA_964372045.1 uncultured Anaerolinea sp.
ATCACCTTCTCCTTCAACGGCGGACCCGGCTCCTCGTCCGTCTGGCTGCACCTCGGCGTGCTCGGTCCGCGCCGTGTGGTGATGACCGATGACGGCGAGATGCCCAAGCCGCCTTTCAAGCTGACCGACAACGAATACTCCATCCTCGACGACTCTGACCTCGTCTTCATCGACCCGATGAGCACCGGCTTCAGCCGCCCGGTGGAAGGCGAGAAGTCGAAAGATTTTCATACTTTCCATAAAGACATTGCCTCGGTCGGCGATTTCATCCGCTTGTACACCACGCGATACAACCGCTGGCTCTCGCCAAAATACCTTGCGGGTGAATCCTACGGCACGACGCGCGCGGCGGGACTCTCCGGCTACCTGGCAGACCGTCACGGTATGCTGCTGAATGGGTTGATGTTGATTTCGTCAGTGCTCGATTTCACCACGCTCGATTTCAATCTCAACAACGACCTGCCCTACATCCTCTTTGTGCCGGGTTATACCGCCACCGCCTGGTATCACGGCAAGATCGACAAGAAGATCCCGCTCAAGACCTGGCTCAAGGAATCAGAAGAGTTCGCGCGGGGCGAGTACACCGTCGCCTTGATGAAAGACGCGTCACTCTCGAAAGAAGAAAGAAGAAAGATCGCCGAAAAACTTTCACGCCTCACCGGCATCTCGGTCGAGTTCATCGAGCGCGGCAACCTGCGCATCCACACCTTCCACTTCTTCAAGGAACTCCTGCGCGATCAGGGCAAGACCATCGGTCGCCTCGACAGCCGCTACACCGGCATCGACCGCCTCGGTGTGACGGAGACCTTCGAGTACGACCCGCTCTTCGCGCAGGTTAACGGTCCGTACACCGCGACATTCAACGACTACATCCGCTCTGAACTCAAATTCGAAACCGACACACCCTACGAGATCCTGAGCGATAAGGTCTGGCGTCAATGGTCGTACAGCTACTTCGAGAATCAATATGTCAACGTCGCCGAAACCCTGCGCTCTTCGATGACCTTCAACAAATATCTCAAGGTCTTCGTCGCCAACGGCTACTTCGACCTCGGCACGCCCTACTTCGCCACGCAATACACCTTCGACCACCTCGGCTTGGACGAGTCCCTGCGCAAGAACATCAGCATGGGCTACTACGAAGCCGGTCACATGATGTATGTTCACATGCCGTCGCTGAAAGCCTTGAAGAAAGACCTGACGAAATTCATCAAGGATGCGAGTTAATGTCATCCTGAGCGCAGCGAAGGATCTCTGAGATTATCGTAGAGACCCTCACTGCACTGAGCGCAGCGCATGTGTCGCTATCGTTCAGGGATTCAAAATATTATGAACCTAGACGACCTCGACCTCTTCAAACAAATAGACAGACAAAACATGATCGCGCAGATCAACGATCTGCCCGATCAACTCCAAGCCGCATGGGACTTGGGGCAAACGTTGCCTTTGCCGAAACTGGACGAAGTCCAAAACATCATCCTCTGCGCGATGGGCGATTCCGCCTCTTCTGCCGAACTGACAGTTGCTTCTGTTTCCTCAAACCTGAGACAACCCGTAAGCGTTCACCGCAATTACGGCTTGCCCGCCTCCGCCACCGAAAAGACGCTGGTAGTTTGTATCTCACACTCCGGCAATTCAGAAGAAGTGTTGGATGCATTTGAGACCGCGTTGAAGAACGGATGCAAAACCTTTGTCATCTCCACTGGCGGCGAGTTGACCAAACGCGCGCAAGCAAAAAATATCCCCGTTTGGAACTTCACCTACTCCGGCATGGACACATCCGCCATCGCCTATCCCTTCGCGCTGACGCTCGCCCTGTTCGCCCGCCTCAACCTCATCCCCGACCCTTCCGCAGACGTTGCCGAAGCCGTCGCGATGATGAAGCGCTCGCAGCAGCACATCGTCCCGGAAGTGATCGCGGCGAAGAATCCCGCCAAGCGGTACGCCGGTCAACTGGTCGGACGTTGGGTTACATTTGTGGGCACAGAAAACCTCGCCCCCGTGGCACGCCGTTGGAAGACTCAGGTCAATCAACTTGCCAAGGCAGGCGCGAACTTCGAGATCATCCCCGAAGCGACGCATAACACACTGATCGCCACCATCAACCCGAATCCCACGCTCAACGCGCACACCATGACTCTCTTCATGCGTTCGCCCAGCGACCATCCGCGCAACAAACTGCGTTCGGACATGATGCGTCAAGCCTTCATGCTCGAAGCCCTGAACACGGACGTGATCGATGCGCGCGGCGACTCGGTCATCGCGCATTTGTGGACGTTGATTCTGTTCGGTGATTACATGGCGTATTATCTCGCCATGGCATACGGCGCTGACCCCTCTGAGGAAGATGCGTTCGTGAATTTCAAACGGTCGTTGTAACTGTAGGGGCGGGGTCTCCCCGCCCTGTGTTCGCAAAAACAAGGGCGCGGAAACCGCGCCCCTACAAATAAAATCACGCAAACTGTTCCAAATTAACCGCCACGAGCGGAAACGCTTCGTCCACG
>CAYJPO010000114.1:2604-13154 GCA_964372045.1 uncultured Anaerolinea sp.
AAATCACGCAAACTGTTCCAAATTAACCGCCACGAGCGGAAACGCTTCGTCCACGAATTTTTCGAGGGCGGGGCGTTTTTTGATCTCACGAAAGATAATCGTCGGCAGAGTTGTCCAAGACACCATAAACTTTATCTGATGAAAAGAAAACATGAATCAACAAACTGAAACCAAACAAGAATATTCCATCCACCCCGCCACGAAAATGGGACATGTCTCCCTGACCGTTGCCAGCCTGGAGAATCAGATTCTCTTTTACGAAAAAGCGCTCGGCTTCAAAGTCCACTGGCGCGAAGGCAACAAAGCCGGTCTCGGTGGTGGCGGCGCGGATTTGCTCCATCTCACCGAAGAGCCGAATCTCAAACGTTATCGCGGCGGCACGGGTCTTTATCACTTTGCCATCCTGTTCCCCAACCGCCGTGAACTTGCCATCGCGATGGCGCGTTTGTTTGCGTTGAAAGTCCCCAACTCGCCCACCGACCATGTGATGACCAAGACCACCTATCTCAATGACCCCGAAGGCAATGGCATCGAACTGTATTGCGAATCACCCGAAGACGGTTCGTGGACGATCAAGGATGGCAACTACGAAGCCCGCTGGGCGGACGGCACGTGGAGCGACGGACGCGAAGCGCTGGATGTCGATGCTTTGTTTAAAAACATCAAAGAAGATGATCGTCTCGATGGAAACATCTCCGCCGAAACCCGCATGGGACATGTCCACTTGCACGTGCGCGACATCCCCGAAGCAGTCGATTTCTATCATGGCGTACTAGGCTTCGATGTCATAGGCGTCTCGGCAGGAATTGGAATGGCTTTCGTCTCTGCGGGCGGATACCACCACCACATCGGGCTCAACACCTGGAATGGACGCGGCGCGCCACCTCCTCCGCCGGATGCTGTGGGATTGCGCTTCACGACCGTGGACTACCCGAATCCTTCCGTGCTCGCCGAAGTGACCGCCCGCGTTGAAAATGCTGGCATCCCGTTCAACAAGACTGAGGACGGCATCCTCCTGCACGACCCGTCACAGAATGGTGTGTTGCTGCGAGCAGTCGGGTAGACCGTGGACGATAGACGATGGACGATGGACCGTAGACAAGAGTCTGCGGTCCTTTTATTTTCACAACAGAGAAAGACCTCTTATATCTCCGTGCTCTCTGTGGGCTAATATGAAAATAAGGTGTGGACTCCACAAGTTCTACTTGTGGGTTTCCAGAAGTAGAACTTCTGGACTCCGTTTCCATTCATGAATACTCCGTGGAAAACAGTTCTTTCCCGCTCGTATGAATCCCGATACTGGAAGCGTCACTACAACTCAAGAGAGGACTTTTCCATGCTCGCCCAATTTTCCGATTCCACCCCAAAGATCGTCTTTAACCCCGAAGGCAATGAGCCTGCCGAGGTTTGCATTGCCAATATCAGCCCGCGCGAACGCAAAAAGCGGATGCGGTTTGGCATTATGCAAATCGTTTTCGGCATCGTCATTCTGGCTGCCCTGCTTCTCTTCGGCGCGGACAAGGTCTGGCGGCTGCCGCTGTTCATGATCTTCGCCGCCGGAGCCTCATCCATTTTTCAGGCGCTCGACAAGACCTGAGTACTTCTCGCGACGCGCGGTGCGCGTCTGACCTCAAGAAAAGAAGAACAGATCGAAGACCAGAGAGAAGTCTGGAAAATCCGCTGGCAGGCAATGAAGGTCATTGCCAAAGGCACGCTGGCGGCGCTGGCGATGACTTTGTTGGTGATGCTCATCCCGTAGCAGACCATGGACGGTGGACAATAGACCATTGAAAACCGACCATCGTCCATCAAAGCGCTCTGCTCTAAAAAAGCAGGGCGTTTTTGTTTGCCTAGCGCATAGCGTATAATTCAATCGTCAATCGTCAACTTGTACTGAGCCTGTCGAAGTATCCTAAATCAAAAATCGGAAATCAACCCCATGCATATCTTAGTCACCAACGACGACGGCGTAACCGCCCCCGGACTTCTTGCACTCGCGCAGGAAATGCGCAAACTCGGCAAAGTGACCATATTCGCGCCGGACAAGAACTGGTCAGCTTCCGGGCATGTCAAGACAATGGAACGTCCATTGCGCGTCAAGGAAGTGATCCTCGCAGACGGCACATCCGCTTTCGCATCGGATGGCGCTCCATCGGATTGCGTCGCCCTGCCGCTGCTTGGGCTGGTCGAAGAAACCATCGACATC
Source organism: uncultured Anaerolinea sp. (assembly GCA_964372045.1). Lineage (GTDB taxonomy): Bacteria > Chloroflexota > Anaerolineae > Anaerolineales > Villigracilaceae > Villigracilis. The sequence continues at coordinate 4,811 of CAYJPO010000114.1, forward strand.
GTCGTCTCGGGCATCAACCCGAATGCGAATGTCGGGCATGACGTGACCTACTCTGGTACGGTCACCGCCGCGATGGAAGCGGTCATTGCGGGCGTGAAGGGCGTGGCGGTCTCATTGGATTCGCCTGAGGGTCATCGCGGTCCACTCGACTACTCAACTGCCGCCGCGGTGGCGAGGCGCGTCGTCGAACAGGTCATCACGGATGGATTACCCGAAGGCGTCGTCTTGAATCTCAATGTCCCCTATCTGGCTGAATCCGAACTCAAAGGATTCATGGTCACGAGACAGGGACTGCGCGTGTACCGCGACGCGCTCGATATCCGCAGTGACCCGCGCGGCAAACCGTATTATTGGATCGGCGGCGAATCGCCCACCGGCGTGGACGAACCCGGCACCGACTTCGGCGCATTGCGCGCGGGCATGGTCTCCATCACGCCGCTGCAATTGGATCTGACGCATCTCAAGGCGATGGATGTGTTGAAGAAGTGGAAATTTTAGATCAGGAGGGATAATGGCAAAAAGCAAAGCGACATCGTCCAATAAAAAGGTCGTTAAAAAGAAACCATCTGAGGAACCGGTTGCCGAGAATGGGAAACTGAACCCTCAAATAATTGTCGCCATCATTGGCGGACTGGTCACTGTTGTCATTGCCCTATTATCATTCCCTCCCTTTGTCCGCTTGTTTGAGCCGCAAGTGAGCCCCACGCCCACACTTGTGCAGTCTACAGAATCTCCAACGTCGACAAATGCCGTTGCGAAGACAGAAACATCCATTCCATCTACTAAAACCATTGGTAATAATGGTGCGGACATGATTGTTATTCCCGCTGGCGAATTCATCATGGGCAGTGACGATGGGGATATCAACGAAGTGCCTGCTCATGTCGTGTTTTTGGATTCGTATTTCATTGATAAGACAGAAGTTACCAATGCCGCTTATAAACTCTGCGTTCGGGATGGGGTTTGTCAATCTCCCCTTGAGATCACGTCGCGCACACGTGACCAGTATTACGGAAATGTCCAATTCGATAATTATCCGGTGATCCATATCGATTGGGGCATGGCAAAGGCATATTGCGAATGGAGAGGCGCCCGTTTGCCCACCGAAGCGGAATGGGAAAAAGCCGCGCGCGGAGGGCATGGATTCATCTATTCATGGGGTGATGAATTCGCTTGTCACAAAGGCAATTTCGATGACGAGGAAAAGATCGACTCCTATGTTGTTCCCGGCGGACCCAATTGCGACGGCTATGAAGATACCGCTCCGGTCGGCTCATATCCGGCGGGCGCCAGTTCGTACGGAGTCATGGACTTGAACGGCAACGTTTGGGAATGGGTAAACAGTCAATCCAGTCTGTATCCTTACATAGCTGGCGATGGACGGGAAAGCCCAAACTCGGACTCGGACCGCGTTGTTAAAGGCGGAGCGTTTACGGCTAACAACTATTTCTCCCGCTCTTCGAATCGCAGGTTCCTCAACCCTGTTACCACTGATGATGTCACCGGTTTTCGTTGCGCAATGGATGTGATGCCGTGAGTTTTATTGATATTCCAAAAAAACTTTTGCAGGGCTTGCCCTCATTACAATGCTGCAATTGGATTTGGCTTATGTCAAGTAAATGGATATTTTGAAGAAGTGGAGTTTCCAATGAACTTTCTCAAAAAACTTTTCGCTCCCCGCGAACCATACACGAAAAGCTATTTCGTCTTCGACGGCAAATGCAAACGCTGCGGCGAGACCATCACCGGGCGCATCGATCTGGACAACGACCTGAGCGTGGAATATGAAGCAGGCGGCGACGTTTTCTACGCCCGCAAGGTATTGATGGGCGAAAACAAATGCTTCCAACGCGTGGAAGTGAAAATCAAATTCAATGCTGAACGGCAGGTCATTGAAAAAGAGATCATCGGCGGAGAATTCATCGAGTGACACAAGCAGACATCGAATCGTATTGGGAAAACTTTCTCACCGCGCATCCATCGTATCGCGGCAAGCCATACATCGTTGAACCCTTCGGTGATAACCCCGCTCTTGCGGATGAACTCGGCAATCTCGTACTGAGCGGACGCAAATCCGCCACCTGCTCCGCTGTGTGGGAATACGAAGCCAAAGGCGAACCCTTTCCGCAAGTCGGCACGCTCTGGCTCGTTCTCGATGGGCGCGGTGACCCGATGTGCGTTGTCGAAACCGTGGAACTTACCTTCCGCGCCTTCCACGAAGTGGATGAAGATTTCGCCCGCGCCGAAGGCGAAGATGACCTTTCCCTTGAAAGCTGGCGCGAAGGACATACACGATTCTTCACCCGCATTCTCGCCCCCATCGGCAGGAACTTTTCAGAAGATATACCGTTAATATGTGAACGCTTTCGCGTCATTTACAAATAAAGTGAGGCATTCATGAAACGCTTTTCCATCCTTCTGCTCGTTCTCGCCATTTCTTTTTTCACCTTTGCGTGCAGCCGCGATATTCTCCCGCAGAGTTCTTCCCCCAACGTGGAAGAACCCGCCCCGCCTGCACCCGTAGAAAAAACGCTTTCTTCATTCACCGCCATTCAAGGCACCGACTATCTCATGGCGGGCATTGTCCCCGTCGAAGTAACCCGCGACTCCAGCCTCAATCCCTTCGAGTGGATCAGCAACAGCGGCTATTCAAGTTACTCCGCCTACAGCACCTACAACTATGTTTTCTTCAACATCCAATCGGAAGAATATCATCGCCTCCTGCCGACGAACAATACGGTCATCTTCCAGACTGCCGGGTTTCCTCAACAAGTCTACGACCCCAACGACCCGGAGAAGCCCGCGCCGATCATCGAGTTCTGGATCTTCAACATCATCAAAGCCGATACCAATGGCGATAACTTTTTCGATTACCGCGACAAACTCACCATCGGTATTTCTAATGTGGGCGGCAGCGGCTACACCGAACTGATCGAAAACGTGGACGCCATTCAATCGCAGTATTACAAAGACACCTTCACCTTCTTCATCATCTACAACGTCAACGACAAGAACTTCATTGCAAAGGTCAACCCCATCACACGCGAAGTTCTCTCCACCACCGAAATGGATCTCGGAGAAGATGTCCAATAGTCTTCAACGCATCACCACAATCATTCTCATTCTGCTTGCCGCCTTGCTCATCACACAGGCGGCATTTTCGCTTCAATGGACGCCCACCCACGACGAAGGTCCGCTCTTTTACGAAGCCTTCCTCATGCAGAACGGAGCCGTCCCCTACAAAGACTTCTTCGACTTTCAAATGCCGGGCAGTTTCATCGCTTATTATCTGCTTGGTCTCGCCAGCGGCTTCGGTCCACTGCGCATCCGCATCCTCGACCTCGCCATCCTCGCCGCCATCCTTGGCATCACCTACTTCGCCATGCGGCGCTTCGGCAAACCCGTCGCATTCGCCGCGCCGATCCTCTTCGGTCTCAAATATCTGGGCGGCGGTCCATCCCTTTCCCTTCAACGCGAATATCTCATCCTGATCTTCATCTCCCTCTCGTTATTAATTGGGATGACCGACTCTCTGAACTTTCGCAAACGCCTGATGCTGGGACTCCTCTACGGACTTGCCGCCACTCTCAAGCCTCACGCCGCCATCGGACTTGTACCGTTCCTGCTCTTTGACATTGCAGACCTGAGAAAACGCCCGGAGTTTTCCCTGCCACTTCTCGCAAAGCAGATCATCCTCCCCACAACCATCGGATTCCTGATTCCCGTTTCGCTCGTCACGCTTTGGCTTGCATTTACCAATTCACTCACTCCCTTTCTCGACATCGCGCTCAACTATTGGAAACTCTACTCCCAGGTCAACGGCGAGATGGTGGTCATGCCGTCAGCGGAGAGAACTGCCTATTTACTGAATCAGCTCTGGCGTCTGGGTGGAAGCGCCGTGTGGCTCATCCCCGCAGGCTTCTCAATTTTTCTCAATCGGGATCGTCAAGTTTTTCTGCTTGCCAGCATCGCACTTTGTTATGCCATCTACCCCGCTCTCTCCGGTCAATTCTTTCCCTATCATTACATTCCATTCATTTACACCATCATCCTCGTCGCGTCGCTTGCGCTAAACGTCGAAGGTCAAAAGTCAAATGTCAAGACCTTCGACCTTCGACTTTCGACCCTTGCACTCGTTGCCTTGTTACTTGTTACGCTTGCAACTGTCCGCCCCTCCCAAACCTTCCTCCGCCAACTCGAAGGGAAATCCATCGCCACCTCCACCGAGCGCTCCGCCCAGATCGCAGACTATCTCGCCGCAAACCTCGAACCCGGTGACACCGTCCAACCGCTCGATTGGACGGGCGGCACACTGCTCGCCATGCTCGAAACCCGTGCGCCGATAGCGACATCGTATGTCTTTGATTTTTATTTCTATCATCACGTTTCGGAGCCATACATCCAATCATTACGAATCGACTTCATGAACGAATTGCAGACCGCCGATCCGCGTTTCATCGTCGAAGTGATCGCCATCGACAAACCCTGGATCGCCGGTGAAGATACCTCGCGTGACTTCCCCGAATTGCGCGCGTTTTTGGCAGAGCATTATTCCGTTACAATGGAAAAAGAAGATTTCAAAATTTTCGAACGACGATAGACACTGTTCACTGACTTCTGATCACTGTCCACTACCCACCTCCCACTCATGAAACGCCTTTCATACATCTACCTCACCCTACCCTTCATCCTCTTTCTCTTCGGCTGGGTGCGACTCACCATTGCCATCCCCCTTGCCCTCATCTTCCTCTTCGCCCTATACAAATTACTAACCTTTCGACAAGCTCAGGGCGAGATTACCAATCCCCAATCCCCAATTTCCCAATCTACCAACTTACCACTCCCCACTTCCCACTGGTCTCCGTCCACTGTCCACTGGTTACTGCTCACTGTCTCCTGGCTCCTCCTCTCCGGTATCGGTGGCTACGCCTTCCAAAACTGGGATCATAACTGGCGCAACGTCGTCTTCCGCGACCTGATGAACTTCGACTGGCCCGTCTACTACGCCCAACCCGAAAGCGGACCTGTCAAGATGCTGGTCTACTACGTTGGCTTCTGGCTGCCTTCGGCTGCGGTCGGCAAACTTCTAAACTGGCAAGCTGCTAACTTCGCCCTCTTCGCCTGGACTTTCCTCGGCATATTACTCGTTACCCATCACCTCGCCTCCGCCCTCAAAACATCCGCTTTCAAAGCCACCCTGCTCCTCATCTTCTTCAGCGGATTGGATGCAATCGGCACGCTCTTTTTCCCACAAGAATATCCGACCCTCTTTCCGCCCATCACGCACCTCGAAACTTGGGCAGGGACACTGCAATACTCATCCTTCACCACGCAATTATTCTGGGTCTTCAATCAGGCTGTTCCCGCATGGTTGTGTATTGCGTTATTTGTCACCCTGAGCGATAGCAAAGGGTCTCTACCTCAATCCAAAGAGATTCTTCGCTCCGCTCAAAATGACATGCGAGGCGAAATTATCCTCCTCTGGACTCTCTGCTTCTTCTTCGCCCCCCTCGCCGCGATGGGACTTCTGCCCTACATTCTTATCAAACTTATCAAACAAACTGACTTCAAATCCCCATTCAAAAATTTGCGCTGGGAAATCTTCCTCGCTCCCACAATCATTTTCCTACTTTCCACTTTCTACTTCCTAGCCAACACCGCCGCCCAGTCTCGCGGATTCCAATCGTTGCCTCTCGATAAATTCTTCGCCTTCTTCCTGCTCGAAGGCGGACTCCTCTGGCTCGTGCTTGCTCCATCCAAATTCCGCGACCCGCGCTGGATCGTCACCGGCATTCTCCTCGCCATCATCCCCTTCATCCAACTCGGCAGCGACCGTGATTTCGTCATGCGCGCCTCCATCGCCCCGCTTTTCTATCTCATGCTCATGACCGGTCAAACCATCTTCGACAAATCCTCTTCGCGCTTTTCACTGATTGCCGTTTACTGTTTACTGGCTTTAGGCTCGCTCACCTCCCTCTACGAGATCAACCGCTCCCTCTACCGCACCTTCGACTATTACTTTCTGCAAGACACCTGCTCCGCCTGCGACTTCTCCACTGACCCGATCACCAAACTCGCCCAGCCCGGAGTCCCGGAAGAGGAGCATCCCGGAACACTCACCGCCGACGCGCTACCCACCCTGCAATTAATGACCGATGAACTCTCGCAGAACTTCATCGCCAATGTCCGGCAGACGATATACTATCGCTTCCTGTCACCACGTTGAAAAAAGAAGGCAGTCTTTTGGGACTGCCTTCTTAAATGCAAGCCTATAATGAATCCTATTGACAGCCAGGAGACCATGCCGGTTCACAGGAAGGTTTGCCCGGTGCTTCTGTAGGCGGAGCACCTTCATTCACTTGCTGGAAATAATACACCGTGGCGCTGACAGTGTTCGAAACAGCAGCCGTATTCGATCCCTGCGCATTTGCCGAGTTGACGATATCGAACCCCACGTCAGATTCTCTGGCAAGGTAATATCCTTTGCAATTGAGCTGCCCGCCCACAGGCATGACATCCAGCGCGTCACACGCCCATTGATCCACCCGGTCGTCTGCGATGGTGAAGGGACCCTGGACAGGTGATTGACCGGTATTCTGGATCGTGTACGTGTAAATGATGAGGGTTCCGGCAGTCGAATACACATTCGGGTCCGCCGATATGGTGACCGTTAATTCCGGCTGGACTGCCTGGGAGGTTGGTGTTGGCACCAGGTACATGACCGTTGCGCTGTCAGCGTTCGATGTGACCGTTTCATCCGTCGTGCTGCAAATGCCCTCTGCATGTGCCGTGTTCGTGATGTTGGACCCGACGTCTGAGCCTTGTATCGTGTATGTCCCGCTGCAGGTGATGCTACAGTCCACGCATAAGTCAAAGGCGCCGCCACCGTCGTCACAAGACCACTCGTCGATGATATCGTCAGCGATCGAGAACGGTCCGCTCACATTGCTGTAACCTGTGTTGTGGATCTTATACGTGTAGGAGATCACCTGACCCGCGTTGATATACGTTGTCGGGCTGGCGGTCTTCTTGAGTTCCAACTGACAGTCCGGTTCCTCATAGACCACTTCTGCGCTGGCAGTCAGGGTGGTATTCTGATACTCCATGGTGGCGTCACCGTAAATGATGATCGGCTCTGCCACCCCGATCAAGGTCGCAGTGTTTTTGATCACCCGCGCAGCCACATCCTCATCGGTCGTTACATAGGTCATCTGACAGGTGACGGAACCGTCTCCGGCAAACTCGGAGACATCGCACAGAACATCCCCCAGCATATCGTCTGTTATGCTGAATGCAACTTTCCCGCTGTTTTCATTTTTTACGATGTAGGAATAGGTGATCACCTGACCCGCTCCGGTGAAGACCGTCGGCGACGCCACCTTTTCAAATTTCATTTGCGGCGAGAAGCAACTCTTACAACCCAGGGTTACAAATAAACCGATAAGAACCAATAAAAGATAATTTCTTCTAGTTCTGTTCATTTGATCCTCCTTGTTGCCGTATTGATTTCTGCTATTATAATTTCATACATCGGAATGGCAATTCGGCTTTGAGTACTATATACAAACAATATCCATAAAATTTATCGGCATATCGCAACATGGAGATGTAAAAGGAGTTATCAATGGCATACCCTGTCCTGCCAAATCAGGAAGAATTTTATAAACAAGTATGGAATATCGTTTCATTGATCCCGCGCGGGAAGGTCGCCTCGTATGGGCAGATCGCGAAAATGATCCGCCTGCCTGAAGGGATGAATGCGGAAACGTATGTGGAGTTTGGCGCGCTGTGGGTCAGCAATGCCGTGGCTGCGTGTCCGAATGAGGTACCGTGGCAGCGGGTGGTCAATTCCAAAGGAGAGATCACCGAACGGTACGGGTTGGAGGCGAAGCGTCACAAGCTCATGCTCGAAGATGAAGGCGTCTTTTTCAATCCAAGAGGTCGTATTGATATGAAAAAATACGGCTGGAGCGTCAAATCGAAATAAGGAGAATGTCATGCCATCCTTTTCCTCTCCTCCCAATCAACAGGCATATTACGAACAGGTCTGGGCAATCGCCCGCCTCATCCCACGCGGAAAAGTCGCCACCTACGGACAGATCGCCAAAATGATCCCGCCGCCCAACGGCGTGGAACTCGAAGCCTACGCCGCGTTCGCTCCGCGCTGGGTCGGAGGCGCAATGGCAAACTGCCCAGATGACGTACCGTGGCAGCGCGTCATCAACTCACAGGGCAAGATCAGCGAACGCCCCGGCGCGGAACGCCAGCGTCCGCTGCTTGAAGCGGAAGGAGTCATCTTCGACGCCAAAGGGAAAGTGGATTTGAAAAAGTTCGGCTGGAGCGG
>CAYJPO010000115.1:0-1734 GCA_964372045.1 uncultured Anaerolinea sp.
GACGGCGAGCAGGGAACTGATCTGCTTGTCAGATTTTGGGAGCACGATCACATCGTCCGCGTTGGCGCGCAGGCGGGAATCTTCTTCCGCGATGACGATGGTGCGCGCGCCGCGTACCTTCACTTCATTGAGTCCGCTGATGATGAGCGGCACGTCGTCGGGACCGGCGGCGAAGAGAATGGGGAAGCCCTTGCTCACCGCGGAGAGCGGTCCGTGTTTGAACTCGGTCGAGAGCATGCCTTCACAGTGGGCGTAGGTAATTTCTTTTAATTTCAACGCGCCTTCCAAAGCGATCGGGTAGGTCGCGCCATAGCCGAGGCAGTACATGTCATTCCACTCGTTGATGTCTTTGGCAATCGCTTCGATCTGCGGCGCGACCATCTCAATAGTCTGCTCCATCAGGTCGGGGATACGGTCAAATACATTTTTCCATGAACCGCTGGTCGAGTAGCCCCGCTGGTTGTCGCGGGGCGTATCGAGACCACCCGCCATGCGATACGCCAGATAGAGGAACGTCACAACCTGGTTGGTAAATGTCTTCGTGGCGGGCACGCTGATCTCGTAGCCGCAGCACAAGGGTAGACTGAACGATGTCGCCTTCGTCAGCGTCGAGCCGACCACGTTCGCCAATCCGAAACATGCCATGCCGCGCGCTTCCGCGGCTTCCAACGCATTGAGCACATCCTTGGTCTCGCCGGACTGGCTGACGAACAAGCCCACATCCTCGTACCCCACCGCGGGCGCATATTGCGCGATGAACTGCGGCGCAAGCACGGGAATGACGGCGCGCCCCGCGATCTGCGCGAAGTACACCGCTCCCGCCATCGCGGCGTGATAGCTCGTGCCGCAGCCGATGAAATACAAATGCCGCGCGCTCTTCATCTTCTCGATCAACGGCGCCACGTCCGGGCTGCTGTCCAATAAATGGATCAACTCACGGGCGACTTGCGCCTGCTCGTGGATCTCCTTGAGCATGAAGTGAGGATAGCCGCCCTTCTGCACCGCATCCATCGACTCCGTGACAGTTTCCGGTTTTCTGTTGGTGAGTTTTCCATCCTTCACCGAGCGGACTTCGACCCGGTCAGCCCACAACGTGACGATCTCCCCATCCTGCGGGCGGATGACCTCGCGCGTCAGCGGCAGGATCGAAGGCAGGTCCGACGAAACGCAGGTGAAGCCTTCGCCGAGTCCCACCACCATGCCGGAACCTTTTTTGAACGCATACAGTTTGTCGTCGTCCGCGCGCCCGATGACAAAGGCGTAATCGCCTTGCAGGTCGCCGTATGCCAAACGGATCGCGTCGATGAATTGATAGCCTTTGTTGATGTAACGTTCCACCGCGTGGACACACGTCTCGCCGTCATTCTGCGAGCGGACGGTCATGCCCTCGGCGATGAACTGCTCGCGCAACTCGACATTGTTGACCACGTTGCCGTTGTGTGCGCCGACCATGTCGCCGTCCGAGTCAATATGCGGCTGGCTGTTGACCTGCGACGGTTCGCCGAAGGTCGCCCAGCGCAGTTGAGTGATTCCGCGCTGTCCGCGCATTTGGGGGAAGTTATATTTTTCCGAAACGGCGTCCACCTTGCCGACGTCTTTTCTAAGGTCGATCACTCCGTTATTGATCGTCGCCGCGCCGACCGAGTCGTATCCGCGGTAGGTGAGGCGCTGCGCCGCTTCGATAAGGATCGGTCCGAGCGCCTCGTCTTTGTTGGTAACGTATCCGAAAATTCC
>CAYJPO010000115.1:1834-12523 GCA_964372045.1 uncultured Anaerolinea sp.
TTCGCATCGAACTCAAAGAACGGGTTGTACGCCACTTCCCAGTGATAATCATCCGGGTCGGCAAAATAGGAACTGTATCCGCCCCAAAAGACCTTCTGCGGCTCCTTTACGATCTTCACACCCTTCGATCTCAAGTCGCTGATGATTTCATCCACTTCGGCTTCGCTGCGGGCGTTGTATGCCAGCGTGATCCCCGCAAAGCCGCTGCCTTCCGGTGAGGTCAGCGCATCCTCCGCCAACTTCTCACGCTGATAGAGTCCCAACACTGCGCCGCCCGCCTGGAAGAATGCGACATCATCGTTGCTGGCGCTGGCGGGTTTCCAGCCTACTATCTCGGTGTAAAACTTGCGCGATCTTTCAAAGTCCCTCACCCCCAGGGTGATCAGATGTACATGTTGATTCACTGTCGACTCCTTTGTGATGGATTTCGTCCAGATTTTGCTGCGATAGATTCTAGTTTTACCGCGAAGCTCGCCAAGAGCGCAAAGAAATGTTTTAAAACTTGGGGTTCTTCGCGAGCTTCGCGGTTCATTTTTTCATTTGTACAGAAGAAATGTCCAGATGGATAGTTTAACTTAATTGCCCGCGAATTGAAATCTTATATCCTGTTAAAAAAAATGAGACCCCGTACAGAAGCACGAGGTCTCAAGTAGGGGCGGGGTTACCCCGCCCCTACATTGTGGTTAGGCGAGATCGAAGCGGTCGAGGTTCATAACTTTATTCCACGCGGCTACAAAATCACGCACGAACTTTTCCTTCGCATCGTCCTGGGCATAAACTTCAGCCAGGGCGCGCAATTGTGAGTTGGAACCGAAGACCAGATCCACGCGGGTTCCGCTCCACTTGACTTCGCCCGTCTTGCGGTCGTGGGCATTGAAAACGTCAGCAGCTTCCGAAGTAGGAGCCCAGGCAACACCCATGTCAACCAGATTGACGAAGAAGCCGTTTGTCAACTTGCCGGGCTGTTTGGTGAACACACCATGCTGTGATCCGCCAACGTTGGCACCAAGCACACGCAAGCCGCCGACAAGCACGGTCATTTCGGGCGCGCTCAGAGTCAGCAACTGCGCCTTGTCCACCAGCATTTCTTCGGCAGAGACGGTGTAGGTCGTCTTCTGATAGTTACGGAATCCGTCTGCTTCGGGTTCAAGAAAGGCGAACGATTCCACATCGGTTTGAGCCTGCGAGGCATCGGTGCGCCCCGGTGTGAAGGGAACCTTCACCGCGTGACCAGATGCCTTGGCTGCTGATTCAACCGCAGCACAGCCGCCCAACACGATCAGGTCAGCCAGCGAAACCTTCTTGCCGTCAGACTGGGCGCTGTTGAATTCTTTGCGGATGCGTTCCAACGTTTTGAGCACCTTTGCCAGTTGCGCAGGCTGATTCACTTCCCAATCCTTCTGCGGCTCAAGGCGGATGCGCGCGCCATTCGCGCCGCCGCGCTTGTCCGATCCACGGAAGGTGGATGCCGAAGCCCAGGCAGTGGAAACCAACTCGGCGATGGAAAGACCCGATGCGAGAATCTCTTTCTTCAACGCAGCGACATCCTTCGCGCCGATCAATTTGTGATTGACCGCAGGGATAGGATCCTGCCAGATCAAGTCTTCCTTCGGGACTTCCGGTCCGAGGTAACGAACTTTGGGACCCATATCGCGGTGAGTCAGTTTGAACCAGGCGCGAGCAAAGGCATCCGCAAACGCTTTGGGGTTCTTGTGGAAGCGGCGCGCGATGGGCTCGTAGATCGGGTCGAAGCGCAGCGACAGGTCGGCGGTGGTCATCATCGGTGCGTGCTTCTTCGAGGGGTCGTGCGCGTCGGGGATCATGTGTTCGGGTTTGCAGTTTTTCGCCTGCCACTGTTGAGCGCCCGCCGGGCTTTTGACCAGTTCCCATTCGTAGCCAAAGAGCATGTCAAAGTAGCCCATGTCCCAGTGGGTGGGGTTGGGCTTCCACGCGCCTTCGATTCCGCTGGAGGTGGTGTGGACGCCCACGCCGCTGCCGAGGCTGTTCTTCCAGCCGAGTCCCATCTCTTCCAGCGGAGCGGCTTCGGGTTCGCGTCCGACCAGTTTCGGGTCGCCCGCGCCGTGCGCCTTGCCGAAGGTATGTCCGCCCGCCACGAGCGCGACGGTTTCTTCATCGTTCATCGCCATGCGTGCGAACGTCTCACGCACATCGATGCCCGAAGCGACAGGGTCAGGTTTGCCGTTGGGACCTTCCGGGTTGACATAGATCAAGCCCATCTGCACAGCCGCCAGCGGATTCTCCAGATCGCGTTCGCCGCTGTAGCGTTTGTCGCCCAGCCAGGTGTCTTCGTTGCCCCAATAGATATCTTCTTCAGGCTGCCAGATGTCGGCGCGTCCGCCGCCGAAACCGAAGGTCTTGAATCCCATCGACTCCAGCGCTACGTTGCCAGCCAGGATCATCAGGTCAGCCCAGGAGAGTTTGTTGCCATATTTCTGTTTGATGGGCCAGAGCAGGCGACGCGCCTTGTCGAGGCTGATGTTATCGGGCCAGCTGTTGAGCGGAGCAAAACGCTGATTGCCGGTTCCGCCGCCGCCGCGTCCGTCAGATGTGCGGTATGTACCCGCGCTGTGCCACGCCATGCGGATCATCAAGCCGCCGTAGTGACCCCAGTCCGCGGGCCACCATTCCTGCGAATCGGTCATCAGTTTGGCGAGGTCTTTCTTGACCGCATCCAGGTTGAGCTTCTTGAATTCTTTGGCGTAGTCAAAATTGGGATCCATTGGGTTGGACGCTGGCGCGTGCTGGTGCAAAATATTCAGGTTCAGTTGATTGGGCCACCACTCGCGGTTGGATGTTCCCCGGCTGGCAGAGGTCATGCCAGCGTGTCCAGTAACCGGACATTTACTTTCTTCGCTCATTTTATTCTCCTTGTGATGTTTGGGGGGTCGCCCCTGATGTTCATTTTTTCAAAATATTTGGTTACTCTTTATTTCCTACGATTACATTGTACGGTTTTCTGGTATAGATGTAAAATATAAGTTACCTATATTGTTTATAGGTAGAAACTATATATGTTTTCACCCTATCTAGGGGCGGGGTTACCCCGCCCCTGGAAAAAATAAAGAGACCAAAATGGAAATTCACCAACTGACCTACTTCGTGGCTGTCGCTGAAACCGGTAGTTTCAGCCGCGCCGCTGAACGCTGCAACATTGCCCAGCCTTCTCTCAGTCAGCAGATCCAAAAGCTGGAACAGGAATTGGGCGAGCCGCTCTTTGACCGCCTGACCCGCCGCGTGGTGCTGACCGATGCCGGGCGTAACCTGCTCCCGCGCGCTACGAGCATCCTCGCCGAATTGCAGGACATCAAACATTCGATGAATCAGGAAGCTGATGTTAGCCGCGGCGTGTTGAACGTTGGCTTCATCCCAACCATCGCGCCTTTTGTTCTGCCGCGAGTCATCAAACGCTTTAGCCATGAATTTCCCCACGCCCGCCTCTCCGTCCACGAAGACCTGACCGAAGCCCTCGTCCGCGATCTGGTGGACGGCAAACTGGATGTCGGCATCACCAGCAGTCCGATCCATAATAAATCGATCCGCACCCAGGAATTGTTGACCGAGCCGCTGTTGGTGGCGTCCTCAAAAGATCACGACTTCATCACGCGCGCGACCATCCTTATTAAAGAGTTGGATGAATTCCCATTCGTTGCGCTGAGTGAAATGCATTGCCTCGGCGAACAGGTGCAATCCTTTTGTTATCAGCAGCATCTGGAATTGAAGATCGTCTGTCATACCTCGCAATTGACCACCGTCCAAAATTGCGTGGCGCTGGGGTTGGGCGTTTCCCTCGTCCCCAAGGCATTGGCGATGAGCGATAGATCAAAACAGGTCGTCTATCGCAGCCTGAGCGACGCCGCGCCGCAGCGAAAGATCGCAGCCGCCACTCACAGCGAGCGGACCCAATCTTTCCTGGCTAAAAAATTCATCGAGATCGTGCGCGAAGAATATCCCGCGTGAGTTGATGATTTTTGGAGTCAATTTCTACAAGCAATGGCTTGATATGGGTTTCCCCGCTGACTTGACATCTTTACTTCGCATCCCACGGCGCGACTCCATGTCCGCGCCTGCCTCTTAACGACCCGATAACGGATTCGGTCACCTCAGGCATTATCTCCGCCGCAGCTGCGAGCAGACCGAAACAGCCCGCGATCATCATGTCTCCGAAGGGGACGGCGTAATAGGGACGGAGAGATTTACGATTTTCGATTTCAGATTGACGATTGAACATTGAACGGCGTGGACCCGTAACCACTATATCAAACTCATCTTTTCCAAATTCAAAGACATCGTCCGAATACATCAACGCGCCGTGACCCATGTCATCGAATACGTCCTGGTGTTTCAGTGAACCATCGGCTAATTTGCGGATCAAACCTTCCAATTTGGGGAGGTCGATCTCACCGGTGTGATGTTCGAAGACTCCTTCGATGCCTTTTTCACCCAGGCGGAATGCCAATGTATGGAAGTTGCCCACATTGCAGATGATCTTCTCCTTGCGTGTAGTCACTACGGGATCAAAGTCCGCGCCGAGGACGGCGGCTGGGGCTGTATCCATCACCACCAGTGGACATGGCAGGTCCCCCGCCGAATCCGCGACGGATTGCAGGCGCGTCATGATGGGGGGGATGTTCGAAGAAAGATAGGCGAAAGAGGAAAGGGAATTCTTTGCGCGAATGCGTTCGTCCAAATAATCAAAACGGAATTGACGATCCGAAACTCCGGCGGGAGCATTGCCGTGGTCAAAGACTGCCACGGCAATGGCGCTCAGGTCATTGAGCGAAACGCCATAATCCGCAAATGTTTTGGAGATCAGCTTGAAGTCAAAATCCTTCAACTCCAACCTCGTTACTTGTAACTTGTTACTCTCTTCCTCCGAAACAATTTTGATCCCCAACGCCTCCACCTTTTCCAGCTCATCATTCAGTGTTGTCGCAGTGGATGGTGTCATATAAACGGGAATCCCTGCGCGGGCATATTCTTCTATCGCCCAGGCTGAGGGTCCGCCTCCCATCTGGTGACCAGTCAACAGGATCGGGTCCCGGCTTTGAAGCGATTGTTTGAGATGGCGATGAACCATCATGGTAGGCGAAGGCAGGATGAGTTTGAATCCATTCTCAAGGTCGAGATTCGAATCGTAAAGAAAAATATCCTGCGTGCCTGTGCCGATGTCTACCGTTAAGATTTTCATGTTGTTTCCATCGTAGGGGCGGGGGAACCCCGCCCCGGAATGTAGTGGGTTAGATTTCGATCCCCAGCCACTGACGGATGAAGTAGCCGATGACGAAGGAGAACGCCGCCACGCCCAGGCTCAAGCCAGCCATTTCCACGAATCGTTCTCGGAATGATTCTCCCTTGGCGACCGAGATGTAATAGTTGAAGACCGCGATGATGATGACGCCGGTGGTCAAGGCGATGGCGAGGTCGAGATAATAATTGTCGAAGAGCAGGTAGGGCAGGATGAGTAACGCTACTGTGAAGATGTAGGCGATGCCGGTGTACACTGCCGCGCGGACGGGATGCTTCTTTGTATCTTCGGAACGGGTGGAGAGATACTCGCTGGCTGCCATCGAGAGCGACGCAGCGATGCCGGTGATGAGGCCCGAAAGCGCGATAAGTTTGACGTTCTGCAAAGCAAGCGTGAGCCCCGCCAATGCACCTGTCAATTCCACCAGCGCATCGTTGAGACCAAGCACCACCGAACCGGCATATTGCAGTCGTTCTTCATCCAGCATTTCGATGAGTTGCTGTTCGTGTTTGTCCTCCTCGTCCTGATAAATCGTCGCAGCGGGGATCACTTTGGAGACGGCTTCGTAATTTGCCTGCGCTTTTTCCTCGCCCTGCTCCATCAATTTGACGCCGAACGTGAAGCCGAACAGGGTGCTGACGAGATAGTAGAACCAGACGTTGACCCAGCGCGGTTTGACCTCTTCATTGGTGTATTGCTTCCAGCCGTTGTAATGACGCAGTTCGTCTTCGGCGATCTTATCCAGAATTTTGGCGTTCTCTTCGGATCTGATACGCTTTGCCAGGCGCTTGTAGATGTGATATTCGGTGATCTCAGTTTCCTGAAAGAGTAGGATCTTTTTGCGAATGTCTTCGCTGATGGTCTGCATGTTGTGCTCCTTTATGTTTTCTGCGGCAATTGTACGACATTTTGAGAAATAAAAAGATGCGCCTTAAAGCACACCTTTTTATCTATCTCTAAGTTGTTGTGATTCTTGTACACGGATGAAACGGACCTCAAGGAAAAAACCATTAAAACTCGATCTCCTCCGTGCCTTCCGTGGAATCCGTGTACAAAAAGGAAATAACTACGGGAAATCCCAATGAACCCGGTTATATATTACTGGCTGTCATCCACCACGTATTCTTCGTCGATCTCGCCGTCGCCGTCGCCGTCGAGGTCAACGCCGAAGTACATGCCTTCAGGGTTGGCGTCGGTCCACTCGGCGTAGTTGATATAGACCAGCGCGCCTTCTTTCAGCGCGATCTCCTCGGCATAGAATTCCTCTTCGAACTCGTCGGTGATGCGGGTCAGGTAGAAATTGAAGAAACCTTCGGCGTTCAGCTTCTCGGTGTTGATGAGCAGGTCACCGGCTTTGCTGTCGAGCCAGGCGGTGATGGTGCCGCCACCGGCCATGTCCGCGCCGTAGACTTCAAAGTAGTAGTCTGCGTCAGGGTTTTCCACGCCGAAGATGATGCTGGGCGATTCGTCAGAGGTCGTTTCGTAGGCGATCATCTCATCAACGGGATAGAAGTACGCCACATCCATTTGACCGGTTTCGAGGTAGATGCCTTCCACGCCGATGCTGAATCCGGCGCCGATCATGACCAGGTCGGTGAGAGTCTCTTCGGTCAGGTCGGAGCCGTCGATGGTGATGGTTACATCGAGGTCAGCAGGGATCGAGTAGATCGGTTCGGGAGTCTCTCCGCTGGCAAGCATCCGATATTTGGTGAAACTTGCGCCGGGGATCTCGTTGACGATCTGTCCATCCACATAGCCGAGGCGGTTGCCGCTCTCGTCAGTGATGAGGATGTGACCTTCACCGTCCAAAAATATTTGATTGAAGGGTTGGCTGGGCGCTGCCAGTTTGCCTATGCTGGCGTAGCCTTCTTCGCAGAAGGGACAGTATTGCGTTTCGAGCCGCGCCGAAGTGGGGGTGAGATCGAGAGTTTGCGTATCTGCATTGCCAGACCAGACATCGGTCTCGACATCAGGATTGATGGATGTTTCGTATGTCCATGAGCCGTCACGCGAGTCTATGTACAGTTCGCGCGTCTCGCCGGGATAGTTGTTGTCATAAACAAGGATGGCATACAAGCCGTCGCCCTTGTCTTCCACGCCGAAGGGGGTGATGGCGTGACCTTCACCGCGGTCATTGTAGATGCCGATAGTGTATGTCTCGCCATTCACATCCATTTGCTTGATGACTTCGAGGATCTCCATCGGTGTGCCTCTGATGACACTCGATGCGGTCGGGTCCACGGCTTGGGTTGCCCACCAATAGGCGATCTCACGCTGCAGCGCTTCATCTTCCACGTCCAATTGACTGGCAAGTTCGCCGCCAAAATCAGAGGGCGAGACCTGACCGGTGTACATCATCAGGCTGAGTACTGCCATGCCTTCGCAATGACCACCCGCCATGTCACCGTTGATCTGTTCCATCCATTGCTCGGCGGGCGGGGTCAGGATGCACTCATCGCCATTGATGTCCGCGCAGACTTCGTCACCGAACATGCGGCGAAGTTCATCGGCGGTCAGGTTGGTGGCGGGAATATCATCACCGTAATTCTCAAAACTGAAACCGTTCTCTTCGGGGGTGAAACCGAAATCGAAGACCACTTCACCCGGCGCGCTGGCTTCAGCGGGGACTTCATCAGAAGCGGGTTCCTCTTCGCTGACTTCCTCCGAAGCGGCATCTTCTGTGTAGGTCTCGTCGCCGGTGTCTTCCGCCACATCACAAGCGGAGAGGACCAGGCTGAACAAAACCAGCAGTGAGGCAAAGATAAAAAGCGGACGTTTTTTCATGTCGAGTACCTTTGTTGAATGGATTGATCGGTCGTGTAAAGAAAACACCCGCCATTCATCATGCCGAGTATTAATGGAAGCCAGATTTTACACTGGTTTGGCGTCTATACTTTTTGAAGCAGAAAATACCAATACCTGCGGTTATCGAGGTGCGGGAGGGCATCCGGTGAATTGGGTTTGAGACCGGCAAAATGATAGAACGGTTTACGAAGCAGACGAGGCACGTATTTATCCACCAACGCCACGCGCCGGTCACGGTCAAGTTCCATTGCTTTGAGCACGTTCTCGGTAATGTCTTCCTCGTGGATGACCTTCAGCCCCATCGCTTTGATCTGCGAATGCCAGGTGGAAATCTTTTCTTCATAGCGCAGGTCGGTGTACAAGAAATATCCGTTCGGCTTGAGCACGCGCCGAACGTGCGCAAAGAATTTTGTCAGGTTGGGGTAGTACAGCGAAGCCTCCACGTTTACGACCACGTCGAATGAATTATCCGGGAACGTGAGGTCTTCGGCATTGCCGTGTTGGAACTTAAGCTCGCTCAAGTGGCTGTATTGCTCGCGGCAGAATTCAATGGCGCGGGATGAGAAGTCCACGCCGGTGTAGGATTTCGGCTTGAAATGTCGGACGATGAACGAAGCGCCCCCGCCCCGCCCGGAACTGACTTCCAGCGCTTCGGCGTTTTTCCAGTCTATGCGTTCTGCCACGTGATGATACAACTGCATCGGGTAGCGGTGGATCTCATCTTCAGGGTCGAGCGGTATCGGCCCGTTTCCATGCGGATGCGCGGCATATCCAAAGTTCATAAAAATGGCATTCTTGTCCCGGTCAAAGGTTGTGATCAGGTCGTATTGAATGCGAGTGAGCAGACTTTTCAGGTTCGGGAATCGATGGAACAACAACTTATTAAGCATATCTCTCCTCTTCTTTGTTTGTGGCTTTGGATGGAACGCTGCGTATTATAACCCTGCCATGTTGACATGGTTATTTTGTTTTCCATTTTTGGTTATCAATCATGTAATGTCAGATAGCAGCTCGTGAATTTTTGAACTGTTCAGCGGATCACGATCTCCTTGAAAAATTCAACAGCGTAGCTTTGCATTGCCTTGCGGTCATGACCCACTTCATCGATCAGGAGGAATTGGACATCCGCGCCTGAGGATTCATAGATCGCTTGCGAGTCATCCCAACGGGACAGCGGATCGGACCCCCAAAAGCCTGTCGACAACGCTGACGGTTTTTTTCTTCCCGCTTGACCGAAGCGCTGAACCCGTTATGCCAATGGTTGTCGGAAGGCTGCTCCAGTCATCTCGTCATGGACGCGGACAGCTTCCGTGGTTCCGAATGTGCTCACACCGATCTGCTCGACGAATCGGCACACGCTGTAATTGCGGCTTTCGCGTTCGTAGGATTGCAGCCAGCTTTCGAAGGCGCCATCCATTCCCTCGCGCGGATATTTCACCTTGTAAGATTCCATTTTGATGCGGCGTGGTTTGGGTGTCAATCTGGCGCGGAAACAAGCCTGCTTTCTGCAAATGGCTGTATACAACGCATCGCAGTTGAACTCCTTCATCATGTTCATGGCGGTATGATCTTGCGCATCAAAATCCCTGCCGAGGACGATCACACGCGCACCCTGAAAAGTCTCATAGGTTCGAAATGCCAATCCTTGATACTTTGGGCTTGCGGCAAGTTTTCTCACCATGTCGTAGATCTTTTCCTTGTCACTTTCCGGGGTGCTTTTCTTGAACAAGCCGCCCAACCCGGCAGGCTTGGGCTTGTCGATATCGAGGAACATCAAATATTCAGCATTCATCACCTGCGCGCCGTAGCGGTTGCGGGTGATGATGGTGTGCTCGTCCAATACCTGTAATATTTCCTCGCGGATCTCCGATTGGTACTCTTCAAAGAGATCCCGCTCCCCGTTGATCTTGCGGATGATCTTATCCATCTTTTCTTTTGCCCTGACCACCGCCTCTTCAATGGAAATGTTTGAGCCGCCATACGTGGTAATTTCCTTGTCTTCGCCTTGAATATGGACCCGGCGTTTTTCTGCGATCCAATGCTTGAAGATTTTCATGGGTATCTCCTTGGGAATTGTCTAATGAATTCGCGGATTATAGTTTTGGACATTAAATAGCAACACCCTCCAAATAGGGGATATTTGGAGGGTGTTGATTCAAAAAAGATCATTCTGGATGATAAGGCGCTTTCGTGTCGATACTGCCGACAAATTGGGGTAAATCTTTATGCCCCAGATTTTGCCGTATCGCCATATTCTCGCCGAGGTGATACCAGTAATGGTAGATCGCGCGTTGGATCAAATTTCCGTACGTGCGCTGGATTTCCTTGCCGTTGCTGATGACGTTTTCCGCAAGTTTCTTTGAGGTCAGTGTATCCAGAAACAGGTCAGCGGTGGTGGTGATCTTCTTCCAAGCCGCGAGCATTTCTTTCAGCGACGGCGTGCTGGCAGGAGCGCCATAGGCAAAATTAATTTCGATCTCGGGGAAAAGCTTGATCCCCTGTCCGAAGCCCAGAAAATAACGTTGTTCCTGCCATGCCAAATGACCGACATTCCAACTGAGGCAGTTCATCGGAAGAAAGCGTTTCATCGCTTCCTTCTCGGTGACACCTTTGATTCC
>CAYJPO010000116.1:0-11956 GCA_964372045.1 uncultured Anaerolinea sp.
CAATCGTCAATCCAAAATCGTAAATCGGAAATCATATGGCTCAATTCACATCCTTAACCTCCCGTGCGCTTCCGCTCCATGTCAACGACATCGACACGGATCAGATCATTCCCGCTCAATTTCTCAAAGTGACCGACAAGAACGGTCTCGCCGACGCGCTCTTCTTCAACTGGCGCTACAACGACGACAAATCTCCGAAAGCAGATTTCATCATCAACAAACCCGAGTCAAGGGGCGCACAAATTCTCCTCGCGGGTGACAACTTCGGCTGCGGTTCGAGCCGCGAACATGCGCCCTGGGCGCTCACCAGCTACGGCTTCCGCGCCGTCATCTCCACCTCGTTCGCAGACATCTTCCGCAACAACTCGCTGAAGAATGGA
This sequence comes from uncultured Anaerolinea sp., assembly GCA_964372045.1. Lineage (GTDB taxonomy): Bacteria > Chloroflexota > Anaerolineae > Anaerolineales > Villigracilaceae > Villigracilis. The sequence goes on from CAYJPO010000116.1 coordinate 381, forward strand.
TTAATTCCCATCATCGTGGATGACGCGACTCACAAGATGCTCTTCGACCTTTTGGAAGAAGCGCCTCGCGCCGAGCTGACAGTTGATCTTGCGGCACAAACCGTGAGTTTCCCCGGAGGCTCGTTCACATTCCCGATCGACCCGTTCAACAAAGCGTGTTTACTCAACGGCGTGGATGAACTTGGCTATATCATGGGCTTCGAGAAGGACATCGCAGCATACGAAGCAAGAGCGTAATTGATAATTACCAATCTCTAATTACCAATTACCAAAAGGCAGCACATGACCCTACCTAAAATACAGATCTACGACACCACCCTGCGCGACGGGACACAGTCTGAAGGCTTTACACTTTCGAGTAACGACAAAGTCCGCATTGCCCAAAAACTCGATGAGTTTGGCGTTGCGTTCATCGAAGGCGGCTGGCCCGGCTCGAACCCCAAGGATGTGGAGTTTTTCGAACGCGCCCGCGACATGCAGTGGAAGAATGCGCTCATCACCGCGTTCGGCTCCACCTGCCGCGTCAAAGGCGGACCCGAAGATGATGCCAACATCAAAGCCCTGCTCGATTCACAGACGCCAGTCTGCACCATCTTCGGCAAGACGTGGACATTGCACGTCAAGGAGGTTTTGCAGACCACCAACGATGACAACCTGCGCATCATCGAAGACTCCGTGGCGTATCTTAAAGCCAACGGCAAGCGCGTTATCTACGACGCCGAGCATTTCTTCGACGGCTACAAAGCGGATTCGTCCTATGCGCTCGAAACCTTGAAGGCTGCCATCCGCGGCGGGGCAGAGACCGTTGTATTATGCGATACCAACGGCGGCACGCTTCCGTGGGAGGTTGAAACCATTGTGCGGGAAATGAAATTACGGATCAGCCATCCGTTTGGAATGCACATGCACAACGACTCGGAAGCGGCGGTTGTCAATTCACTGCTTGGCGTGCGCGAGGGCGCGATCCAGGTGCAGGGGACCATCAACGGCGTGGGGGAGCGCTGTGGTAACGCCAACTTGTGCTCCATCATTGCCGATCTCGAACTCAAAATTGGTTATCAGTGCCTGCCAAAGGGCAATATTCAACACTTATATGACCTGTCTCATTTTGTGGCAGAGGTTGCCAACATTACACCGGATGAGCATTTGCCTTTCATCGGCAAATCTGCATTTGCGCACAAAGGCGGCGTACATGTCGCAGCGATGCGGCGCTCAGCGCAGTCCTATCAACATGTGACTCCGGAACTGGTCGGCAATAAAATGCGCGTGGTTGTTTCGGACTTGTCCGGGCGCGGCAATTTGCTCAGCAAAGCCGAGGAACATGGCGTGGAAGTGGAAAGCGCTGAGGTTATGCCTGTTCTCAGCGAGATCAAAGACCTTGAATCGCGCGGCTTCTCTTTTGAGGCAGCCGAAGCCTCCGTTACGATCATGTTGAAGCGGCAGGAGTATGGATACAAGCCGCCCTTCGAACTGATCGACTTTTTCGTCAACGTCGAGCATCGTCAGGGACGCGGTATCTTCGCCGAGGCGATGGTTAAAGTCCGCGTGCAGGGCGAGGTGCTGCACACTGCCGCCGAAGGCAACGGACCTGTTAACGCGCTGGACCTTGCCTTACGAAAAGCATTATCGGGGTACTACCCGCAGATCAAGAACTTTCATTTATCTGATTACAAAGTCCGCATCCTGGATTCGGATCACGGCACCGAAGCCATCACCCGCGTGTTGATCGACACGCGCAACACCACCAGCCGCTGGAGCACCGTCGGCGCGGGCACGAACATCATCGATGCCTCCTGGCGCGCGCTCGCGGATTCGTTCGAATATGGTTTGATGGTGGCGCATTGAGAATGTAGGCAGGTAAAAAAAGTAGACACGTAGCAAGTACACACATGTTTACTTTTCTACCTGTATACCTGTAAACGGAGAATCCCTTGAACTTCAACATCACCCTCCTCCCCGGCGACGGCATCGGACCAGAAGTTGTATCCGAAGCCGTGCGGGTGCTGGAAACGATAGCCAGCAAATACAAGCACTCATTTACATTTCAAGAACGATTGATGGGCGGCTGCTCGATCGATAAATACGGATCGTCGCTGACCGATGAGACCCTCGCCGATTGTGTCGCTTCCGACTCGGTCTTGCTGGGAGCCGTCGGCGGACCGAAGTGGGACGACCCCAAAGCCAAAGACCGCCCCGAGCGTGGCTTGCTCGCTCTGCGCAAAGGTTTGAAGGTTTTTGCGAACCTGCGTCCGATCAAAGTACACCCGGCGTTGATGGATCATTCACCGCTCAAGGCGGAAAAATTACAAGGCGTGGATATTCTCGTCATCCGCGAGTTGACCGGCGGTTTGTACTTCGGCTTCCCCAAGGGACGCGATGTCAAAGACGGACGCGAGCGCGCCGTGGATACGCTCGAATATTACGATTACGAGATCAAGCGTATCATGAACCTCGCTTTCAATTTGGCGAAGGGACGCAAGAAAAAAGTCACCTCGGTGGATAAAGCCAACGTGCTCGAATCCTCCCGCTTGTGGCGTCAGATCGCAACCCAGGTGGGAGTGGAAAATCCCGACATTCAGTTGGAGCATATCCTCGTGGATACCGCTTCGATGAAACTGATAACGGGTCCGGCGTGGATGGATGTGATCGTCACCGAGAATATGTTCGGCGACATCCTCACGGATGAAGCGTCCGTGTTGGCAGGTTCGATGGGAATGCTGCCCTCTGCCAGTTTGGGCGAATCCACTGTCGGGTTGTACGAACCGATCCACGGTTCTGCACCGGATATTGCCGGCAAGGGCATCGCCAATCCCATCGGCACGATCCTATCCACCGCGTTGATGCTGCGCTACTCGTTCAAGTTGGAAGCCGAAGCTGCCGCGATCGAAAAGGCTGTCGATGCGGCGATCACGGATGGAGTCCGCTCGGCGGATATCGGCGGCAAGTTGACGACCCGTCAGATGGCGGATGAGATCATAAAGAGACTTTAGACGATAGACGGTGGACGATGGATAACCGGTGAAGAGATTTTTTACCGTCCAAGGTCTACGGTCAATGGTCGAATAAAAAAGGAGAATGAGTTATGGGCATGGAATCCAAATTTATCTGGAAGAATGGCGAGATGGTCCCGTTCGAGCAGGCGACCCTGCACTTTTTGACCCCGGCTTTGCACTACGGCGCGGCGGTCTTTGAAGGCATCCGCTCATATAACACGCCGAAAGGACCCGCCATCTTCCGCCTGCGTGAACATGTGGAGCGTTTGTTTGCCTCGGCGCGGGTTTTGGGATTTCGCGAATTTCCGTGGAGTTTCGATGAAGTGATGAAGGCACACAAGGATACAGTGCGCGTCAATGGCTTTTCGGATTGTTACGTCCGCCCGTTGATCTATTTGGACGGCGGCGGCTGGAACCTGAATGTGGATTACGGCAAACCTTCGCTGATGATCGCCGTTTGGGAATGGGCGAATTACCTCGGCGATGACGCGCTGGCGAAGGGGATCCGCGCGAACATTTCCTCGTTCACGCGTCATCACCCGAACATCATGATGACCAAAGCCAAGATTTCGGGCAACTACGCCAACAGCATCCTTGCCAAGACCGAATCCGAACGCCTCGGCTTTCAGGAAGCGATCATGCTCGACCCGCAGGGTTACATCGCGGAATGTACGGGCGAGAACCTCTTTGTAGTGCGCAATGGCAAGATTTACACCCCGTCCACCGCGCCGGTGCTGGAAGGCATTACGCGCAGTTCGCTTTACTCCATCGCAACCGACCTCGGTTATGAAGTGAAGGAACAGCCCATCTCCCGCGACCAGCTCTATATCGCGGACGAAGTCTTCGTTTGCGGCACGGCAGCGGAAGTCATTGGCTTGAGCGAGATCGATTACCGCAAGATCGGCGACGGACGCACGGGTCCCATCACCCGCAAGATCCAAGACGTCTACCACGACGCGATCCGCGGCAAGGTGGCGAAGTACGAGTCCTGGTGCGATTACGTGGGGTAGTAGTAGGGGACGATATACCCGAAGGGTATAGACCATTGACGATGGACGGTGGATAGCAGATTTTATGGTCTGTTGTCCGCCGTCCATCGTCCGATTCCTGTGATATAATCCCGCCGCTTCTAAAAGGAGCATACTCTGCCTGGGACGGGCAACAAGCGTCCCTGAGTGGGTTATCACCCCCACTAAACTCACTCCGTTTCGCACCATCTCTCGATGCGTGTAGGAGAACGGATACCTAGGAGAAACATGGCTACAATTTCTATGAAAGCCCTGCTTGAGAGCGGCGTCCATTTCGGTCACCGCACCAATAAGTGGGACCCCCGTATGAAGCCGTATATTTTCACGGAACGCAACGGCATTCATATCCTTGACCTTCAGCAGACGGTCAAACTCGCCAACCAGGCGTACAACATCATCCGCGATACGGTCTCTACCGGCGGCACCGTGCTCTTTGTGGGCACCAAGCGCCAGGCACAGGAAACCGTGGCGGAAGAAGCGAATCGCTGCGGAATGCCGTTCGTGACCGAACGCTGGATGGGTGGTATGTTGACCAACTGGTCCACCATGCATCAGCGCATTCAGGAACTGGAACGCCTCGAAAACCTGCGCGACAGCGGCGACATCAACCGCCTGACCAAGAAGGAAGGCTTGCTGATCGAACGTGAGATCACCCGCCTCCAGACCCGTCTCTCCGGTGTCCGCTCCATGAAGCGCACCCCGAACCTGATCTTCATCGTGGACGTTGGACGCGAAGCCGCCGCTGTGGACGAAGCCAACTTGCTCAACATCCCGATCGTCGCGTTGGTCGACACGAACTGCAATCCCCAGAAGGTGGATTACGTGATCCCCTCCAACGATGACGCCATCCGCGCCATCAAACTGCTCGTTTCGAAAATGGCGGATGCCGTTCTCGAAGGCAAGGCGATGCGCAAGGAAGAAGACCCCGAACTGTCTGAAGAAGCAAAGGCTGAAGCCAAACCGAAGGCGCGCGCTGCCCGCCAGGTCGTTGTTGAGACCGATGACGAACGCGGCGATGACGCCCTGCTCGGCGAAGCCACCCTTGCCAAGTTGAAGGGCAAGGCGGAAGATGCTCCCGCTGAAGTTGCTCCCGCTCCCGCTCCTGCACCTGCTGAAGCCGCCAAGGATACTCCTGAAGCCGCATAACAATACTGAAATATCAAGGATAGTGAAATGGAAATTACGACTGAGATGATCAAGCAATTGCGCGCTGCGACCAACGCCCCCATGTTGGATTGCCGCAAAGCGCTTCAGGAAGCCGACGGCGATTTCAATAAAGCTGTTGACTGGCTGCGTGAAAAAGGCATGGCGACCGCCGCCAAGCGCGCCGACCGTGATGCCTCGAACGGCGTGGTCGAACTGTACTCCCACGGCAACGGACGTGTGGGTGTGATGGTCGAACTCAACTGCGAAACCGATTTCGTTGCCCGCAATGAGCAGTTCCGCACCCTCGCCCATGAGATCGCCCTGCAGATCGCCGCGGGCGCTCCCAAATACGTCACCGCCGAACAAATTCCCGCCGCGGAACTCGAGCACGAAGCCGAGATCGCCCGCGCCCGCGCGAAAGAGGAAGGCAAGCCCGAAAATATTCTCCCCAAGGTCGTCGAAGGCCGCATGGAAAAGTTCAAGGACGAAGTCTGTCTTATGCGCCAGGCGTACATCCGCGATGAGTCCATCACCATCGAAAAGCTCATCCTCCAGAATGTGGCAGCCATCGGTGAGAATGTGATCGTTCGCCGCTTCCAGCGTTGGGAACTGGGTGAGAGCACGAGTCAGAGTTAGGTATGAAGAGCCAGCCTTCGGGTTGGCTCTTTTTTCAATAACAGACCTCTTGCATATCTGTTCCCGCCGCAGTCCCCGGCGGCGTGGACAGTTCCCCGAATTTTTTTCTTTTTGCAAGCAGTCTAATGACTTGGAGGTATGAATGCCTGAAACGAAATACAAACGAATTCTGCTCAAGTTGAGCGGCGAAGCGCTCGGCGGACCGATGGGCTATGGCATCGACGTGCAGGAAGCCGAAGCGATCGCCAGCCGCATCAAACAGGTCCATGAGATGGGCGTGGATGTGGCGGTTGTCATCGGTGCGGGAAACCTGTGGCGCGGCAAGCAGGGACTCGAGCGCGGTATGGACCGTGCCACTGCCGATTACATGGGCATGCTCGCCACGGTCATGAACGCGATGGCGCTGATGGATGCCCTCGAACGCCAGGGCGTGTTCACGCGCGTCATGTCTGCCATTGAGATGAGAGCCATTGCCGAGCCGTACATCCGCCGACGGGCGATCCGCCACCTCGAAAAAGGACGCGTGGTCATCTTTGGCGCCGGGACGGGCAACCCGTTTTTCTCCACGGATACAGCCGCGGCGCTGCGTGCGACCGAGATCGACGCCAATGTCGTCATCAAGGCAACCAAGGTGGACGGCGTCTACGATGCCGATCCGAAGAAAAATCCCGATGCCAAAAAGTTCGACAAATTGAGCTATATCGAAGTCCTCAACCGTCGGCTCGAAGTGATGGACAGCACCGCGGTGACACTGTGCATGGAAAACAACCTGCCCATTCTGGTCGTCAACCTGTGGGATGCAACAGCCCTGACCCGTGCCCTGCATGGGGAAAGTGTCGGGACTCTGGTCGCCGGTTAATCGCTTCCTTCGTCGATTTTCACCTTTCCTCTTTCAGCTTTCACCCGAAAGTTGAAAGAGGAATGTTTTTATATGTGAGAGTCTCTCAAAATTTTTCATGAACTCTCAATCCCATAGCCTAAATCTACGTTTTAAGGTATCCTTGTATCGTAAATAAATTCAGGAGGATGATCGTGAGTACCGATGAAATCAAAAGCCTGTTGAAAGACGCCGAAACCCGCATGCACGGCGCGATCCAATCCCTAACTGATGATCTCAACAGCATCCGCACGGGGCGCGCCAGCCCCACGTTGGTGGAAAGACTGCCCGTGGAATATTATGGCACACCGACACCGCTTATGAATCTGGCGTCCATCAGCGCCCCGGAACCCCGCACCCTGACCATCAAACCGTTCGATGTCGGTTCGCTCAAAGAAATCGAGAAGGCGATCCGCATATCTGACCTTGGGGTCAACCCCAATTCGGACGGCAAGGTCATTCACCTGAACCTGCCCCCGCTGACCGAAGACCGCCGCCGCGACCTTGTCAAGCATATGCACCACCGGCTGGAAGAGGCGCGTATCGCTGTCCGCAACATCCGCCGGGACCTGCACAACGACATCCGTGAATATGAAAAGGAAAAATTGATCACGGAAGACGACCTCAAACGCGGTGAGGAAGACCTTCAAAAGACCACCGATAAATTCATCGAAGAGATCGCCAGGCTCGGACAGAACAAAGAAAAAGACATCATGGAAGTCTAGCCTGCCCGTTTTTTCAATGTCCCCCTGGCATTGAAAAGGGAACACAAAATGACAGAAACTCCTTTGAACATTCCCCATGAGAAGATTCCCCAGCACGTTGCCATCATTATGGATGGGAATGGGCGTTGGGCGCTTCATCGCGGTTTGCCGCGTCTTGCGGGACACAAGGCAGGCACAGAAAACCTGCGCCGTGTGATTCGCGCCACCGTTGAATTTGGCATCAAGTACCTGACCATTTACGCGTTTTCGACGGAAAACTGGGGACGTCCACCCGAGGAAGTGCAGGGGTTGATGTTCATCCTTCAGGATGTGATCGACCGCGAACTGGGCGAGTTGAACAGCGAAGGTGTACAACTGCGCCATATCGGGCGTCTCGAACGGCTCGACCCGAAGATCCAGCAAAAGGTCCTGAACGCGATCGACCTGACAAAGCATAACGACAAGCTGATCTTGAACGTCGCCTTCAATTATGGCGGGCGCGATGAGATCGTCTGCGCCATTCAAAAGATCATCAACGACGGCATCCCCGCCGCGGACGTGACGGATGCGCTGGTCAACAAATATCTGTTCACCGCCGGGGTGCCCGACCCGGATCTGATCATCCGAACATCGGGCGAACTGCGCGTGAGCAATTTCCTCATCTGGCAGGCTGCCTACTCGGAGTGGTACATCACCCCCACCTACTGGCCCGATTTCGATAAGGAAGAATACCGCCGCGCGCTGGAGACATTTGCCCACCGCGACCGCCGGTATGGAAAGGTTTCGTCAGAGGAACTTCAGGAATCAAATGCGTAGAAGGCTCATCACAGCACTCGGATTGGCTTTTATAGGAATGCCCGCCATCATTATCGGCGGCATTCCTTATTTTCTGCTTATGGGTACGTTTTTGATCGGCGCCGCCTGGGAATATATACACATGTTCCGCGCGGTAAAGATCGAGCCGCAAATGCATATCACAGTGGGAGGCGTGGCGCTGGTGCTGTTCACGCGCATGTTCCTCCCGCAATTCGCCATGCCGGCCTTTGCCGGAGCTATCCTGATCGCCCTGGCATGGCATCTCCTTTCTTATGAGCGCGGCAGAGATTCTGCCGCGCTTGATTTTGCAGTGACCGCCGGTGGCATCGTGTACATCGGCTGGATCGGCGCATATCTATTGGACCTTCGCAATCTGCCCGATGGCGGATGGTGGTTCATGCTGGTGATGCTCAGCGTCATGGCTGGCGATACCGGCGCATACTCCATCGGCAGTGCCTACGGCAGGCACAAACTGGCTCCACGGCTCAGCCCCAGGAAAAGCTGGGAGGGCTATGCCGCCAGTGTGTTCACCGGGACGACCCAGGGCGCATTCTATGCCTGGGTCTTTGCCACGTTCGGCAACCTGACCGGTGATGTCACCATCTGGCAGGGCGCTCTTCTGGGGTTCCTGCTCGGGGCACTGCCCCCCTTGGGTGACCTCGGCGAGAGCATGTTCAAACGCCAGTCTGGGCTCAAGGATTCGAGTGACATCATCCCCGGTCACGGCGGATTCTTCGACCGCATCGATTCGTGGTTGTGGGGCGCGGTCATCGGCTATTATTTCCTGGTCTGGTTCATTTTATAAACTGGAGGCAGCATGAAAGTTCTTGGCGTAACGCCCACACGTAACCTCGCGCTCGAACTTGCGCGTGTGACCGAAGCCGCAGCAATGCTGGCGGGTCGTTTCATGGGACGCGGAGATAAAGAAGGCGCTGACCAGGCGGCAGTCAACGCGATGCGCCTGATCCTCGGCACAGTCGATATGAACGGGGTCATCGTCATCGGAGAAGGGGAGAAGGATAAGGCTCCCATGTTGTTCAACGGCGAGAAGGTCGGCAACGGGTCACAACCAGACGTTGACGTTGCCGTGGACCCCATTGACGGGACCCGCCCCCTGGCATTTGGACGCTCGAACTCACTTGCCACCGTAGCCATCGCCCCGCGTGGGACGATGTTCGACCCCGGTCCTTTCTTATACATGAACAAGATCGCGGTCGGACCGGAAGCGCGCGGCAAGATCAATATCGAAAAATCGATCACCGAGAACCTGCAAGCCATCGCGAAGGCGAAAGGCAAGGCGGTGGAAGACCTGACCACCATCATCCTCGACCGCCCGCGCCACGATGACATGATCGCAGAGATCCGCAAGACCGGCTCGCGCATCCGCCAGATCCCCGATGGCGACGTTGCCGCCGCATTGATGACCGCCTGGCCCGAATCCGGCGTGGACGTTCTGCTCGGCATCGGCGGTACTCCTGAGGGCGTCATTGCGGCGTGTGCTTTGCGCGCGATGGGCGGTGAAATTCAGGGCAAGATGTTCGCGCGTGACGAAGACGAACTCCGCCGCGGACGTGAAGCAGGCTACGATTTCAACAAGGTGCTGATGATGAACGACCTCGTCTCTTCGGAGGATGTCTTCTTCGCCGCCACCGGCATCACGGACGGCGAACTGCTCAAGGGCGTGCGCTACTACGGCAACCGCATCACCACCGATACCCTCGTGGTGCGCGGGCTGACCGGCACCGTCCGCCAGATCACAGCCACACACACCACCGACAAGCTCGATAATCTCAGCTCGATCCATTATTAGTCCGTACACCGAGACCCTGCGCAGGGTCGCCCCTGCTTTGTATAGAGAGAATTAATACAAAACTTGATTTCTACTTGACATTCCCGGGGCATGTACATATAATATCGCTCGCGTTCCTGGCTAGCTCAATCGGCGGAGCGAGCGGCTGTTAACCGCTAGGTTATAGGTTCAAATCCTATGCCAGGAGCCAAATAGACAAAACCACCCTCGATTTCGAGGGTGGTTTTGCGTTTATAATTAAGGAAATTTGCTAGATATTGGTTAATTTGATGTTGATAACTTTGTTATTGAACAAGTACCAATTACAAAGGCGAAATTACAAAATGCGAGAGAATTAGAAAAGCTTACGAAGAAAAAATAGCTCAAGTAAAAGCTTTAGCCGATCTTGAGAAAAATAAAAAACGTTGAGTTGAATAATTGGCATTATCGAAAGTAAAAAGGGAAATATATGAACGATAGAAAAGAAAAATTGGAAAAACCGCGTAATGGATGGTCTCCATTAGGGGTACTAATAATATTCATAGGGTTAATTGATTCAGTGCTTTTTTATTCAATAACTCAGGTGACAGGAACTATCCAAACTGGGCTTTTTTGGTTTGCGTCTGTGTTTACATTTTTGTTTTTTTGGACATTTATATTTATTCTTTGGAAAAGACCACACATTTTATACAGTCCAAGTGAATGGGGAGAAACACCTAAAATTCAAGATTTTATGCAAGCTATGTCAGGCTCATTCCCAAAACAGTCTGATGTACAGGAAAGGAAAATAATAGAAGCATCTGAACTTGTTAATGAAAATTCAGTTAAACAAATAGAAGAAAATAATCTTCCATATTATTTAGATTTACTTACAAATGAAAAGTATGCCGAAGTAAGAGAAACAATAAAATTAGCATTATCCGACCCGAACAATAAAATCCAAGCTTCATTTTTGAAGACAATCTCGGCTATTGCCTTAAGCTACATAAATCTATATGAAAGTATTTCTGAACTTAAAGCGGTAATTGAGGAATATCCAAACGATATCCAACCATACAGAGCACTCGCAAGAACTTATGAAAGAAGCTCTGAATTTACCAAAGCAATTGATGTCCTTAATCGTGGAATTAACCATGTAGCAAAAGACGATAAAACAAGTCTAAAGTTAGAAAAACTTGATATTTATTCAAACTGGGGAGAGATTAAATATATAGAAGAAATAACCAATATAGCCCTTGAAATAGAAAACGTATCTAAAGAACCTAGTCAAATTGCAAAAGCATATAGAATTCTTGGATTCTATTTTCAAAAAAATAAGATGTTCGAGAAGGCTAAAATTGCTTTCATTCGTGCATACCACTCCGCACGTGTTGACAGAGAAAACTTAGAAAAAATCGCTAACTTTTTTCGAGATGTAATAGCAGATAGTAAAACGGAACTGTATTTCAGAACTTTATTAGCTAATCAATCCCCTAATAATGAAAGTGCTTTAGTTTTACTAGGAAACTGTTATCTCTTGCTTCAACAATATGACCTAGTACATTGCTAAGTTGAATATTTTAGGTAGATTATACTTGGCGAATGACC
>CAYJPO010000117.1:0-11668 GCA_964372045.1 uncultured Anaerolinea sp.
GTCTTTAAACCTGTTCTCTTCTGGTTTACTCCCGGCTTAAACATTATTCACGTTATTTTATAGTATTAAAGCTTGCTGACTTGCAGGTATACTTCGCCAAACTTTTCACCCGAGGGAACCTATGTCCACAGTCAATGCCTTTATCCTGAAGCACATCCGCGTATTTGAAATGATCGGCGTCATCATGCGCATTTTCAGTTTCAGCCTCGTCAGTTGGCTGGGACCAGCCAGTCCCTTCATGTTCGTGTGGGTGTTCAACACCATCGACGCGCTCCTGCTTTCATGGTGCGCTATTCTAAAAAAGGACCAGGCATACACACTGCTCAACATTTTCTGGGTACTGGTTGGCTTGGTGGGAATTTTACGGGCGGGGAATTTCATCCATTAATACTTCCTTTTAGCGCAGGACTACTTTCAAGGATGAATATTGACGGAACCCGTTAACAAAAATACAATTCCAGCCATTGATTGGGCAGTTTCCGTTATTTGAGATCAAACAGGCTTGCATCTCAAAGAGAAATGTGGATATCCATGTCAAAGGCGAACACCCGCGATCATCTAAAAATCCAAAATCCGCAGACCTTCTTCACCATTTTTGGAGTGGCTTTGTTCGGCGTGATCCTCCTCCGCAATTTGTGGATCGGGGACGACGCCTTCATCACTTTACGTGTGGTGGATAACTGGGTGCATGGACATGGATTAACATGGAATACCAGCGAACGCGTGCAAGTGTTCACCCATCCACTCTGGCTATTCGTGATCACGCTTTTTTACATTGTCAGATCAGACCCCTATTTCACTTTTTACGCTTCATCTTTTGTCATTTCAGTCATCACGGTCATATTCCTGTTCCATCGCTTCTCGCCCTCTTTTCAAATCACACTGCTCGGGAGTTTTTTACTTGTCGGTTCTTCGGCATTCCTGGACTATTCATCATCCGGTCTCGAAAACCCGCTATCCCACCTTTTATTGTTGATCTTCCTTGGCATGGCGTTGGACAAATCTCGTCAACCCGATCTGAAGCAGCTTTTCTGGATGTCCCTGCTTGCCGGTCTGGCTGCGCTTAATCGAACAGACACCGTGCTATTCTATCTTCCATTATTGATCTATCAATGGGCTGCGTTGAGGGGACAATGGGTTAAAGCTAGCTTGGTCGCCTTTGCCGGTTTTCTACCCATAATTTTCTGGGAACTGTTCTCGCTCATGTATTATGGCTTTCTTTTCCCCAACACCTATCCCGCAAAATTAAATACCACGGTATCCATATTCGTTTTTATCCAGCATGGAATATTCTATATTCTTAACTCTTTGGATTGGGACCCGCTAACCCTCTCCACATTTTTCCTTGCCGCATTTTTCACGTTGGCGAAAGGAGATCTCCCCAAAAAGCTGGCATTATCCGGCGGGGCGATCTATTTTTTGTATACCATCTGGATCGGCGGGGACTTTATGGCTGGGCGCTTCTTCTCGATCTTGTTCCTCTTAAGCGTTGTACTTTTGTTTACATCCGATCTTCAAACTCAGTTCAACCTGGACGACACTTTTTCATTCGGGCTGACGCTTCTACTGATATTCTTGATCCAGATTAATACCAATGCCCACCCGCTATTCATTCAGGCTGACAGCCGCTCGAACAACACGCAAAATGGGATCGCCAACGAGAAGTTGTTTTATTATTTCCAGTCAGGTTGGTTGAATCAATGGGGCCGTTTCACTCCACCGCTATACGGTGGACCGGAGGGCATCCAGGCAAAACAGGTTGGCAAATCGCCCATCTTCGATTCCACCATCGGCGCATTCGGCTATTACGCGGGACCGGATATTTACATCATCGATTCGGCAGCACTGACCGACCCTTTGCTTGCCCGTATCCCCTACTCTGAATTCGATCGCCCGGGGCATTATATTCGTACCCTGCCCGAAGGGTATGTCGAATCTTTTGAAGGCGGGTTCGCCAATAAGATCCAGGACCAGAACCTAAGAACCTACTTTGACAAACTTTCTGTGATCACACGGGGGAAAATCTTCACAACAGAAAGATTGAAAATGATCTGGGAATTTAACACGGGGCAATACGATCATTTAATGATCGAGTACATGAACGGCTCGAATCAATAACGCAAGACCAGGAAAAATTACGCACAAATGCTTTGATTCCGCCCTGCGTGCTTGGCGTCGTATAAACGCCGATCCGCCTCGATGATATACCAGTCATAATCGTGGTCGTCCGAGGTCGGGATGGCGGAGAAAACACCGAGACTCAATGTGACATACTCGCTCACAGCCGAGCCAGCGTGCAGAATCGACAGGTCTACGATCTCCCTGCGGATGGTTTCGGCGATCTTACAAGCTTCGGTAATATCGGTATTCAGCATAACGATCGCAAACTCCTCACCGCCAAAACGAGCGATCAGATCCGTGCCGCGTTTGCAATGCCGTGTCAAACATTGTGCCACTTGAACCAGGCAGTTATCCCCGGCGGTATGCCCATAATGATCGTTATAATTTTTGAAAAAATCGATATCCGCCATGATCAACGCCAGCGGCTCTGCGCGCCGTCGGCTTTCTGAGATCCCATAGATCAGATGCTCCCGAAACTTCCGTCGATTCGCAAGATCCGTCAGGCTGTCAAAGTGAGCCAACTGCTCAAGCTCCTGGTTTGCGATCATCAATAATTCATCGGTGCGTTCCCGCTGTAAAAGCAGGAATCCGCTGCCGCTTATGATCATAAGAAAGTATGTCAACAAAAAGGTCAGGTTCTGTGAAAATTCACTGGACATCAATTGGTAATCCGCATCCAGAAAAGCGTTCACGCTGCGGACGAGCAAAATGACACACGAAGCGATAAAGACCGCGCTCAGGGAATATCGGAGCATCGACTTCCTGTCGCTGTGCAGTAACAAGAACCCTACCGAAAGAAAGATCGTAGCAGCGAAGAAGGAAGAGACATATACATATTCGTTAGGTTGTCGTGCAAATCCCCAGAAGACGACCACAAATGCTACAACGATGGTCACATAAGAATTCGCCCACTTTTTATTTTTCTCTTCAACCGTGACCAACGCCAGAGCTTCCAAAGCAAACCCAGCCAGGAGGATCGAATTCCCCAAATGAGCGGAGGCAATATCGGGAATTCTGCCGCGCATCGAGAGCAGCAACCATGCCAGGCTCTGCAGCAATTTTCCACCCAGATAATGGCGATAGCGGGTAAAAGCGAGCGAAGAACCCGAATAAACAGCCAGCATCCCCGCAATAATAAGATTCCCAAAGAACAGGAAGATCAGGATCGTGGTCATGTCAAGCGTATAAGAAACCATTATCGACTCGCTTTAGTACCAGGCGGGGCTGATGTGATTTTCAAGATAGTATCTCTGTTATGAAAAATAAACCAAGGAGTCATGCAAGCTCTTCTCAACACACCAAGAGAAGAGTCCCCTTTTTGAGATGCCGCTGACTATCTTTTGTCTTTCCCGCCCGTATTACCTCTGGTCAGTTCGCCGAGCAGCATAAACACCAGGATCAGCAATACCCCAACGCCGATCGTGAGGAGCGAAAACGTGGTGACCGAGCCAAAGTTTTCCGCCAGATCAAAGAAGATTTGAAAGATCGCGCGATTGGAACTTCCAAGGTTAATGACGGTGGAAAGAAGCCCAAGCGCACCGACAGTAATCAACAAAAATCCACACCCAAGACCACTCGATTGAATTTGCTTCATCCGTATGCCCTCCCGAACATTTTGATTATTCTATCAGATTGCAAAATCAAGCCTATTCTAGTGCAAAAAGAAGCTTACATTGATGCGTAGTCAAAAACCATATCTACCCTTTCTTGCGACGACGATACGCCGTTGCCAGACCACCCTCTGAGGTTTCGCGGTAGAGGGAAGGCAGGGCATGACCCGTTTCGCGCATCACCGAAACCACATCATCGTAAGAGATACGATGACCGCCATCCGTGAAGAGCGCATAATCCGCGCTGGCAAGCGCTTGAGCAGCGGCGAAGGCGTTACGCTCGATGCAGGGAATTTGCACCAAGCCAGCTACCGGGTCACAGGTCAAGCCGAGGTTGTGTTCCAAGCCCATCTCGGCGGCATACTCGATCTGACGGGACGTGCCGCCCAACAACTGCGCGGCAGCGCCGGCAGCCATCGCGCAGGCAACACCCACTTCTCCCTGGCACCCAACCTCCGCACCGGAAATGGATGCGTTATGCTTGGCGAGATTACCGATCAATCCAGCCGTCGCCAATGCCCGCAAGACCGCATCATCCGAACAATTCAAGATCTCCTGCAAATAACGCATCACCGCCGGAACAATGCCGCACGAGCCACAGGTTGGCGCGGTGACGATCACGCCTCCGCTGGCATTCTCTTCCGAGACCGCCAGGGCGTACGCAGAGACCAAACCCGCGCGTTGCAACACAGCGCCGGACAAAGAAGCCTTGCGGTAAAACGACCACGATTTACGCGCCAGCCCCAACCCGCCGGGAAGGACGCCTTCGGCATGTAATCCGCGTTCGATCGCCGCCTGCATCACATCCCAAACCTCACGCAGATGGTCCCAGAGCTGCGCTCCCTCGCGCGTTTCGACGTATTCCCAAAGCGCCTGCCCGGTTTGTTTGCATTGATCGAGGATCTCGCGCATGGATTTCAAGTCATAGATTTCCTGCGGAAGGGGCAGGGATCCTTCATCCCGCAATGCGCCTCCGCCTACCGAGTAAACTTCCCAACGACCCAGAATTTTTCCCTCCGCTGAGAGTGCTTCGAAGCGCATCCCATTTGGGTGCAGAGGCAATTGTTTCTCAGGCTTCCAAACGATCTCCAGTTGATTTGGGTCGAAGAATTTTTTGAGTGCCGCATCGGTCAGGTGACCGCGCCCGGTGGCGGCGAGGCTTCCATATAACTTCACGCGGTACGCCGCCGCGGATGGGAAACGTCCGCTAAAGATCTCCGCCGCACGGCGCGGTCCCATGGTGTGACTGCTCGAAGGTCCCACGCCGATGCGAAATAGTTCCTGAATTGATTCCACTTGGTGCTCCTGCTAAAAATTCGATTTGTTTGCGAAGTCTATTCTACGTCAACTCCACGGCGTGAGTCGGATAATTTCTACAATAACGTCAAAAGGCGTAAATTTAAGTACATGAAAGAAAAACAGGCGCACCTTTTTGGTACGCCTGTTTGGTCTCAATTATTGAATTCTACGCCGCTACAGATTGATCGTATAACTGCTGCTTGAGAGAGACAATGTCCTGCTCCAAACGCCGGTCGGAGTGGATCTGTTCCTTGATCTTGTCGTAAGCAGACATGATCGTGGAATGGTCGCGCCCGCCGAGAACTTCGCCGATCTGCGGGAAGGAGATCTTCGCCTCTTCGCGCAGGAGGTACATTGCGATCTGACGGGGCAATGCCACTTCCTTGGTGCGGTCACGCCCGAGCAGTTTTTCGGCGGTGAGACCGAATTTGCGGGCGACCAGGTCTACCACATAGGCGGGTTCGATCTCGCCGCGCGAGGGGATCAGGTCAGCGAGTGCAACTTCCACAAGATTGGGCGTGAGAGAGGCTCCGCTCAAGTCCGCGTAGGCGATGATGCGGTTCAACGCACCTTCCAACTCTCGGATATTGGACTGTACACGTTTTGCAATGCTTTCAAGGATCTCATCGGAGATCTGCCTGCCGGTTCGCTCGGCTTTGGAGCGTAGAATGGCGAGGCGGGTTTCGAGATCGGGAGCCTGAATGTCGGCGGTCAACCCCCACTCGAAGCGGGAGCGCAGGCGTTCCTCAAGCGTAATCAGGGACTTGGGAGGTCGGTCGGACGAAACGATGATCTGCTTGTCCTGTCCATGCAGGGTGTTGAAGGTGTGGAAGAACTCTTCCTGCGTGGATTCCTTTCCGGCGATGAACTGGATATCGTCGATCAACAGCACGTCGGCGGAGCGATACTTCTCGCGGAACGCCTGTGTGGTGTGCGTGCGGATGGCGGCGATCAGGTCGTTGGTAAATTCTTCAGAGGAAACGTATAGAACATTGAGTCCACTGGCGTGACAAGCGTTCCCAATGGCATGCAGAAGGTGCGTTTTGCCGAGTCCCACGCCCCCATACAGGAAAAGCGGGTTGTAGGCTCTCGCAGGCTTCTCTGCCACAGCCTGACACGCCGCGTGAGCCAGCCGGTTCCCCGAACCAACAACATATGTATCGAACGTATAACGCGGATTCAAGCTGACATGCCGGGGTTTTGGTTCCGGCGGGGTGATCTCGATCGAAGCAGGAGCAGGTTCGATATCAGTTGTGGAAGAACTTTCTTCCGATTGGGAAACAATAAAGTTGACGGAGACCTTCGAATTGAGGGTTTCGATCAATAAACGGTTGACAGTTGCTGCAAGGCGGCTGTCGAGCCAGTCACGTGCGTAGGCATTGCGTACACTAATGGTCAAAAGCCCGTTCTCATAAGCAACGGGGCGCGTATCGCGCACCCATGTATCGAAGGAGGCACGAGGCATATCCATTTGAAGTTGTGCAAGTACGGTTTGCCAAGCCTGCTCTGCATTCATAAATTTCCTCTGATTCTGTTCTGTTGGTCGAAATTTTGCGTATACTGAATTAGCCCGCCTTGAAAGCGGCTTCTTTGGGTATATCAGTTTTATATGTAGAGCGTCTTACAGGGATTTCGGATGTAAGAGACAACCATCCATAATATCAGCGTGATGCTATTCTAGCAGAACATCTGCAAAGATAACAGGCGTTCAACCTACGGTAGGTTAAAAAGATGTGTTTTTTTAAGGTTGATGAATGTTAAAGAATCACAGGAGGTTCATAAGTCTTCAAGATTCTATTTAGAACGGGTGTTTCAGCCAACAACGACTGTTAATCCACTGTTAACCCCTATATATGGGCATTAAGCCTGTCTTTATGGCATAGGCGCCATATCTATCTTAAAAAATGATAATGTAAATGTTCCATGATTCTTTTATGATGAGACTCTGGTTTCTGTGATTCATTTTACAACGTTGATCGAATTGTTGAATTTATGATTTGATTCCGCGCGGTACCCATACAAGTATGGTCGTTCCATCGTCAACGACCGATGAAATATCGAGCTCACCACCCACTGCATGGGCACGAGTCTGCATGTTGGCAAGTCCATGACCGATGAATGTATGTTTTTGACCCGCATCGAAGCCCTTTCCATCGTCACTGATCTCCATCAGAGCGCGTTCATCGGTGATCCAAAGCGAAACTTGTACGTTTTTTGCCTTGGCATGCTTCGCAGCATTGGCTAATGCCTCCTGGCAGATGTGGAATAATGCCAAAGATTGGGTTTGAGTAAGCTCTTTTAGGTCTGAATCGGGGATCGTGAAGTTAACTTCCGAAAAAGTATTGGCACGATATTCGGTGATCAGGCGTTTGATCCCGCTCAACAAGCCTTCACTGCCGAGTTGACGTGGTCGGAGATCCAAAATATAGGCGCGGATGTCGCGAATCGCTTGATTCAAACCGCCTATTGCATGGGTGATCTGCTCTTTTACACCGTCTGGGTCCTCATTCACCGTATGTTGGATGCCTTCCAGCGCCAAACCAACCCCATAAATGGATTGAATGATACCGTCATGCAGGTCCATGCCGATGCGATTGCGTTCTTCCAACACAGCAAAACGGCGCGCATTGGTATGCAATCGGGCATTTTCGATGGCAAGACCAGCCCAGGTGCCCACTGCTGTGAGCATTTGCATACTCCGATCCTCAAATGGGAAGGTTGAACGTGTGGCAATGCTCATCACACCCATCAAATTTTCGCCGGACACCATGGGAATACACGCAACTTGCTGGAAACCAGCCTTTACCACCGCATCTCGCATAAAATTGACATCGCCTGCCAGATTTCGACTGATCAACGGCTGACGGGTTTTGGCAGCCATCCCCGGTGACCCGTCCCCCACGGTGAAAACATTCCGCGTCCAGAACGCCTCTGCGGCTTGACCGCGGTGCAAAACCATGCGCAGGGTGGTTTTATCCTCTTCAAGCAGGAAAATTTCGCCTGCCTCCACTTTCATATAGTTCATCACAAGCCCAAGGGTCTTATTAAGGATCTCGTCGAGCTCCAGGCTTGAGGTCAGGGTGGTGGCGATACCGTTCAGAAGCGCCATATCCACATTTCGGCGCGTCAGGGCGAGGTCACGTTCCTTCATATGATCGATCAAACGGGCGTTCGTGATGGCAGTAGCGACGTACGTGGCAAGCATCTGAATGATCATTTCGTCATCCGATGAAAACTCAGGCGCGTCCAGCTTCTCTGTCAGGTAGATCTGCCCGATCTGCTTATCGTTTGTACGGATCGGCACCCCAAGGAACGACACCATTGCCGGGTGGTTTTCGGGAAAGCCGACCGAGCGCGGGTGGTCCTGAATGACTGGAACGCGCAACGGCAGAATCGTATTCATCAACTCGCCTATCAACCCATGCCCGATGGGCGGATGAGGAATGCGCTTGACCTGGTCATTGGTCATCCCAACAGAGACAAATTGTTTGAGACTGCCGTCATCATCCAACACGCCTAACGCCGCGTAACGCGCCCCCGCCTGTTCACATGCTGTGGACGCGATCCGCTCCAGCAGGGTTTCAAGCGAAACATCTTTAACCAGTTCAAGACTGGCTGCGTGGAGCGCAAATAAGCGTTCCTGTAACTGCTCTCTGGTTAATAACATGAAGGAGACACCTCACTGACATTATAATCAATTCGCGGCTTTTTGATAGAATTTGAAAGACAACCAAAATTAAACTTGGACAATACCCATGACAACCTCCCGAATTTCCGGCTTTTACAACATGACCATTGAACAGCGCCGCGCCAAACTTGCGGAACTGCTTGAATCTTCTCCACTGGGGATGCCTCCCTCAACCGAACCGCCTCTGACCCCGCCCGATCTTGGGGCGTGGACCTCTGGCGGACTCTCCCCTGAAGCCGCCGACCACATGATCGAAAATGTCATCGGTCTCTACAGCCTGCCGCTGGGGGTTGCCCTGAATTTCATGGTCAACGGACGCGA
This sequence comes from uncultured Anaerolinea sp., assembly GCA_964372045.1. Taxonomy (GTDB): domain Bacteria; phylum Chloroflexota; class Anaerolineae; order Anaerolineales; family Villigracilaceae; genus Villigracilis. The sequence goes on from CAYJPO010000117.1 coordinate 9,040, forward strand.
TGTGCTCGTGCCCATGACCCTCGAAGAACCCTCTGTAGTGGCTGGCGCTTCATTTATGGCAAAGCTCGCTCGCGCCGGAGGCGGATATCAAGCCACCACCACTGCTCCGCTCATGATCGGGCAGATGCAGGTTATCCAAGTGACCAACCTGAACGAAGCCAAATTGAAAATCTACGAGAAAAAAGCCGAATTACTCGCCGAAGCGGACTCCATCGACCCGGTGCTCAAAAAATTCGGCGGCGGCGCGCGTGACCTCGAAGTCCGTAAGTTTGAAGACTCCCCCATCGGCGGCTTTCTCGTCATCCACCTCATCTATGACGTGCGCGATGCAATGGGCGCGAACGCGGTCAACACGGCTTGCGAACGGCTTGCCCCGCGCATCGAAGCCATCACCGGCGGAAAAGTCCACCTGCGGATATTGTCCAACCTGGCAGACCGGCGCCTTGCCCGCGCGCGCTGCACCATCCCCGTGAAGGATTTGGCATTTGAAACCGTAGGTCGAGATAGTATCTCGACTTACACAGGCGAAGAAGTCCGTGATGGCATCATCGCCGCCTATGCCTTCGCCGCCGTGGACCCGTACCGCGCCGCCACCCACAACAAAGGCATCATGAATGGCGTGGATTCGGTCGTCATCGCCACCGGAAATGACTGGCGCGCCATCGAAGCGGGCGCGCATGCCTACGCTGTGAAGAACGGCAAATACACCTCCCTCTCCACCTGGGGCAAGGACAAGGACGGCAACCTCGTCGGCACGCTCGAAATGCCAATGGCGGTCGGCATCGTCGGCGGCGCGACCAAGGTCCACCCTGCCGCACAAGCGGCAGTCAAACTCATGGGCGTGAAAACCGCCAGCGAACTGGCGGAGATCATCGTCTCGGTCGGGCTCGCCCAGAACATGGCAGCCCTGCGTGCCCTCGCCACCGAAGGCATCCAACGCGGACACATGTCGCTACACGCAAGGCAGGTTGCCATTGCGGCAGGCGCGACAGGCGATTTGGTCGAAAAAGTCGCAAGTCAAATGGTTGCGGAGAAGGTCGTCCGCATTGACCGGGCGGAAGAGATTCTGAAGGGAATGAAATAAGTGGAATCGGTTCAAACTCCCTCCGAGTCTGTCGCCGCTTTAAATAAATTGCCCATCGTGAGAATCATAATGGGTGCGGTGATCGGCATGGCATGTTATCTCATTCTTATTCAAGTTGGAAATCTTCGTAACAGCGAGCTTGTGCTTCTTTATATACCTTGGTTCATCCAGTTGGCTTTGGAAGCCCCATTAAGACTCGTATTTGTAATCCTTCTTGGCACTGAGATCATTCATGGTCAGGGTATGCAGATCGTTATATCTGCACTTACCTCCCTATCCTTTGGGCTTTTGGGTGGTGTCCTCGCTTCTGGGCGGAGAAAGATCATCATAAATGGTCTAATCTCGCTTGGAATTTTCTTCTATCTTTCCTGCTTCTTTGGAACCTTATTGACCTTGATGGCAGTCTGAGAATGGTGATCCCGACATCGCCATCGCAGCCGGTGCGCTTATCGTGAAAGTGGTTAGAATTGATAGAGCGGAAGAGATCTTGAAAACATTGGAAAGTGGAAAGTAGTAAGTGAGCCGTTTATTTTATGGAAAAAAAGCGAATTCTCAGCCCCGAAGAAATTTCCGCCATTGTTGATGGTTTCGACCCCATTGACTGGGTTCAATTAGATCTGCTTGCAAAAATGCCATTCAAAAATCGCCTGCTACCCGGACTGAATGCACAGGAATTTTCCATGGCGGCTTTGCGTGGAACATTTCGCAAAAAATTCCCCGAACTTTCAATGCCTGAAATCAACATGAAAGTTTTGGCGTATTTGACTCCCATCCGCATGGAGATGAAATGACCGCTGTTTCATTTTATGTGCAAGTTGTCAAAGCCTTGGATGAACTTAGCGCACCCTATATGATCGTCGGTGCCTTCGGCGGCTATCCGTTTGGCATTACCCGTGTAACTTTCGACATTGACATCCTCGTTGATCTACGAGATCAGGATTTTGAGTCGATTTCCCAGAAATTTCCTTTACCACGCTATTATGCTGATCCCGAAATGATGAGAAATTCTGTGGAAATGGGAATTATGTTCAACATCATCGACACGAATGAAGGCATCAAAGCCGACCTTGTGCCATTAAAACGTGAACCTGATTATCAACTTGCTTTTAACCGCCGTGTTCGCCGCGAATTCGTTGATCCATCAGGAAATTCCTTTTCAGCCTGGGTAGCCCAACCATCAGACATTATCATAGGAAAACTATGGGCATGGAATGAAGGCAGGTCAGACAAACATCCCAAAGATATTTATGCCATGCTAGTTTTTGATTTGAGCGGTTCAAGTGACGTAGCAATTGACCATGATTTGGTCACAAAAGAATCAAAACGGATCGGACCGGAAACTTTCGAAATGTGGAATCAAGTGCTTGCAAAAGCAAAAAAAGAAGTGAATAAAAGAAACTAAGCGCACAAAAGCGATATTCCAGGAAAACTAAATGACAACCCTTAATCCACAACCCTCCCCCACCCTCCTCAAACCCGTCAAACCTGTCGGCATTGTCGGCGACGGCGCGGTTTTGCCCCGCTACCGCCAGGCCGCCAAGGAAT
>CAYJPO010000118.1:0-11606 GCA_964372045.1 uncultured Anaerolinea sp.
GCCTGGCACGAAAGGTCGCTTGACAAGGATTTCATCTCGAAGCATACTTTTCCACAGGGAAAGGCAGGCAGAATGAATAAACGAACGCTGGTTTGGATCGGAGTTGGAGCATTCGTCCTCTTGGTCGTGGGTGTTGTGGTCACGAAAAATGTTTTGGACCAGTCTCCTTCGCTTGAGGTCGGGGTAAGCGGACCGCAAGTCATTGAACAAAGCCCGGTAGTGGGGCAATGGCTGGATCTGAACGCACGGATCGAACTCACATTTGACCGGGATATGGATCAGCCCAGGACAACAGATTCATTCTCGCTTCTCAACCCGGACCTCGAACCGGTTGCCGGTGAAATTAGCTGGGCGAACGCCCGGACCTTGCTCTTCGTCCCAGCCTCCCCGTGGATTCCTTCCAGCGATTACCGGGCGGTTTTCTCCACCGGTGCGGCGGCGTTGGATGGCTCCAACCCGGCGGAAGAGATCGTCATCGAATTCACGACCATCGACGCGCTCGCGTTGTCACAGGTCATCCCGGCGAATATGTCCACGGAAGTGGACTTGAATGCGACCATCACCCTGATCTTCAATCATCCCGTTGTGCCTGTCTCCATATTGGAGGAGCGGGAGGAATTGCCGCAGTTGGAGATCACTCCGCCCATCGAAGGCAAAGGGGAGTGGGTTAACTCGTCGGTGTATCTGTTCGAGCCGGCTGAAAACCTGAAGAGCAACACCCGTTACCGGGTCCGGGTTGAGGCGGGGCTTGAGGATGTCAGCGGTAATTCGTTGGAGCAGAACTTCGAGGTCGAGTTCACGACCCGCGCGCCTGCCATCAATCACATTGCGCTGACAGATGGGCAATGGATATGGGAAAGAAACCTGACCAATATCCTGCTCGATCAGTCTTTCATCGTAAATTTCGATGCGCAGGAAATGGATCAGGATAGTGTCGAGGCGGCGACCCGCGTTGTGGATAAGGAAACACAACGAGAATTCCCGGTCGAGTTCGAGTGGAATGAAGCCGGTACCGAGGTGGTTGTTTCGCCGGTGGGGAATTTAAAGATCGATGGTTATTACCAGTTCATTGTGGACGGGACGGCGCAGGCGGCAGATGGCGGATTTATCGTCGAACCCTGGATCGTGGATTTCTCGACTGTGCCATATCCCGCCATCGTCGCAACCGACCCGACGCCGAATAAAAAAATTGGGGCATACACCTCGCGCCTCTCGTTGACCTTTGCCTCGCCCATGGATGTAGACACCATTGCAGACCGGGTAAGGATCACGCCTGCCCTAGGCGACGATGCCGAGTGGTATTTTTATTTTTATAACGGTTCCTATGTTGCCGAGTTGTACGGCTTGGAGCCTTCGGTGAATTATGTCATCCGCATTTTGCCGGGCATGAAGGATATTTACGGGAATGCCATCAAGGAAGAGATGTCGTTCTCGTTCACGAACGCGCCACATGACCCGTATGCTTACCTTGCCATGCCACAGCGCCCGTTGACGTATCGCGCGGACGGCATTCAGGATATTTATTTCCAGCATCGTAACCTGAGCGGGGCGAAGGTCAGCGTGTATCCCTTGAGCCTCGATGAATACAAGAAGTTTTTCGAGGATGATATTCAGGAAGAAACCTATTCACCTACGAGTGAACCAGTCCGCGAATGGGAAATGGACTCCGCCGATACATTGAACGAATTTGAGACCAGCCGCATCACGCTTACGGACGATGATGGGAATCCGCTGGAGCCGGGTTTCTATTTCGTTGGCACACAGATCGAGCAACTGCGCCACCAAACCAGATTTTTTCAAGGGACACTCTTTATCATCGCAACCGATAATATCACCATGAAGAGCACATCCACCGAAGGCTTGGTCTGGTTGACAGACTTCGCGGGAGGTGTGCCTCAGTCGAATGTGCCGGTCACATTCTATGATGCCGGGTTCGAAGCAATTGGCAAAGGCAGGACGGGACAGGACGGCGTCTTTTTGCTCGGTGATTTGGATGCAATTCCCAATTTTGCAGTTGCCGAAGGAGATGGTCACTTTGCATTCACGTCCATCGATTGGGGCAGCGGCGCGCGCGTGGGTGACTTTGGCATTTCAGGCGGATATTACGCCGAGCCGGAAGAACTCTTTGCCTATGTGTACACCGACCGCGCCTTGTACCGCCCGGGTCAGGATGTTTACTTCAAAGGTCTGCTGCGTAACAACGACGACCTGCATTACAGCCTGCCAGACTTGAAAGAGGTCTATGTCATCGCGGAATACAACGGCGAACATATTTACGAAGAATATGTGCCCGTCTCTGAGCTTGGCAATTTTACCGACACGATCACCCTTTCCACCGGTGCGGCAGTTGGCACATATTACATCAGCGCCTACGAAGATTTGAATACGGATGAGTCCTACATTTCCGGTATTTCCTTCCGGGTGGCGGAGTATGAAAAGCCCGAATTCGAAGTGACCGCCAGCGCGGATGAGTCCGATGCGCTGATGGGCGATCAGGTCGGCTTTTCGCTGGATGCGGTCTATTATTCCGGCGGCTTCGTTGCGACCGGCAACGCAAACTGGTTCGTCGAATCGTCGAATTTCATATTTTACCCATCCGGCGATTTCAGCGGATTCAGTTTCACCGATTGGGACCGGGACGAATATTATTTCGAGCCATCAAAGAGCCGCGCGCGGGGTGTGATCGATGAGGGCGAGCTTGTGCTGGATGAAACCGGTCACGCGGAGATTTCACAGACGCTCGATTTTGAAGAGATCGCCACCACCAGCCAAACCGTGACGTTCAATGCCAATGTCACCGACGTGACTGGAAATGTCGTCAGCGGCAGCGCGAGCATGGTTTTGCATGCCAGCGATTATTACGCGGGCATCCGCTCGACGAGTTATGTTGGTGTGCAGGGCGAACCGCAAACCTTCGACCTCGTCGTGCTGGATTGGTACTCTTCCCAGGTTGCGGGGCAGACAGTCACCGTGCAATTGGTGGAGCGCGAATGGTTCAGCGTTCAGGAACAGGATGAGCACGGCAACCTGCAATGGAAAACGTCCGTGCGCGAGACCCCAGCCGGGCAGCAAACCGCGATCACGGATGAAAATGGGCTTGCTTCGGTTTCATTTACCCCGTCCAAAGGCGGCGTGTACAAAGCACTTGTCACCGTCCGCGATGAAAAGGGGAACACGCATCAAGCCTCGACGTATCTCTGGGTCTCAAGCCCCGGCTATGTTTCGTGGCGGCAAACGGATGATCATTCCTTCAACCTTATTCCCGATAAAGACTTGTATTCCCCAGGTGAGACTGCAAAAATTTTGATCGCCCAGCCCTTCGAAGAAGATGTGTATGCGCTGGTCACGTATGAGCGCGGACATATCTACAAGGAGGAGGTTGTCCTCCTCAGCGGCAACAGCACGATCTATGAACTTCCCATCACCGATGACATGGCGCCGATCGCATATGTTTCTGTGGTCGTGGTCAACGGCGCAGAGAAGTCTGAGATCCCCAATTACAAAGTCGGTATGGCAACGCTCAATATCGACACGGAACAGAAGGAACTCAACGTTTCGGTCAGTGCCGACAAGGAAGTCGCGGGACCGGGTGAGGAGATCACTTTCACCATCGAAACGACGGATTACAAAGGTGACCCTGTCGTGGCGGATGTCTCGCTGGCGGTGATCGACAAGGCAGTCATGGCGCTCGCGCCGTCAAACTCTGCGCCGATGCTTTCGAGCTTTTACCCGCAGCGCGGACTTAGCGTGATCACCGCCATTGGGCTGGTCACCAGTGCGGATGCGTTCAACGAGGAATACCGCGAAGCGGCGGCGACAGGTCTGGCAAGCGGCGGTGGCGGCGGGGATGCGTTCGGCGTCATCACCGTTCGTGAGAATTTCAAAGACACCGCCATTTTCCGCGCGCAGGTCGAGACCGACAAAGACGGCAAAGCGCAGGTCACATTTACTTTGCCGGAGAATTTGACCACCTGGCATGCGGATGTCCACGCGGTGACCGAAGACAGCCTCGTTGGCGAAGGCTCGGCAGAGATCAAGACCAACAAGCCGCTGTACGTTCAATTACAGACCCCTCGTTTCTTTGTCCCCGGTGACCAGGTTCAGATCGGCGCGGCGGTTCACAACAACACCGACAAGCCGTTGACCGTCAACGTCACGTTGGATGCGGAAGGTGTGGAAGTCACCACCGAAGACTTGCAAAGCGTCAAAGTGGATGCCGGACAGCAGGGCTTTGTCTCCTGGGATGTCCTCGTTCTGGAGGATGCTGAACGCGTTGACCTGACCGCCACCGCGATCGGCGGCGACCTGACCGATGCCACCAAGCCATCTCTCGGCGTACTGCCCGGTCAGGGAATACCGGTCATCTCATTTTCCGTGATGGAGGCGGTCGGCACATCGGGCATTCTCTCAGAGCGCGGCTCGGTGACCGAAGCCTTCCAATTGCCGACGTCACACACCTTCAGCGATGCAACGATCAACCTTGAGATATCGCCGTCGTTGGTCGCGTCCATTCAACCGAGCCTTGATTATTTGGAAGATTACCCGTATCTGTGCATGGAGCAGACCATTTCGCGCTTCCTGCCAAACGTGGTGACGACCAGACTCTTGAACGAGGCTGGCATGTCCATCGATCTCGCATCCGATCTGGATGAGCAGGTCAATGCGGCGTTGCAACGCATCTATGCCACTCAGTATTACGATGGCGGCTGGAGTTGGTGGAACAGCCCCGAAAGCGATCCGCTGACCAGTGCCTACGTAATCTATGGATTAATGGAGGCGCAGAAAGCTGGGTACTCTGTTTCGGAAGTTGTGTTGGAGAACGGCATCATTTACTTGAAAGACCATCTGCCTTATCTCACGAAGAACGATCCGCAGTGGATGTTCAACCGGAATGCCTTCATCCTGTATGTGCTTGCCTCTGCTGATAAGATCGATGTGGGCTCGGCGCAGTTGAATTACCTGTTCGAGTACAACAATCATCTCAGCCTTTATGCCAAGGCGTACCTTGCCCAGGCGATCCACATGCTTGACCCCGAGGATGAACGGATCAACGCGCTCATGTCGGACCTCGAAACGGGTGCGACACTATCAGCAGCGGGTGCACACTGGCAGGAGATTGAGCGGGACGTGTACAACTGGAATTCAGACACGCGTACAACCGCCATCGTCTTGAATGCCTATATTCAGATCAGCCCGGATAGCCCGGTGACCGTCAATGCGGTGCGCTGGTTGATGTCGAACCGCGCGGGGACACACTGGCAATCCACGCAGGATACCGCCTGGACGTTGATCGCGCTGACGAACTGGGCAGTCCAAGCCGAAGAGTTCAAGACGAATTATCAATATGCGGTCGGTTTGAACGGTGATGAGATTGGAAAAGGCAGGACGAATCCGCAGCGGCTGAGCGAGATCACCGAACTACAAGTTGAGTTGCAAGACATGCTCGCGGATGAGTTGAATTATCTCGTCGTCTCACGCGGAAGCGGAGATGGTAACTTGTATTACACCGCCTACATGACCACAACCCTCGCCGCGGATGAAGTTCCCGCGTTGGATCACGGCATCAACGTATCGCGGGAATACTTCACATTGGAAGACCCCAAGACCCCGGTCACGTCGGCGGATATGGGCGATATTTTGCAAGTGCGCCTGACCATTGTCGCGCCGTCAGACTTGCACTATGTCTCGGTGGATGATCCGCTTCCGGCGGGGTTCGAGGCGATTGATTCCACGCTCGCAGCGGATACGCTGGTCCCGATATCCTACACGTATCAAGATTTCAAGGAACGCGGATGGGGCTGGTGGTTCTTCGACAACATTCAGGTGCAGGATGAAAAGGTGACGATCTCTGCCGATTATCTTCCGGCGGGTTCATACACATACACATATCTTGTGCGCGCCAGTAATCGCGGTACGTTCAAGGTCATCCCGACGACGGCGTTCGAGTTCTACTTCCCCGATGTCAACGGGCGCGGCGTGGGCAGTGTATTCACAGTAAAGTAATTCAATAGGGCGACTCATCGAGCGAATGGGTCGCCCTATTGATTCAATACACTGAAATTCACTTCATTACTTTTGATGCGTTCACCGTTCGCGCCGACTCCCTCCACCCAAAGCTGATGTTCGCCAGCGGACAGGATCCACCAGGTCGTGTACGGCGGCGCGGAAAAGGATGTAAGCACATTGCCATCCATCCAAAGCGTGACCTGCGAAATATCACCTCCGCCACTAACGCTGATCTGGATCTGCTGAGCGGTGATGTCGAGATGGGGGTAAATGATAAAGGTGGCATTGTTCGCTGGTAGTTGAACAACTAATTGATCTCTGCCGATGGCGCTGTTCGAATAATCCACGAGCAAGGGCAGACCCTGCTCACGTGCCCATGCCTGCGCCTCGAATGGCAGGTCTAACACGATGAGGGATTCTTTATGTTCTGCGGGCGTTGAGTCAGAAGCCAGTGCGCCGCTGGTTCTGTCGATCCATATCTGTTTATAAAATGTATCGAATGATGTTGGTTCCGTGCCATTGATGAACCATTCAGTCTTTGTGTGTTCGCAGAATTCAGTGGGGAGCAGCCCGGAGAGCGCACAAATTTCCACTTGCTTCAACCCCTCCGGTTGGAGGAAGGCTTGTTCAGGTCGCCCCTCTAAAATGGCGCGCATCACATCGTGCCAGATGGGACCCGCACCCGTCAGCCCGGTGACGTTTCGCATCGGCTCATAGGTGCTGTTGCCCACCCAAACCCCAACCGTTAGGTCTGGCGTGTAGCCAATTGTCCAGTTATCGTGGAAATTCGTGGTCGTGCCGGTCTTCACTGCCGCAACTCTATCCAGCTTCAAAGCGCTGTTTGTACCGAACGTCAGCGACCGCGCACGGTCATCGCTCAAAATATCGCTGATGAGCCAAGTCACACGCGGGTCGATTACCTGCACAGGTTCTTCACGTTCGAATTTATACAGCAATATCCCATCCGCATTTTTTATATCAAGGATCAACTCGTATCCCGTGTGTACGCCCTGGTTGGCAAGCGTGGCATACGCAGATGTCAACTCCAGCAAACTGACTTCCCCTCCGCCGAGTGCGAGCGAGAGATCGTATTCATCGGGGCGTTCCAGCGATGTGATGCCCAACTCTTTGGCGAGCGAGACCGTATCGTCGATGCCGACTTTTTCAAGCGTCCGCACCGCCGGAATGTTCAACGAAGACGCCAGCGACTCGCGCATCGAAACATATCCGCGCTGCATGCCGTCGTAGTTGTATGGCGTGTACGGCTGGGCGTTCTTCATCGTAAAGGTCGTACTCGCATCGAGGATGGTTGTGCCAGCCGTCCAAGCCTGCGGTCCGCTCGGGGTCAGCGCCAATGCATAAATGAACGGCTTGAATGCCGAGCCGGTTTGCCGGGGCAGAGCCGCCATGTTGATCGCGCCGTGGATATTCACATCGAAGTAATCCGCGCTGCCAGTCAATGCCAGCACATCGCCGTTCGTTGGGTCGATGACCACCACCGCCGCATTGTTGACGTTATGCGACTCGATCCCCGTTTCCATTTGGAAGCGTTCGATGTGCCGCCGAGCCGTTGCCTCCACCACATGCTGCATATTCAAGTCCAGCGTGGTGCGCACAATGAGGCTCTCTTGCGGATCTAGTTCCCCGCTCAGGAACATTTCATCCAGCCGGTCTTTTATCAACCAGATGAAGTGCGGCGCTTCGACCGGGTACGGAGCTGGGTTGAACTCTAACGGCATTTGCTCCGCTGAAAGCTTTTCCTCCTCACTGATAAACCCATGCTTCTGCATTAATCCCAGCACCACCTTCTGACGTTCGAGCGCAAGGTTGGGGTTGGTGAACGGATTGTAAAGCCCTGGGGTTTGCGTCAGCCCGGCGAGCAAGGCGCATTCGGGCAGGAGCAAGTCCGAGGCGGGTTTGCCAAAGTACGTCTGTGAAGCCGCTTCCACACCGTAAGCCATGCCGCCATAATAAGAATAATTGAGATACAACGCGAGGACTTCATCCTTGGAATATCTGCGAGTCAACTGCCATGCCAGAACCGCCTCACGCGCTTTCCGGCGTATGGATCGTTCTGTGCGTTCCTCATCGTCGAATAGCAGGATGCGCACCACCTGCTGTGTGATGGTACTGCCGCCCGACTTGGTCTCCCCGCTCTGGAGGTTGATCCACAACGCGCGCACGATCCCTTTCAAGTCAAAACCGGGATGCGAGTAAAAGTTTTCATCCTCCACCGCCACCGTCGCATCTTTGATACACTGCGGAATATTCTCGCTCGCAAGCGAAACCTGCCGTCCGCTGTCTTCAGGGAGGAGGTCATAAAGCAGCCGCCCATCCCGGTCTGTGATGCGAATGCTGGGCTGGCTCAATCGTTCGGGCAGGGATTCTATGGAAGGCAGGTCGTAGAAAAGATAGACCCCAAAAATTAGGCATAGTGCAATAGACACAAAGACAATAAAGTGCAGTCTCTGTTTGTTTTTTTGCCTTCGCATGGATGAATTCTAACAAAGTTGCGCATGAATGCCCAACGGATGTTTGTTATGGGGTTTGTAAGAGCTTAACTTTTCCATCTCTTGTATGGATCGGTTGAGAGAAAAAGAAACCCCGGCTCCGATGAATTTCTCCATCGAAAACGGGGGCTTCTTTGCGCAGAGTACGCTCTGCGGTCCCGACGGGATTCGAACCCGCGATCTCGGCCTTGACAGGGCCGCATGTTAGGCCGCTACACCACGGGACCAATTGGTTAAGCGGGCGCTAGTTTACCATGAGGGTATATTCGTGTCAATATAAATTGATGATTTGCATTCCTCAGGGAAAAACCGCGGAGTCTGTCATTCCGGGAAGAATGGACGGGGGGCATCTCCTATTTTCAATTGCTTACCGTTTTGAAAGTTGCGGAATGTGAACTTGACACATTGGGTGCCCTGCTCTAAAATTGCTGAACGAATTTGAATTCGACGTCCTGAATTTGATTAGGGCGTTTATATTTTTTCAGGAGGGCTGGCTTGTCTAAGAACCGTACGCAACAAATGGTAGATCGTCTGCGCGAGTTGCAGGCATCTTCTCCGGATATCGAGGCTTCAGCGGTGGTCAGCGTGGATGGTCTGAGTATAGCATCTGCTCTTCCACAGGGTGTGGAAGAGGATCGCGTCTCTGCCATGTCCGCGGCGATGTTATCGCTGGGTGAACGTATCGCCGGGGAATTGGGGCGTGGATCTCTTGAACAGGTGTACATCAAGGGTGTGAAGGGGTATGTTGTATTAATGTCGGTCGGTGAGGAAGCCGTTCTTACCGCCCTGGCTCGCGAACAGGCCAAACTTGGTCTGATCTTCCTTGATATGCGCCGCGCAGCCGAAGATCTGGCGAAGTTGATCTAGTGGAGAAATTATGACCCCCATTCAAAAATCTGGTCTGTATTACCCTAATAAATTTGGTTTGATCGCGATCAAATCCCTTGAAGAAGTCATGGGCAAGAACGGGTTGAACGCGATCCTGAACCTCGCCGGTCTTGGTCATTACATCGAGAATTATCCCCCCGATAATCTGGAAAAAGGCTTCGATTTCAGTGAGTTATCCGCCATTGGATCTGCTCTGGAAGAAATGTACGGCCCCCGCGGCGGACGCGGGCTTGCCCTCCGTGCAGGACGCGCCACCTTTGCCGATGCCCTGAGGAATTTCGGGGCGCTTGCCGGCGCTGCGGATCTTGCCTTTGTGGTCCTTCCGCTTCAATCGAAGTTAAGGATCGGTCTGCCTGCGTTTGCGAAGATCTTTTCACAATTAAGTGACCAGCAAACGACCGTGGAAGAAAAGGATTCGGAATGGGTCTGGACGATCCATAAATGTCCTTGCTGTTGGGCGCGTACGGGTGCAGATAAGCCGGTCTGTTTTATCTCCACAGGACTGTTGCAGGAAAGCCTCAAATGGGTATCCGGCGGAAACGAATTCCGTGTCAACGAATCCAAATGTATCGCCATGGGCGAGAATGTTTGTGAGTTTATCGTTCAGAAAGAACCCATTTCCTAAATTATAAGGTCTGACATGACCGAACCAAAATCCAAGATCCTCATCGTCGAAGACGACCCCGATGTTGCTGAAATGTTGACAGCATATTTTCGCTCGCAGGAATATGATGTCTTTACAGTAAATTGGGGGGAAGACGGTGTCCGTTCATCTTTGCAGGTCACCCCTGATCTCGTCATACTCGACATCCGCCTCCCCGATATCGATGGATATGAAGTGGCGCGGCGCATGCGAAGCGACCGGCGGACTTCGGATATTCCAATCATCTTTTTAACAGAAAAACGCGATCGCGCGGACCGGCTTCAAGGTCTGGAATTAGGCGCCGACGATTACATCACCAAACCGTTCGATATCCAAGAATTACGCCTCCGTGTTCGGAATGCATTAAACCGGGTCAGCCAGGGAACGTTGACCAATCCCGTGACCGGGTTGCCGGAAGGCGCGTTGGTTGACGAAAAACTTTCCGATGTCCTTGGAAGGGACGGCGCTTCATTGTTATATGTCTCGCTCGAAAATATGGATTCGTTTCGTGAAGCCTATGGGTTCGTCGCTTCTGATGACGTCTTACGGGCGGTTAGCTTGATGATCGTCAACACGATGCGGGAAATAAGCCGCCCCGAGGATTTCCTGGGGCACTTGAGCGGGACGGACTTTATTCTTGTTGTTCCGCCTTCAAATCTGGTGGCATTGAGCGAAAAACTAAAGTCCCGTTTTGAACAATCCATGGAATATTTTTACCCGATCAAAGATCGCGAACAAATGGCAAAACGCAAGGATCGCCTTAATGCAAAACTTGTCGAGGTTTCGTCGCTAAAAGGCAAAGCTGGGGGTGTCGAACAGATGAAGGCAGAGCTTTTGAATATGAAGAACAGGTGATTGCTGGTGCGAATTACGGTCGTTATCCCTACATACAACGAAGCGGAGAACCTTCCAAAACTGGTCTCCGCTTTATTTTCGCTTCCGCTTGATATTCGCCTGCTGGTCGTGGACGATAACAGCCCGGATGGGACGTGGCGGATCGCGGAAGACCTGGCAAAAGCGCATCGCGGGCGGATCGAGGTCCTCCATCGCCCCGGAAAAATGGGGCTGCGTTCCGCTTATTTGAATGGTTTCCAAAAAATATTCGACAGCGATGCAGAAGCGATCGTCCAGATGGATGCGGATTTCTCCCATGACCCGGAGAAATTGACGGAGATGGTCAAGCTGCTCGAATCAACGGATGTCGTGCTCGGCTCCCGTTATATTGCGGGCGGTTCGGTGGATAAGCAATGGCCGATCTGGCGCAAATGGCTCTCTGCGTTCGGGAATTTTTACGCGCGGTCTATTTTAGGATTGCCCCTGCATGATGTTACGACCGGCTTTCGTATGTGGCGGGCTGACGTGTTAAAACAGATGCCGTTTGAACGTATCCAATCTACGGGGTATATTTTTCTCGTGGAAATGATCTATTTGGCGTATTGTTTGGAGTTCAAGATCGGCGAAGTCCCCATCTATTTTGCAGACCGGCGGTGGGGAAAATCCAAGATGTCGTTCAAGATCCAACTGGAAGCAGCATTGCGTATCTGGCAGGTTCTATGGGG
>CAYJPO010000119.1:0-11544 GCA_964372045.1 uncultured Anaerolinea sp.
GTGGTCGGTCATGATTGGGGCGCGGTCATCGCGTGGACGCTGGCGTTGAATCACCCGCAGCGGCTGGAAAAGCTCGCCATCCTCAACGTCCCGCATCCCGATGTGATGACGCGCTTCGTTTTGGAAAATGCCGAACAGCGTAAAAAGTCGTGGTATGTGTTCTTCTTCCAGATCCCCTTTTTCGTTGAGTGGGTTTTGCGCCGCGATAACTTCCGAGACATGGCGCGCATGCTGCTTGGGTCGAGCCGCAAGGGCGCCTTCACCAAAGCAGACCTCGAAGCGTACCGCATGGCGTGGTCCCAGCCCGGCGCGTTGACGGGGATGCTGAATTGGTATCGCGCGATGTACAATCGGAGCCTCAAGTATTTCTTTTTACGAAAGCGGATCCCTGCCCGGCGGGTGGCGGTCCCTACGCTGATCTTGTGGGGGAAGAACGATGTGGCGCTCAGCTTTGAAACCGTCCAGCCGTCGCTTGATCTGTGCGATGAAAGTTCCTCCGTCATTTTCGAGAAAGCCACGCATTGGGTTCAGCACGAAGAAGCCGATGAAGTGAATAAAAATCTGATCCGATTCCTGAGATAACCCATGCCCATTCTTGCACTTGTCCTGCTGTTCCTATCCGCATCCATGCACGCCGTGTGGAATTTCCTGCTCAAAAGCGCGGAGGAAAAATACGTTGCGATGGGCTGGCAAACCATCTTGAGCGGTATCTTCGCGCTGGCGGTCATGTTCTACTCCGGTCTGCCGCCGCGCGAAATGTGGCTGTTCGCCGTCATCAGCATGTTACTGGAAGCGATCTACTTCATCCTGTTGTGCATCGCCTACAGCGACCATGATTTTTCGTTGATCTATCCCATCGCGCGCGGAGCGGCTCCCGCCATGCTGGTGGTATGGACAGCGATCTTCCTGCATGAAAAATTGACCACGGGCGGGTACATCGGTCTTGCGATGATCACCATCGGCATGATGGTCATTGGCGCGACGGCGCTGCTGCAAAGCAGGGGCGAGAAGGTCCATCTGAAAGGCATACTCACCGCGCTGACGGTGGCGCTGGTTATCTCGCTATATACCTTTATCGACGGGAAAGCCGTCAAAAGCGGACCCGCCCTGCCGTACGGCTTGTCCATGTTCGTGATGGTTCCGTTCGTGACCACGCCGTACATCGCCTATCATTATGGGATCGATTCCTTTGCGAGAGTGTGGAAACAAAACCGCACGTATCTGCTGATCGGCGGCGTGCTGGGACTCATCGCCTACATGCTGGCGCTGTTCGCCTACACCTTCGCGCCGCTCAGTTATTCGGGCGCGATCCGTGAGGTCAGCGCTGTGATCGGGGCATTCCTCGGCTGGCGCTTCCTCAAGGAGCAGATGGGCGGGGTGCGGGTGATCGGATCTGCCATCGTGTTCGCAGGCGTGATGGTGATTGCGATATTTGGGTAGGATTTTTTGCGTACTCATAATACACAGATCTAACTCCGAAGGCGCTGCGTTGAGCTTGCCGAAACGAGTGAAATGATTATAGATTCAACGAGAAAATTCGCCAAACCCCGAAGGGGTGTCATGATTTTCCAGTTGAATTATGTCATCCCTTCGGGATTTGGGGACTCTATGCCCCAATTCTATAATCTTGCCATCCCTTCGGGATTATTTACTGCATAAAGTGAGT
This sequence comes from uncultured Anaerolinea sp., assembly GCA_964372045.1. Lineage (GTDB taxonomy): Bacteria > Chloroflexota > Anaerolineae > Anaerolineales > Villigracilaceae > Villigracilis. Next base: position 1,667 of record CAYJPO010000119.1, read on the forward strand.
TTTATACACGGAATGCGGAGTAAAAGTTCCGTGCTATCCGTGTACAAAAAAGATCTTGAATTAAGGATGCGATATGCCAGAACAAGTTTTTCCCGAACCGACGGTAGGTGTGTTCATTTTCAACCAGGCGGGCGAGGTGCTGCTTTTGAAAAGCCACAAGTGGCCCGGCAAGTACGTCATCCCCGGCGGGCACGTGGAAGTGGGCGAGCGGCTCGAAGAGGCGGCTGTCCGCGAGGCAAAGGAGGAGACCGGGCTGGATATCCACGACCTGAAGTTCATCATGTTCCAGGAGTTCATCCACGACCCGGCGTTTTGGAAGCGCAAGCATTTCATCTTCTTCGACTATGCCTGCCGGACGGACTCGCTCTCAGTGACGCTCAATGACGAGGCGGAGGACCATGTCTGGGTCCAGCCGGAGGCGGCTCTTCATCTTCCGCTGGATTCGTACACGCGGAACACCATCGAGCGCATCCTCGCGGGAGGTTTGTCATAATTTTCAACCGGCTTACAATTACAAAAAACAGTTGCATCCCTACCTAAAAATGGGTAAGATTGAGTTGCCATGATACGGTTTTTGGCGCTACATTTATCCGGCATCCTTTTGCCTTAGGTCAGTCAGCCTGATGGGTACAGACGTACCTGTCAGGCTTTTTTTATCTTATTTCAAGGAGAAAAAATGCAAACACCCTGGGAATATCGGTACGCACACCGCATGAAGCGAATGGGTAGCTCGGTCATCCGTGAACTGTTGAAGTTGACGGAACAGCCGGACATCATTTCCTTTGCAGGCGGGCTCCCCGCGCCGGAGGTCTTTCCGGTGAAGGAATTTCAGGAGGCGTGCAACCGCGTATTGACAGAGAACGGCGCGCAGGCGCTGCAATACAGCACGACAGAAGGCTATCGTCCGCTGCGCGAAATGATCGCCCGCCACACCGAGCGGTACAACGTGCATGTGACCCCCGAAAATATTCTCATCACGTCCGGTTCGCAGCAGGCGCTGGATTTCATCGGTCGGTTGTTCATCAATCGCGGCGATTACATCGTGGTGGAATCGCCCACGTATCTCGGCGCGCTGCAAGCGTGGAACGCCTATGGGGCGCAGTACATCTCGGTCCGCGCGGATGAGCACGGTATGATCGTGAATGAGCTGGAGGCTGCGCTTCGAGTCGGACCGAAATTCATCTACATCCTCCCAAACTTTCAGAACCCGTCAGGGTCCACCCTCAGCATTGAACGCCGCAAACATTTGGTGGCGCTGGCAGACCAGTACGGGGTGCCGATCATCGAAGACGACCCGTATGGTCAGTTACGTTACGACGGTGAACACCTGCCCTCGGTCGTTTACCTGGATGAACAATATCGCAACGACGGCGGCCATGAATATACCGGCAATGTGATCTACCTGAGCACCTTCTCGAAACTGCTCGCGCCGGGTCTGCGCCTGGCATGGGTGGTGGCGCCGCCCAAAGTGATCCAGAAACTGGTGATGACCAAGCAAGCCGCCGACCTGCACACCTCGTCGTTCAACCAGCAGGTGGCTTATGAAGTGGGCAAGGGCGGCTTCCTCGATGAGCATGTCAAGCTCATCCGCTCGGTGTACAAGGAACGCCGCGACGTGATGCTCGAAATGATGGATGAAATGTTCCCGCCCGAAATGCGCTGGACCAAACCGGCGGGTGGCATGTTCCTGTGGGGCATCATGCCCGAAGGCGTGGATGCGGCAGACGTGTTGAAGATCGCCATCGAACGCAAGGTGGCATTCGTACCAGGCGGAGCCTTCCACCCGAACGGCGGCGGCACGAACACCATGCGCCTCAACTTCTCGTATTCGTCACCGGATAACATCCGCGAAGGCATTACACGGCTGGGAAATACGTTGAAGGAAGTGTTCAAGAGGAACGGGTTTCATAAAGCGTGATGCGTAAAACGTGAAGCGTGAAGCGTAAACAAACATGACTCACCCCGAAATTAAGGTTTCGCGGGTGAGTCTGTCTTTAAGAGCAAATGGGACGCGGATTAACGCTGAGAACGCCGATTTATTAATCCTTTCCCGCGCGCTTCGCAGTCCGCGCTCGTCAGCGTCCTATATTAAATTCGGGGTTAATTATGTTTGTTCGTCTATCGTCCACGGTCCATCGTCCATGGTCTATCGTCTATTCCTCCACATAAGGCACATAATCCGCGCGGGCGATGCCCTGCTTGATGGCTGTCTCCGCCACCACACGCGCCACGGCGTGATGTACTTTTTTATCGAGCGGGTTGGGCACCAACTCACCGGGCGGGGTCATCTCGGCGATCTTGAACGCCGCCGCAAGCAGCATCTCGTGTGTGATTCTTGGAGCATTCGCATCCACCGCACCGCGGAAGATACCGGGAAATCCCAAAACGTTGTTGACCGACTTCCCGTCCGCCGCAAATGCTGCGCCATGTTCCATGGCCACATCCGGGTCGATCTCCGCGTTCGGGTTGGAGAGCGCGAGGATGATCTGTCCCTCGCGCACCATTTCCGGCTTGATGAGGTTCGGCGCGCCAGTGGTCGCCACCACAATATCGCATTTCGCCATGATCTCTTTCAGATCGGACCTGACGCCGCCGATCTTTTCGAATCGATCCAACGCCTCGGGACTCAAGTCCGCGCCGTAAACGGGATTGCCCGTCAAGCGCATCAACATCTGACCGATGGCATGTCCGGCCGCCCCAAGCCCGATCTGCCCGATGACGGCTTTGTTCAGGTCATGCCCGGCTTCACGCGTGGCGACCATCAACGCCGCCGTGGTGACCACCGCCGTCCCATGCTGATCATCATGCAGGACGGGAATATCGAGCATGGCTTGCAGACGTTCTTCGATCTCAAAACAGCGCGGCGCGGAAATATCTTCAAGCTGGATCGCGGCGAAGGTCGGTGAGATGGCAGCCACTGTGCGGATGATCTCGTCGGTATCTTTTGTGTTGAGCAGGATCGGAATGCCTGAAAGCCCCACCAGCGTTTCCATGAGCATGGCTTTGCCTTCCATCACGGGCATGCCCGCCAGCGGACCGATATCTCCCAGCCCGAGCACAGCCGTCCCATCGGTGACGATGGCGACCATGTGGCTGATGCTCGTATACAGCCGCGCCTGAGACGGGTCCTTGGCGATGCGTGTGCAGACTTCCGCCACACCGGGAGTGTAGACGCGTCGCAACGTTTTCAATGAATCGATGGGGTAGCGCGAGCGGATGGCGATCTTGCCTTTTTGGTGCAGTTCCAAAATCTGGTCGCGGACTTCGATGACTTTTGTGCCTTCGTTCTCCTGCATGACCTTCAGCACAGCCTCCAGCGAGTCTTCGCTTTCGACGGTGACGGTAATGTCGCGCACAGTGTGGCGTGACGTTTCGGTCAGCAATACGATACTGCCGATGCTTCCACCCGCTTCAGCAATGGCAGTCAGCAGTTTTGCCAGTACGCCTTTTTTCTGCGAATTCCGTACGCGCACAATGCGAAAGATCTTTTGATTCCACGACATAAAAGTCTCCTTTTCGATCACACTCATTTTATCGCGTGTTATCCATCGTTAAGCATTTCAATTTGGGCAAAAAAGTAGCGCGATATAAATATCGCGCTACAACAGAAATCTTGCTGCCTGATGGCGGTCAAGCCAGCAGGTCGGGCAGTTCGTCGAAGGAGCGGATGACCGCACACTCAACATCCGGGAAGAGTCGGCTGGGGTCGTAGAGCACCGGCATAAGTCCGGCGCGAAGCGAACCGACCACGTCTGCAAAATAATTATCCCCAATGTACATCGTCTCCGCGGCGGATGTCCCCGCCCGTTCCAATGCCTTCTCGAAGATCCTGGGCTGCGGCTTGAAGGATTGAACCTCGCCGCCCGTCAGCGAAAAGTTGAAGTATGGTTCCAGCTTCAGGGTTTTCAATTCCTCGTGAACGGGTTCATCGCGATTCGTGACAATGCCCAGAATATAACCGGCATCTTTGAGCTTGTTCAACACGAAGGGAACCTCCTCAGGGATGTAAACCTCGGGCTTGTAATTCGAGTCCATGTGTGCGCTCACAGCGGGAGCGAGTTCCACGGCGCGCTGTTCGGGGAGACCCAGCGCCACCATGCGCCGCTTGGAGTAATTCGTCCAAAACGCCTTTTGGTTGCCGGTGAAGAGCTGGTTATCCTCCTGGATCTCCAGCGAATGTGCAAAGTAGAAATGTTCCCAATGCGCCGCGCGGATGCGGTCTTCTTCCGAGAATTTCACGCCGATGCTTTTGAGATAGTCCAAAAAAACTTCGTCACCCGTTGGAAGATGGTGACGAAGCGTTCCGTCCAGATCGAAGAGAACTGCTTTGATTTTGGTCCGGGTCATTTATCCGCCGATATGCGACATTTCCACTTTGGGGAGCGGGACAGTGTTCTCGGTGCGGATCTCGGAATAACGGTCGGTGCGTTTGCTCCAGACCTTTTCGATCTCCGCTGCGAGTTCTTCATCGCTTACGCCGCCACGCAGCATGGTCTTGAAGTCATGCCCTTTGACGGCGAAGAGACAGGTATACAGTTGACCTTCAGCAGACAGGCGCGCGCGGTTGCAATCGCGGCAGAACGCCTGCGTGACCGAGGCGATCACTCCCACTTCACCGCCGCCATCCTTGTAGCGCCAGCGTTCCGCCACTTCGCCGCGATAGTTCGGGTCGGCGGGTTCAAGCGGCATGTCGGCGCTGATGGTCTGGATGATCTCTTTGGCAGGCACAACATCATCCATGCGCCAGCCGTTGGTGTGCCCCACATCCATGTATTCGATGAAGCGCAGGATGTAATTCTTCTCGCGGAAGAAGCGCGCCATCGGCAGGATGCTGTCTTCGTTGACGCCGCGCTTGACGACCATGTTCACTTTGATCGGCGCGAGTCCGACCGATGCGGCGGCTTCCATGCCCTCGAGCACTTTCTCCACCGGGAAGTCCACATCGTTCATCGCCTTGAAAACGTTGTTATCGAGCGAATCCAGGCTCACGGTGACGCGGTTCAAACCGGCATCCTTGAGTTCCTTCGCAAAACGCGCAAGCAGGGAACCGTTGGTGGTCATGGTCAGGTCGAGACCTGGGATCTGAGACAGCATGCGCACCAGGTCAGGCAGGTCTTTGCGGACCAGCGGCTCGCCGCCCGTCAGCCGGATCTTCTTGACACCGAACGAGACAAAGATTCTCGCCAGGCGGGTGATCTCTTCGTAGGTCAGGATCTGTTCATGGCGCATGAACACAAAATTGGAACCGAAGGTTTCCTTTGGCATGCAATAGACACAGCGGAAATTACAGCGGTCCGTGACGGAGATCCGCAGATCGCGCAGGGGACGGTTAAGGGTATCCAATAGAGACATTGTGACACTCCATTTCTAAAATTCCGGGCTCCAACCACAAAATGGATTCTTCCGGTAAAGTTTGATTATAACAACTTTATAAGAGATGTTTAATTGAATTGACGGTCTTTATCAGGCGTGCTATGATGATTGATTATTGCATTGTTTTTTCATTAAAAGGAGTTTTTATGAGTTTTGAATTTATTCTCCGGCTTATCGGAATGGTTGTTCTTGCAATTGCTGGGGGCTTTCTGGGGTTCGATCTCTCGGAATTCTCCCCCACAGACGCAATTACGAATACCCTTGTTTTGGCATTGGTCGGCGCGCTGACGGGATTGGTCCTCACGCCGTACTTCACCACCCGACCCGCGCGAGCCATGCGCGCGCTGCTGGCACGTATGTCCGCGGAAAGCCTGTTCGCCGGGCTGACCGGGTTGATCGTCGGCTTGCTCATCGCGGCACTGCTGGCGTTCCCCCTGTCCATGCTCCCGGCGCCATTTAGCCAGGTCCTGCCCTTCATCGGCGTATTGGTCTTTTCCTATTTCGGCGTTGCCCTGTTCGTCATGCGGCAGGGAGATATCATGGGGCTGGTCAGCGCCATGAGCGGACGCACCGAAGGCGGCGGTTCCTCCTCATGGACCAACCTCAACCGCACCATCCTGCTGGATACGAGCGTCATCATCGACGGGCGTGTGGCGGATATCGCCAAGACCGGCTTCCTGCCGGGTACACTGCTCATCCCGCGCTTTGTACTAAATGAACTGCAATACATCGCCGACTCACCGGATGGCGTCCGCCGTCAGCGCGGAAGGCGCGGCATGGAAGTGCTCGCCGAATTGCAAAAACTGCCCAACGTCCTCGTGCGCATCTCGGATATCAACGTGGAAGGCGTGCGCGAAGTGGACGATAAACTGGTCGTGCTCGGCAAACAGCTTAAAAGCCCCGTATTGACCAACGATTACAACCTCAACCGCGTGGCGGAACTGCAAGGCGTGACCGTGCTCAACATCAACGAACTGGCGAACGCGGTCAAGTCTGTCGTCCTGCCGGGTGAAGCCCTGCGCATCAACATCATGCAGGAAGGCAAGGAACACGGTCAGGGTGTGGGCTACATGGATGACGGTACGATGGTCGTGGTCGAGAACGGACGCGAGTACATCGGCGAATACATGGAAGTGAATATCACCAAGGTCCTGCAAACCGCCGCAGGGCGCATGATCTTCGGGCGGGTGGATGAAGAAGGTGGGAAGAGGAAAGGCAAGTAACGAGAGAGTAGTGAGTAGTAATCAGTGAACAGGACGCGTGACGCGTCCTGTTTTTAATGCGGTAAAATACATTTGCTTAAATTCCTTTGTGACCCTTTGTGGTAAAAGAAAAAATGCTAAAAATTTACAACACCCTCACTCGCAAAACCGAAGAATTCCAAACCCTCGAGCCTGGCGTCGTCAAGATGTATGTCTGCGGTGTCACGGTTTATAACGACGCGCATGTCGGTCACGCCATGTCTGCCATCGTGTTCGACATCATCCGCCGCTATCTTGAATTTCGCGGATACAACGTCAAGCACGTCATGAACTACACCGACGTGGACGATAAGATCATCAACCGCGCCAACGCCCTTGGCGAAGACCCGCTTAAGTTGTCGCAGCGCTACATCGAAGATTATGCGCGTGACCTCGCCAGCCTCAACGTCCTGCCTGCCACATCGAATCCGCAGGTCAGCAAGACCATGCCGCTCATCATCCAATTCATCGAAGGACTGATCCAAAAAGAGCATGCCTACGCGGCTCAGAACGGCGATGTGTATTTCCGTGTGACGAGCGACGACGATTATGGGCGTCTCTCCGGTCGCAAGCTGGATGACATGCAGGCGGGCGCGCGCATCGAAGTCGGCGAACAGAAAGAACACCCGATGGACTTCGCTCTCTGGAAAGCCGCCAAACCCGGCGAGATTTCATGGGACAGTCCGTGGGGCAAGGGTCGCCCCGGCTGGCACATCGAGTGCTCCGCCATGAACCTCGCCGAACTCGGCGAACAGATCGACATCCACGGCGGCGGCAACGATCTGATCTTCCCCCACCACGAAAACGAGATCGCGCAAAGCGAATGCTATACCGGCAAGGAATTCTCGCGCTATTGGATCCACAACGGCATGCTGCAACTCGGTGGCGAGAAGATGTCCAAGTCGCTGGGCAACATCGTCAGCATCAAGGAATTTTTGTCGAAGCGTTCGTCCGATGTGATGCGCATGCTGGTCTTGAACGGGACGTATCGCGCGCCGCTGATGTTCAACGATGAAACGCTGGATGCCGCGGAAAGGAATGTAGAACGCCTCAAATCCGCGCTCAAGCCTGCTTCACCCTCCGCGAGCGGACTCAACGCTGAGGTCTTGTCGGCCCTCGGTACGGCGGTCGAATCTGCAAAGACAAACTTCACCGAAGCCATGGACAGCGACTTCAATACCGCGGGCTCCGTTGCCGCCTTGTTCGAACTCTCCAAATCCATCAACACCGCGCGTGACAACGGCGCGACCAGCGAACAACTCACTGCCGCTCAAAACATATTCCGCGAACTGGCAGGTGTGCTGGGATTAAAGCTCGAAGATAAAAAAGGTTCCAGCGAACAGGATGCACAGGTCAACGCACTGATCGCAGAGCGCACCGAAGCCCGCAAACAGAAGCAGTGGAAACGTTCCGATGAGATCCGCGACCAGCTAAAAGAAATGGGAGTGTTAATCGAAGACAGCAAGGATGGCACCACCTGGAAATGGAGCTAAAAAAGCAGGTCACGCGTGTTGCGTGACCTGCTTTTATTTCCGCAAGGTGGCAATGAGCCGATTGGGGTGGTCGAACAAATCCAACGCGGTAAAAATATCGGGCATCAAAATATCAGCGGTGAGCAATGTCTCCACCGCCACACCTTCACGCGATATCACACAGATCCCTATCGCAGCTTCCTTGAGCATGAGCGCATCGTTCGCGCCCTGACCGATGGCGACCACCGTTTCCGCACCCAGCGAGCGGACATACTCTGCCTTTTGCTGCGCTTCGTTCCCCTTTTGGATGCGTACCGCCGTCAGTCCTAATTGCTGATCGATAACCGCCTGCCGTCCGTGCGTATCAGCTGTAAGTAGATGAATTTGCAGGCGTTTACGCAACGCGCCAATCTTTTCAGCAAGCCCGTCGAAAAGGACGCCATCGAGCGCAAGCGTCCCGTTAACATCCGTAACAATATGATGAAGGTTGAGTTCCCCGCGTCCGGGGATGGTAAGTTGAATCATATCCGGCATTATACAGGCGGAATCGTTTTCATCTCAAGTAAAATCCATTTATGACTCAAACCGATCCCTTTCCTCCTTCTGAATTCAACCCGTGGGCACAGACGTATGATGACGATGTCCGCGAGCAGAGTGTGTTTCCGTTCGATGGATATTCGCGTGTGCTGGAAACCATTGTCAAACTGGCAGAGCCGCGCGCGGAGATGTGCGTGCTGGATATTGGAACCGGAACCGGCAACCTCGCCGTGATGTTCGCAGAACGCGGGTGTGACCTATGGTGTACCGACTTCTCTGAAGCCATGCTGGAAAAAGCCCGCGAGAAACTTCCGCAGGCACATTTCGTCCTCGCAGACCTGCGCGCCGACTGGTCGCCTGAACTCGACCGCCGCTTTGACCGCATCGTCTCGGCGTATGTTTTCCATCACCTCGAACTGGATGCGAAAGTCCGCGTATGCAATGAGCTGGTGACAAAACGACTGATGTCGAAGGGATCGCTTTTCGTCGGCGACCTGACTTTCCCAACCAAAGCGCACATGGACGAGTTTGCCAAATCTGTTGGCGATCTGTGGGATGAGGAGTTTTACTGGCTGGCAGATGAATCAATAAGCGCATTGGAAGCCGCCGGTCTAACCGTCTCATATCAACAGATTTCTGCCTGTGCCGGGGTCTATTCGATCTGCGCCCGTCCTTGATCCATCGGATGCGCCAGACATGCACAATGGGTTTTGCCCCGTCGGCGTATAACTCCAGCACATAGAGCACAGCGTCCGCGCCACAGCAACCGGAGAAATCCTGTTGCGGGCAAGCGCTCCCGTCCGCGTCCACGCAGGCAAGTGCGTGACCGTCAGGATGGATCTTGGAATTTTCCAAATTATTCTAGCAAACCGAGGCGCATTTTCTGCCATGCCCGCACGGACGTAAACGTCCCTGCTACGATTACCAAGCCGACTGGAAGTCGGCTAGTCCGCTTATGAAATTTAAGTATTAAATACCGTTATGTGTCATCCTGAGCGGAGCGAAGGATCTCTACCCCGGAGTAAGAGACCCTCACCAGCACTGCATCCGCAGCGCGGTGCATGTGTCGGTCGCAACGAACGCTCCCTCACATCGTCCCGATGTCCTTCGGGAGGGTGATACGGGCTTTAAACGGCATTAATTTCTTAAAGACCACGAGCGGACTTGGTAGGACTAGCACGGGGGTTAACGCGTGCCCGTAGGGTATCCCCGTGCGACGCCAATACAGGCGGATTGCTAGGTTTAATATCCATAC
>CAYJPO010000120.1:0-11309 GCA_964372045.1 uncultured Anaerolinea sp.
GCGAGGAAGTCATCGGCAACCGCACCCGCGTCAAAGTCGTCAAGAACAAAGTTGCGCCCCCGTTCCGCACCGCCGAGTTCGACATCATGTTCAACGAAGGCATCTCCAAGAGCGGCGACGTGCTCGACCTGGCGACCAAGTTCGAAGTCATCCAGAAGCGCGGCGCGTTCTTCTCCTACGGCGATATCCGCATCGGTCAGGGACGTGAGAACGCCAAGGAATACCTCCGCTCCAACCTTGACCTGATGAATGAGATCGAGACGGTCATCCGTCAGAAAGCGCTCAGCGGCGAGATCGCCCTTCCGCTCGATCTGGGCGATGGCGGCGGTGAAGACGCTGGCGGCGCTGCCACCGAAGAAGAAGCATAAGATATTTGGACACGGCTTGCCCGTGTCCTTTTTTTTTCAAGAGGTGACAGTCACTTCTAAAGTGACTGTCACCTGATTGTATAATTTCAAGTATGACGCTTCGCCTCCTTCCCCGCTCGAGCCTGATCCTGCTCTTCATCCTTTTCCTCGCCGCAGGCTGTTCGCCCCAACCCACGCCGACACCCTTCCGCCCGCCGACGGAGATCCTCCCCACGCAATTGCTGCCGACCACGACATCCGTGCCCGCGTTATTCACGCCCACCTTCACCCCAACCGTCACCGCCGCGCCGACGGAAGGTCCCTGCACGAACGCGCTTTCCTTCATCGACGATGTCACCGTGGACGACGGCACATCCTTTGCTCCCGGCGCATCCATCGACAAGCAATGGCTGGTGAGCAACAGCGGCACCTGCAATTGGGACTCGACCTATAAGCTCAAGTGGGTGGGCGGCGTCCCGTTTGGTGTCGCTGAGGAACAACCGCTTTACCCAGCCAAGGCTGGCACGCAAGCCACACTGCGCATCCTCTTCGTCGCACCGGCGGAATTCGGCACGTATCAATCCACCTGGCAGGCGGTTGACCCGGATGGGAACCTCTTTGGGGATACGGTCTTTATGGAAGTTGTGGTGGAGAATCCATGAAATTAAATCGCATTCCATTCATTCTGCTTTTCCTTGCCGGTCAATTCTTGCAGGCATGTTCATCCACGCCAAAGACCTGTGATGAAGTGCCGAATGGAGAACAATGCCTGCGGGTATTGTTCATCGGGAATAGCTATACTTTTTACAATGACCTGCCCGGCACCTTTGCAGAACTGGCGCGCGCAGGCGGGCACCTCGTCGAAGTGCAGATGGTCGCCACCGGAGGCTGGGGATTTACGGACCACGTCGATTCGAAGGAGACACTCGCCGTGATCCAATCCAAGCCATGGGATTATGTGGTCCTTCAGGAACGCAGTGTCGACCCGGCGGTTCCCTCTTCGCGAACATACTATATGTATCCTGCGGCGCGCATCCTCGTCAAACAGGTCCGCAGTGCAGGCGCCAAGCCTATTTTCTTTGTCACCTGGGGACATAAAAATGGCGAACCCGATATGGGTATCCCGAACTATGTCACCATGCAAGCCTGGGTCGACGAGGGCTATCTTGCCATCGCGCAGGAATTGAATGTGACTCTCGCTCCCGTCGGCGATGCCTGGTATATTGCCCAAAAGGACCCCGCCACCCCTGAACTTTGGCAGGAGGATGGAAGTCACCCCACAGTTGCGGGGACGTATCTCGCCGCAACTGTTTTTTATGCCACGATCTATCTTCAAAGCCCGGTGGGCTTATCCTATCCGGGCGGACTGCCTCAGGATGTGGCTGGTCATTTGCAGGCGATCGCATCGAAAAAAGTGTTGAATACCCCGTAGTTTATTTTTATCTTTACTACCGTACAAACGGCAAAAATGAACCGCCAAGGCGCCAAGTAAACAATTAAATCTTGGCGAACTTGGCGTTCTTGGCGGTAAAAAAAGAAAAATGTACGGTAGAGAATTTTTATCAGGAGATGAATATGTCAGCTCAAGCCGATTTTCCCCTTGTGTTCGAGTCCCTCAAGTCCATCCTCAAACCATACGCCGATAAACTCACGGTCAAGACCGATAAATCCGACTTGTACTATCTCGATGCATCGTACAGTGAAAAATGGAAGAAGGAACTCTTCTTCGCCTCGGCGCAGATCAAGAAGAATTATGTCTCGTTCTATCTGATGCCCGTGTACATGTTCCCTGACCTGCTGAAGAATATCTCCCCCGAACTCAAGAAGCACATGCAGGGCAAATCCTGTTTCAATTTCAAGAAGATCGAAAAACCCCTGTTCGATGAGTTAGGTCAACTCACCAAGCAGGGATTTGAACGGATGATGAAGGAAGAATATGCTTAATTCACATTCATGAAGCCGAATAATTTAAACATTCCGCGCATGAACTTGTGACCGCCATCCGGGGTCATGTACTGGTTCGGGCACGAGCCGGGGATGACCGCGATGCCGTTCGCTTTACACATCTCCACCGCCGATTGTGACACGCTGGTCATGCCAGCCGCGAGTCCCGGTTTGGTGCCCATCATGCAATGCATCCAGATGTGCTTCACACCCAGGTCCACACACTGCTGGACGATCTGGTCGGTGACCTTGGGGTTGGTGAGGATAAAGACCGCGTCCACTTTTTCGGGGATGGATTTCAAGTCGGGGTAACACGTCACGCCGTCGTAGGAGGCGATGCGCGGATTGACCGGGTAGACCTGGTATCCGCCTTCTTTGAACTTTGTATACGCCATATTACAGCCGGTATCGCGCTTGTCCGACACACCCACCACCGCGATCTTCTTCTGCGCCAGGAAATTCTGGACCATTGTATCGAGTTTTGACATGAGGCTTCTCCTTTTTCACTGTACCTTACGCACCCCGTTCATATAAGGTTGCATCTGGTTCGTTAACTTTTCTGTGTTGGCGAACAACCGGAATGGGATCATCTTGTTCACTAATCAAAGGAAATTATAAGGAGAACCCATGTCCATTCAAGATGACAAATATCACCAGTAAACCGCTAAATCATCTTTATTATTTGACGCACTGGATTTATCTATTTCGTAAAAACTCGCGGATCGAGATGGATGCGGCAGCGCCTTCCCCTACAGCGGATGCAACTTGTTTGGTACTCCCGTGGCGGACATCCCCTGCGGCAAAGACCCCGGGGAGGCTGGTCTCAAAGGGCAGGGAATTTGAAGAGGTTTCGCCTTTGTGCGTCAGATTGTGCCCGGTCAACACGAAGCCATATTTATCCAACTCCACGTAATCTTTGAGGAATTCCGTGTTGGGCTGCTGCCCGATGAAGATGAACGCGGCCGCGGGATGGATCTCCTCGACCTTGTCGCTGTCTTTGTAATGGTATTTGATCTTCTTGAGCTTGGAATCCTGCCCTTCGAACGCATCCACCACGGTGTTGTATTTCACCTCGATGCGCGAGTTCGATGCGTTGACCTTGTCGATGGCGATCTGGCTGGCGGTCAATTGGTCGCCGCGCACCAGCAGGGTGACCTTCTCGCTGAAATTGGTCAGATGCAAGCCTTCTTCCACAGCGGAGTTGCCGCCGCCGACCACGACAATTTCCTTCGCGCCTTTGTAGAACGGACCGTCACACGTGGCGCAGAAATGGATGCCCGCGCCGATGTAATCATCTTCGCCGGGGACTTCCAACCGCCGATACGATGCGCCGGTGGCGACCAGCACTGCGCGCGAATGAACGTGCCTGCCGTCCGACGTATAGATTTCATGATAGCCCTCTTCCATTTCCATTCGTTCGACATCTACAGCTTGTAAAATTTCCACGCCGAAACGCCGGGCTTGTTGTGCCACCCGCTCTGAGAATTCCTGTCCGCTGATGCCTTCGGGGAAGCCGGGGAAGTTATCCAACCCGACCGTGATGCCCGCCTGCCCACCCAAACCGGAGCGTTCGATCAATAACGTTTCCGCGCCTTCGCGGGCGGCGTAGATGGCGGCAGTCAACCCGGCAGGTCCACCGCCGATGATGATGAGATCGTAATAAGTTTGCTTCGCTTCGGTTTTCAGCCCCAGCTTCTTCGCCAGTTCCGCGTTCGACGGTTCGACCAGGAATGAACCGTCTTCGAACACAATGGTCGGGATAATGCGTTTGCCGTTGTTCTTTTGTAGCACGAACGCTTCCGACTCTTTGTCCTGTTCGATGTCCACCCAATTGTAGGGGACGAATTGCTCGCCTAAAAATTTCTTTGCACGGCGGCAGTCAGGGCACCAATATGCGCCGTAGATGGTGATCTTTGATTCTGTCATACTTCCTCCGAAAATAAAGCGGCTGAATGATTATTACCATTCTGTCGCTTTGTTATCCGCTTTCATTACGCCAATGAGAATCGGAGGAACTTCTTGTTGATGTCTTTCAACCCCAATATGTAAAAAGGAAAAATGGGGACTTTGTTATCCGTCAGTCTGGAATAGTTCGCTGGCTTTGCTTCTCATCCGGGTAAAATGCTGGCGCGGTGCTCCAAAACCGAACACCGTTGCGTTCCACGGTCCGCGCCCGCCCGTCAGATTCCAAAGTCAGTAATGCCTCTTTCACTTGCCCCGGTGACCAGCGTGCCAGAGTCCTTTCCAATTCATCCTGCCGCATGGGATGACGGGTGATGATCCCGATCACTGCATCCACGATATTTGCATATCCGCCCAGGTCAAAACTCCCTTCAGCAGGGTGTACCACCTCGGCCGTTTTGCCAAGGATGGAGATGGCTCGCATCAAACCTTCCTCATCAGTTGGCTTGACCCAGGTTTCAACCGGAGGGCGCGTTGGCAGGTTGATATGCACGGCGTCCGGTTCGATCCGATTCAGAATTTTGGCAATGTCCGCCAGCGCCTGAGCCGAGTCGTTCAAGCCCTGCACCAACATCACTTCCACCCAGAGTTTTCCATGATACTCCTTGCGAAAAGCCATCAATCCATCGACCAGCCGTTCGAACGAAATTTCAGGATGAGGGCGGTTGATCTTGCGATACAGTTCAGCCGTGCCCGCATCGAGGGTGGGTAAAACGGCATCCGCCGCACTCAGTTCCCGGCGAACTTCGGGCAGGTATAACAAAGAACCGTTGGTGATGACCGCCACCGGAAGCGTTGTGATATTTTTTATTTGACGGATCAATTCACCAAGACGACTGTGCAGCGTGGGTTCGCCTGATCCAACGAAAGTCACCCAATCGATCTCGCCGCTCCGGCTGGACCTCAGAACTTGTTCTGCTTCGAGGAGAATTTCCGCCGCCGGAACATACTCACGCCGTTCATTCGTCAACGGCATGGTACGTCCCAACTGACAGTAGACACAGTTCCAGTTGCAGGTCTTGAGCGGAATGGTATCGATTCCCAGCGATTGACCCAAACGACGGGAGGGGACGGGACCGAAGACGTAGTTCATGGGTTTGTATTCAGCCTTATACAGTCAGCAACGAGATCAGATTATCCGTGACCGTGCGCCACGCTTTCGTCACAAGGGGCGGCTTCCTTCAACTTGCCGCCCAGATAATGTTCCAGCGTCTGGCGAACCGTGCCGCTTGCCCCGGTGGCAGCGTGAATGTTCAGATCTTCAAAAAACTGGATGGCGCGCCCGCCCATGCCGCCGCTCAGGATTACATTTGCCTTTTGCTCGTGGATAAAACCGGGGATCTGTCCGGGCTGGTGTGCCTCGGCAAATGGGTTGGCGACCGCTTGCGATGCGGTTACTTCGCCGTTCTCCACATCCACTAGGATGAAGAAGGGGGCATGTCCAAAGTGCTGGGCGACCGTGCTTTCAAGTCCATTGTTGTTCTCTGCTGTTACTGCGATTTTCATTTTAGAACTCCTTGTTGATAATTTTTGGCAATTCTTCCGGCATCCAATCCCCTTCGGCGGAGTATCCCACGACCCGATGCTGCCAGTCACTGCCATACTGAAAAGGGAGACTTGATTTCATCTCCCCTTTGTTATTTGTCCATTATTCCTTTTACGCGTTTTTCATTTGACTTTCTTGACTGCATCATAGGCTGCTTCAAGGGTTTCGATTTCCTTGCGCCGCTGGCGCAGGGCTTGCATCCACTCAGCCAGGGCAGCATCGCCCTGCGGGGTGATGGTATACATGCGCCGCTGGGGACCAAGACTTTTTTCATCCCATGAGCTGACCACCAATCCAGCCGCTTCCAATTCGCGCAATGCCCGGTACAGAATGCTGATATCCATTTCTTCGGTCTGGAAATCGAACTCTTTTAAGCCATCCATCAGGCTGTATCCATAGCCTGCTTCACGGTGCAAAAGGACCAGCAGGCATGATTCCATAAAGAACATCTTGCGCCTGCCGCCTCCACGTCCTCTTCCAAATCCTCTTCCACCGGGCATACTTACTCCTTTATCTACAGTCTACAATACTATAGACAAAAAGTCAATACAGGGGATCATATCTAAAAAATTAATTTGAACAGCCCCTGCCTGCATGGAAATGTTCACGCCGCCGTCGGTGACATGAGTATGGTTTAGATCCCAAAGGATGAACAAGCCGATACTGCGTCCCATCAGCGAGATGAAGCATGGAAACAATGGTCAATGAGTTGGATTTGCTCCAGGGACTTGAATTAAGACCGATAAACCTCTAAAATAGATTACAGACCGACCGGACAACGAAGCTTCCTCGCAGCCCTGTTTCCTTTTAGTGATTAGTGATTGAGGAGAGATGATATGAATAAATTGTTGTATAAGATCCTTGCCAGCTTTACGATATTGGTATTGTCACTGGTTCTGATCCAGCCGACGCGAACTGCGCAGGCGCTGGCATCAGAACTTTTTATTTCTGAATATATCGAGGGAAGTTCCTTCAACAAGGCGGTGGAGATCTATAACGGGACCGGCGCCTCCGCCACGCTTTCGGAATACGTCCTTGAGCTGTATTCGAACGGTGCGGCAACACCGACACAATCCATAATCCTTGACACCGTTGCCGCTTCACTTGCAGACGGGGATGTGCTGGTGATCGCCAATGGCAGCGCAGACCCTGCGATCCTTGCGGTTGCAGATGGGATTTCCAGCGCCGTCATCAACTTCAACGGAGATGATGCGGTCGCCCTGCGCCACAATGGAAATTTGGTGGATGTCATCGGTCAGATCGGATTTGACCCCGGCTCGGAGTGGGGGACCGGGCTGGCGAGTACAGTAGACAATACCATCCGCCGCAAAGCCGATGTCTGTCAGGGTGACAGCAATGGCGGCGATGCCTTCGACCCGGCTGTTGAATGGGATGGGTTCGCAAATGGAACCTTCGACGGGCTTGGCATCCATAGCGCCAACTGCGGCGGCGCGGATACGGCTCCTGCCGTTCTCTCCACTTTACCGACAAACGGCGAAACGAATGTTTTGGTCGATGCGAATCTCACAGTCACATTTACCGAAGCGGTGACGCCGACCGGCAGCTGGTTCGATATCACCTGCGGGACGAGCGGCACGCACACTGCCGTGGTCAGCGGTGGACCGACAGCCATCACGCTCGACCTCGATGCGGACTTTGCTAACAACGAAACCTGTACTGCCACGATATATGCCGCGCAGGTCAATGATGACGACAGCAACGACCCGCCCGATACGATGGATGCCGATTATGTCTGGACCTTCGATACGGTCAGCGCTGCTGTGGCGAACGAACTGGTCATCAATGAGATCGACTATGACCAGCCGAGCACCGACACGGCTGAGTTCGTTGAGATTCTAAACCGCGACGTTGTCAGCGTAGATCTGGCTTCCTACAGCATTCAAATGATGAATGGGAATGCGGGCGGGGCGGTTCAATATCAGTTGTTCGCGCTTCCATCCGTCAGCCTAGCGCCGGGTGATTACTTTGTCCTGTGTGCCAACAATGCCACCGTCGCCAACTGCGATATGGATGTCACACCGGAATCCAACCTGATTCAAAATGGCGCGCCGGATGCGGTTGCATTACTCTACAATGGTGGCATTATTGATACGGTCAGTTATGCGGGCGATACCCTTGCGCCTTATACCGAAGGCTCCGGTGTCGGACTGGTCGATAGTGCTTCAGGGACGATGAGTATTTCACGTTGTCTTGACGGCAGCGATACAAATGTTAACAACGTAGATTTCAGCGAACGCACCAGCACGCCGGGGTCGCTGAACGCCTGTGTCACGGATATTCCGCCGACCGTTTCCAGCACGAACCCGGCTGACAATGCAACTGGTATCTCCATCAGCGGAAATATCGATATCAATTTCAGCGAGGATGTAACCGCCAGCGGAAGTTGGTTCTCCATCTCTTGTACATCCAGTGGCGCGCACACTGCCACGGTCACGGGCGGACCTCAAGCCTTCGCCCTTGACCCAGACTCGGATTTCACGTTTAGCGAAATCTGTACGGTCACGGTCGTGGCCGCCAATGTGGCTGACCAGGACGGCACAGCGGACAATATGGCTGGGGATTACGTCTTCGACTTCACCACATCTGCCCAGCCGTTCGGGGTCTGCGGTGACCCGGCGACCTTCATCCATGCTGTTCAGGGCAGTGGCGCCACCAGCCCGATCAACGGCGCAACGGGCGTCATCCTTGAAGGTATTGTTGTTGGCGATTACCAGTCTGCCGGGCAATTTGGCGGCTTCCACCTGCAGGAAGAAGATTCGAATGTGGATGCCGATCCTGCCACCTCTGAAGGTATCTTCGTATTCAATAGCAGCTTTGCGGTCAACAGTGGTGACCTTGTTCGTCTGCGCGGCAACATTACTGAATTCTCAAGCAGCGGCGCATTCCTGACCGAAGCTGTTAATCTCACCGATCTGATCATTTGCAGCAGCGGAAACAGCGTCACACCTGCTATCGTTAATTTGCCGGTTACGTTCCTTAGCGATTTGGAACGCTACGAAGGCATGTTGATCAACATCCCGCAAGACCTGACCGTGACAGAGACCTTCACGCTGGCACGTTATGGTGAGGCGGCGCTGTCGGTGGGTGGACGGCTGATGAACCCCACATCCGTTACCGATCCCGGTCTGGATGCGAACATGCTCCAGGACTTGAATGACCGCAGCCGCATCCTGCTGGATGACGGCAACAACCAGCAGAACATCGACCCGACCAATTACCCCAGCGGCGGGTTGAGCGCGGCAAACACCCTGCGTTCCGGTGACATGGTCAACGGCTTGACCGGTGTGCTCGAACAACGCTTTGGCGTGTATCGCGTTCAGCCAGTCGGCGCGGTGACCTTCAACCCCGATAATCCGCGCCCGACGGAACCGGAAGATGTCGGCGGACGGTTGCATGTAGCCGCCATCAATGTGCTCAACTATTTCAATACGCTGGACACTGGCACGCCTGTCTGTGGTCCTGCGGCGGATCAAGATTGTCGCGGTGCAAATAGCGCCTTCGAATTTGGGCGTCAGCGGGATAAGATCATCAACGCCATCCTCGGCTTGGATGCGGATGTGATCGGGTTGATGGAGATCGAGAACAACACCATCGCTTCGATACAGGACCTTGTGGATGGTCTGAATGCCGCCAGCGCGCCCGGCACCTATGCCTTTATCGATACCGGCACGATCGGTACCGATGCGATCAAAGTGGCGATGCTCTACCGCCCCGCAACCGTGACGCCTGTTGGCGCGTATGCCATCCTCAATTCCACGGTTGACCCGACCTTCATCGATACGCTCAACCGCCCTGTGCTGGCGCAAACCTTCGAAGAGAATCTGACCGGCGAACGCTTCACCGTTGCGGTCAATCACTTGAAGTCAAAGGGTTCTGCCTGTGCAGGTGACCCGGATCTCGGTGATGGACAGGGCAATTGCAATATCACCCGGCTGAATGCCGCCATTGCCGAAGCGAATTGGCTGGCAAGCGACCCAACGAACAGCGGCGACCCGGACTTCATCATCATCGGTGACTTGAACTCCTATGCCAGGGAAAACCCGATAGCCGCGTTGGAATCTTTCGGGTTCACCAACCTGATCAACGCCTTTGTGGGTGCGAATGCCTATTCCTACGTCTTCCAGGGACAATCCGGATATCTCGATCACGCGCTGGCAACCTCCACGCTGACCGATCAGGCGACCGGCGCGACCGAGTGGCATATCAATGCCGATGAGCCCATTGCTTTGGATTACAACGTGGAATTCAAATCTGCCAACCACATCAATACGTTGTACTCCACCGAACCGTTCCGCGCATCGGACCATGACCCGCTGATTGTTGGTCTAAATCTTGTGCCGCAGTGCGATGGACGTAACGCGACCATCTATGTTGACCATAACAACAAGATCGTGGGCGGACCGCTCAATGGGCATACCTTCACTCATACGCTCTCCGGCACAGCGGGTGCGGACGTGATCGTAGGTACGGGCGGCTCGAACACCATCCTCGGCTTCGGCGGCGATGACGTGATCTGCGCTGGCGGCGGGAGCGATACGGTCCTCGGCGGCAATGGTCACGACCTCATCTTTGGCGGAGATGGCAATGACAGTCTCCACGGCGGGCTTGGCAATGATATCATCGATGCCGGGGAAGGGAACAACAACGTCCTGGGCGAGACCGGCAACGATACCCTGGCCGCTGGCTCGGGCAAGGATGTCCTCTTGGGCGGCGCCGGAAGTGACAGCCTGGATGGCGGCGGCGGTTCGGATGTGTTGGAAGGCGGGCTCGATTCAGACACCATCTTCGGCGGCTCGGAGAACGACACCGTCCTCGGTGGTCCCGGCAATGACTCGTTGGATGGCGGCGCAGGCAGTGACCTGTGTAATGGCGGAGTCGGCACGGATACAGGTACGGCTTGTGAGGTTAATGTCCTGATCCCATAATCCTTCTGCCATAAATTAACGTTCGTGTTTTCCAAACGGCTTTGAATCCACTTCAAAGCCGTTTGGCTTTTTATAGTAATTGCTCAGCCTCTTGGAGCCTTACTCGATCATGTCGCTGCGAGGCGCTCTCCCTGGCACCGCCCGCCACATCGGCTTCGCATTCGCGGAGCGATGCCGAAGGGGCAGGTGTGGTTTAAGCCGAAGCAGTCTCCTAATGAGCGTGGGGGTGCTTCGTCGGAAAGAGCAAACCCCTCCTCACAACGACATTTGTACGGTAGAGAATTATTTTGGAAAGCACATCCCCACTTGCCGTCTCGTATAATTACCGCATGTTTAACCTCAAAAAGCATTTTCTCCTCGACCCTTCGGTTACGTTCCTCAATCACGGCTCCTTCGGTGCGACGCCTAAACCTGTTTTTTACGAGTATCAGCGCTGGCAGCGTGAGCTTGAAAATCAGCCGGTTGAATTTCTTGGCAGGCGTCACGACGGCTTGATGCGCAGATCGCGTGAGGCGCTTGCCGATTATCTCGGCACGCAGGCGGAGAATCTCGCCTACACCCAGA
>CAYJPO010000121.1:0-11196 GCA_964372045.1 uncultured Anaerolinea sp.
AGAGTCAACGCTGAAAGGTGGACAATTCAGGAAAAGACATTAAAATTGATAGGCTTGACCACCAAGCCACAAAGAGGATCCCCTTGAATACTTTCCCCGGAAAATTCGTTATCGGTCTAACTGGCAACATCGCAACTGGAAAAAGCGTCGTCCGCCGCATGCTGGAGCATTTGGGCGCCTATACCATCGATGCGGATGCCCTCACGCACCGAACGTATTCGAAGGGTGCGCCAGGTTATCAGCAGGTCATAGACCGCTTCGGCAGGTGGGTCGTCAACAAAGATGGCGAGATCGACCGCAAGAAGCTTGGCATTCTTGTCTTCAGCGACCCGGAAGCCATGAAGCAATTGGAAGAGATCGTGCATCCGCTGGTACGGCAGGCGTCGGATATTCTCATCAAACGCGCGAGCCAATCCGTCGTTGTGATCGAGGCGATCAAATTGCTCGAAGGCGACCTGCGCAACGCATGCAATTCGATCTGGGTTGCCAATGCGCCGGAGGTCGTTCAGGTTGACCGGCTGATGCGCAAACGCGGCTACACCCGCGACCAGGCTCTGGAACGCATCCGCGGGCAGGCTCCGCAAAGCGCAAAGGTGGCGGTGGCGAACATCGTCATCACGAATACCGGTTCGTACGAAGACCTGTGGAAGCAAGTCAACGAAGCGTGGAAAGAGATCGTCCCCGGTGCGCAGGAAGCGCCGCCCGAGACGATCACCATCAAAAAGCCCGCCACGGGTGAAATGATCGTGAGACGCGGAAAACCCAAGAACGCATCTGCCATCGCGGATCTGATCACACGCCTGAGCCATGGCAAGGTCAAATTATCGGCTGAAGATGTCATGGAAAACTTTGGCGACAAAGCTTATATGCTGCTTCAACAGGATGAGCAATTGGTCGGTGTCGCCGGCTGGCAGGTGGAAAACCTGGTGACACGCACCACCGATATGTATCTTGAAGATAGTCTGGAAAAATCCAAGGCGCTGGATATCCTCATCAAAGGCGTGGAAAATGCCTCTGGTGAATTACAAAGCGAAGCATCCCTGATCTTTGTTTCGAACGACCTTTCGATCCCGGAACCGTTGTGGCAGACTCTGGGTTATGAAAAACGGACTCCTGAAACGCTGGGCGTGCAAGCCTGGCAGGATGCCGCCAGCGAGTCCACCCCTGCAGGTAGCGCACTTTACTTCAAGCAACTGCGCCAGGACCGCGTTTTGCGGCCCATTTAAGGTACGGCTTCAGCGACTGGCAGTTTGCCGAGCTGGGCTGCCAGAGTTGAAACCCAACCTATCAAACCGTGACTGACTTCCTGAATAACCTCTTCTTTATATTTCAACGCGTTAGCTGGCTGAGCGTGCTCGATATCATGCTCGTCACGCTGATCTTTTTTGCATTGCTGTATTCCCTGCGCGATACACAAGCAATGGCATTGCTACGCGGGATGATCCTGATCGTTGTTGTGCTGATCCTTTTGACGAGTTTGGTCGAATTGCCAGCATTTTCGTGGATCGCCCAGAATTCATTGCCTGCGCTGCTGCTGGCGCTTCCGGTCATCTTCGCGCCGGAAATTCGCCGCACCCTCGAACGACTCGGACGCGCCGGAAGTTTTCTGCCCTCTTCTGTTAAACCACCGGGTGTTGCGCTCGAAGAAACCATCCGCTCTGTGGTGAGCGCGACCGCGCGACTCTCTGCGCGCCAGCATGGGGCGTTGATCATCATGCAGCGGCTGGATAACCTCGATGAATATGCCCATACCGGCGTGCAATTGAACTCGACGGTAACGCCTGAATTGTTGCTGCAGATCTTTTACCCAAATACGCCCCTGCATGATGGCGGCGTCATCATTGTGAATTCAAGGGTGGTCGCCGCAGCCTGCGTGCTTCCGCTCTCTGCAAGCGGAATCCTGAACCGCACGCCCGAACGCCAGATGGGTCTGCGTCACCGCGCGGCGCTCGGCACTTCAGAAGCAAGCGATGCGATCGCGATTGTCGTCTCAGAGGAAACAGGCGGCATCTCCATTGCCCATGCCGGTCGGATGCTTCGCCGTCTCGACCCGGAACGGTTGGAGAACATTTTGACAGCCTTCTTCCGCCCCGGCAATAAGGAAACCAATCCATCGATCCTTGGGAGGATCCTCTCCGTGTTGTATCGCCAGGGAAAGGGGAAATAATGATCCGCTGGATCGTTCAAAATTACCGCACATTTTTATGGGCATTCGCGCTTGCGCTTGCTGTGTGGATCTCCGCCGTCACCTCCGCTGACCCGGATGAGACGCGTACCCTTCCCGCCCCCGTGCAGGTGGATACTATCGGTCAGGCTTCCAATCTAGTGTTGAACAGCGACATCCCAAAGGAAGTTGAAGTCACCTTGCGCGCACCGCGCTCGGTCTGGGACTTGATCGACTCCGATCCCCAACTCGTGCGCGTGATCCTCGATCTTTCAGGCTTGAGCTCCGGCGAACATACGATGGACCTGCAGATCCAGATCGACGCCCGACCGATCCAGATCATATCGGTTTCACCGCGCACGATCACATTCACTCTCGAACCGCTCACGACTGAATCTGTCAATGTGGATCTGAGCATCTCCGGAGAAGCCGCTGTCGGTTACCAGATGGGTGAGATCAGTTATGAGCCGCTGGAAGTCTCCGTTTCCGGCGCTGAGTCTCAGGTCGAGAAAGTGGCACGCGCACGCGTATCCGTTGACCTGAACGGGATCAGGGAAAACTTTGATGATTCCCTGCCCGTTGAAGTGCTGGACGATAACGGCGAGGTGGTGAAGGACGTCACGGTCTCGCCTTCGGAGATCCAGGTCACATTTCCGATCAGCCAACAGGGCGGGTACCGTGATGTGGCAGTAAAAGTCTCAATTATAGGAAGAGTGGCGAGCGGATACCGATTGACAGACCTGTCCGTATTTCCACCGGTTGTTACGGTATACTCGACCGACCCAGAACTGGTCAGCAGCCTGCCCGGTATTGTGGAAACACAACCCTTGGACCTGCAAAGCGCCCAGGACGATATAAATACGCGGCTGACGCTCAACCTGCCCCCAGGCGTTTCGATCATCGGAGAACAGACCGTCCTTGTCCAGGCTGGAGTCTCGCCGATCGAAGGCAGTGTCACGCTTTCGGGAGAGCTGATCGAGATCGTTGGGTTGGAGTCCGGCTTGACCGCCCAAACATCCCCCATCAGCGTAGACGTGATCCTTTCCGGTCCGCTGCCGCTGTTGGATACACTGACCCGTCAATCAGTCCGCGCAACCGTGGACCTGACCGGTCTCTCCGCTGGAACCTATCAGATATCACCCAAGGTCGAGATCCTGATCTCGAACATCATCGTGGAATCCATTCTCCCCAATACCGTCGAAGTCGTGGTTACGAGTTTGAACCCGATCACCCCCACACCTTCGCCCACGCCTAAACCATAAAGAATCGATATTGAATCATGAAACCAATTGTTGCGCTCGTCGGCAGGCCTAATGTCGGCAAATCCACGTTGTTCAATCGCCTCGTCGGCGAGCGGATGGCAATTGTGGATGACACCCCAGGAACCACTCGTGACAGACTCTTCGGCGATGCCGAGTGGAACGGACGCGCCTTCACTGTGATCGATACAGGCGGTATCGACCCAACCCACGGCGGACGCACTCCGCTCTCCGTCGGGTCGGTCGATTTCATCAGCGATATTCGCGTGCAGGCACAAGCCGCCATTCAAGAAGCGGATGCGGTCCTCTTCATCACGGATGGCGAAACCGGCGTCACCGAACCGGACCGGGAAGTGGCGGCGATCCTGCGCCGGATGCAAAGGAAACAACCTGACGGCACGTTCCAACCGCCGATCTTCATGGTGGTGAACAAATGCGAGTCGCGTGATCGTCGAGAATCGGCGGCGGAGTTCTACGAATTCGGGCTGGGCGACCCTTATCCCATTTCCGCCATCCACGGCACCGACACCGGCGATCTGCTCGATGCGCTCGTGGCTTCCTTCCCCGAACAAAAAGAGGATGAGGAAGACAACAACATCAAGATCGCGGTCGTCGGCAAACCGAATGCTGGCAAGTCCAGCCTGCTGAACCGGCTGGTCGGCGCGGATCGGGTCATCGTCAGCCCCATCGCTGGGACAACGCGCGACGCGATCGACATGCAATACGAATTCGACGGCTTGCCCATCACGCTGATCGACACAGCTGGCATCCGCCGCCGCGGCAAGGTCGAAAAAGGCGTGGAGGAATACAGCGTCATCCGTTCGTTCAAAGCCATCGAACGTTCGGATGTTGCCCTACTAATGATCGACGCGACCACCGGTATCACGGCGCAGGATGCGCACATCGCCGGGTACATCAAAGATGAGTGGAAGTCGTGCGTGGTGTTGGTCAACAAGTGGGACGCGATCGAAAAAGACGGCACGACCATGGACACCTACACCGAAAAGATCTTGAATGACTTGAATTTTATGTCGTACGTTCCCATTCTATTTATTTCCGCCAAGACCGGTCAGCGCGTAGACCAGGTGATGCCGATGGCACTGCGAGTGCAGGAAGAACGTCTCGCCCGCCTCACCACGTCCAAGATCAACGAGATCATCCACCGTGCGCAGGATGCGCATCCGCACCCGACCCATGCCGGGCGCGCGCTCAAGATGTTCTACGGCACACAGGTCCGCAGCGACCCGCCGACCTTCATGATCTACGTCAACGAACCGACGCTGATGCACTTTACTTATTTACGTTATCTCGAAAACCAGATCCGCGCGGAGTATGGCTTTTTGGGAACTCCCATCCGCATTGTCACAAAGGGCAGGCGGGAATAATTTTTTGTCATTGCCTGCACCGTGCAGCAAGCAAGCGTACTAGGAGGGGCTCTTTCTGACGACATGTACCACGAAGTGGTAAGCAATCTCGTTGTCATAATTGGAGATTGCTTCGCCTGTCGGCTCGCAATGACGAGGACTGATTCATGAACAAAAAAACCATCCTCATCCTCGGCGATGTGCTCGCCATTGCCCTCCTCACTGTCATCGGATTCGCCACTCACGGCGAGACGGATGCTTCCTATCTGCCGCGCATGGCAGCGGCATTCTTCCCGGTCGTTTTCGCGTGGTTCGTGCTTGCGCCATGGTTCGGGTTGTTCGATGAAGGCGTGACCTCAAACCCGAAGAATCTTTTGCGGATTGTGCTCGTCATGCTCTTTGCCGCGCCGACGGCGGTCATTTTGCGAGCCGCATGGTTGAACAGCGCGGCATTGCCTCTTTTCACTCTTATTCTCGGCAGCACCAACGCGCTGGGCATGATCGTCTGGAGATGGATCTACATTTTCATCGCCAAAAGAATCAAATAGCGGCATTTCATAGCCGGTCAGGACTCCAACGTCTGTAGACGTTGGAGTCCTTTCAGTTAAGGGTAAAATACACGCATGGATGAAAACGCGCTCATCAACTCTGCACAGAAAGGCGACCTGGACGCATTCAACACGCTGATATTGCATTATCAGGACGTGGTCTTTAACACTGCCCTGCGCATTCTCGGCGATGAAGACCAGGCGCAGGATGCCGCACAAGAGGCATTCATTTCCGCCTTTCAAAGCATTCAATCATTTCGCGGCGGTTCGTTCAAGGCATGGATTCTTCGCACAGTGACCAATGCCTGCCTCGATGAACTGCGACGCCAGAAACGCCGTCCCACCACTCCGCTCGAACCGGAGACCAACGACGGCGACGAGATCGACTCGCCCAAGTGGATGGCTGACCCGAACATGACTCCCGCCCAGGCAGCCGAAGCCGACGAACTCGAACATGCCATCCAACATTGTCTCGATGCGCTTCCGCCCGAGTTCCGCACGGTGGTGGTGCTCGCCGACCTTCAAGGCATGGATTACACCGAGGTCGCCGCCGCATCACGCGTCCCATTGGGCACCATCAAGAGCCGCCTTGCGCGCGCACGGTTACGATTGCGTGAATGCCTGCGCTCCTTTGAGGAACTTTTACCCGCTTCCTTTCGTCTGGAAAGGGAGAGTGTCTAATGAAAAATTTCCGTGAGATCGAACAACTCTCCGCCTATTTGGATGGAGAACTCAATTCCTCCGAGTCTGCGCGATTGGAATCCCGCATCAAATCGGACCCGGAGCTTGATTCCATCTTAAGTGATCTTCGCTCCACCCGCAGCCTTCTTAAAAAACTTCCCGCCCGCAAAGCTCCGCGCAACTTCACATTGACCCGCAAAATGGTCGGACTGAATCCGCCGTTGCCGCGCACCTATTCGTTCTTCAGGCTTGCAACCACATTCGCCACGATCCTCTTTATCCTGACGTTTTCCGCGACAGCACTATCGCCTTACTTCAGCTTTGGCGGTGCCGCGGCGCCAGTCTTTGGGTATGGAAGCGGCGGCGGTGGAGACGCATCCTCCATGGAAGAAGCGCCAATGATGGAAATGGCAACGGAAGAACCAATGCCCGCCCAAGCGGTTCCAGCCGCGACAGAATCCACTGCCAACCAGGCGGACATGGCGACCGAAGAAGCCGGGCGAGTCATGGAAGCCACACCCGAAGGCGAGATCGCGCCTAAGGACATGCAGCCTGAATCATCAGAACCGGCACAAACTCTTGAAGCGCAACCCCAGCCCGGAGTCCAAAATGAAGCGCCCATTTCCTATACATGGACGATCCTCTTCCTTGTCGCCGCCATCGTTAGTGGATTGACAATGAGAGTCATGCGTAGCTCCGCAAGAAGCAAGTGGAAATAGCGCATGGCGCGCGATAATGTTTTCAAATTCTGCCCGCGTTGCGCGGCGGAAATGACGCGCGAGGATAAGTTCGGTATGGTGCGTCCCATCTGCCCGCAATGCGGGTGGATCTATTTCCAGGACCCGAAGGTTGCGGCAGCGGTTCTCATCGAGGATGGGAGCCGCGTTTTACTGGTACGGCGGACGAACGAGCCGTTCCGTGGCATGTGGACTCTGCCCGCAGGCTTTGTCAACGGCGGCGAAGACCCTGCCGAAGCGGCGGCGCGCGAATGTTTCGAAGAGACCGGCTTGACCGTGCGCATCACCCGCGTGGTGGACGTCATCTCCGGGCGTGAGCATGAGCGCGGCGCGGACTTTATCATCGTGTACGCTGCCCAGGTCGTCAGCGGCGAGATGGTTCCGGCAGACGACGCCGATGCCGTCGAGTGGTTCGAGCGAAACAACCTTCCTCCTCTGGCTTTCAAAGCAACACAAAAAGTGTTGATGGGCTAGTTTCGAATTTCATGACGTTTGCACCTTGACTCTCCACCCCGTCAACCTTAGAATTTGTATTACAACTTAACGGTTGCAGGGAAGAGACTTAAATTGTAGCAGCGACCTCAGTCGCTGGCAGCAGACGATTGAAACCGTCACTACAATTCGAGCGCCGAAGGTGCAAATCTGGAACAGGCGAACCCAGATGAATCTCTCAGGCAAAAAGGACCCTGCAAACCGAAAACACTCTGGAAAATTCCCCGCCAAAGGGATACCGACGGTGTAAATTTGTTAGTTGGATAGTTGAATAGTTGGGTAGTTAGGTAGTTGTCTTGCAACTAATAACTAGGCAACTTCAAAACTACATAACTACCAAACCAATCTCTCAGGTTCCATTACAGAGGACGCGTGATATTAAGATTGCGTGTCCTCTTTTCTGTTAACCGCAAAGTACGCAATTATGCCCGGAGAGATAAAAGCAGTCAGCGCTTTATTACCAGTTCATCAAGATCAGTTGATTTCCCAGTTAAAAATAACCGGGCTGCAACTTGGTTTGTTGATCAACTTTAATGTGCCACTATTAAAAATTGGAATCAAACGGGTCATTTTCAACTCTTGATCTTGACGCGTTTCGTACCCCTTGGCGTTCTTGGCGTCTTGGCGGTTTAACTAATAAAACTATAGGAGACCTAACATGACCACCCCTTCCAACCTCAAGTACACCAAATCCGATGAATGGTTCGACCCCGCCACCGGCGCAATGGGCATTTCCGACTACGCCCAGAACCAACTGTCAGACATCGTCTTCGTTGAACTTCTCGTCGAAGAAGGCGATACCGTTGAAGCCGGTAAAGCCATCGCCTCGGTCGAGTCGGTGAAAGCATCCTCTGAAATCTTTGCTTCCGCCGCCGGAAAGGTCAGCGCGGTGAACAAGGGACTCTCTGAGAAACCCGAAACCCTCAACTCCGACCCCTACGGCGAAGGCTGGATGATCAAAGTCGAAGGCGGCTCCACCAGTGATGTGATGGACGCCGGGGAGTATGAGAAGTATTGTGAAGGACGGACGCACTAAGTAACGAGAAGCGTGTAACAAGAGATAAAGAACGAGTGATGAAGGCTTTCCTCGTTACTCAGTACTCGTCACTCATTACTTGAAAGGCAAACCATGACCTATATCCCCATTAGTCCCGCAGAACGGGATGCGATGCTCAAGACCGTCGGCGTGAAATCGCTTGACGATCTCTTCGATGCCATACCGAAGAAACATCGCTTCCCTGAATTGAACCTTCCCCCCGCGCTGACCGAAATGGAAGCCGCCGCTCATTTGGGCGAGATGGCATCCAGCAATGAGAACGTACGCGAACATCTCGTTTCCTTCCTCGGCGCAGGCGCGTACCATCATTATGTCCCATCCGTGGTGGATCACATGCTGAGGCGCGGCGAATTCTATACCGCATACACACCCTATCAGCCGGAAATTTCGCAAGGCACACTGCAAGCCATCTTCGAGTATCAATCGCTGATGACCAACCTGACCGGCATGGAAGTCTCCAACGCCTCGCACTACGACGGCGCAACCGCCACAGCCGAAGCGGTAAACCTTGCATTCGCCCAATTCCGCGGCAAGCGCAAAAAGATCATCATGTCACCAGCGGTCAACCCGCAATACCGTGAAGTCATCCGCACGTACACCCAGGGCATGGGCGTGGAAACTGCCGGGGACGACGCCGAAAACCACGACGATGGTCCCGAGGCGCTGATTCCGCTCATCGACGAATCGACCATGCTCGTCACGGTGCAATATCCCGATTTCTTCGGGCGCATCTACGATTACACCGACCTCATCAAAGCCGCGCATGAAAAAGGCGCGCTGGTTTGCATCGTTGCGAATCCGACTGCTTTGCTGATGCTCAAGACTCCCGGTGAAATGGGCGCGGATCTTGTCGTCGGCGAAGCGCAGCCCTTCGGCATTCCGCTCTGGTATGGCGGACCGTATCTCGGGTTCTTCACCACCAAGAAATCCTACGTCCACAAAATGGCAGGACGTCTCGTCGGCGAGACCGTTGACTCACGCGGCAACCGTTCGTATGTGCTGACGCTCACCGCGCGCGAACAACATATCAAACGCGAACGCGCCACCTCGAACATCTGCACCAATCAAGGTCTGCTTGCGTTGGGCTGCTCGATCTATATGTCTGTGCTTGGCAAACAAGGCTTGCAGGAAGTTGCGAACCTTTGTTATCAAAAGGCACATTACGCCGCGGCTGAACTCAGCACGATCGACGGCTTTGGTCTGTGTCACACCGACCCATTCTTCCATGAGTTCGTATTGTGCTGCCCGAAGCCCGCGAGCGAGGTCAATCAATACTTGCTCGAAAACGGCATCCTCGGCGGCTACGACCTCGGCAACGATTATCCCGATATGCAAGACCATCTCCTCGTTTGCGTGACCGAAATGAACAGCAGAGATGAAATTGACACACTCGTTGAAATATTGAAGGAGATGAAATAATGGCTACCGTAATCGAACCCACCATTTTTGAACTCTCCTCCCCCGGGCGTCGCGGCGTGACCATGCCCGCATCAGACGTGCCGGTAGCGTCTCAGCCTCCCAAAGCTTTGTTACGCTCAGAACTGCCCCTGCCCGAGCTTGCCGAAGTGGATGTTGTCCGTCACTACATGAAACTCAGCAAGTTCAACTACAGCGTGGATGACGGCTTCTATCCTTTGGGCTCCTGCACGATGAAATACAACCCGAAAATCAACGAAGACACCTGCCGTTACACAGGTTTCCTTTACACACATCCATTGCAGCCGATCGAAACCGTGCAAGGCAACCTCGCGTTGATGTACGAAACGCAGGAATGGCTGATGGAGATCAGCGGCTTTGCCGGTGTGACGTTGCAGCCTGCCGCGGGCGCTCACGGTGAATTCACCGGCGTGCTGATGATGGCAAAGTATCACAAACTGCGCGGCGACACGAAACGCACCAAGATGCTCATCCCCGATGCGGCGCATGGGACCAACCCTGCATCCGTCGGCATGTTGGGCATGAGCGTGGTCACCATCCCGTCTGACTCGCGTGGCAATGTCGATCTGGAAAAACTCAAAGCCGCCTGTGACGATACCGTCGTCGGTATGATGCTCACCAACCCGAACACGCTCGGCATGTTCGATGAACACATCGAACAAGTCGTGAAGCTGGTCAAGGATTGCGGCGGCTTGATGTACGGCGACGGCGCGAACCTGAACGCCCTGCTCGGCATCGTCCGCCCCGGCGACCTCGGCTTTGACGTGATGCACTTCAACCTGCACAAGACCTTCTCCGTCCCGCACGGCGGCGGCGGACCGGGCTCCGGTCCGGTCGGTGTCAGTCAACGCCTTGTGGACTTCCTCCCGTCACCGCTGGTTGGCATCGTGGAAGAAGGCGACGCGGATACTGCTCCACTCTACGGCTTCATCACCCCCAAGAATTCCATCGGACGCATGAAAGCCTTCCACGGTCACTTCGGCGGCGGACTCGTCCGCTCGTACACGTACATTGCCATGCACGGACCGGATGGCTTGAAGGACATTTCGCAATATGCAGTTCTCAATGCAAACTACCTGCAAGCGAGATTACGCGACACATACAAGATCCCGTATGACCGCATCTGTATGCATGAGTTCGTCATGGAAGGACAGTTCGAAGGCTCAGACGTCCGCGCGCTGGATATCTCCAAGCGCCTCATGGACTACAACTTCCACCCGCCCACAAACTACTTCCCGCTCATCGTCCACGAAGCGTTGATGATCGAACCGACAGAGACCGAGAACAAAGACACCCTCGACCGTTTCGCCGACGTCCTGATCAAGATCGCGGAAGAAGCCAAGTCCCAGCCGGATCTGCTCCACAACGCGCCGAGCACCACGCAATTCGGTCGCATGGACGAGGTCAAGGCGGCGAGAGAGTTGGTGTTGTGCTGTTGGTTGCCGGAGAATTACGAA
>CAYJPO010000122.1:0-11187 GCA_964372045.1 uncultured Anaerolinea sp.
TCGGCGGGCTTTATCGCGGCGGCGACGCTCAATTCGATCGTCGGCAAGGAACTCAGTCAGAATCCCAGTTGGGCAGGCGTGCCGACGGCGGTCTACTTGCTGGCAGGCGCGTTCTCTGCCTTTATGTGGGGCTACGTCTTCGATGCCATCGGGCGTCGCGGCGGTTTGACGACCGGACTCATCACCGGCGTGGTTGGCGCGGGCGTCACGTTTTATGCCATCGCCGTTCATTCCTTCCCGTTGTTCCTGGTGGGCATGGTCTTGATGGGCGTGACGAATGCCGCTGTTCAGCTCGGTCGCTTTGCGGCGGCGGAGGTGAACAAGCCCGAACATCGCGGACGCGCCATCTCGAATGTGGTCATCGGCGGCACGGTCGGCTCGGTCATCGGTCCGTTCGTGGCGGGACCGGCAGGTGGACTCGTCAGCGCGTGGGGCGTGGATGAACTGGCGGGCGCATATCTGGTCGCGGCGGTTCTGTTTGCGATCGGCGCGGTAGTGGTCTTCCTCGGTCTGCGACCCGACCCGCGTGAGATCGGAAAAGCCGTGGCGGAAAAATTCCCGGAAACAGGTTCCGCTAACGGTGAGGCAAGAAGCGTGTTCCAGATCCTGAGTCAGCCTGCGGCGCGGGTGGCGGTCGTCAGCATGGTTCTCGGTCAGATGGTGATGGTGCTGGTCATGGTCATCACGTCCCTGCACATGCGCGGACACGACCACGGTCTGACGGATATTTCCGCAGTGATCTCTTCGCACACGTTCGGCATGTTCGCGTTCTCGATCATTTCCGGCCGCCTCGCCGACCGTTGGGGGCGCGGCACGGTCATCCTGATCGGGTCAGCGACCCTTGTGGTCGCCTGTCTCGCCGCGACGATCTCGCCGGATGTGCTTCCGCTAGGGGTGGCGTTGTTCCTGCTCGGCTTGGGTTGGAATTTTTGTTTCGTCGGCGGTTCGACCCTGCTTGCCGACCAACTCTCTCCGCTCGAACGCGCTCGCACACAGGGCTTCAACGATCTGCTCGTCGGGCTTGCTTCTGCGTTCGGCAGTTTGGAAAGCGGATTCATTTTCGCATCGCTTGGCTATAACATGATGGCGTATGTCAGCGCGGTGTTCGCGTTGATCCCACTGGTGGTCGTCTTCCTTTGGATGAACGGAAAGACAGCTTCACTGAAACCGGCTTGATGAAAAAAATACTCGGCTCGCAATTTAATTTATTCCTCTTGTTCTTCGCGTTCGGCGCAGGACTGACCTTGGCATTGGGCAGGTATGTTCAATTCCATGCGCTGAGCAACGATTATTGGAATATTCTCTACTACGGGCGCAGTATGTCCTTGTCACAGCCCGAGTCGCTCTACAACGGATTCTATCCATTTGGATATGCCTTGCTGATCGGGCAGATGCCTTTCACGTATGTGCTTTCGCTTTCTTATTTGTTGAATGCGCTTCTTACCGGACTGTTGGTCGCTTCTGTTTCGACGTTGATCTCCCACACCCGGTCCGTTCCCGCCACGGTCGTTGCGTTCTATTCGTCCATTGCAGCCCCGTTCGTTTTTCAAAACGCCAACACCCTCAGCCCGGATATCGGCGCTTCGGCGTTCACAGCGTTCGCAGTCTTTCTTTTGTGCCAGGACTGGTTCGACGAAGAACATCACGACCTGACCGATGCGCGCGCCATCCTCATCGGCACCTCGCTGGGGCTTTCATTCCTGTGGCGCACACACGCATCCGTCTCCATCGTTGCGATCGCCGCCGGATTTGCCCTGCTGACCGGGCTGCGTCCCCTCCGTCCGCGCCTTTTGATGGCGGGCTCGCTTGCGGCGGTGGCGGGTTTACAGGTGGTCGTGAACCTCATCTCCGGTCACGGCGCATTGGAAACGGGGCAGGCGTTCAATTTATACAAATTCTTCCACGGTGTGGATTGGACCTATCCGCCCACGCCAGCGGATATTGAAGGCTTCTCCCTGTTCAAGACCATCGCCGAAGACCCCGCGAATGCGTTCAATTTATACAAGCCGTTCTTTTTCTATTTTGTCTCGCATGCCTGGGCGGCTGGGCTGGCTTTCCTGCTCTCGCCCCGTGGACGCTTCGCACGCTTCTCCCTGTTCTCGCTGATCTTCATCATGCTGTACGCGATCCCGATTTCTTTCAGTGATAGCGCCAGATCGCCGGTCATCCTGATGAGCATCTTTCTGCCTTCGGTGGCGGTTCTGCTTGCCGTGTTGACTGACCTGGGGAAAAAACACATCCGCCCGGTCCGCTGGGTGGAATGGGGAATTGCCGTGTTGTTCGTGGCGTTTGGGTTTAATACGTTTTACGGTTGGGCTGTGTACGATGTCGGTTTGATCCGCGCGGCGTATGCCGAACGCAAGGTGCTCTCCGTCATCGAACAGACCTTGCTCGATAACGGCATGACTTCCCCCACAGAAGTATTCGCCGACCGTTACGATTTCTACACACCGAATACCATGCCATATCGCGCGCGTCAGATCGGCAATTGGTCTGCCGGGTGGGTGTGGGGCTTCGCGGAGGAATTTCCCGCCCTTCCAAATGACTCGTGGGCATCCTTTATCGAAGCCTGCCGCGGGCAGGGAGTCCGCTACCTGGTGCTCTCTCAGAACAGTCAATACCGCGGCGATATCTTCCCGCCGGTCTACAATGAGGAAGTTGACCTTGAGGCATATGGGCTGAGGTTCATCGGTCAACGGGGGTTGATGCGGCTCTACGAGATCAAATAAAAAGCACAAGCCGCGCCCGAGGCGCGGCTTGTGCTATACGCTGTCTTATTCTTCCGCTTTACTCGCCGGAGGAAGTGGAGTTGCTTTCGGTCGTGCTCTTCTTTGTGGACGAGGAATCACCCGAGGGCGATTTGTGATCGGTGGCATAGAACCCCGATCCCTTGAAGATGACTTTGGTGGGGGTGATGACCTTCTTCAATGCCTTCTTGCGGCATTCGGGGCAGGTCTTCAGCGGGGCATCGGTGAAGGATTGCTGGCGTTCGAATTGGATACCACAATTTTCACAACGATAAGTATAGACGGGCATACGGGACTCTCCTTGCTTCTTTCTACTTTCTTGTAACGACTGCGGCATTATAGCTTGCATATCCGGGCGTGACAAGCCTGAAATGACGGCATGTTATAATTTTCTAACAAATACGCAGATCTGACAGCTCTCATTTTGATGTCTTCCCGAGTGAAAAGTTGCAGGGAATCCAGAGACCTGTCAGGTTTTTTCTGGAGAGACCCATGTTGAGGATCGAGATCGTCTATTGCGCGGTTTGACATTACACCAACCGGGCCGTGAGCCTGGCGGATGCATTGTTGAAGGATTACGAGCACGTCATCGAAGCGGTGGCACTCGTTCCTTCGGACGGCGGCAGGTTCGAGGTTAGTGTGAGCGGGAATTTGATCTTCTCCAAACTGCAGACGAAACGTCACGCCGAGCCGGGTGAGATTCTCAATCTTGTTTCGAAGATGGTCGACTAAATTTCTGAAATCAGAATTCAGAATTCTGATTTCAGAATTTCAAAGAGGAAACGAATGTCAAAAAAAGGACGAGTATTTTCGGGCGCGCGCCCAACGGGGCGGCAGCATTTGGGGAATTACCTGGGAGCGATCAAGAATTACGTGGCGCTTCAGACCGACTACGATTGTGTCTACTGCATTGTGGATGTCCACGCGCTGACGACGGTGGAGACCACCGAGAACCTGAAACACAACACGGTTGAAATGGCTCTGGACTGGCTGGCGGCGGGGATCCGCCCGGATGAGTCGATCTTGTTCGTGCAGTCGCATGTGCCCGAAGTGATGGAATTGCACACCTACCTTTCGATGGTCACGCCGCTCGGCAAACTGACCGATCTGCCCACGTTCAAGGATAAAGTGCGCCAGCAGCCGGAGAATGTCAACTACGGTTTGTTGGGCTACCCCGTGCTGATGAGCGCGGATATCGTGCTCTACAAAACGGACATTGTTCCCGTCGGCATCGACCAGGCGCCGCACATCGAATTCGCACGCGAGACCGTGCGCTCGTTCAATTACCGCTTCAACACCAAGGCATTGATCGAACCGCAGGTGAAGCACACCGAGGTCTTGAAACTGGTCGGCATCGACGGCAAGGACAAGATGAGCAAGAGTCTCAACAATCACATCGAGCTTGCCATCACGTCGGAAGAGACCACCAAACGCGTGCGCGAAATGGTCACCGACCCGGCGCGCCAACGCAAGACCGACCCCGGCAACCCGGATATCTGCAACGTGTTCACCATGCACAAGATCTTCTCCCCGCAGGAAGATGTGGACATGATCAACGTCGAGTGCCGCCGTGCAGGTATCGGCTGTGTGGATTGCAAACTGCGCTTCGCCGCCAACCTCAACAAGAACCTTGAACCCTTCCGCGCCAAGCGCGCTGACCTGGAAGCCAAGCCGAGCTATGTGCAGGACGTCCTCCACGACGGCGGAAAACGCGCCCGCGCCATCGCCCAGAAGACGATGGAAGAAGTCCGCGAGGCGATGGCGTTGCCGTAATGAATAATAAATGAGTGAAACGTGAATTGGTTTTACGTATCACGTTTTACTCTTCACGAAGTAAATTTCTCCAATGAGAGTATTAATCCAGCGCGTCTCCCGCGCCAGCGTAACCGTAAACCAGCAGACCATTTCCAGCATCGGAAAAGGTCTGTTGATTTTATTGGGCATCGGTCACGGCGATGGGGAGGAACAGGCTAAATTTCTCGCCGAGAAGGTGGCCAACCTGCGCATCTTTGAAGATGAACAAGGCAAGACCAATCTCTCGGTGTTGGACGTCAAAGGCGAGGCGATCGTCGTTTCGCAGTTCACACTTTACGCCGATACCCGCAAAGGACGCCGTCCCTCTTTCATCGATGCGGCGCTGCCTGAGGTGGCCGAACCACTCGTGAAGCAATTCGTCGGGTTGCTCCAGGCTCAGGGTGTGCCGACACAATCGGGTCAGTTCGGTGCGCACATGCAAGTGGAGATCCACAACGATGGACCCGTCACCATCTGGCTGGAAAAATAACGATGAAACGACCGAATTTTATACAGCAGATTCTCCATCGATTTTTTATGTTGAAGCCGGTGACTGCTTTCTTTGCCACCCGCACGCATGTGATTGATAATTTTGTCTTCAAGCTCACCAGCGGCAGATACTCCCTGTCTGAGATCCTCGGCTGGAATATCGTCCAGGTGGTTACGACCGGGGCAAAGACCGGCAGGGAATACACGTCCATCCTCATCGGTGTTATCCACGGTGAAAAGATCGCCTTGATCGGCTCGAATTTTGGGCGTGAGAAGAATCCGGGCTGGTATTACAACCTGAAGAAGACCCCTGCGTGCATGGTTCAACTGAATGGCAGGTCAAGGCGCTACCTTGCTCATGAGACCGAAGGTCAGGAACGCGAATCCTACTGGCAGATGGCAGTCGCTGTTTATAAAGGCTACGAAAAATATAAAGAGCGCGCCGCTCACCGCATCATTCCCGTCATCGTTTTGGAGCCGTGTGACTCACCGGAAGCGTGATCTTTTATTGGTCGATATAAGTTACAAAGAGGGCTGAAAAAGGAAGTATAAAGGTAATTCTAACCGGCAAAGCCCTTTAATGAAGTTGTCTAACAATTACTCTGAAAATAGTCCCTCCTCCTTGAAAAATAATTGCCAAGATGAGAATTTCATGATAAATTAAGCAATGAAGGATGCAAGAGGTTTTCGTTGTGGAAGGAAGACGACGGCTCAAAGCAAGACCTGAGCCGTTTTTGTTACCGCCCGATGAATACAACTGCGTCACCCAATTTTTTTCTTTTTTGCTCAGGAGGCAAATATGGCTGAACGTATCATCGGTACGGTAAAGTGGTTCAATGGAACCAAGGGTTACGGTTTCATCGAACGCGATGGCGGTCCAGACGTCTTCGTCCACTTTTCCGCCATTCGCGGCGAAGGCTTCAAGAACCTGCAAGAGGGTCAGAAGGTGGAATTCACCATCGAACAGGGACCCAAGGGTTTGCAAGCCGCGGATGTCGTGGTTCTCTAATCCCTGAACCAACCAGAAAGAGTCTCGCCTCAAGCGGGGCTCTTTTTTTATTAGACTTCTTGCAAAAGTCATAAATTTATCTTGCTCAAGGCGGCGTCCCCGCCGCCGGGGACTGCGGCGGGAGCACTTATGCAAGAGGTCTATTTATGTGATTCAGAAATCAACGTCTGGATATGGATGATCGCCTCGCGGGACCTGATCTACGCCGGGTGCTTTATCTCCCCTCAAACACGCGCCTCTTTCGGGACCCATAGCTGGGCATCGGTTTCCACAGCCATCGCCCCCGCCTTGAGCATGGACTCCGCATCTGCGTCCGTCCACACCCCGCCTGCACCGATGACCGGTAATCCGATCATCGCCGCCGAACGCACCAAATCCAGCGCGCGCGGGAACAAGGAAGGTCCGAACATGCGCCCGGTGATCAACTTCCCATCCTGTGTGTAGGCGGCTCCGCGCGGCGAGGCAAGGCTGACAGCGCTTGCGCCGCCTTCCATCAACCGCGGACCGAGAGACAAGATCTGCTCGTGAGGCAGGGCGAAGATCAACGGCAATTCCCCCAAACACATTTCAAGATTCATGAGGATGATGTCATCCGTCAACAGCGGCGCAAAGCCGAGTTGGGCTGCCATCACATTCTCCGCATTTTCAAGCTCACGCACCATGCGCTGGGTCTCTTCGGGGCGGTCCGCCATAAGGTGGACGATGATGGGCAGGTCGGCTCGATTCCATTTGGCGGAATATTTTTTCAGCGCAGAACTGAACCCGGGGTTGGGCAAACCGGTGTGCATGAGGAATCCGCCCGGGTATCCCACCACTGTCGGATGTGCCGTCGGCAGACGCGGACGCAGAGAGAGCGGATTTGTCACGAACGCGCCGAACATATCGAGCGGAATCCCATTGCGCGGGTCCGGCGCGAATCCCAACGATCCTGCCGCGTTGATGAGTGGTTTGCTGAAATACAGGTCGCGTTTCATGTGGCGAATTCCACTTTGCGGGCGCCAGCCTGAAGGGTGGCGGTTTCGAAGATCCCGAATTGATATCCGCCAAGAATGGTATGTAATTGTTCGACGCCGTGATAGATCACCAGCGGACGAAACGCCGGCAGGGGCTTGCCTCCGGTCATTTTTTCCAGCCCATATTCGAGGAATAATCTCAGCAAATAGAAATGGTCGGTGTACGGATTGGTCGTGACAAAAAGTTCCGTGAAGTTACAATTATCGAGTTCGACCCTGTCACCGAACGCTATGGGTGTGACTTCATTCTTTTCGAGCAGGTAATGGATACAGGCTTCCAATTGAAGCTCTTTTTCGCCTTTACGGAACACGAAACGCCCGGGCGTAACATCGACATGGATCGTTTGAGATAGTTTCACTTTTTCTCCTGGATATCCTTATGAAAAATATGCAACCACTTCAAAACATTCGCGTGCTCGACCTCAGCCGTGTGCTGGCTGGACCTTATTGTACGATGGTTCTCGGTGACCTGGGAGCGGAGGTCATCAAAGTGGAGCCGCCCGAAGGCGATGAGACTCGCGGCTGGGGTCCGCCGTTCGCGGGAGGGGAGAGCGCGTATTATTTGTGCGTCAACCGTAATAAACGCGGCATGGTGGTAAACCTAAAAACTGAGGAGGGGCGGGCAGTTCTGCGTGAACTTGCCATGCAAAACGATGTGCTGGTGGAGAATTTTCGTCCCGGCACGCTGAAAAAATTCGGGTTGGATTTCGAGACATTGCATGAGCTAAATCCACGGCTTGTCTATTGCTCCATCTCCGGCTTCGGGCAGACGGGTCCGCTGCGGGATATGCCGGGCTACGATTTCATGATCCAGGCGATGGGTGGCATCATGAGCATCACAGGCGAACCGCAGGGTGAACCGATGAAAGTTGGCGTGGCGGTTGCGGATCTGTTCGCCGGACAGAACGCGGTCATTGCCATCCTCGCCGCCCTGCAAGCGCGGACATTCACCGGCGAAGGTCAATATCTCGACATCGCTTTGTTCGATTCCCAGTTGGGCTGGCTGGCGAATGTAGCGAGTAATTTTTTGATCTCGGGGAAAAACCCAAAACGATATGGCAACGCCCATGCCAATATTGTGCCGTATCAAAGTTTTCAAGCCAGCGATGGTTGGTTCGTGGTGGCGGTGGGGAATGACAAGCAGTTCGAGTCTTTTTGCGAGGTCATCGGCAAGCCTGAACTCTCCACGGATGAGCGTTTTTCCACCAATTCGGCGCGGGTGGAAAACCGCGAGATTTTGCTTTCCATGCTCAAGCCGATTTTTCTCGAAACGTCTGTGAGCGATTGGCTGGCGCTCATCGGTGACCAGTTCCCCTGCGGAGCGATCAATAACTTTGAGCAGGTCTTCGCCATGCCGCATGTGCGCGAGCGGCAGATGCTGGTGGAAATGGACCATCCTACCATTGGGGCGTTGCCCCTGGTCGGCTCGCCGCTTAAGATGAGCGGGACCCCCGTGGGATATCACCTCCCGCCGCCGTTGATGGGCGAGCATACCAAAGTCATTTTGCAGGAAGTGCTCGGATTTTCGGATGAACAGGTGAACGGA
Organism: uncultured Anaerolinea sp.; assembly: GCA_964372045.1. Taxonomy (GTDB): domain Bacteria; phylum Chloroflexota; class Anaerolineae; order Anaerolineales; family Villigracilaceae; genus Villigracilis. The sequence goes on from CAYJPO010000122.1 coordinate 8,599, forward strand.
ATGGTGGAACGCGGATGTGTCAAATAAATTTATTGGAGTTTACACATGCAGACGATTTATTCCACATCACCATTGGGGGCTTTTTCGGGCAGTTTGATCTTGATCTGTATTTTTTTCATTCTCGGCTTTGGGAATTTACTGCTTATGTATCTCACCCGAAAGCCGCGCAAGAAACGTGCTGTCGGCAACGTTGTCATTGTGATCCTCAGTATCTTGATGTTCGTTTTTGGGGTTGCGACCACTTTTGTCACGTACAACACCTATCAGAATGGCGATAAGACCGTCCGTGTGCAGGCGTTGGAAAAGCGGGAGATCGTCACCAGATGCTATAAAGATTATTGCACAAACTATAATGTCGAAACGACCGATGGTGAGAAGTTTTATGTGTTCGGGTTGAAAAAAGAGACGTGGGAGGAAATACGGGTCGAAGCCTGCTACCAATTCACCTACTATCCCCTAAAGCCGTTATTGGCGGACTATTTACAGGAAGAGAGCGCTTACCCCAATCTGTATGAGACGACGGGATATATTACCCGGATCGAGCAGGTTGGATGTTCTTTCTGATGTGAACCATCGTCAACAGCGGAGTCCACTGCCTGGTTTGGATGACCAGCTTTCGGTGAGTCAGATGCGCGTCGAGGGCGTTCAACCCAAAATCGGTATCGGGATGTCCCCAGCGGAAGAACGCGTCGAATACTTTAATATCCACACCGCGCGGCTCTTCGAGGAAGAGACTCCCGCCCGGTTTGAGCACGCGAATGATCTCGTCGATCGCCTTGCGCCAGTTTGGGATGTGGTGCAGAACGCCGAAGATGATGACAACATCCTTGCTCGCATCGGCGAATTGATGCAGGTCTTCCGCGTCCTGTGTCAGGAACTGGAATTGGGGGAAGTTCTTGCGCGCCAGTTCGATCTGCTCTTCCATCACATCCAGGCCGATATAGCTTTTGGGGTTGAGTTGGGACAGTAAATGCGCTCCGTAGCCTGAGCCGCAGCCGATCTCAATCACATCCTTGTTTTGCAGGTGCAGACCCATGCGTTTGAACATGGGCAGTTCGAAATATCGCTGTCCCCATTTGCGGGGAAGTGATTGCATCGCGCGAAATTCAGGGTTGGAGAGTTTCATATGATACCGAGTGCGGTATAAAAATCCCCTCTCTTGATGAAGGAGAGGGGAAAATCCTTACGCTGTTTCGATCAATCCCATGGCTTGGAGCATTTCTTCGTTGTTCCCGAATTTGAACTCCAGAAGTCCGCGCTTCCTGGCTTCCTCGGCTTCGACGGACATCAGCCGATTGAGGTCTTCCTTCATGATGACAGGCTTGTGCAGCGATCTCATTTTTTCTGTGACAGATTCAGCGCTGGCATTGGCTGGCGTTTTCGTCTCCAGGTATTGCAGGACTGCTTTTGCCGCATTCGTACCGTCGCGCCGGGCATAGCCGACCAAGCCTTCGCTTGCCTTGCGCGACCACCCGCCGACGAACACTCCTTCGGTGGATGATTCGTAGGAAACGCCTTCCACGGGAAATTTTGGCTCCTTGTTCTTGACGAACTCACCCCACTCGGTCGGCAAGCCAAAGGATTCATCCACTTTATCGCCGATGGCGAAGATGACCGTGTCCACATTCAGGGTGCGCTTTACGCCGGTGCCTTTGGCGCTGGTCTTGCCGTCTTTTTCAGTCAGGATGTTATCTTCCACTTCGAGAGCGGTCAGCTTGCCATTCTCACCGTACATTGCAGTGGGAGAGGCGAGGAAGTCGAAATGGAATTTCGCATTCTCGGTCTTGGGGTCTGCTTTGGTGAGCGCATCCAGCACTTTTTGGCGACCGATCCCGGGGTCTTGTCCGATCGCATCCAGCGCAGGGCGGACACGCGCCATTTCGAGTTCGAATTCTTCCATGTCCAGATACGTGATAAGGTGCTTCATCTCATCCTTGGTGAAATTCACCTCAGCAGGACCGCGCCTTACCACTGCGGTGACCTCCTCCACTTTTTGCACGTTGATGAGGTACCGCGCGATATCCACCATCACATTGCCTGCACCGATAATGGCGCAGCGTTTTCCAAAACGGTATCGGCGCTGGCTGAAGGGGGGAAGTTTGTTGTAATGGAAAACAACATCCTTGGCGTGATACACGCCTTCAAGTTCCTCACCCGTCAAGCCGAGTGACTTGGTCCCCTGCGCACCCGCAGAGACCAGCACCGCATCGAACCCCATCGCACGGATGGAATCGAGCGTCAGGTCACCGTTCGCGCCGACCGTAAGATTGCCATAATAATCAATATTTGCAAGATCGATCGCGTGTTGGAATTGCTTCCGCAGCCCCTCTTTCATGGTGTGCTTCTCAAAATAAATGCCGTACTCCGCCAGACCGCCAGCTTTGATATCGCGATTAAAGAGCGCCACGCGCACGCCATGATTGGCAAGTTCGCGTGCGCCGAATAGTCCAGCGGGTCCCGCGCCGATAACGGCGACAAAATATTGATTCTCCACGTTCCTTCCTCCTTAATTTAGACACAAACTATCCAATTATATTTGAAAACAATCCCCGCCTCCAACCGTTCTTATCTATTTTTCATATTAGCACG
>CAYJPO010000123.1:0-10858 GCA_964372045.1 uncultured Anaerolinea sp.
GCCTTGAAGAAGGCATGTGTGATGAGGTGGAACATGCCCGCCACATACGCGCCCATGCCCACAGCCGCAACCATGAAGCCAAGCTGTGAAATGGTGGAGTACGCGAGGACCTTCTTGATGTCGTATTGACCGACGGCGATCGTCGCGGCGAAGAGCGCCGTCCCTGCACCGACCATTGCAACGATGTACTGCGCCTGCGGGACGAGCGTATAAAGCGGAGCCGAGCGGGTGATGAGGTACACGCCCGCGGTCACCATCGTCGCGGCATGGATCAGCGCCGAAACCGGTGTCGGACCTGCCATTGCGTCCGGCAGCCAGATGTAAAGCGGGATCTGCGCGGACTTGCCTGCCACACCAACCAGCATGAAGAGTGTGATGGCAACGATAATTCCAGGCGAGTTATGTGCAAGCGCTGGAGCGGCGGCGAAGACTTCATCGAACTGGAACGAACCGAAGTTCCAGAACATTAAAAAGCCAGCCATGAGGAAACCGAAGTCACCTACGCGGTTGGTAATGAAGGCTTTCTTCGCGGCGTTGGAGTTCGCCCACGAGGGACGGCCCAACGTGTCCATCTCATACCAGAAGCCGATCAGCAGGAAGGAGCAAAGCCCCACGCCTTCCCAACCAACGAAGAGCATTAAGTAGGAGTCGCCCGAGACGAGGATCATCATCGCAGCGATGAAGAGGTTCAAGAAGATGAAGAAGCGGGGGAAACGTCCCTCTTCATGCTTGAAGCGCACATCTTCGTGCATGTATCCGATAGCGTAGATATGGATCAGCGTTCCCACACCGCAGACGGCCAGCATCATCGTCGCGGAAAGCGAGTCGACGCGGAAGGTCCAGTCGAGGCGCAGGTTGCCGATGTGAATCCATTCGGCGAAGGGCACGCTGACGGCAAGCCCGTGGTTGATCGCCACCGAATATGCCAGCAGGGCTGAAACGACAAATGCCGTTCCGGATGCCAGACTCGCCACCGTACCAACCACCTTCTCGGAAAAGTACTTTCCGAAGGCTGCGTTGATGAGCAGACCGATCACCGGCGCAAGCACCAACCATGGGGCAAGGAAATAAAATCCTGTGTGTACTGTTTCGCTTAAGTGCATAACATTCTCCGCAAGTCGTGATGCGTGATCCGTAATTTACGAATTTCGCATTACGCTTTACTCATCCCTTCAAGGAATTCATTTCATCAATATTGATGTTCTTGCGACTCTTGAAGATCTCCACGATCAAGGCGAGTCCGACCGCCACTTCTGCGGCGGCGACGGCGATGACAAAGAAGACAAAGATCTGTCCGTCGAACAGGGGCTGCCCGGTGGAAATTTCAAAGGAGCGTGAGAACGCCACAAAAGCGAGGTTCGCCGCATTGAGCATCAACTCGATGGACATGAAGATGATCAACGGGTTACGGCGTGAAAGCACGCCCAGCGCGCCGATGGTGAATAAAATCGCCGATAAAACAACATAATAATCAACTGGGACCATTATTTTTGTCCTCCTTTTTCCTGCTTGGTCAGCACGATTGCGCCGACCATTGCAACCAGCAGCAAAATGGACGTAACTTCGAACGGCAGCAAATATCGGCTAAACAATGTCATTGCCATCTCGCGCAAACTCTCCATGGTGTTCAACGATGCCTCCGGAGTGATGATCGCAAGACCGGATCGGGCGCGGGTGAACAACAGATAGATCGCTTCGACCGCAAGGATGACCGACAACAAACTCGCGAGCGGCCTCTGCCACGGGAGGTTCTTGGATGGCGCAAGACTCTCCGCGCCAAGCAGCATGATCACGAACAGGAACAACACCATGATCGCGCCCGCATACACCGTGATCTGCGACATGGCGATGAACGGCGCGCCTAGCAGCAGGTAGAACACCGCCACCGTGACGAAGTTCAACACCAGGTATAACGCTGAATACACGGAATTCTGGCTGAACAACATCCCCAACGCGGAAGCAATGGCGACAAGGGAAAGAACGAGGAAAACGATTAGGTCAGAGGTCATAGACATTTCCAGTTATCAGTATCCGGCGACCAGTTATCAGTACTTCAGTAATCAGAAAGAAACTGTTTACTGGTAACTGATTACTGGCAACTAATCTGTAGGATCCTTCATCTCCGGCACGGAACGCGTGAACAAACCTGAGTCCACCTTGCGCGGCGTCAACATCTGTTCGGACGCGACAGGCTCCAGCAGCATTTCCTTGCCATAGATCGCTTCGCGGCGGTCAAGGAACGAGAGTTCGTAGTTATCGCCCAGCACGATCGCCTCGGTGGGACAGGCATCCTCACAAAAACCGCAGTAGATGCAGCGCAGCATGTTGATCTCGTAGGTGGAGGCATAACGTTCGCCGGGCGAGAAGCGTTTCTCATCGGTGTTCTCGGAGGCTTCCACAAAGATCGCATCCGCGGGACAGGCGGCGGCGCACAGCGAACAGCCGATGCACTTCTCCAGTCCGTTGTCGTAGCGCTTCAACACATGGCGTCCACGGAAGCGCGGGCGCACGGGGCGCTTCTCTTCGGGATACTGGTACGTAACCGTCTTCTCGAAGAGGAAAGACCTCAGCGTTTCACCGAGACCTTTTGAGAGTTCGATAATGGGATCAAATACGCCCATGAGATTTTCTCCTCAAGTCAGCGTAAATTAAGGCAGCAGCCACTAAAACACTGATAATAGAAACCACGGGGATTCCCCAAACGATCAGCGGATTGTTCAACTCCTGCGCGAGCAGAATGCCAACCGCCGTAATGAACGCCAAAATGAGCGACAGTGGCAGCAAAACTTTCCAGCCGAATGCCATCAACCGGTCATAGCGGATGCGGGGCCACGTGGCGCGGATCCAGATCATGAAGAACAACAACACGACCACTTTCAACAGCAGGTAGATCGGTCCGAGGAACCAGGCTTGGAACTGCCACGAACCGAGAGTCCAAATGGCGTCCACGCTAAAGAAGGTATCTTTCAGGAACCAGAACTCGCGATACCCGCCGAAGAACAACGTCGCCGCGATCATCGAGATGACGATCATCTTCTGGTATTCCGCCATGAAGAACAGCGCGAACTTCATGCCCGAATATTCCGCATGATAACCGGCGGTGAGTTCCTGCTCGGCTTCCGGCATGTCGAACGGAGCGCGGTTCACTTCCGCCAGCGTCACGACCAGGAAGACCAGCGCGCCCGCAGGCTGAACCACCGCAAACCACATATCCTTTTGGGCATTCACGATCTCGTTCAGGTTCATCGAGTTGCCCATGATGATGGCGATCACAAAGCACAGACCAAGCGAAAGTTCATACGAGATCATCTGCGCGGACGAACGAATGCCGCCCAGCATCGCGTACTTGTTATTGCTCGACCAACCCGCCAACACGATGCCGTACACCGCGATGGATGCGATCGAAGTCAGATACAAAACGCCGACATTCAGGTCTGCCACGTATAAAGTGATCTCACGCCCGAATAAATTGAACGACGACCCCAACGGGACGACCGCCGCAATAATAAGCGACGGCACCACGGTCAATATCGGGGCGAGAAAGAACACAAGCTTATACACCTTACCCGGGGTCAACTCTTCCTTGAAGATGAGCTTGACCGCATCCGCGATCGGCTGTAACAAACCCTGCGGACCGGCGCGGTTCGGACCAACGCGGATCTGAATGCGAGCCAGCGCGCGGCGTTCATACAACGTCAGGTAGGCAAAACCCGTCAGCAGGATCAGACACAGGATGAATCCCTTTAATACCCATTCAAGCCAGATGGTCCAGTCCATATTATTTCACCTTCCCTGCCGCACCCTGCGTCAGGACGCGCGCCACAACAGGTTCATGGATGGCAATGCCCATACTGCGCGGCACCAGCACCACACCTGTCGAAATGGTATCGTCGATCTTCAAAATGGCTTCCCCATTCACACCGTCGAAACTTATCTTCACAAGACTGCCCGCTTCCATGCCCAGCTTCTCCGCCGTGTCGGAATGCAGGTAGACGCGCGACTCACCAATGCGGTCTTCAAGTAACTCAGCCGATGAAACCGTCACACCGAAGTCATACAACTTATTGACCGGGACAGCCAGCAGTTCTTTTTCTTTGGGACGAAGAGCCGCTTCTTTTCTGACCTTTGAGATCTTCACTGAACCCCCAGCCTGAGCCACCGGGATGAGTTGGACGCCCAAGCCCTGCGTGTTCCCATAGGTCGTGCCGCCGTAATACAAGTCACCGCGCCCGACGATGGGCCACTGACCGTGGACTTCGGCAAGTTTTTCGTAGGTCAATTCATTGAGCGCATCGATGGAATGCGACATGATGTCGAAGACCACCGAGGGCGATGAACCTTCGAGAATGACGCCCATCTGCTTGGCGACCATCGAGGTGATCACAAAGTCCGGCTTGCTGTCACCCTTCGCAGGGACGGCGGGATAGAAGCGCTGTACGCGTCGTTCGCCCGAGACGAATGTCCCTTCGCGCTCGGTGAATGCCTGCGCCGGGAAGACCACATCCGCGATCTCGGTCGTTGCAGTTTCGAGAATATCCTGCACCGCCACGAACTTCGCGCCGTTCAACGCCTTCGCCAAAACCGGGTCATCACCCACCGGGTCGGCGCCGACGATGTACACTGCCTTGCCCTTGAGCGCCTTCGCCAGATCTTCATCAGGTTCGAAGCCGATCTCGAACGCGCCCTGATCGTTGGCTCGCTGCCACACACCGACCAGACCGTTGTTCGCGCGCCCAATGTGTTCGGTCTCTTTCAACAGGTCAGCGCAAGCCGAAGCCAGCGCGCCCGTGCCGTTCACACCCAAACCTTCGCTGCCGAAGAAGACGACCGCATTCTTCGCCTTCGCAAATTCATCCGAGATCTTGCTCTTCTTCTCAAAATCGTGGATGGTCTTGACTTCATCGCCATACGCATAGCGGATGGTGTACTTCGCAAAGCGGTCGAGCTTGGTGTCGCGCGGATTGGCAACGATCAACGTCGCACCGCGGTCAGCGGCTTGCTTGATGCGCAGCCACCAGATGGGAGCTTCTTCATACAAGTCCGAGGCGATCACCAAAATGACATCGCCAACGCCCATCGTGCCGAGGTTCGTGCCCGCGCCGACGCCCACCAACCGGGTCAATTCGCCGCCAGCCATATCGGAATACAGAATGGCTTTGCCGCCGACCGTATCTGCCAGCGATTTGAGATTGAATAGATCTTCGTTCGCGAGGCGACCTGAAACCAGCACCACGAAATCCTTCTTGTTCGCAGTGAAATTCTCGGCGGCAAATTTCGTCGCGGAATCCCACGAAGCGCGCGCAAGCTTTTCATCCTTGCGGACCAGGGGCTTGGTCAGGCGTTTCTTGTTTTCAGTGTAGTGATAAGCGAAGCGTCCCTTGTCGCACAGCCAGATCTCGTTGACCTCCTCGTTCTGGCGCGGCATGACGCGCTTCACCACGATATCGCCAGCCGACTTGGCTTCGCGGCGGGTATTGAGCGTGGTATTGCACCCGACCGGGCACTGCGTACAAATGGACGCCTGCGCCTTTAACTCCCAGGGGCGCGCGCCAAAGCGGAAGTCCGCGGTGGTCAATGCGCCGACGGGGCAGATGTCGGTGGTGTTGCCTGAGAAAACGGAGTCAAATCCGGGTTCGGAGAGCGAGATGATCTGCGTGTTGCGTCCGCGCTCGTCGAAACCGAGCACCGCTTCGCCTGCGATCTCATCCTGAAAACGGATACAGCGCGCGCATTGGATGCAGCGTTCGCGGTCGAGCCAGATCAATTCGCCGAGCGGAACCTGCTTTTCGAAGCGCTGCTTTTCGTCAAAGATGAAGCGGCTCTTTCCGGGACCGAATTGCATCGTCAGGTTCTGAAGCGGACATTCGCCGCCCTTGTCGCAGACCGGGCAATCCAGCGGATGCGAGGTGAGCAAAAGCTCAACCGTTCCATGCTGACCTTCCTTGGCCTTGTCCGTAGTGGTCATCACGACCATGCCTTCGGACACGCGGTTGGTGCATGCCGTTTCGAGCTTGGGCATGAACTGGATCTTGGGCTGACCGTTCTCCATCACCACCTGACCGGAGGCGCGGTCGAGCATGGGTCTGCCGATCTCGACCAGACACATGCGGCACATCCCGACCGGTTCCAGTTTGGGATGATGGCAGAAGACCGGGATATCAATACCAGCCATTTTCGCCGCATCCACCACCAGCGTTCCATCCGGTACGGTTACTTGTATTCCATTAATTGAGAGTGTGACTTGTTTCGTCATGTATGCTCCGCAAAAATCGTAATTCGTGATGCGTGATTCGTATTGGTTACGTTTTACGCACTACGCATTACGTTATGCTTTTACCGCTTTCTTGAAATCCTGCGGGAAACGTTCGATACCGGTAACCACAGCCATGGTGGAGAACTCGCCCAGTGCGCACAGGCATTTGCCTTGCATCTGCCTGGCAACATTCAAAAGAAGATCGACATCTCCCTCCGAACCGCTGCCCGAGTGGATGCGTTCGGTGAGGTTGCGCATCCAGTAATTGCCTTCGCGGCAGGTGGTGCATTTTCCGCAAGACTCATGCTTGAAGAAGTGGATGGTCTTGTTGATGACCCAGTCAATGTCCACCGTGTCGTCCAGCACGATGACCGAAGCGGAACCGAGATCGCCGCCGACCGTGCGGACAGAGGCATAGTCCATTGGCGTATCCAGTACCTTGTCATCCACCACGATGAGCGAGGAGGAAGCGCCCGCAGGCATGATCGCCTTGACGGAGCGTCCATCCTGAATGCCCATGCCGTGGTCGTAGATCAACTGGCGGAAGGTCGCGCCAAAGGGCAGTTCATAATTGCCGGGTTTTCGCACGCGACCGGAGAGCGAGAAAATCTTCACGCCCGCGCTGTCGGCGGTGCCCATGGTTTTGTACCAGTCCGCGCCGTTGGCTAAGATCATCGGCACGTTGGTGAAGGTTTCGACATTATTGATGATGGTCGGCTTGCCGTACAGACCGTATGAAGGCGGGAAGGGCGGACGCACGCGCGGCTGTCCGCGTTTGCCTTCGAGTGATTCGAGCAAGGCGGTCTCTTCACCGCAGATGTACGCGCCAGCGCCGAGGTGGGTGAAAATCTTCAGCGAGGTATCGGTGCCGAAGAGGTTGTCACCGAGGTAACCAGCCTTTTCCATTTCCGCGATCTTTTCATCGAGGAAGGCTGCCACCTGCCAAAACTCGCCGCGCAAATAAATGTAAGCGACGGTCGCCCCGACAGCGTAGGAACCGATTGCCAGACCTTCCAAAAACTGGAAGGGGTTGCTTTCCATGATCTCGCGGTCTTTGAACGTGCCCGGCTCGGACTCATCCGCATTGGCAACGACATAATGGGGCCAGTTCTTGTTATCGATGAACGACCATTTCAAACCGGTCGGAAAGCCCGCACCGCCGCGTCCGCGCAGACCGGAGTTCTTGACCACGTCAATGACCTCGGTCGGCTTCATTTTGGTGACAGCTTTTTTGAACGCGTCAAAGCCGCCGTTCTTTTTATATACATTCAATGTGTTGATATCGGGGATATCACGATGGCGCAAAAGGACGTGGGTCATTTTCCCGCCTCCTTATCCGATTTCTTCAATGCTTCGATCAATTCCATCGTGCGGTCCACGGTCATGTATTCATGATATTGGATGCCATCGGGACCCTGGATCTGGAACATGGGTGCGCGGTCGCATCCGGCGAGGCACATCACAGATTCGATCGTCACCAGCCCGTCTTCGGTCGTCTCGCCGACTTTGATGCCGAGGTTTCCGCACAGGTTGGTGAGGAATTCATCGGCACCGCGCAGGGCGCAGGGCAGGTCGGTACAGACTTGCATTCGGTATTTGCCCGCCTTCTTATCGTGATACAGCGTGTAAAAGCCGATGATGGAAGCGACTTCCGTCTCGGTCATGTCGAGGAGGCGCGCAATGTCCTGCATCGCTTCCTTGTTGACGTAGCCTTCTTCGCGCTGGGCTATGTAAAGGAGCGGCATGACCGCCGAGCGTTTGTGCTCCGGCGGGTATTTGGCAAGAAGTTTTTTGATTTCCTTCGGGTATTTTTTCTCAAGGCTCATCGGTCAATATCTCCGAGGACGATGTCAATGGAGGAGAGGATGGCGACCAGGTCAGCCACCAGATGCCCCTTGACCATCTCTGGTAAAACAGCAAGGTTGTCGAACGAAGGCGTGCGCATGTGAACGCGCAGGGGTTTGGGACCGCCATCACCTTCGAGCAGCACAGCCAATTCACCGCGCGGCGATTCAACGGCGCTATAAATGGAAGCCTTCGGCGCGTTGAAGCCCTCCGTCCACAACTTGAAGTGGTGGATGAGCGCCTCCATGCTCACACCGATCTCCGAGCGCGGCGGCGGGACGAACTTGCGGTTGTCCGAGCGGACGGGTCCCATCGGCAGTTTGTTCAACGCCTGCTCAACGATCCGCAGGGATTGGCGTAGTTCTTCGATACGAACCAAATATCGAGCATACGTATCGCCTTCCTGCAGAACGGGAACTTCAAAATCATATTGCTCATAACCTATGTAGGGGCGGGACTTGCGAAGGTCCCAGTTGACGCCCGAGGCTCGCAGTGCTGGACCCGTCACCCCATAGGAAAGAGCCGTTTCCTTGCTCAGGTAGCCGATGTCCACCATGCGGTCCACGAACAGCGGATTCTTCGTCAGCAGTTTTTCATATTCATCGATGCGCTTCGGGAAGATCTTGATGAAATCGCGCACGGCTTTTTCGAACTCCACAGGCACATCGCGCCAAACACCGCCAGGGCGGATGTAGGTCGTCATCATGCGTTGACCCGAGACCAGTTCGAAAATATCGAGGATCTGTTCACGTTCGCGGAAGCAGAAGAGGAACATGGACATCGCTGCGAGGTCGAGCCCTGAGGTGCCGAGCCAGACCAAATGCGAGGCGATGCGCTGGAGTTCCACGAGGATGACGCGCAAGGCTTGCGCGCGGGCGGGCACGTCCACGTCGATCAACTTTTCCACAGCCATCACATACGACAGGTTGTTCCCCATCGTATTCATGTAATCGAGGCGGTCGGTCATCACTTCAGCCTTTTGATAGGTCTTGGCTTCCATGTTCTTCTCGATGCCCGTGTGCAAATAGCCGACATCCGGGATGCAGTTGATGACGATCTCGCCATCCAGTTCCAGCAGCAGGCGCAGCACGCCGTGCGTGGACGGATGCTGCGGACCCATGTTCAACAGCATGGTCTCGCCGGTGAGCGCCCGCTCCGAAACGAGGTGTTTATATTGGTCGATGGTGACTTCTTCGATCTGGGTCATGGTTATTCCTTTGCGTACGGCTTGCGCAGGTCGATCTCATCAAAATTGAAGGAGAACTGCGGCTCTTCGTAGCCGAGCGGGAAATCTTTTCTTAACGGATGCCCTTCTGTTCCATCGGGCATCAGGATGCGGCGCGGATCGGGATGACCTTCGAACTCGATGCCGAACATATCGAGCAGTTCGCGCTCACGCCAGTTGGCGGATTTATAAACATTCGCCGCAGTCGGGACCTTGGGGTTGTCCCCGTTTACTGGGACTCTCAACTGCACCGACAGATTGTTCGCCAGCGACGTAAGCTGGTAGATGACATGGAAACGCGGTGTGGTCTGCGGGTAATAATCCACAGCCGTCTGCGCGGAGAGCAGTTCGAATTTTTGCTCATCACGCAGGAGCGTCAGCGCGTCCACGATCTGCTCCGGCTGGACGAAGCAATGCACTTCGCCGCGAAACTCTTCGAACGTCGCGCCGAATTTTTCCTGCAGGTTTTTTACAATGGGTTCGAGGGATTTTTCCATAATAACACCTAAGACCTGTCAGGTTTGGAAAACCTGACAGGTCTGATCATTTACTTGGTCTCCGCCGCCATATCTGCGAACTTGATGCCCTTTACCTTTTCATGCAGGGTGAGCACACCGTGGATCAGCGCTTCGGGGCGCGGCGGGCAGCCCGCCACAAACACGTCCACAGGCACAACTTCATCGACACCCTGATAAATGGCATAGTTATTGAAGACACCGCCGCAGGAGGCGCAATCGCCCATGGCGATCACCCACTTCGGTTCGGGCATCTGGTCGTACAAACGACGCAGGACGGGTCCCATTTTCTTCGAGACACGTCCCGCCACGATCATCAGGTCTGACTGGCGCGGGCTGGCGCGCATCAACTCCATGCCGAAGCGGCTCATATCGTAGTGCGCTGCCTGCGCCGCCATCATTTCGATGGCGCAACAAGCCAGCCCGAACAGCATGGGCCACATCGCGTTCGTGCGCGACCAGTTGACAACATTCTCAAGCGTGGTGGTGACCACGCCCATATTTCCGAGTTTTTGCTCTATTCCCATTCTAAAGCTCCTTTCTTCCAAGCATAAACATAACCGATAAGCAGAACCACTATGAACACCACCATCTCGACCAAGCCGAACAGACCGAGCCGGCGGAATGCAATTGCCCACGGCAAAAAGAAAACGACTTCGATGTCAAAGAGGATGAATAACACTGCGATCAGGTAGAAGCGGACCGGCATACGCCGAGTCCCTTCACCGTAGGGGTTCATCCCCGATTCGTACGGGATGTCCTTGGCGGCTGATTTTTTCCTGGGTCCGAACAATTCCCCCAAACCGATGGCAATTAAGGCGATCAGGGTGGCAACAGCGATCATCACTCCAATGGCGATATATTCAACAAGCATGTACACACCTCATTGATGCGTGAAATTTGGCACAGTTCGCGGTAGTATATCACAAAGGTTTTTTAAAGCCTAGAAAATGTGCCCCTTTTCACAAAAATGATGATAATTGTCATGTTGGGGGAAATGTAATCGAATTCATAGTGAAG
>CAYJPO010000124.1:0-10839 GCA_964372045.1 uncultured Anaerolinea sp.
TGGGGAAGGCATCCAACAGCGCGCGCATTTTATCGCCTGTGGATGTCTGCGGGTTTTTATAGATTTCCTCCAGCCGCTCGGCGGCATCCTTGGGAAGGAGTTTGCTTAGGTCCGCGAAGATGTTCGCAAAGTTGACCCTGTGACTGCCCGTCTCGCTCAAGTAGACGATCCCGTCGACTTTCATCTCGCCGAGGTCATCGGGAAGCTCGCCTCTTTCCAACGCCTTGAGCAGGCGGCAGACCATTGCAGTTTTTCCCACCCCCGCGCGTCCCACGATGGTCATCAAGCGCTGCGAGTCGTTATTGAGAAAGTCCGCGATTTGTTTTGTTTCAATGAAACGATTTTGAAAATAGTTCGGCGCGATTCCTGGCGGCGGATTGATAAAGCGCGTAGACGTTTTCCCCGCCACAGGTTTCTCAGGCTGACGCTCGCGTTCGAGTCCGCTTTGGATGTTCTTCTCGGTCTTCTCTTCCGCTGCTTTGGGATTTCTAACGATCTCTTCCTGACGTTTGATCTGGTCGGTCAATTCGTCGAGTTCTGCTTTAATCCGAGGCTGTTCATCAGGGCGGGCGCGGCGCAGGTCACGGGTAGCATCCGCGTGACGGTGTTTGAGTTCGTCTAAAATTCCTTCGGGTGAATCGAGATAATTAACATGCTTGCGTAGTTTGTTAATCCCCGCTTCAAAGTTGGAAACGAAATCAATGAATTGACGGTTTCCCAAACGAAATGGTATTTCGGCTTTTGTATGCAAACGAATGGGAATGACAGGTTTCTTGTATTTCAGCGCCCATGTCCATTCATCCTTGCAGACCGAGCCTTCGGACGTGCTGTCTTCTGTCAACACAAACACGAGACACTTGCACCCGCGAATCGCAGATGAAATCTGATCATCCCAATTATCGCCAGGTTTTAAATCGCGTTTATCGAACCAAACGCTCGTGAACGGATGTCCGCCCTCGAGTTCATCGGATAGCTTCGTGGCAAAATCCGCTGCGTCTGCATTGGAGTAACTGATAAAACAATGTCCATCTGCCATAATTCCCTCGCTGCAAGGTTGGGTGACTACTAGTTGTATTTTTCTCTGATTATACCCACGATATTCGCCTATCTGACCAACTGCTCACCGCTCACTGATTACTGTTCACTATTCACTTCTCACTCCCCTCCCCAATTATGTGCATTTTGTAAAGGAACGCCGCCTTCTGTAAGAATCCGGTGAAATTTCTCATCTTTATCTAAAATACCAGCCTTATAGTAATTTCAAGGTATAGCTCGCGTCTGTAGTTCTCAAATTTAGCGTTTTCAAGGAACTGTGCATGAGCGAATCGACTGAATCAAATATGGAGCGATTTAAAGGGCGGATGAAGAACATCGCTTCACTTCTGCAGCGGGGCTTGCCCTTTGCTTCGGGAGTCTTTGCCGCCCTACTGGCTTTGCTTCTCTATAACCTCGTCGTTGTCCGCCCCAATCAATTAACCCCGGCGGGCATCAGCACATCCGTCGCCGAGGCGATGGCGTCCGCCACTCCGCAGCCCGCGTATTCGGCGCTGGTGTATCAGGTCATCCAGCCGTCGCTGGTTTTGATTCAAACGGAAGATCAGCATCAGGATACCGAATCAGATTTCGGGTTGGGGAGCGGCGTTATCGTCGATGGCTTCGGTGACATTCTCACCAGTCTGCACGTCATTCAGGGCGCGGACCTCATCACGGTCACGTTTGCCGATGGCACCGAGTCTGAGGCGCAGATCGTCTCCGAAATGCCGGAGCTTGATCTCGCCGTCATTCAGGCGTTGGACACGCCGCTGGTCGTTGTCCCTGCGGTGTTGGGCAACCCCGGCAACATGCGGGTGGGGGATGAAGCGTATGTGGTCGGAAATCCGTTCGGCTTGTACGGCTCGATGAGTTCAGGAGTCATCTCCGGCTTCGACCGCGTCTTCAGCGTGCCGAACAGTAATTTGCAGATCCCCGGCATGATCCAATTTGACGCGGCGGCGAACCCCGGCAATTCCGGCGGACCGCTGCTGAATCGCGCCGGGCATGTCATCGGCATCGTCACCGGGATCGCCAACCCCACCGAGGGAATTTTCTTTGTCGGTATCGGCTTTGCCGTTCCCATCAACACCGCCGTCGGCGGAATGGGCGGCTCGCCGCCGTATTGATCGTGGGACCGTCATCCTGAGCGAAGCGAAGGATCTTTACGCCTGCAAAGAGACTCTTCGCTTCGCTCAGAGTGACACGAATTTAATATAGGAGACTCAGCATGGACCAAACAAACCGCGAAAACAAACTTTCCATGGAACGTGTATTGTATGAAGTAAAGAAGGTCATCGTTGGGCAGGATCATTTATTGGAACGGCTCATCGTCGCCCTGCTTGCCCGTGGACATATCCTCGTGGAAGGTGTGCCGGGGCTGGCAAAGACGATGGCGATCAAAACACTGGCGGATTCCATCGGCGGCGAATTCAAACGCATCCAGTTCACGCCAGATCTTGTCCCCGCGGATTTGGTCGGGACGCGCATCTACAACCAGAAGACAGGCGAGTTCAATACTTCGCTTGGTCCTGTGTTCACCAACTTGTTGCTTGCGGATGAGATCAACCGCGCGCCTGCCAAGGTGCAAAGCGCCCTGCTCGAAGTGATGCAGGAACGTCAGGTGACTATTGGGCGTGAGACCTTCAAAGTGCCGAATCCGTTTTTGGTGCTGGCGACACAGAATCCCATCGAAACCGAAGGGACGTATGCCCTGCCCGAAGCGCAAGTTGACCGCTTCATGCTCAAGGTCGTGATCGGCTATCCGACCACCACCGAGGAATTCGTCATCGTCGAGCGCATGACCGGCGCAATTCAAGCCGTGCAAAAAGTGTTGAACACTGATGAGTTGTTGGGGTTGCAAGCGAAGGCAGACCAGGTGTATGTTGACCCGTCGCTGATCGAATACGCTGTCAAAGTGGTGACCGCCACACGCAGCCCGAAGCTTGTCGGCTTGGCTGAGCTTGAACATTACATCACCTTTGGAGCCAGTCCACGTGCTTCGATCAATTTGATCCTCACCGCCAAAGCGCTCGCCTTCGTGCGCGGACGAACTTACACCTTGCCGCAGGATGTAGTGGACATGGCGCTGGATGTCATCCGTCACAGGCTGGTGCTTTCTTATGAAGCGTTATCTGACGAGATTTCCAGCGATGAGATCCTGACAAAAATCCTTGACCGCATTCCGATCCCAGTGGTGCCATTGAATGAACACTTCAACGTCCGCGCGAACTCCTGAACGCATCCTGCACCGGCTGGATTGGCAGGTCATTCGCCGTCTGGACGGATATTTGCAGGGTGATTATCGCAGTCTCTTCCGCGGCTCCGGCGTGGACTTTGCTGACCTGCGCGAGTATCAGCCGCAAGACGACATCCGCTACATTGACTGGAACGTCAGCGCACGCATGGACACGCCCTACGTCCGCGAGTACATGGAAGACCGCGAGATCATCGCCTGGTTCCTGCTCGACCTGAGTCCGTCTGTGGATTTCGGCGCGTTGGATAACCAGAAGCGTAACGTGCTGATCGATTTCGTCGGCACGTTGTCACGTCTGCTCACGCGGCACGGGAACCGCGTCGGGGCGATCATGTTTGGGAGCGGGGTCCAGCATAAAGTCCCGGCAAAGAGCGGGCGGCTGCATGTGTTGCGTCTGCTCAACGATCTGATTAAGCAGCCGCATCTTAATCATGCGCCCATGACTGATCTATCCGCTTTGATAAACGGCGGACTGCACACCATCAAAAAGCGTTCGCTGATCTTTGTGATTTCAGATTTCATCAGCACGCCGGGCTGGGAACGTTCGTTGAGTTTGCTCAGGCAGCGACATGAAGTCATTGCCATTCGTTTGTGGGATCCGCGTGAGATCAATTTACCGGATGTCGGTCATGTCATTTTGGAGGACTCCGAAACGGGTGAGCAAATTTATGTCGATACGCATGACAAGAATTTTCGCAAGCGGTTTGCAGAGGCGGCGCGCAAACGTGAAGCCGAGTTGAGCGAAGCCTTCAAGCGCGCGGGTGTGGACGTGCTGCCGCTTTCGACCGAGGCGGATTTGATCCACGCCATTGCCAGTTTTGTGATGCTGCGTCGTCAGCGCCGGAGATAATGCATGTCGTTCATTTGGACATCCATGCTTTGGTCGTTGATGTTGATCCCGCTGTTGATTCTGCTTTACTTGCGGATGCAGCGGCGGCGGGCGCAGATCGCGCTTCGTTACGGAAGCCTGGGCTTGGTGCAACAAGCCTCGGGTCGCGGCGTCGGGATGCGGCGGCATGTGCCCGCCATTTTGTTTTTAGTCGGGCTGACGGTTTTATTCGTCGCCCTCGCCCGCCCGCAGATGGTGATCGGTTTGCCGAAAGTGGAAGGCATCGTCATCCTTGCCTTCGACGTTTCGGGCAGTATGGCGGCTGAAGATTTTGAACCGAACCGACTCGAAGCCGCCAAAGCCGTGGCAATTGATTTTGTCTCGCGTCAACCTTCGACGGTGAAAGTTGGAGTGGTGGCATTTAGCGAGAGCGGACTCTCGGTGCAGATCCCCTCGGCAGATCAAACCGCCATCATCGACGCCATCGAACGCTTGAAGCCGCAGCGCGGTACGTCGCTGGCGAATGGCATCGTCGCTTCGTTGAACACCATCGCGAATCTCACAGGCCAGGAGCCTATTGTTGGCTTTGAAGGCGCGGATGTAGCGCCGCCACTCAATGTGACGCCTGAGGTTTCCGCCGATCAATCTTCTGTCATCGTTCTGTTCACTGACGGCGAGAACAACATGAATCCCGACCCGGTGGAGGCGGCATTACTCGCCGCGGAGCGCGGAGTGCGCATCCACACCATTGCGGTGGGCAGCCCCGAAGGCATAGAGTTGACAGTCAATGGCTTTACGGTCTTCACACAAGTGGATGAAGCGGCGCTTCAACAGATATCTGAAATTACGCAGGGAATTTATTACAACGCGCAAGACGAAGATGACTTGCGCGAAGTGTATGAAAGTATCGAGCCGCGCCTCAAGATCGAAGAAGAAGCGCAGGAAGTCACAGCGGTCTTTGCAGGCGTCAGCATTTTGATCCTGCTGATCGGCGGCTTGTTATCGTTGTTGTGGTTTAGCCGTGTGCCGTGATCGTTTTTTATGTCATGCTCCCGAAGGACACCGCTTCGGGACGGTGTGAGCGAAGCGAAGCGAAGCATCTCTTCGATATTCCTAGAGACCCTTCGCTAACGCTCAGGGTGACATAAACGGCACTGGAGGTAGTAATGGAATTACTCTGGTCACCAGTTTTATATCTTCTGGCGTTGATCCCACTCTCGATCCTTGTCTATATCCTGATTCTCCGGCGGCGCAAACCGTTCGCAGTCCGTTATTCGAGTCTGTCGCTGATCCGCGCCGCCGCACCCAAACAATCGCAGTGGAAGCGGCATCTTCCGTTCGCCTTGTTCCTGATCGCCATGTCCAGCCTCATCATGGCAATGGCGAGACCGGTTTCGGTTGTCACGCTGCCTGCATCGAACGCCACCATCATCCTCGCCATCGACGTCTCACGCAGCATGTGTTCCACCGACATTTTCCCGAACCGGTTGGAGTCCGCAAAAGCCGCCGCACTGGAATTTATCAAAGGACAGAACTCGGATACGCAAATTGGTCTCGTCGTCTTTGCGGGCTTTGCTGTCATCGCCCAGCCTCCGACGACAGATCGCGCCTTGCTTGCAACCACCGTTGAAAATATCACCACTGCCCGCCGCACGGCAATTGGCGAAGGCATTCTCATGTCGCTGGACGCCATCGCGGAGTTTGATGATTCCGTGGTCAGCCCATACTCTGGCGTGGAAGTCACGCCCATGCCCGAAGGTCAATATGTACCTGCCATCGTCGTCCTACTCACCGACGGCGTGACCACCACCGGCATTCATCCGCTCGAGGCGGCTCAAATGGCATCAGACCGCGGTGTGCGCGTCTACACCATCGGCTTTGGCACGGTCAACAACACAGCGCCGATGAACTGCAATCCATACGCTTCGTACTCCGACCCGTTCGATCCGTTCTTCGGCGGCGGGGGAGGCGGGGGCGGAGGCAACTTCCGCCGTGAGATCGACGAAGCGACACTCAAGGAAGTGTCGCGCATGACCGGCGGCGAATATTACCTAGCTGAAAGTTCCGAGCAGTTGCAAGGCGTCTTCGACAATTTACCGACACAACTCATCACGATCACCGAAACGACCGAGATCAGTGTCTTCTTCGCCGCCATCGCGGCACTGTTCATCGTGCTTGCCATCGTGCTATCCATCATTTGGAATCCATTGTTGTAATTTCCCTCAAAATAATTTCAACCGCAAAGCTCGCTAAGAGCACAAAGAAAATCTTTAATTCTTCGCGTCCTTGGCGTGCTTCGCGGTAAGCTTCCTTTCGCTCTGATTTGCAAAATCTGATGCGGGTATAATTCACCCAATGGATGAGAAACTTCATTTCAAACCATTCGGGTTATCTGCGCTTGCCCTCGCCATCATCGGCTGGGGCGGGTTGTATTTCGTCATCTCGCTGACGCTTCCCTTCGTCTGGTCGCGCTGGGGATTTTTCGCCCTGCTCCTCATGGCGCTCACCGGCACAGCGCTTCCCATCGTCTATTACCTGCACCAACGATTCCCAGTCGACCCGCCCGCCGAGTCCAACATCATCATCCGACAGGCGTTGTGGGTCGGTGTCTACGGCGCGACCATCGCCTGGCTTCAGCTTGGGCGACTCGTCACGCTTTATGTGATCCTCGGTCTCGCAGGCGGACTCATCGCCGCCGAATATTTCATCCGCATCCGTGAAAAAGCCAACCGCCGTCCGCCTGTGATCCACGATGACAACCCTTCGTAATCTCCCTTCCGTCGAACAACTTCTTCAAACTGAAACGACCGCGTATTTGATCGCGCGCTTCGGCAGACCTCTGACCCTGGATGCGCTGCGCAAAACGTTGGATGACGTCCGCGCGCGCTTCAAACGGGACCCGGAAATTTCTCTGCCCTCCATAGAAGCGATCCTCGCCGGAGCCGAATCTACCCTCACCGCCTGGGCGGCGCAGACTCTCCACCCGGTCATCAACGCCACCGGAGTCATCCTCCATACCAACCTCGGACGCGCCCCATTGAGCGATGCCACCATCCACGCGATGGACATTGTCTCACGCGGCTACTCCAACCTCGAATTCGATCTCGAAACCGGCAAGCGCGGCTCGCGGCTGATCCATGCCGAATCGCTTCTGCAAAAACTGACTGGCGCAGAATCCGCGCTGGTGGTCAACAATTGCGCTTCGGCGGTCTTGCTGACCTTGTCCGCGTTGGCGAATCACAAACGCGTGATCATTGCCCGCTCACAACTGGTCGAGATCGGCGGTGGATTCCGCGTGCCGGACGTGATGAAACAGTCCGGCGCAAAACTCGTGGAAGTGGGCACCACCAACAAGATCCGCGTTTCAGATTACGAATCCGCGCTCGAGATCCCAACTGCGCTGGTCATGCGCGCGCATCGCTCCAATTTCAAGATCATCGGCTTTACCGAGGAACCTGATTTCGTGGATGTGGTCCTT
This sequence comes from uncultured Anaerolinea sp., assembly GCA_964372045.1. GTDB lineage: Bacteria > Chloroflexota > Anaerolineae > Anaerolineales > Villigracilaceae > Villigracilis. Next base: position 7,594 of record CAYJPO010000124.1, read on the forward strand.
GCGGCGCATCAAGCCGGTGTCCCCGTGGTCGATGACCTCGGTTCCGGGGCGTTGTATGACACCGCCAAATACGGCTTCTCTCACGAACCGACAGTTCAAGAGTCACTGCAAGCAGGCGCAGATGTTATCCTCTTCTCCGGCGACAAATTGCTCGGCGGTCCGCAGGCGGGAATCATCATCGGCAAAAAGATATTGCTCGACAAGATCAAACGCCATCCACTCGCGAGAGCTGTCCGCGCGGATAAATCCTGTTTGGCGGGTATATCCGCCACCCTCGCACACTACCTCAAGGACGAGGCGGAGCGGGAGATCCCCATCCTGAAGATGATGTTCCTGACGTTGAAGCAGGTTCAGGGTCGGGCAGAGGCGTGGCGTGCCGAGTTGGGGCAGGGACTTGTCGTGCCCGGTGAATCCACCGTAGGCGGCGGCTCGCTTCCCGACGAATCCATCCCAACCTTTTTGCTTGAACTCAAGGTTCCATCTGCCGAAAAATTTTTGCGCGCGTTGCGTAAGAATAACCCGCCTATTATCGCAAGAACCGAATACGACAAAGTCCTCCTTGACCCCCGCACAGTCTTCCCCGAACAGGAAGGCGCATTGTTGGTGGCGTTGAAGAACTTATTAAAGGCTTAATGCGAATTACGCGAAAAAGGCGAAAAACGCGAAGGGATTGGGTAAATGACTGATATTGTAGAGAAAGATTTATCCTATTCGATCGTAAAGGCTGCTTACGAGGTTTTCAATGACTTGGGTCCTGGTTTCGCCGAGGAAATTTATGAAGAAGCTATGCTCGTTGTTCTGAAAAAATATGGACACGTCCCAGAACAGCAAAAACGGGTAGACGTATTTTTCCAAGGTGTGAATTTGGGATTCCACAAACTTGATTTGGTTGTGGATGGACGGGTAATTTTGGAATTAAAAGCTGTGTCAGAAATTGCTGGTATTCATAAGCAGCAAGCGTTTGCATACCTCAAAGCGACCGGGTTGGAACTTGCCCTTGTGATCAACTTTGGTGCAGGACGCTTGCAAGTGGCTCGTGTCGTCAATACCAAACAAAGGAAAATAGCCTCTCGACAGGAAAGTTTTTAATCTCTTTCGCGAACTTTCGCTCCTTTCGCGCTTTTCGCGTTAAGAAATTGGTCTTTATAATCATGGCACTCCTTCGGAGTTTATTGGTGAAAAATGATTATTCGAATTCCTATCCCTGACTTGAAGAAACCGTCCGCATTAAAATTCCCGGAGCAATGTACAAACTGCGGCAAGCCGAAGGAAGAGACGTTGGGCATGTCGCTGCACATGGGCGTACAGCATCGCAACAAGACTGTGATCATGGATCTGAAAGTACCCATGTGCAAAGCCTGCGCGGACAAGGAACGCAGTGTCGCCAAAGTCACACTTGTCCCGTTTCTGGTGGTTGGATTTATTGCTGGAGCCATTGCCTTCGTCCCTGCCATGCTGATCGCACCAGCAGGACCAACCCCGGATACCGCCGGTTTCCCTTTTGTCTTTGGCGGTTTTGTTGGGTTGATCGTCGGTATCATCACCGGGACGATTGGCGAGATGATCGTCAAAACTTTAGCTGTGCCTTTTTATGGGAAGCTCGTAACCCGCCGACCCTTGACCATCATCGGCTTTTTAAGTGAAACAGATCACTTGCTCGGCGTATCTGCCAAATTTCTGCGCGAGAAAAAACTTGTGCAGTTGGAGTTCGAGAACGAAGAGATCGCACGTGAATTTGCAAAACTCAATCAACTGGAGCCTCAATGAAATCAGATCTTGACAGCATCATGCAATCCCGCAATCTGGATGCGTTCGTCGTGTTCGGCAATGCCGAGAACAATCCGCCCATGTATTACCTGACCGGCGGTGGACATGTCAGCCACGCCACGGTTATCAAGAAACGCGGCGAAGAGCCGGTCTACTTCCACAACGACATGGAGCGCGACGAAGCCGCCAAGAGCGGATTGAAACTGATCCCATACAGCAAATACGATTACAACGAAGCTTTCAAAAAAGCGGAAGGCAGCCTGTTATTGGCAAGCGCATTGCGCTATCAACAGATGTTCGAAGAAGTCGGCGTGACGCAGGGACGGGTGGGCGTTTATGGTCATTACGATGTCAGCACCGTGTTCGGGACGTTGAATCATCTTCAAAAATTGATGCCCGGTCTTGAGTTCGTCGGCGAGGCGCGGGAAGATTCGATCTTCCTGCGCGCGATGGAAACCAAGGATGAATCCGAAGTACAGCGCATCCGCAAGATGGGCAAGATCACAACGACGGTAGTGGCGAAAGTCCGCGAGTATCTTACGGCTTGCGATGTCCGCGATGATGAAGTGCTGTTAAAAGAGGATGGCACGCCGCTCTCGGTGGGTGATGTTCACTCGAATATCCGTTTGTGGGTCGCTGAACACGGCGCTGAACTTCCCTCCGGTTTCATCTTTGCCATCGGACACGACGCAGGTGTGCCGCATTCTGCGGGCAATCCCGCCGACCTGATGCGACTCGGTCAGACCATCGTCTTCGACATTTATCCTGCCGAAGCGGGCGGTGGCTACTACTACGACTTCACCCGCACATGGAGTCTCGGTTATTCCACGCCCGAAGCGCAGGAATTGTTCGATCAGGTCAAGGAAGTTTACGATACCCTGAACGACAACTTCGATCTGAACGTGGCGTTCAAGGATTATCAACGCATGACCTGTGAGATCTTTGAATCCAAGGGACATCAAACTCCGCTCAACACCAAGGCGCCCATCGAAGGTTACGTCCACAGTTTGGGACATGGCGTGGGTCTGAACATCCACGAGCGTCCCTTCAGCGGCTTGACCGCAGCCGATGACCAGCGCCTCTCTCCCGGCGTGATCATCACCTCGGAACCGGGCTTGTACTACCCCGAAAAAGGGATGGGCTTCCGCATCGAAGATACGCTTTGGGTCCGCCCCGATGGCGTGATGGAAAAGCTGGCGGACTACCCGTATGATTTTGTTTTGCCGATGAAGAAGTGGAAGAAATGACGATTGACGATAGACGATGGACCATGGCAACTCCATTCATCGTCCATCGTCAGTGGTCTATCGTCAGCTATGCATCTCCTATCCCTCACTCCACGCCCATATCTCGAAAGTGAAACGGATGAATTCCCGTTCACGGTTCAGGTGATCCGGTCTCTTGCTGAAATCAAGTTCACCGCACCGGTGACTTTTTTTGTCGGCGAGAACGGCTCGGGCAAATCAACGGTGATGGAGG
>CAYJPO010000125.1:0-3369 GCA_964372045.1 uncultured Anaerolinea sp.
TTTGCGAAGGAATGGAATTCGTAGGGGCGACCTTATGTGCCCCGAAGGGGTACACGGTCGCCCTTGATGGTAACAAATACAACATCTGCAAGGGCAGGACACCCGCGAGGGGTGTCGCTACGAGAACATGAAACGAATTTTATTTTTTTTCTTACTGGTTCTTCTCACCGCATGCACCCCGCAAGCGACTCCCCTTCCAACCGCCACGCCATCGGATACGCCTTCACGGCTTGTGCCCACGCCGCGATATGACGTCCCGCCGACGGACACGGTCACTCCCACGGCGAAGGCGACGCGTAGGAGTTCGGCTTCATCCACGCCGACGAGCGGAGCTGGATTGCAGACGGAAGTCAGCGCGACGGACACACCGTCAGCGACGCCCCAGGTCAACGCGTGGATGAGTCTCTCGGTCCAGCCGGAGCCGAGTGAGAGCATTCGCGACATCTACTTGCATGGTCAAACCCTCGGCAACGACCCGTATGCGTTTTCCATCTTCGGCGATTGCCAGGCGGAGCCGCAGGAATTCCTCGGCGTCTTCGAGACGGATGAAGAACTTGTCGCAAGCCTTTCGCCTGAGTTGCAGGAGACGGTCGAACAATTCCAGGGTTCGTTCAACCGCGAGAGTCCCACCGCGCAGGATGGCACCACGCCCGGTTCACTTTTATGGGACCAGTGGCATCGCGGTCTGTACGGCTGTACGTTTGCAGAAACCCCAGTGGATTGCGAACTGCGCATCCATCGCCCGTCGTTCGTCATCATTCAGATCGGGTCGCATTTTGAATCGCGCAACACCGAATATCTGCGGCGCATCATCAACCAGTTGATCGCGGAAGGCGTGGTGCCCATCCTCGCCACCAAAGCGGATAACCGCGAACTCGATCACCGCATCAACCGCGACATGGCGCTGCTCGCCGCAGAGTTCGACCTGCCGCTGTGGAATTTTTGGGCGGCGCTCTCCGACCTGCCGGACCGCGGACTGTACACACGCGACGACCGCCCCCTGCAAGGCGATATCTATCTCACCGACGAAGCCAAAGTCATCCATAGTATGACCGGGCTGGAGGCATTGGACATCGTCTGGCGCATGGCAACGGGGGAATGATTAACCGCCAAGACCGCGAAGAACGCGAAGAAAATCTTTGGTTCTCGGGGATTAATTCTTGTACACGGATAACACGGATTCCACGGCAAAGCCGCCGTAGGCGGAAAAATCTTTAAAAATCCGATCTATTCCGTGCCGTCCGTGAACTCCGTGTACTAAAAAGAAGTTCTAAAAACAAAAAGGGCGCGGAAACCGCGCCCCTACATTCATCCTTCATCCTTCAGAATTCATCCTTTAAGCGGTGGCGCATCCTTATCGTACACGAACACCTGCACATCCATCCCATCCGAATTCAACATATCGAGCGCGGGTTGAAAGGTCGCGTCCTTGATCTTTTGCATATCGCCCGCAGGCGCATACACCGAAAGCCGCGCTTCTTCATCAGACATCTTCGCAGCCTTGACCTCCGCGCTGGCGCAGGCGGCTTTGATGAGATCGGTCATTTTTTTAATGGCGTCATCGATCGACATTTGCGGCTCCCTGTAAGGTTTTGAAAATTATAAATTCAAACAACTGACTTCGGAAGTCCCACCGCATCACCCAAATTGGGGAATACGCTATCCCGCGTTCAACTTCGCCACGGTCACGCCTTCGCCGCCTTCGTTGGAAGCGCCTTCCTCGAACGACTTGACGTACGCATGTCCGCGCAATGCATCACGCACCGCCTGACGCAGCTTGCCCGTCCCTTTGCCGTGAATGATGCGCACCCACGGTAGACCCGCGAGATATGCCTGTTCCAGATAGCGCTCCATCTTATCGAGCGCATCTTCAGACATGAGTCCGCGCAAGTCCACTTCCATGCCGGGGGATTTCTTCGAGTCTAAAGTCGAAGGTCGAACGTCGCTTGACTTTTGACCTTTGACCTTTGACTCGACAACCTCGCCTGAAGATTTGCGAATCAACTCCGACATCTTCGCCCGCACGCGGATCGTCCCAATTTGCACTTCCGCATCAGACTCACCGAGAGCGGTCACCACACCCTCGGCATTCAACGTGCTGACAGTGACCTTCTCGCCCAACTTCACCGCGCCGATCTGACCTTCAACCTTCGACATTTGACGTTCGACGGGTTGTTCCACCTTCTCTTCCATCTTTTCCATCTTTTCTTCGATGGCTCGAATGGCTGTCAAAGGCTGACTGGCTTTCTTCATCTGCGACTTCAATGAGTCGATATTTCGTTTTAAGACCGCCACTTCCAACTCCCCTTCAGCGCGGGCTTTGGCGATGGTCTCGCGGCGTTCGTCTTCGATCTTTTCGAGGCGCTTTTCAAGGTCGAGGTTCTGCGCTTCGAGTTTGGCGCGTTGTTTTTCCAGCTTCTCGCGCTCGCGCGACGTGCGGTTGCGTTCCTTGCGGATATCGTCCAATAATTTATCGGCGCGCAAGTCCAGCGGATTGATCTCCGCCCGCGCCGACTCGATGATCGTTTGCGGCAACCCGAGTTTCTGCGCGATGGCTAAGGCGTTCGACCTGCCCGGCAGACCAATCGTCAACTTGTAAGTGGGGCGCAGCGTCCTGACATCGAATTCAAGCGAAGCATTGACAACCGCTTCTGTGGAGTGAGCGAAGGTTTTTAATTCGGGGTAATGCGTGGCAACCAATGTCATCACACCGACTTCAAGCAGATGCGTGAGGATGGCGCGCGCAATCGCAGCGCCTTCCTGCGGATCAGTGCCGGAGCCGAGTTCGTCGAAGATGACCAGCGAGCGGTTGTCGATCACTTTGAGAATGCGGATGATATTGGTGATATGTCCGCTGAACGTCGAGAGCGATTGCTCGATGGACTGCTCATCGCCGATGTCGGCATAGACCGAATGGAAGAACGGCAATTCCGAACCGCTTTGCGCCGGGATGTGCAGTCCGCTTTGCGCCATGACCACCAGCAAGCCGACGGTCTTAAGCGAGACGGTCTTCCCGCCCGTGTTCGGACCGGTGATGACAATGGCGCGCGTCCCTTCGCGCGGATCAACGTCAACGGGGACGACGGTGGAAGAGTCGAGGAGCGGGTGGCGAGCTTGGATGAGTTTCAAGTCAAAAGTCGCAGGTCGCAGGTCGTCCGACTTTTGACCTTTGACCTTCGACGGTTCTTTCAACATTGGCTCACTCGCATGCAACTCATCCGCATACTTCGCCTTCGCGAACGCCAGGTCCAATACTGCAAGATTCTCCACGCCATATTTCAATTCACTGGCATGTTCACCCACCAACGCTGAGACTTCCGCGAGGATGCGGCGTTCTTCATCGCGTTCGGCAAGCTGTAGTTCGCGGAT
>CAYJPO010000125.1:3469-10835 GCA_964372045.1 uncultured Anaerolinea sp.
CGCGAGATGGCGTCCACGATGCCATGTGAGTCGGGCAGTCCCACCGCGATCTGGTACAGACGCGGATATTCCTCTTCCTTCTTATCGAAGCTTTTCTTCAACTCGCGGCTGGCGATGAGCGTGGACTTCACGTCCAGCAACGCCTGCGGGTCGAGGACACCGCTGCGGGCGGCGAGGTCTGCCGCCGGGCGGATGTCGTGCGCTGCGCCGATGGTCGCATCCGAGACCGAGAGCAGTTTGCGCGCCTCGGTGGTTTCGGCAAGCCGTGAAATGGCGAGATCGTACGAGTCGGTCGGTTCAAGCTGGCGAGCCAGTGCGATCGAAGCGGAAAAATCGCAGAAGCCTGCGAGCTTGTCGAGGATCTTGGGATATTCGAGTACGTTGAGTGTCTTGCTGTCCATGATGGGAGATTATACATCGGACGATGGACGGTAGACAGTGAACAGTGAGCAGTAGACGGTTTGAACGGTCCACCGTCCATCGTCTATCGTCATAAGATCGTCCCTTGAAACAAGCTCCCAGCTTATGTTAGCTTTCCGCCCGCATCACCCGCACGCGGACCAGTTCGCTGATGCCCTTCAATTCGAGACTGCGCGCTTCGAACGCATCCGCATCCATACCCGCTGCCTGCAACGTCTTCTCGCTGACGATGATCTCCCCTGCTGCTGCTTTCGAAGCCAGCCGCGCGCCGGTGTTCACTTCATCGCCGATGGCGGAAATTTCGACCAACCCGTTTGGCGTACCCATCGCGCCGAAAAATGCGACTCCCGAATGCACGCCGATACCGATCGGGATATTCTGCTGCTCCATGACTTTCAATAGATTTTGAGCAGCCATCAACGTCCGCTGGATATACCTGGCACCGGCAAATCCCGCGCCCCAAAACGCCGCAACCGAATCGCCTGCCAGTTTTTCCACCAGCCCATCTTCGTGGTTGATGACGTGCGTTGCTTCGACATAAAAGCGGTTGATCAATTTTTGGAATTCACCGGGGCTCATGCGCTCCGACAGCGCCGTGGAGCCGCGCACATCCGCAAACAGCATGGACATTTCCACTTCCGCCCCGCCGGGGTTTTGGCGCGAAAATTCTTCGCACATATTACAGAAACTGGGGTTCAGCAGGGAACGCCTTCTGCTGTACACGGTCCGAACAAAAAGACCCCCAACTCCCTGAAACGGCGCCTGACAGAATTTGCAGCGCGGATCATTGGGAAGCAGGCGCATGAAACGGGAAAAACGATTCTCGACGACCGCGGCGTTGTTCGCAAACCATTCACGCCACATGACATCGACATCAAACGATTTTTTATCGTCCATTTTTCCATCCAATCTTGGTAACAATAAGACGCCGGAACAGATAAAGCGAATTTACCACAAAGGCGCACGGAAGTACAATGCTGTCAGGTATCATTTATTTCTTCAAGGAGACGAACATGCGACTCAAAAATAAGACCGCCATCATCACCGGCGCGACATCGGGGATCGGGAAAGCCACGGCGCTTCTCTTCGCTGACGAGGGAGCGGACCTGGTCATCACGGGACGACGTGTCAGCCTGGGGAAGGCTGTGGAAGCGGAATGCAGGCAGAGGGGAGTCCGATGCGTTTTCGTAGAGGCAGATCATTCAAAGGAAGAGGACTGCTTGAGAGTCGTCGAAGCCACGCTTAAGGAATTTGATCGCATTGATATTTTGTTCAACAACGCGGGCATCGTCACGAAGGGCACGGCGGAAACGACCAGCGAAGAGGTCTGGCAGAACACGCTGGATATCAATGTGACGGCGGTGTGGCGCATGTGCAGGTTGGTCATTCCGCACATGAAGAAGCAGGGCAAGGGCGCGATCGTCAACAACGGCTCAGATTGGTCGGTGGTGGCGGGCAGGGACGCGTTCCCGTATGTGATGAGCAAGGGCGCGGTGGCGATGATGACGAAGGCGATGGCGTTGGATTTCGCGCGCGATGGCATTCGCGTCAATGCCGTCTGCCCGGGTGATACGTTCGTGGATCGTTGGATGGAGAAGGGTTACTTCGAAGGGTCTGACCCGGTGAAGATCGAAGATGCGATTCGTGAAGCCAGTGAATATATTCCCATGGGAAGATTCGGCAAGCCTGAAGAAATTTCGAATGCGGTTCTGTTTTTGGCTTCGGATGAAGCCTCGTTCGTGACAGGTCACCTACTGCTGGCAGATGGGGGCAATACGGCGCAATGATATACTGCCTTTTTATGGCGCAGGGGCGACCCATCTTTGATCAACCCTGAACCGGTTGGGAATTAACACCACACTAATTCGTCTAGTTGACGAAAAGCGGGTCGCCCGGGAACGGATGACGCTTTAATTGGGCAACCCTCCCTTTGCGAAAAGCCGTTCTTGAAAACATGTACGGGTTGCCCTACGGATAATTTTGGAGATCTAATGCAAAAAAAAATCATCATTGCGGTGTCGCTGCTCATTCTGATCGCAAGCGCTATCCGCGTTGCCACGAGAATGCGTCTTTTTGCGGACTCACCCAATATCGTCATCATCCTCGGCGACGACATGGACAACTCGTTGATGCCGTTCATGGAAAAGACCAATCAATTGATCGGCAACCAGGGCGCGGTGTTCAGCAACTACTTCATCACCACACCGTTGTGCTGTCCCTCGCGCGCCTCGATGCTACGCGGACAGTACGCGCACAACACAGACATCCTTGCGAACACGCCCGGGTTCGCGCGTTTCTTCAAATTGAAAGAAGAAGAAGATGCGCTGCCGGTCTGGTTAAATGAGGCGGGCTACAGAACTGCGTTTTTCGGCAAGTATCTCAACAACTATCCGGTCAATGCCGGGCAGAATTACATCCCGCCGGGTTGGACGGATTGGGGCGTGTTCCTCGGAACGAATTATGAGGGCGATTATTTTTACAACTACAACATGAACGTGGACGGCACGCTGGTGGAATACGGCAGGGCGCCCGAAGATTACAGCACCGATGTCATCGGGAAGAAGTCGCTTCAATTCATTAACGACAGCGTGGAAGAGGGGTCGCCCTTCTTCCTGTTCATATCGATCTACGCGCCTCATGGACCGGCGACGCCCGCGCCGCGCCATTCGGATTTGTACAACGACCTGACCTATCCGCACAGCCCATCGTTCGGCGAGGAGGATATCAGCGACAAGCCGGAGATCATCCGCACATTGACCGAGACCGGCGATGAGTTCGATGCAGACGATGCGAATATCTATTTTCAGACCCGCGCCCGGTCGCTTCAGGCAGTGGATGAATTGGTCGGGCAGGTGGTCCAAACGCTCGAACAGAACGGACAGTTGGACAACACTTTCATCTTCTTCATGTCTGATAACGGATTCCACCTGGGCGAGCATCGCATCCCATCGGGAAAAGGGACCGCGTATGAAGAAGACATCCGGGTCCCGCTCATGGTACGCGGACCGGGGATCGAGCCGGGCACGCAGATAATGCAAATGTCCGCCAACATCGACCTTGCCCCCACCATCGCGGAGATCACCAGCGTGGGCACGCCTGATTTCGTGGATGGACGTTCCTTCCTGCCCTGGCTGCTCGGAAAAGATGTCGCCTGGCGGAACGGGCTGTTGGTCGAATTTGGATATGAGATCGAAGAAACCTTCAGTGCCCAGAACGTATCCTTTGCGAAGAGATTGCCCGATGCCATGGTCTTTCTCGATGAGGAAACCGACAACCTGCTTGTGGATGTGGAAGGCGGAAGTTTTCGCGGCATCCGCGCTGAGGATTATCTCTACGTAGAGTACGACAACGGCGAGATCGAGTTCTATGACCTGACAGCCGACCCGTATCAACTGGAGAATATCGCGAGCACCTTGAGCCAGGCGACTCTGGATACACTGCACACAAAACTGGAAGCGCTGAAATATTGCACCGATTCCGAGTGCCGGGTGTTGGAAGAAGAGTTGGATATCGAATTCAAGTGAAGTCTGATTGCATTAGAAGTGAACAACCAGAGGAGAGAACATGATCGTCGTTTCAGACATGATGGGAACATTGACCACTGGCTCGCCTTTCCGCGGGCTGGTGGATTGGGTCAAACATAACCAGAGCAAGGCGCGGGCGACATGGTACATGGCATCCATTACGCCGTCATATTTCCTTGCCAAACGCGGCTTGATCGACTGGCAGGCGTGGGGTCATCGGCTGATAATCAACAGCCTGACCTATATCAAGGATGCCACGCCGGAGAAGGTCAGTCACGCCGCCGAATGGGTGGTGGAGAAAAATCTGTGGGTACATCGCCGTGAAGATGTTATTTCCCGGTTGATGAAACACCGTGAAGACGGCGCATCCGTGTATATTGCCAGCAGTTATTTCGAACCGTTCCTTGAGCCGTTCGCCAAACGCCTCGGCGCACAGGGCATTGGCACGCCGGTGGAACTTGTCCATGGAACCTTGAAGATGACGAGCAAGAAAATGGTGGCGGATGAAAGAAAGCTGGAGCAGGTTCTCAGCCGCCTCGGCGTGGACCGCGTTGACGTTGCCTATGGCGACACCGTTTTAGACATCCCTTTGCTGGAACACGCCGATCATCCTGTGGCGGTCTACCCCGAAGTGAAGTTAAAGAAAGTCGCGCTCGAACGCGGCTGGGAAATCATTGGCGATACGCCGAAGTATGAATAGTAACGTCATTGCGAGGGCGATAGCCCGAAGCAATCTCCAAACTGTGTCATGAGATTGCTTCATCAGGCTTCGCCTCCTCGCAATGACGGGAACGATGGCAAAATGGAACGGACAACCATACGCAGGTCAAGAAAGAGACGCGCGGATAACAAGGTCTATTTGTGCGCGCCGGTCAACTCTTTGGTGGAGGGTATTTACGAGCAGAACATCCCCTTCCATGAGATCCGCAAACACGGCGATTTTGGATTGGGCACCTTCAACGATCTCGACGGCGAGATGATGATGGTGGATGGCGAGATCTTCCGCGTCGGGTCAGACGGGAGGGTGAATCAAATTACTGACGACGATGTTTGCTCCCCGTTCGCGTGCGTGACCTTCTTCCAACCCGCCAGCGATGAATCGCTCGACAAAGAGTTATCGTACGAAGGCTTTCTGCGTTGGATGGTGGACCTGATGCCTTCGCCGAACATCTTTTATGCTTTTCGAATCACCGGTGAATTCGCGTATGTCAAAACGCGCTCGGTGCCGAAGCAGGAGAATTACCGTCCATTGGTGGAAGTGGCGAAGGAACAGCCGACCTTCGAGTTTCAAAACGTGAGCGGACAAATGGTCGGCTTCTACACGCCTGCGTTCATGGCTTCGCTGAGCGTGCCGGGTGTTCACCTGCATTTTCTCACCGACGACAAATCCAGCGGCGGACATCTGCTCGAATGCCGTCCGCGCAAGGTGAGGCTTGAATTGCAATATCTGTACACGGTGGAGCTTTCACTGCCTGCGAACCTCGATTACCTCACCTGGGATTTTCAACGTGATATCGGGAAAGATTTGGATAAGGCGGAGAAATGAAAACAGAGGTGACAGTCACTTTAGAAGTGACTGTCACCTTAACCATTTGGGGGATTTTTTCAACGACCGATCTGCATTAAATTACGCCCATTACTTTATTGTGGAGAGTATTCGTAGGGCAGGTTTTCAACCTGCCCCTTATCAAGTTCAAGAAAGTGTCAGGCTACAAGCCTGACCTACAATTGATTTTTGCAAAAGTTTAATATCTTTTATAGAGGAGAGTGATATGCGAAAACCAAATTGGATCATGATCTCGATCATTCTTGGCATTAGCTTATTTCTTGGATACGCCATCTTCACTGCCCTTGTGAACGCCTTTTTCCCCGCCATCAATAACATTTCCAGACCGTTCTTATGCGCAGGCGAGTACGAGATCGAAACCATCCGATCATCCTACCGTCCCGGCGAAGTGACCTGGTCTCATTATATTTACTGCGATGGCAAGGACATCACGGTCGCATCCATCTTCCTGACCGGAGGGATCGTCTCGCTCGTCTTTTTGATCATCCTGCTCATCCTTGGTCGAAATTGGATTTTGACCGATCCATCTGCTCCTGCCACGTTGGCAAATGCAGGCTTGCCTGAAAAAGGCAAAGACAAAACTCCGCTGGAGAGGATGAGCGAACTCAAAGAACTCCTTGATAAAAATTTAATCTCGCAAGTGGAATACGAACGCAAGAAAGATGAGATCATGAAGGAGTTGTAGAATTCAACGCCTTCACGAACGCTTCCGCCATCTTCTCGATGTTGATCTCTTCTGAAACGATGCGGAATGACTCTTTCCCCATCTCCCGCATACGCGCTATATCAGATAGCGCGTTTTTCATTGCCGCGACCAACGCGCTGTAATTCTCCGACTCGATCTGCCAGCCATTCCCCACGCGGACAAGGTCATCCTGCGTGCCATCCCCTTTTGCGACAATAACCGGCAAGCCGTAGCTCATCGCTTCCTGCACAGCCAGTCCGCCGGTGCCGGGCAGGACGAACAGGTCTGCCTGCTCGAAGTACGGTTTCAAATCCGCGCCATGTTTCGCACCGATGAATTCCGCAGATGGATAAACTTCCTTTGCCAAGGCTTCCATCGCCGCGCGTTCGGGTCCATCGCCGACGATGAGCAAGCGCGGCTTGGATTCCATTTCGGCGCAGGCACGCAGGAGGGAATCGACTCGTTTGCGGGCTTGCAATCGCCCAACGAATAAGATCGTGGGTCGAAGGTCAAAGGTCGAAAGTCGGTTGGGCATCGATAAGGTCGGCGCAGGCGAAACCGAATTATGCGCCACAAAAATTTTCTCACGCGGAAAGCCGAGGGCAGCGTACTCGTCTGCGCCGCGTTGACTATAGGCGATCATCCCGTCAAATTGATGGATGAAACGTTTCCACAATCCGCTTTGCTTGGTCGCGCCCAACCCCCAGCCGAGCACCCGCCGTCCGCGTTTGTGCATCCAACTCACGGCGGAGGGAGAGGCGAGGTAACGCGGATTGGCTTCCAGGATCAGCGCGTCGGGATCCCATTCTTCAAGCCAGTTCACAAATCCCTTTTGATAACAAAGATAGAATGCCCCGCCAAGCAGGTGAATATTTTCGGCTTCGACATGTGTTGCAACGTTGGTCGTGCCGCCCGCGATCATCTCTGCGGGACGCGCCTTCCCCGCGAAGAGATTCATCCCGCCCTCGCAGTGGCTTGCCAGCAAGTCAAAGAACGGGACGCGATAACTTGGGAGCACGCGCTGCTGCAAAGCGAGTTTGCCTTTGAAATTCATTTCACCTCACAGCGCGAAAAGATGACGGCGTACTCGTCGCGGTATTCCTCGCACCACACATCGGATGACGAGACCGCATTCACCAAGTCCGGCTGACCGGCTTGCGAGAGCAATAA
>CAYJPO010000126.1:0-10690 GCA_964372045.1 uncultured Anaerolinea sp.
TGAAAAAGATGGGACCGCTCGCACAGATCATGGACATGCTGCCCGGTCAGATGGGACAGGCGGCGCGTAACATCGACCCGGCACTGGTGGAAAAACAATTTAAGCAGTCCGAGGCGATCATTAGTTCGATGACCCTAAAAGAACGCCGCGATCCGGACATTCTGAACGCATCCCGCCGCCGGCGTATCGCCGTCGGCGCAGGCATGGAAGTGCAAGACGTCAACCGCCTTATCAAACAATTCCGCGAAGCGCAGAAGATGATGAAGATGTTCCAGAAAACAGGTGGAAGGGGAATGGGGAAGATGTTTGGGTAGGTGGTTCGGTAGTCGGATAGTAAGTAAGTTAGTTTAATAGTTATACTACCTTACAAACGGTAATAATGAACCGCCAAGAACGCCAAGTTCGCCAAGATTTAATGGTTTTCTTTGCGTCTCCGCGTCTTTGCGTTAAATCTCTAATCTTCAGGGTGGTTTTGCATTAGCCCTGTAATTATGAATTCTCTGCTAAAAACTCCCCGACGATTCTATTGAATTCCTCCGGTCTTTCGACGGGGACGGCGTGATGTGAGTTGGGGATAACAACTAACTTTGCATTCGGCATTTTTGCGACGATGGCTTCTTTGACTTCCACAGGCGTGTAATCATTGTCGGCGGAAACGATCAGTGTTGGGCACGGAATGAAACCCAATTTGTCGGTAACGCTCCAGCCAAGCAGAGCTTGCATCGAGTCGCGGTAGGCGCGTGGGTCATTTTCCGCCCAATGTTCTACGAATATCTTTCGCAGTTCTTCATGCTCAGGGTCAGGGAAAAGACGCCCGCTCAAGATTTCTCCCATTTTCTGCATTCCCAGCAGGCGGACGATGAGCTTGCGTTGCAGTACCATCAAAAATTCACGAAACGAGCGGACGATCAATTCGGCTCCGGTATTCACGACCACCAGGCTGCGGATCCGTTCTGGTGCGTTGACCGCCAGTTGAAGCGCGATCATGCCGCCCATGGAGATTCCGACCACATGCGCAGATTCGATATTCAAAATTTTCATGAATTCCGCTGTGTCTTGGGCGAATAGGGGAATTCCATAAGGACCGGCGGGTTTATCCGTTTGCCCGTGACCGCGGACATCGTAGGTGATGACCCGATAGTTTTTTGAAAAATAGGGGATTTGTCTCTCCCAGTCCCGCGCACTCGATCCCAATCCGTGGATGAGCAATAATGGCGTGCCTTGACCGGTTTCTTTGTAATACATCTCAATATCACGCACCCGGATCTTTGGCATACAACTCTCCTTTTTTGCGTGCATATTGCGACCATGAGCATTATATACGTGAAAAGGTGAAAAATCACATATTCTCTGGTAAAATACAGCCCGCGATTTCAGCCCGCCACCCCTCAGGCCTGTCTGGAACGTAAATATAACAAAAGGAGAAAGTTCAAGATGGTTCGTATTCGTTTACGTCGTATTGGTCTCAAAGGCCAACCCACGTACCGCATTGTGGCTGCCGAAAAGGAAGCCCCTCGCGATGGTCGCTTTTTGGAAATTTTGGGCGTGTACAACCCACGCACCAATCCCGCCACGATCAAATTGCAGGAAGACCGCATCTTTCATTGGATGAAGAACGGCGCCCAGCCCTCCGAATCCGTGGAAATGATCTTCAAGACCGCCGGTACCATGGAGCGCTTCGAACGCTTCAAGAAGGGCGAGGCGGTTGAAAACCTCGTCGCCGAAGCCGCTGCTGCCGAAGTCAAGCGCGCCGCGCCGGTCAGAACTCGTAAAGACTAAGCAAACGATCAGACCCTACAGGTCTTTAAGACCTGTAGGGTCTCTTGTAAGGTAGATTATGAAAGAACTAATCGAATACATCGCCAAATCGCTCGTGGATCACCCTGAAGATGTGGTGGTCACCCAGACCAATGGGAACCGCCCGCGCCTTGAACTGAGCGTTGCCAAAGATGACATGGGACGCGTCATCGGCAAAGGCGGCAAGGTGGCGAACGCCATCCGCGCATTGCTGCGGGTCGCGGCAGAACGCGAAGGCAAACAAGCCACGCTGGATGTGACGGAACCCTAATGGCAGAACAGAACGAACAAGGCTCGCCAAAAGGCGAGCCTATTTATTTAGCGATCGGATTTATGCGCCGTCCCCACGGGGTCAAGGGCGAGGTCATTATGGATCTGCATACCGACTTCCCCGATCGCATCAAAGCCGGACGAAACGTCTATGTTGGGGATAAGCATGAAGCAGCGACCCTGGGCAGTGTCCGCCCGCATGGCAATGGACTGCTGGTGCGCATCCACGGTGTTGATACGCCCGAAGCTGCGGGTCGATACCGCAATCAGTGGGTGTATGTCAAAGCAACAGAAGTTCCCCAACTGCCGGAAGGTCAGCATTACAAGTACGAATTGATCGGTTTGCAGGTCGTGGATGATAATAACAACGCTTTGGGAGCCATCACCGAGATCCTCGAGACCGGCGCAAATGATGTGTATATTGTAAAAAATGAAGCAGGCAAGGAAATCCTTCTGCCCGCGATTCCCTCGGTCGTTTTAGAGACTGACATGGAAGCACGCGTGATGAAGGTGCATCTGTTGGATGGCTTGATAGAGGAACGTGAAAAGTAATTCGTGAAAAGTAAAACGTGATACGTGAGTTGCGCAACGCTTCACGCATCACGTTTCACGCGTTACGCCGCAATCGTAAATCAACAATCCAAGTGGGTGATACAATCTCGGCTTATCATGAGCGACAAAAAATATTGGATCGGGTTCAATCTCATCAAAGGCATTGGCGCAGTCCGCATGCAGGGACTGGTCGCCTACTTTGGCGATCTGGAAACTGCCTGGAAAGCAGACCCCGCTGCATTGGCGGAGGCAGGTCTCGGCGCAAAGGTGGTTGAACGAGTTCTCGGGGCGAGAAAGCAAATAGATCTGGATCAGGTTTGGGCGAAGATCGAAGCGCAGGGAATTCAGATCCATACCTGGGTGGACGAATCCTATCCCGCACGATTAAGAGAGATCGATCAACCGCCTCCCGTGCTTTACATCCGCGGCGAATATTTATTGGATGACCTCTTTGCGGTTGCCATCGTTGAGACGCGCAAAGTCACGCCGTATGGCCGGCAGGTGACTGAAGAGATCGCATCGTTTCTCGCCGCAAACGGGATCACCGTCGTGAGCGGACTCGCCCGTGGGGTGGATGCCATCGCGCATCAGACCGCGCTCCGAGCAGGCGGGCGGTCGATCGCGGTTCTCGGCTCGGGTGTGGATAAGATCTATCCGCCCGAGCACCGCGGACTTGCCGAGCAAATGATGCAACGCGGCGCGATCATCAGTGACTACGCTGTTGGTACTCCGCCCGATGCGTCCAATTTCCCACCGCGTAATCGAATAATTTCCGGTCTTTCTTTGGCTGTCGTTGTCGTTGAAGCCGCGGAAACCAGCGGCGCGTTGATCACGGCTGAATTCGCCGCCGAACAGGGACGCGAAATATTTGCCGTGCCCGGCAGTATCCTTGCCCCGCAAAGCAAAGGCACCAATCGCCTGATCCAGAATGGTGCATTGCCGCTCTTGACTCCCGCCGATCTCATGCAGGCTCTCGATCTGACTCGAATCGGCGAGCAAAAGACTGCGCGGAAAGTGTTGCCATCTGATGAAACCGAAGCGCGGGTTTTGAACGTTTTGGGGAGCGAACCTGTGCATGTCGATGAGATCCGCCATCAAGCCAACTTGCCAATTGAAAAAGTTTCTGCTACCCTTGCGCTAATGGAATTGAAAGGAATGGTGCGCCAGGTTGGTGGTATGAATTATGTAGCTGTGCGCGAAGACCAGACCAGATATGAGGTAAATAGTTGATATGGTAGAACATCATTATGCGGTCATTATGGCTGGCGGCGGGGGAACCCGCTTATGGCCCGTTTCTAGAAAAGAAAGCCCCAAACAATTATTGCCCCTGCTTGGGCAGGAAACCCTTTTCCAAAGCACGGTTTCGCGCTTGAAAGACCTGTTCCCTCCCGAGCGGATCCTCGTTGTAACGGTCGAGGAACAGGCGCGGGAGATGAAACTTCAGGCTCCCGAGATCCCCGAGGAGAACTACCTTATCGAACCGGCTCCGCGCGGGACGGCATCTGTGGTTGGGTTGGCGGCGATGGTCATACAAAAACGCGACCCGTCCGCTTCCATGGCGATATTGCCGTCGGATCACTTTATCCGCAACGTGGACTTGTTCCATTATTTGCTCAATGCGGCGTTCGAAGTCTCGGAAAAAGGTTATCTCGTCACGCTTGGCATTACCCCCACTATGCCTTCCACGGCGTATGGCTACATCCAACAGGGGAAACCCCTCGATGGTGAGTTCAAATACCCTGCCTATGTAGTCAAGAGCTTTAAAGAAAAACCGGACGACGCGACTGCACAGCAATTGCTGCGAATGGGTGACCATTCCTGGAACAGCGGCATGTTCATCTGGCGCACCGATACGATCATGAACGAGATCCAAAGACAAATGCCCGCACTGGATTCCGCGCTGAAAATGATCGGGGCTGACTGGGGAACTCCCAAACAACAGGCGGCAGTCGATAAACATTGGCCCGGTCTGAAGAACGAGACCGTGGATTACGGTATCATGGAAAAGGCTGAGAAGGTTGCAGTCCTGCCCGCAGGCGGGTTGGGATGGAGCGATGTCGGTTCCTGGTCATCCTTGTTCGAAGTTCTCCTGCCGGATATGAACGGAAATATAGCGACGAATGCGACTCTGCACCTTGCGCATGAAACGCATAATACCCTCGTCTATGGCGGTGATGGCGACAGATTGATCGTCACCATCGGCGTGGAAGACATGGTGATCGTGGATACTGGCGATGCCCTGCTGGTGTGCAAAACCGACCGCGCGCAGAAGGTAAAAGAGGTCGTTGAGCATTTGAAAAAACACAGGCAGGAACGATATTTGTAGTGCGGTGTTTTATAGCTCCGAAATTGCCATTTGCAAAAAAATGATAAATTGCTGTAGAATGTGCAACCCGTAAGGACACGGGATGTTCTTGAATTTGCTTTTTTGGCGAATCGCATAGCCGCTTTCACGTGTGCGAGGAGTTTTTGGAGGATTCGATTAATGGAAGCCTATTGTATGAAGTGCAAGGCGAAACGGGAAGTCAAGGATCCGGTCGCAGCTTTTAATGCGCGTGGCTCTGCGGTGACGACCGGTGTTTGTTCCGTTTGCGGCACAAAAATTTTTCGCATGGGCAAGACTGAAGCCCATGCCGGTATGATCCCCCCGCCCAAACGGGAAAAAGTGGAAGTGCGCGAAGGGAAATTGGTCATCGTTGAGTCGCCTGCCAAGGCAAAGACCGTCGGGCGCTTTCTTGGCAAGGGCTATACCGTCCGCGCTTCGGTGGGGCATGTGCGCGACCTGTTGAAATCTCAATTGTCGGTGGATGTCGAAAATAATTTTGAGCCGAAGTACCGCGTGCCGAATGAAAAGAAGGATGTTGTCAAAGAGATCAAGCAATTGGCGAAGAAAGCCGAAGAGATCTTTCTTGCGACCGATCCCGACCGCGAAGGTGAATCCATTTCCTGGCATTTGATGCAGGCGGCGGAGATCGACCCCGAGCGTACCAAGCGCGTTGTCTTTCATGAAATTACCGCGCCCGCCGTATCCGAGGCTTTCTCACATCCGCGCAACATTGACATGCATCTCGTGGATGCGCAACAGGCACGCCGTGTGCTTGATCGTCTCGTTGGCTACAGCATCAGTCCGATCCTATGGGAAAAGGTCCGCGGGCGCTTATCCGCGGGACGTGTGCAATCGGTGGCGCTGCGCCTCATCGTTGACCGCGAGCGCGAGATCGAGGATTTCAAACCCGTAGAATATTGGACCATCCATGCCGAGTTCAAGCCGGAGAAATTGAAGTCATCTTTCATTGCCAAACTTGTGCGCGTGGATGATAAGGAACCGGAAATGCCGAATGAGGAGACGGTCAAACCGCTTCTCTTCGACCTCGAGACTGCGGCGTTTTCCATTACAAAGGTCAAACGCGGTGAGCGACGTCGGAAACCATCAGCGCCTTTCACGACATCCACGCTTCAGCAGGAAGCGTCCCGCAAGCTTGGGTTCACTGCCCGGCGGACCATGGCTCTCGCGCAGGGATTGTATGAAGGTCAGGATGTGGGCGAGGGCGGCACGACCGGTCTGATCACCTACATGCGTACGGATTCGACCAATGTCTCAGCCATCGCTCAAACTGAGGTCCGCGAATTCGTATCCGGGAAGTATGGATCCGATTTTCTTCCCGCCGAGCCGCCAATGTACAAAACCAAATCCGCCAATGCACAGGAAGCCCACGAGGCGATCCGTCCTACTTCCGTCATGCGTGACCCTGAGAAGTTGAAGGAATTCCTCGAACCTGCCATGTTCAAGTTGTACCGTCTGATCTGGCAGAGATTTGTCGCCTCTCAAATGGAAGCGGCAGTGTACGACACGTTACAGGTGGAAGTCACAGGCAAAACGAACGAGCATGAATATCTTCTGCGCGCCTCCGGCTCCGCAGTTAAATTCCCCGGATTTTTGGTCGTCTACGAAGAAGCCAAAAGCGAAGACGTCAAGGTCGAGGAAGAAGAGGATGTGAAAATCCCCGCCGGTGTGGCGGAGGGACAAAAGCAGGAACTGGTACGGCTGATCCCTGAACAGCACTTTACCCAGCCGCCGCCGCGTTTCAGCGAAGCTTCCCTTGTGCAGGCGTTGGAAGAGAACGGCATCGGACGCCCGTCCACCTATGCGCCGACCATTTCCACGATCCAACAGCGTGGGTATGTCCTGCGCGAAGAAAAACGGCTCGTGCCGACCGATACCGGTATTCAAGTCAACGACTTGATGGTGCAATATTTCCCCGAAGTGGTGGACCTTAATTTCACAGCCCACATGGAAGAAGACCTCGACAAGATCGCAGATGGTGAAATGGCTTGGACGGATGCCATCCGTGAATTCTATACACCGTTCGCCGAGGACGTGAAAAAAGCCCAGGCTGAAATGCCGGTTGCCAAGTCTGAGCCGGAACCGATCGGCAGGACCTGCCCGGACGATGGTGGTGAATTGGTCATCCGTTATGGGCGCTTCGGAAAATTCATCTCCTGTGCCAACTTCCCGACCTGCCGTTATACCGAGCCCTGGCTTGAGAAGATCGGCGTCTCATGCCCGAAGGACGCGGGAGACTTGGTGGAGCGTAGGACCCGCAAGGGACGGACATTCTATGGCTGCGCCAACTATCCCAACTGCGATTTCACCTCATGGAAGCGGCCGCTGGTCAAGCCGTGCCCGAAATGCGGCGGCTTGCTTGTCATCGCAAACAAACGTGAGGCGCAATGCACCAACTGTTCTGAATCATTCCAGTTGGAAGAGGTCGTGCCGGAAAGCGTGTAAGTTTGTCAACGACAGAATACAATTGACTTCGGGACTCCCCTGATCGTTCACATGGTCGATCGGGCGGGATTCCGAAGTTGTTTTTTCCCGTAACTTTTCTGCCATGCAGGCGGTGAAAAATACGTTGTATAATCAGAAAAAAGTATCAAAAGGACAAAGGAGCCAGTCATGCAGTTTATTGTCGCCTTATTAAAAAAACTGCCCATTCTGCCGATCGCCCTTTTCATCGTGGGATTGGCGCTTGGGCTTGTGATTGGCTGGTGGGTTGCGCCGGTGGAATTTGTGGATGCAACGCCCGCCTATTTGCGCGCGGACTTACAGGAAGATTACCTGCGCATGGCGATCGACTCTTTCCTTGTGAATCAAAACCCGGGTCAGGCAGTTGACCGTTGGAAGAATCTTGGAGCCGGGGCTCAGCAAGCTTATTTGAATATTCAAGCGAATCCCGGGAGTGCTAATCCCGCCGTTGTGAAAGCATACGGCGACCTGGTGGCGAGCGTTCTCGCTCAGGAAGGCGCACAACCTCCCGCCGATACCGGGTCTGTCTCTTCGTTAGGCAGGACAGCGCTTCTGGCAGTTGGTGTGATCTTGCTGTTGGGAGTCTTCGCAGCCGCGGGCATGTATTTGTTCCGGTTGTTCGGAAAACGCGGCAGTGGTGAAGTGACAGCCATGATGCAGTCCTCGGAGATCAGCCGTAATACGACCAAGACAAATTTTGAAGCATTGGGTCTCGCCCCTCCGATCACGCAGACCATGACCGCGTATGTGTTGGGTGACGACCTGTATGACGAGTCCTTCAGCATCGATACGCAGGCAGGCGAATACCTCGGTGAATACGGCGTTGGCGTGGCAGAGGTCATCGGTGTCGGCGATTCGAAGAAGGTCACTGCGCTCGAAGTATGGTTGTTCGATAATAACGACCACAAGACAGCGACGAAAGTCCTCATGACGCAGCATGCGTTCAGCGATCTCGGCATCCGCTCGCGCCTGGAACCGAAAGGCGAGTTGACGCTTGTGGAACCGCAGGCGCAGGTGCTGCTGGAGACAGCCACCCTGCAATTGCTCGCCACCATCGTTGACCTTGAGTACGGCAAAGGTCCCCAGCCTGAGAATAGTTACTTCGAACGAATTACCCTTGAGCTTGCGGTCTGGCCCCGCCAGGGATAGAACAAAAACAACAAAAAAGTCCCGCTTGCTGAGAGCGGGACTTTTTTGTTTGCGCGCTATTTGACTGCTTGAAAAAGTCATAAATTTATCTTGCTCAAGGCGGCGTCCCCGCCGCCGGGGACTGCGGCGGGAGCACTTATGCAAGAGGTCTATTCTATTTTGATGATCTTGAATTTGATCTTGCCGCCGGGGGCTTCCGTCTCTGCGAATTCCCCGACCTTTTTGTTCATCAAGGCACTACCGATGGGGGATTCGTGCGAGATCTTGCCTTTGCGCGGATCGGCTTCGGTGGGACCAACGAGGTGATACGTTTCAGGGTCGAAGCCCTCTTCCTGGATCGTAACATGGGAGCCGAGCACAACAACACCCGTATTGATCTTCTTTTCGATGAGGACCGAGTTTCGCAGGATCGCTTCGATCTCCTTGATGCGCCCTTCGAGAAAACCCTGGTCTTCCTTGGCTTTGTGATAATCTGCGTTTTCCGAGAGGTCGCCCATTTGAATGGCGGACCGTAATCGCTGCGCAAGCTCATTGCGGCGCGGACCTTTGAGCTCCTCGAGTTCTGCCTGGAGTTTCGCTTCGCCTTCAGGGGTTAAATAATTGGGTTGGGTCATGACTCAATCCTTTCTATTTGGTGGATGTGGGGGAAAAGGCGGACAGCCTATTGTCGTTACCCCCTTTCAAAACCGAAGGATTATGGTTTTTCTAGGGGATTGAATAATTTTTGATGTTCTTCGATGGCGTACCGGTCTGTCATGCCTGCAATGTAATCACAGATGGTGCGCTCGAGACCGCGCTTTTCGAGGAAGAACTGAACGTGCCCGGGCAACATGCTGGGTTCGCTGCGGTAGGCGTGGAAAATGTCGGAAATGATGTGTTCGGCTTTGACCTGCATGCGGACAACCCGGTAGTGGCGGTATAACTTGCTGTAGAGCAGGTCCTTTAACTCGCGGTTGCGCCTTTGCATTTCCTCGCTGTAGCCCATGACGTTATGTTTCAACTTCTGCAGGTCGAGCGCGGAGTTGACCTTGCTGTCTCTGAGGCGGGTATCGGTCGCCATCACCATGTCTGTGACCATGATGCCGACCAGGTGGCGGATCATGCGGTGGCGTTCCATGTCGCTCAGGATCTGTCCGCGCCAGTTATACGTCTCGCGCAGGATTTCCCACAGTGCCACGCCTTCGAGCGTCTGCGGTAGGAGCATCCCCGAGCGGAGTCCATCGTCAAGGTCGTGGGTGGTGTAGGCGAGTTCGTCCGCGACGTTGGCGATCTGCGTTTCGAGGTTGCCGCGCAGGTCCGGGCTGAAATCGCGCGCGTCGGAAATGTCGTATTCCGATTCATGCTTGACCATGCCTTCGCGTACTTCCCAGGTGAGATTCAGACCGGGGAATTCAGGGTAGCGTTGTTCCAGTTCGGTGACGATGCGCAGGGATTGCCTGTTATGGTCGAATCCGCCGAAGTCCTTCATCAGCCGCGCCAAAGCCACTTCACCGGAATGACCGAATGGAGAATGACCGAGGTCGTGCGCCAGACAAATGGCTTCCACGAGGTCTTCGTTGCCGCCAAGCGCGCGGGCGAGAGTCCGCCCGATCTGGGCAACTTCCAATGTGTGGGTCAGGCGGGTGCGGAAATGATCGCCCTCGAAGTTGATGAATACCTGGGTCTTGTATTCCAGCCTGCGAAACGCTGTGGTGTGCAGGATGCGGTCGCGGTCGCGCTGGAACGAGGTGCGATAATCCGGCTCGCCATCGAGATAGGCGCGTCCCTTGGTATCCTTGCTCCTCATGCCGTACGGAGCGAGGCTTTTGTCTTCGATCTCCTCGAGTTGCTGACGTGTAAAGTACATAGTCTGCCTTAGATGCAAATGTCATTGCAAACAACTGCTGCCAGTGTCGCAATGACTGCTTGGTTGTGGGGCGAGAGGGGGTCGAACCCTCACGTTGTCTCCAACGACAGATTTTAAGTCTGTTGCGTCTGCCGATTCCGCCATCGCCCCGGCGTGCATAATTTTACTATAAGTTACGCCTGATGAGACGTTGCGAACCGTGTTGTAAAAACATGCCTGGCACGAAAGGTCGCTTGACAAGGATTTCATCTCGAAGCATACTTTTCCAC
>CAYJPO010000127.1:0-10244 GCA_964372045.1 uncultured Anaerolinea sp.
TATTCGACGTAGTGTGACTTTATCCCCGGGACTTTTCTCATAGTGTAACGTGAAGGTGATCTCCTCTGCTGTTGCGCGAGATGACCGCTGGGGAGAGCGGAGTCAGCAGCATATAAATTGGGTACTTGACAACATGATGAAATTCGTTGTATTCATAAGAAATATAAACGTTGGGCAAACCAAGTTTCCCAGCCGCCTGCAATTGGAGCAGGCGTTTTTGGCTTCAGGCGCAAAAAGTGCAGTTTCTTTTCAAAGCAACGGAACAGTCATTACCGAATTGGGGAATACTATCAACTTGGGGATGTTTACGAAAAGAGTTGACGAGTATTTGCGTCAGCAATGTAATTTCTCAGAAGCTCTTTTTATACGGAGTTTGGAAACGTTGAAAGAGGTCGTTCGCCAGAATCCATTCTCGGCGATCAATGCCAATGGGTATTCACATCGATATGTATCCTATTACCAGTCCGCTCAACCGGTTGAAGGTATTTTCCCTTTGGAATCGTCCAAGAAAGACTGCCTTGTATTCAGTGGAACCGATCAAGAAGCGTATAGTCTTGCAAAGGATATCAATGGGATTTCAGGCTACCCAACACCATTGCTTGAAAAGAGACTTAATGTCGCAGTAACGACTCGTAGTTGGAAGACTTTGGAGCGGCTGGCGGCGAAATTTTAATGAGGAATACTTCGTCAAATCATAATTTATAAAGGGAATCAGCCATGTCCAAACGATCTTTAATTTTTGTTTTGCTCTTGATTGTTTTATTCATCCCAGCCTGTCTTTTTGGCACAGGATATCAGAAAAAAGATGGTACCTACGTATATATCCTCTCCTATGAAGGCACAACCAGAGATACCCCGATCGAAGGGGTTGACGTTGAATCCTTTCAGATTCTAGACGAACATGGATACGCCAAAGATAAACTGCGGGTGTATTACAAAGGCTTTCCTGTGGAAGGTGCAGACCCGGTCAGTTTTGAGTTGATAACGGACCTTTACGGCAAAGATGCTGCTCACGTCTATTATGAGTTGGAGACCATCCCTGGCGCGGACCCGGCAACATTTAAGGTGTTCAACATCCAGTGGGGCAGGGATGTCAACGATATCTATTTTCAGTACAGACCGCTTGAAGCGTGCGATCCTGCCACATTTGAGCTATTGGAAGAAAGTTGGCAGCGTGACAGTCAATGCGTTTATTTTCAAGGCAGGAAAGCTCCCGATGCAGACCCGGCTTCATTTGTTATCTTGAACTTCTGGTTTGGGAAAGATAAGAACCACGTCTACGGCAATGATCCCAGCATCATCGCTGGTGCCGACCCGGCGACCTTTAAGATCCAGGAAGTATGCGAGGTCTGCGCTGAAGATAAGAATGGTTGCTATAAATATGAAGAGCTGGTGGATTGCGAATCTATAAAGTAAGCAAACTGGGCATGGAATAATGGAAGAAACAAAAGGGTTAATACTGCAGTAACAAGAAACCCGCCCCAGATCTCTGGAGCGGGTTTCTGCTACTTATTTCTTGTACCTTCACTTACGGCTGCGGTGTTTCTGTCGCGTCTGATTCAACTTCGAGGGTCGAGACGGCAGCTGCTTGAGCGGTCATCTGAGCCCCGGCGGCTTCGGTGGCAGCGGTGATGAAGTTCGGTTCGATGGGGACGCGCTGCTTCCAGATATCGTAGGTTTCCACGTTGTAATCCTCGCGGGCGGCGGTCAGCCAATCCTGAAAGGCGGTATCCACAGCCTGCTGATACTGTTCAGCGGTGAGCGGGCGCTCCTGCTTGGCGATCAACTGGATGATGTGAAACCCGAATTGCGACTGGACCGGCTCGGTGGTGAAATCGCCGGAATTTTCGAGCGCGAAAGCGGCGGTCTCGAACTCAGCCACCATGGCACCCTTGCTGAACCAGCCGAGGTCGCCGCCATTGGCTCCCGACCCAACGTCGGTGGAGTTTGTGCGGGCGAGTTCGGCGAAGTCAGCGCCTGCTTGAATCTGCTTGATGAGGTCCTTGGCGGTCGCTTCGTCTGCGACGAGGATGTGACGCGCCCAGACTTGTTCTTCCGTGCGGGCAACATCGACTGTAACGATTTCTGTCAATTTCTTCTGAAGTAGCTGAACCTCGAAGAAGTTGCGATAGTATTCTTTGTCAAACCCAAACTTGGCGAGGCTTTCGTCAGTGGTGGTGAGCACCTTCTGGAAGCCTTCCTCAGTGAAGGGCGTTGCGGTTGGCAGCGGTGTAGCCGTGGGACCCTCGGTCGGTGTCGCGGTAAACGTAGCTGCCGCTGTCGGTGTCGTAGTCGGTTCGGTCGCAGCCTCGGTGCCGGAGGGGGTGCCCTCTGTCGAAGCAGGCACTTCGGTAAATTGAAGTGTGGCAGTCGCTGGAACCGTGGCGGTCACCAGATCCAGAACCCCGGCGGGATTATCCGGCAGGACGATCTCGGTCGGAGTCGCGCTGGGTGTGGGGGTGCCGTTCGGGAAGTATTCAAACCCCGCCTGAATGGCTTCGTTCAATTCTTCTTCGCTGACGGTGATCCCACGCTTGGCTGCTTCCTGGCGGATGATCTCCTCGTTGATCAATTGGTTCAACGCGGTTTCGCCGACGGACTCGGTCGATGCCAACTGCTGCTCGATCCCGGTCAATTGAGCGCTTAAGTCCATGCCGAAGAACTGCTGGTACTGCTGGTACTGGCTGTATTGGTTCAGCAGGTTCTGACGCGCAAGGCGCACCCGCGGCTCGAACTCGCGGACGAGAATTTTCACATCCCCAACTTTCGCCACAGGGCGGTTGAGTTGCAGGTAGTTAATATCCAACCAGCCGTAGATTAATAGCAGAACGACGACGCCCAGAAGCCCAAAGAACGTGTACATGATGAGGCGGGTCTGTTTGAGTTCGCGCTCGAGGCGGGCAACATGTTTCTTATGCAAAGCGGGTTTTCTGCCCGATTCGTTGGTCATACTCATGCTCCTAGAAAAAGCAAAATGGAGATCGGCATAAATTCGGGGCATGGAAGGATTCCCATGCCCCGACAATACCGGTCAGGCGGAAATTAGGAACGCTCGTCCGGGGCTCTGCCCTTGAAGGGCAGAAGGGCGACCTGGCGCGCCTGTTTGACCGCAGCCGCGACCGCGCGTTGGTGCCGGGCGCATGCGCCGGTCTGACGGCGCGGACGGATGCTGCCTTCCTCCGTGATGTACTTTCTCAGAAGGTCGGTCTTTTTGTAATCGATCGTCAGGGTTTTATCGGCGCAGAACTGGCAGAACTTGGGCTTCGCAAAATACTTGCGATCACCGCCGCCGCCTTCGCCGCCTGATGTGTTTCGTTCTTCACTCATTGTGTACTCCAATTGGTGTCGATCTCAGAGCGCGTTCTGCCCTGCGATTGCACGCCTGTGCAACCGGAGAGCCTCGTGCGTACCGGCTCCGGGGTCGTCGCCGTGCCTGCACTCAGGATGACATGTAGATGGTTTTAGAAGGGAAAATCCTCTTCCGCCGCGCCAATGGCGGGGTCGGTGGAAGAGCCATCGACTTCCTGTGGGGTGGAATTGGCATCGCGCCGGTCACCGAGCATCATCATTTCGCTCGCAACGATCTCGACAGTGGTGTGCTTCACGCCTTCCTTGTCGTCCCAGCGGCGGGTCTGGAGGCGTCCCTCCACGTAGACCTGCTGACCTTTTACCAGATATTGCTTGCAGATCTCCGCCAGCGTTCCCCAGGCAACCACGTTAAACCATTCGGTTTCATTGTGGCGCTCGCCGTCGGCGCTGTTCCAGGTGCGGCTGACCGCCACCGTAAATGTGGTGACAGGTTTGCCGGATGGCGTGTAGCGCATCTCGGGGTCTTTTCCAAGATGCCCAATGATCTGAACTTTATTAAGACCTCGGCCCATGTCAAACTCCTTAGTAAATTACCGGTCAATACCAATTATCAATTATCCAACCACAGAAAGCATATGACGCAGGATCGACTCTTGATAGCGCAGGTGGCGTTCAAGTTCGGTTGTCGCGGCGGGCTCCATGGACACATTGATCAGCACATATTGTCCTTCACGGTGCTTGTTGATAATGTAAGCCATGCGGCGGCGGCCCCATACCTCAGCCTTATCCACATTGCCGCCTGCTTCGCTGATCCAGCCCTTCACTTTGTCGAGCACACCGTTTAAAGCGGTCTCGTCCAGTTCGGGCTGGATGATGCACATCAGTTCGTATTTACGCATTGGGAAAACCTCCTTTCCATGGGTATGTTCCTGTTCGAACCGTGGGTTCGCCGGGAACGGAAAGGCACGTTTGAGACGTACCTATTCGATTAGCGGACGAAGTTTACCACAAGAATCTGCTGTGTGGGCACGGACCCAAAAGTCTTCAGATTTTGGAGCGACCTCTCCGCCTCCTTCGTAGATTTGGGCATGATTCCATCCATCAAGCTTGTGCCCCGCCGAAAGCGGGTCAGAGCCGTGCCACCCCTCCGGGGTTCTTCTTATTCATTCGCGCAATCTACAATCACTTCACCCGTTTCGATAAACTCAACGCATCGCCTTCGGGGTTGTGCTTTCTATCTCCTTGCGGTCTATATTCATCTCACCCCTCTGTTTTTTTCGTAAATTCATCATTCATAATTCATCCTTCATCATTTCCCCTTCCCATTACCTCACATAAATCGGGTTGCTATAGATCCACCCGCGTCTCTTTCCCAAATACCGGCGATACGCCTCGATGCGATACACGCCTGGCTCGGTGGTGATGTGCGTGCAGGAGAGTTGATTCTTCCAGGTCTGAATGGGTGCGCCGTCTTTCAGGAGGATGATCTCTGCTTGGTTGGGAAGTTTGGCTTGCAAGGTCACGCCGCCTTTTGCGGAGATTTCATCGCCCATGATGACGGTGTCGTCACGCCCCTGCGCCGAGAAGCGGAATCCGCTGGTGGGGGCAGGTAGGTCATAACCAACAAAACAATGTCCGGCTGCCAAAGCGCTGTAAATGAGGGACTTGTCGCTGGTCACGTCCCCGGTCAAGGGTTCGGGAAGAAGCGTGTGCGTGTTCACAGTCCGAAAGTGGAATTCATACGGGAAGATGATCCGGTGGATCGGTCCCAGGTGCATATCCAGAGCATGCGCATCTGAGCCGCCTAGCGCGACCACTTTTTGACCGGCCGCGAGCAATTTATCCCATGTGTTGATCGTGTTCGGAATGGGTTGATGGGCGATCAATGCCGGGAAGAAGGCATAAAAAGCGCCGTGTGCCTTTGTAGGCACGATGGTCTTTAGTTCGCTCAACGCGTTCCACAACTCGATGCCGGTGTAGTTTTGCACGCTCCAATCTTCCCAGGAGATGTCAGTTTCATTAAAGGCTTTTGCCTCGGGGTCATCGGGGTGGGCGAGGAATGCCAGTCCGCCCGCTTCGCGCACCCGGTCAATGAGGTTCTGTGGATTTTCAGCGAAGGTCGCCAGTTCGCGGTTCGCGCCAAAGACCAGCATGTGATTCTTCTGTGGTTGCCGCGCCTGGTCATGGACTTCCTCGCCGATGAGCATGAGCAGTTTTTTGTTCTTCTCGCGGTAATATCCCTCGAACCCCTGTACCAGCACATTGTGGTCGGTGACGATGACCACATCCACACCGGCTTTGAAACCGGCAGCGGCAATATCCTTGTGCGTGCCGCTGCCATCGGAGTAGCGTGTGTGCATGTGTAAATTGACTGTGATCTCGTGCATAGGGTTCCTTATATCAAAATTTTTCCCCTTTCAGCTAGTTTTAGCGAAAGAGGAAGTCATTTTGAGAAAATGAGCATTAGATGAAAAAACTCGCTTTTATGTCACTCGTTTGACGATTTGCTTGCCGAACAGGTATAATTTGCCCGCTAATTTCTAGGAGGCACAACCGCATGACAAACTTTTTGAATATTGCCCTGATTATAACCTCAGTGGGTTTGATCCTCAGCGTGATCCTGCAAAGCAAGGGTGCAGGGCTGGGTGGTCTGACCGGCGCGGATACCGGTGGTGTGTTCACTGCCCGCCGCGGCATCGAACGCGTCCTTTTCTGGGTGACGATCGCATTGAGTGTGATCTTCTTCGCTCTCGTCATTACCGTCATCATTCTCGGGTAATACACACCATACGCCTGAAAGGTCCGCCTTGCCATTTGCCCTCTGGTAACGGGCGGGGTGGACCTTTCTTTATTTCCATTCCCCACTCCCTCATATGAAAAGATTACGCTGGCAGATACTGGTCGTTGCCGTTACCTTGGTAGTGGTCGCTTTGTTGTTGCTCAGCCAACAACCGGTGAGCGTCATTACTCTGCCCGAAGCCGCGCCCGGCGGGATCTACACCGAAGCCTTGATCGGCTCGATGGGACGTTTGAATCCCATGCTGGATTGGAACAATCCGGCAGACCGGGATGTGGACCGGCTGATCTATAGCGGGCTGGTCAAATTCGATTCGCGCGGCTTGCCCCAGCCGGATCTGGCGGATTCGTGGGGTGTCTCTGCCGATGGCACACAGTACAACTTTTCGCTGCGCCAAAGCGCGGTCTGGCATGATGGTCAGCCGGTTACGAGCGATGATGTGCTCTTCACCATTGAGATGATCAAAAGCGCCGGTTCGCTCTTCCCGCAGGATATCAAGGATATGTGGTCCCAGATCGAGGTCAAGCGTCTCGATGACAAGACCTTCCAATTTAAGCTGCCGGAACCGTTCGCCCCGTTCTTGGATTACGCGACCTTTGGCATCCTGCCAAAGCATTTGCTGGAAAGCATTCCCGCCGACCAGCTCCCGACCGCGGAGTTCAACCTCAAACCGATCGGGTCGGGTCCGTATAAATTCGACCGGCTGCTCACCAGCGGCGGTCAGATCACGGGCGTGGTGCTGGTCACCAACCCCGATTATTACATTCACGCGCCGTATATCGAACAGATCGTCTTCCGCTATTACCCGAATTCTGCTTCCGCTTTCGATGCCTACAAACAGGGCGAGGTCTTGGGCATCAGCCAGATCACAGATGATGTCTTGCAGACGGCATTACAGGAAACCACGCTCTCCGTGTACACCAGCCGCCTCCCGCAAATGGGATTGGTCTTTCTCAACCTCAACAACCCCACTGTTTCCTTCCTTCAAAATGCAAACGTGCGCCGCGCTCTGATGTACGGCGTGAACCGGAACATCATCGTCTCCCACATCCTCAAGGGACAAGCCATCGTTGCAGATGGTCCCATCCTGCCGGGGTCGTGGGGATATTATGAAGAGATCGAAAAGCTTGGGTATGATCCCGATGCCGCGATCAGCCTGTTGAACGAGGAAGGGTACGTCTACACCGCTGGGAGCGATGTCCGCTCGAAAGATGGTCAAGCTCTGTCCTTTACCCTGGTGCATCCCAACGGTGAGACGCATACGCTGATCGCACAAGCCATTCAATCGGATTGGGCATTGATCGGGGTCAAGGTCGAGCTGCAATCGGTGGGTTATGATTCGCTCGTGAACGATTTCCTGACGACTCGAAATTACCAGGCTGCGCTTGCAGACCTGAACACCTCCCGCACACCGGACCCGGACCCGTATCTCTTCTGGCATCAATCCGAAGCGACGGGCGGGCAGAATTATTCCCAGTGGGATAACCGCACTGCCAGTGAATTTCTCGAAACAGCGCGCACTTCCGCAAACTTTGACGAACGCGCGCGGCTGTACCGAAATTTCCAGGTGGTGTTCACGGAAGATATGCCGTCGCTGCCTCTGTTCTACCCCGTCTATTCCTATGGGGTGGATGCCCAGGTTCAGGGTGTGCAGGTCGCTCCGATGTACGACACAAGTGACCGGCTGGCACTCGTAGATGAATGGTATCTGGTGACGCGCCGCTCTCTCGAAGAACAGACCGAAGAGACAGCCGCGCCATAAATAAAAAGGAGAAAAATCATGTCAGACGTTCAGAACGCGTTAGAGTACGTCCGCTCGAACCATGAACGCTATTTGAGCGAGTTGAAAGATTTCCTCGCCATCCCTTCCATTTCCACGTTGGATGAGAACAAAGCGGATGTTCAGCGCGCGGCGGAGTGGGTGGCTGCCCAGCTTCGTTCCATCGGCATGGACAAGGTCCAGATCATGCCGACCGCTCTTCATCCCGTTGTGTACGGCGAGTGGATGGGCGCTGGAAAATCCGCCCCGACGATCATGATCTACGGACATTACGACGTCCAGCCTGTGGACCCGATCGAGCTTTGGACGTCCGACCCGTTCAAGGCGGAAGTGCGCGGCGATTACCTCTTCGCGCGCGGCTCTTCCGATATGAAGGGTCAGGTCATGGCATCCCTCAAAGCTGTGGAAGCCATCGTCCGCACCACGGGATTGCCGGTCAATATCAAATGGCTGGTGGAAGGCGAAGAGGAGATCGGTTCAGACCATCTCGGCGATTTCATCAAGGATAACAAGGAGTTGCTCGCCAGTGATTTCTGTCTGAACCCCGATGCCGGGATGATCGCACCCGACAAGCCGACGATTACCACCGGCTTGCGTGGACTGGCATATTTTGAACTGCGCGTGTTCGGTCCGGATAAGGATTTACATTCCGGTCTGTTCGGTGGGACGATCCATAACCCTGCTCAGGCATTGATCGAACTCGTTGCTGGCATGCACGACAAAAATGGCAAGATCACACTGCCCGGTTTTTACGACAAGGTCCGCAAGTTGAGCAAGAAAGAACGTGAAGATTTCAAACGCCTGCCGGTCAAGGACAAAGAGTTGATCAAAATGACCGGCGTGCCTGCACTGTGGGGCGAACCGCAATTCATCCCTGCCGAACGCACCGGTGCGCGCCCGACACTCGAAGTCAACGGCTTGCTCTCCGGCTTCACGGGTCAGGGGTCAAAGACCGTCCTGCCTGCGTGGGCGATGGCGAAGATCTCCTGCCGCCTTGTGCCAGACCAGACTCCCGAACAAACTGAAAAGCAATTGCGCGCCTATCTCAAGAAGAACGCGCCCAAGACCATCAAATGGGAACTCAAGAATCTTCATAATGCGGGCGCGGCGTTGGTTGAATCCGATTCGACGGGTGTGCAGGCATTGGCGAAGGCGCTTCAAACCGTGTGGGGCAAGCGCCCGTACTTTAAGCGTGAAGGCGGTTCCATCGGTTCGGTAGTGCTTCTGCAAAAATACGTCGGCGCGGATTCGCTTCTCACCGGCTTCGGCTTGCCGGATGATAACGTCCACTCGCCGAACGAACGCATGCACATGCCGACCTGGTACAAAGGCATCGAAGCGTTCACTCACTTTTTCTACAATTTCAAATAAATTCATCGTAGGGGCGACTCTCGTGGTCGCCCCGATAGGAATCATTTAATGGAAGATCGAATCATCTCCTACGGCGGACAAGCCGTCATCGAAGGCGTCATGATGCGCGGGCAGAAAGCCTATGCGGTTGCCATGCGCGCGCCGGACGGCAAGGTTGTTGTTCATACCGAGCCGCTCGATAAAGTGTACCGCTCCGGCATTACCAAAGTTCCCTTCCTGCGCGGTGTGATCCTGCTGTGGGATGCTCTGGGATTGGGCATGCGCGCGCTGACCCTCTCTGCGAATACACAGACGGGCGAGGATGAAAAGCTGGAAGGACCGGCTCTTTATCTGACTTTGGGCTTGTCGCTGACCTTCGGCATTGGACTCTTCTTTTTGCTTCCCGCGGGGATCGGCGGCTGGGTCGAGCACCTGATGGCGCAGACCACGTCCGCGCTGTGGCTGGGTAACCTCCTCGAAGGTGTGCTCCGCTTGCTGATCTTGATCGGCTACGTCTGGGCGATCGGTTTCATGCCGGATATTCGGCGCGTCTTCCAATATCATGGTGCGGAACATAAGACCATCAACGCCTTCGAAGCAGGCGCAGAGTTGACGCCTGAGAACGTGGCGAAATATCCCATCGAGCATCCGCGCTGCGGCACCGCCTTCCTGCTGACGCTGGTCTTGTTGTCGATCCTGGTCTTTACCGCGTTGGGACCGATGCCCATTTTGTGGCGACTTGCCACGCGGGTCCTATTCATCCCCATTCTGGCGGGCATTGCCGTTGAATACATCCGCTGGACGGCGAACCATTTGAACAATCCCATCGTCCAGTTGTTGATCAAGCCGAACCTGGCGTTGCAGCATCTGACCACCCGCAACCCCGACCTGGCGATGCTGGAAGTGGCGATCGAGTCGTTCCAGTCCATGCGCAAAGCGGAATCGGAAGTCGTGCTGTAGTAGGTATTTCGTACCCAAAGAGACAGGTGAACGCCTGTCTCTTTTTAT
>CAYJPO010000128.1:0-10009 GCA_964372045.1 uncultured Anaerolinea sp.
CCACGGCTGTGCGCCTGTACCATAAGCCCACCGGTATGATCGTCACCTGTCAGGATGAGCGCTCGCAGCTGCAGAACAAGCTGCGCGCCTTGTCCATTTTGCGCGCGCGGCTCTACGAGATCGAAGAACAAAAACGCCGCGCCGAACTCGAAGCCGACCGCCGTTCGCAGGTCGGCTCCGGCGAACGCTCGGAAAAGATCCGCACCTACAATTATCCGCAGAACCGCGTCACAGATCACAGGGTTGGGTTATCGAACTACAACCTCCCCGCTGTGATGGACGGCGACATCGACGAGTTCATCGACGAGTTGACCACGCGCGACGAAGCCGGTAAGCTTGCCGCATCCGGGGTTGAAGGCGACGACGAGTAAAATATTTACTGGCTGGAACAGCCTCCAGTCTGTTTTTCAATGAGCCATCTGTAGGCACTCAATTCAACGGGAACGAAAGGAGAAAATTTATCGTTATGAAAAATTTCCAACTTCCCATCCGAATCCTTGCCATCCTTGCAGTGCTGTTCCTCGCATGGACATTGCGCGCCAACGCCGTGCAAAAGCTCTCCATTGACTATGACGAGGATGATTACATGCGTGCTGGACAAGAGTACACGCATCTCATCCGCACCTCGAACTGGTCCGGTTTTCTGGAAACGAACTACCGCCCAGAGCATCCCCCGCTCGCAAAGATCGTCATCGGCCTGAGCTTTTTAACTGTGCCCGAAAAAGAGCTCACACCTGACCGTGCCACCACAGCAGACCCGAACAAATCCCTGCCAGTCGCCCTCGTCCGCCCGGGACGTACAACCAACGCCATCTTTGGTTGGATCACGGTGGCATTGCTGACGATCATCAATCCGCTGGCGGGACTGGCGCTCGCCACACACACCTTCACCATCAAATACGTTTCGCAGATCATGCTTGAAGCCCTGCCCGCGCTGACGAGTTTCATCATGGCGCTGGCGTATCTACAATTCAAGAAGAGTCGAAAAACCGGCTGGCTGGTCACATCGGCTGTCTTTCTTGGTCTCACTGCCGCATCGAAGTATCTTTATTGTGTCATTGGCATTGCCATTCTCGTAGATTGGTTTCTCGATGCAAGAGCGCGAGACGAGGTGAGACCATTTTTAAAGCAAGCGTTATTTTGGGGCGGTTTGGCAGTCGTCATCTTCTTCGTGGCAGACCCGTTCCTGTGGGCAGATCCAATTCAAAGACTGCGTGAGTCGGTCTTTTATCATGCGGGGTATTCCACCACAGCCGCAGAGGTCCAGAATGCAAGTTTTCCATTCTGGCAGCCGCTCAACTGGCTGGTCTTCTCTCCATCCATCTGGCATCCGAATGTATTCAAGTTCTCGCCGGATTTCATCATCGCCGTCCTTGCTGTATTCGGCTTATCGCGCTTGTGGAAGAAAGAACGGCTGTACGTTCTTTGGCTTGGGTTCGCCCTGCTCTTCCTGCTTTTCTGGCCCACCAAATGGCCCCAATATATTTTGACCCTCACTGTGCCGCTTTCCTTCTCCGCCGCTGAAGGGCTGACCGGGATATGGAACAGCGCGCTCGAAGCCTTCAAGAACCGGAACCAGAACAAGCAACCCTTCAACAAAAAAGAATCGCGTCAAGCCATCCCCTGGCTCGTGCCCGGTTTGATCGCCTTCGCTTTGTTAACCCTGCTGCCCTTTGTCTTTCAATTGGGCGTCTCCATCACGGATTTCAACAGCGCTTCCATCCGCGATGGGTTTCAAGGCGGCATCTGGCGCGAAGTCTTCGGCGGGCTGACGGGGCAGATCGAACCTGCCAACCCCGAGTTTCCTTCCCGCTCAAATGAAGTTCAATACACCGGCGTATCGGGATACCAACCCATCTTTGACTATCTCGTCACCGGGCAGGGTATCTTCATCTTCAACATTTTCTGGATGGTCGCCTCCACCAGCCTTCAGGTCCTTTTGGGGTTTGGGCTGGCAATCCTGCTCAATCAACGCGGCGTAAAACTTGGGAAATTCTGGCAGGCTCTTTTCATCCTGCCGTGGGCGATCCCTGAATTCATCGGCGCCTTGATGTGGTTGAACATCTTTGTGCCCGAGATAGGCTGGGTCGATCTCGCCGCAAAAAAATATGGCGAAGCCTTCCCGCTTCAATTCCTGGTCGGTTGGGATCGGACCCCCAGCCTGTGGTTCTTTGTTTTCCTCATCCCTGCCGTCTGGTATGGATTCCCGCTCATCATGCTGGCGGCGAACGCCGGGCTCAAGACCATACCAAAGGCAGTCTTCGAAGCCGCTTCGATCGATGGTGCCAATAGCTGGCAGATAGTACGGCACATGACGATCCCCTTATTGGGTCCTGTCCTGCTCCCTGCCATCATCATCCGCGGCATCTATGCCTTCAACCAATTCTATCTTTTCCAGGCATTCTTATTTACGGAAAGCACGCTTGCCACGGTTTCCTATAATCTATTCAACCCTTCCAGCGGATTTGGCGGTGGTCAGTTCGCAGCCTCTGCCATCATCAACATCTTCACTGTCCTCATTCTGGTCGTGCTGGTCACCCTTTTCAACCGCCGCATGCAGACTCGCGAGGAGTTTATCAATGCGTAACATATCCCTTTCCCGCCAGATCCTCACTCAATTAGTTCTCTTTATCGTCGGTCTGTTCATCCTTATCCCGGTCTGGAGCACCATCCGTCTCGCCTTCGACGGCTCACTGCGCGGACGTCCCACCGAATTCACCTGGCTGCCAAAGGAATTCTCCATTGAAGCCTTCACGGCCGTATTGGACCGTCCGTATCAATCGGTGGAATTCAACATCCTGCTGCGCAACAGCATGATCGTATCCATCGGCGCGGCAATTCTCGCCGTTCTGCTCGGCATCTCGCTCGCATATGGCTTTGCGCGCTTTCGATTCCCTGCCCAAAAAACAGGTTTGTTCGTGCTGTTGCTGGCGGCATTGCTCCCGCCCATCGCTTTCGCCACTCCACTTTACATCATTTTGAGCCTGCTGAAGATCCGCACAACCCTGCTGGGTTTGGTCATCGTCTATGCGGCATTCGCCATGCCTTTCGCCATCTGGAACATGCGCGCTGCCTTCCAGGCAATCCCAAAAGAACTGGAAGAAGCCGCCTACCTCGACGGCGCAAATCACTTTCAGACCTTTATCAATATCAGCCTGCCGATCACACTACCTTCCATCTCAGTCACCGCCATGATCGCCTTCCTGATGGGCTACACAGAATTTGCCATCGGCTGGCTTTTCGTAGACAAAGCCGATAACGTCACGCTCTCGATGGCAACCTACGCCCTTGTCTACGGACAATTCTCCGGCGCACAGCCGTGGAGCTACCTCGGCTCGCTCGCCATCATCATGTCCATACCAGTGATGGTCATCTTCATCCTCTTCCAGGAAACCCTGATGGAACGCCTGCTCTTTCAGGAAACTTCATGACCCAAACGCTGGGTGATACCCTCACCGACAAGATCAAAAACTTACCGGCTGACCTGAACGAACACGACGCACAACTCCTTCTCGCCCATGTGATCGGACATCCACGCTCGTGGCTGCTCGCCCACCCAGAGGCGCATCTTTCTGCGCCGCAGCTTGAATCTGTGAACCAGGCATTTTCAAGGCTGGAAGCAGGGGAGCCGCTTCCCTACATCCTTGGGCATTGGGAATTCTTCGGCATGGATTTCGACATCACATCCGATGTGCTCATTCCGAGACCAGAAACAGAACTGATGGTGGAAAAAGCCATTAACTGGCTGGCAGCTTCTCCTGAGAGAAGAACCGTGGCAGATATCGGCACCGGCTCCGGCATCATCGCCGTGACCATCGCGATGCACGTGCCCGATGCAATTATCCTCGCCACCGACATTTCACCCAAGGCGCTCCGGGTTGCCAGAGCAAATGCGGAAAAATTCCATGTTCATCATCGGATCGAATTTATGGAATGTGATCTACTTCCAGAGTCAAAGGTCGCAAGTCAAACGTCAGACTTGCGACCTTCGACCTTTGACCTCCTCTGTGCCAACCTGCCGTACATCCCCACTCAAACATTACGCGACCTCCCCATCTTCGGTCGTGAACCAACTCTCGCCCTGGATGGAGGCGAAGACGGTCTCGATCTGTATCGCCGCCTGCTTGCGTTCGCTCCCGACCGGCTCGCACCCCGCGGAATGATTCTGCTTGAACTCGAAGCCACTCAAGGGGTGAAAGCGCTCAACCTCGCGTACGATGCCTTTTCCGAAGCGACCATTCAACTGCACCAGGACCTTGCCGGTCATGACCGTTTGCTTCAGATCCAGCCACATTAGAAATCGACACGCACAAAGGTATAATCACTTTAGGTCATTGTTTTATGAAAGCACCCCAATTAACAACAGGCGACAAACTGTGGTCGGTGATCGCTGGCTTAACCCAGATCGAGTCAACGGATCCCGCACTAAAAAGAAAAGGGGAATTGCTGGCGCTTTATCTTGCCCTGGCATTGGGAATCCTCGCCTACACCATCTTAAACAACATCCTTTACCTGATGTTCCATCCCGGCATCGAGTATACGATCTACCTGATCGAGACCATCTTCATCCTCGCCCTTTTCTATTATTTTTGGAGACTGAACAAAAAAGGGCGTGTCCTGCAAGTTGCATATATTTCCATCACGATCACAATTCTTTTCGCCACGATTTTCAGCGATGCAAATTATCTCGAATACTCGATGGTCATCTTTACCCTGCCCATTGGAATATCCAGCTTCGTCATCCGCCCATCGGCTTCCTTCTATTTTGCGATCCTGACCTCTTCCACCTACACCATCCTCAGTTATCTCTCCGGCTACATCTGGGAATACAACCTTACCGCAACCCTCGCGCTCTTTGCCCTCGCCTCCATGACCTGGGTCATTGCCCGCCAGCTTGAGAACACCATTCGAAAGAATGACAAACTGGTGGAGGATATTCAAGACACCTACGATGATCTCAAGAAAGCCTACGAGACCACGCTTGAAGGCTGGTCACGCGCCCTTGAGATCCGCGACCGTGAAACCCAGGGCCATTCCAAGCGAGTCACAGACCTCACCCTGCGCATTGCCCGCAAAATGGGATTCAATGAAGAGCAGTTGGAACATATCTATCGCGGTGTGCTCCTGCATGACATTGGCAAGCTGGGCATTCCCGATGACATCCTGCACAAGCCGGGTCCGT
Organism: uncultured Anaerolinea sp.; assembly: GCA_964372045.1. Taxonomy (GTDB): domain Bacteria; phylum Chloroflexota; class Anaerolineae; order Anaerolineales; family Villigracilaceae; genus Villigracilis. The sequence continues at coordinate 5,183 of CAYJPO010000128.1, forward strand.
TGAACGAGCAGGAAATGCGCATCATGCGTCTTCATCCACAGATCGCGGTCGATATGCTATCGCCGATCGAATACCTGAAACCCGCCCTGAACATTCCCCGCTATCACCATGAAAAATGGGACGGCAGCGGATACCCGCACGGCTTATCCGGCGAGGCTATTCCACTCGAAGCACGCATCTATGCCGTCATCGACGTGTTCGACGCGCTCACGCACGACCGTCCATATCGAAAGGCAATGACCTTGAGGGAAGCCTCGAACTATGTTAAGTCCGAATCCGGTAAACACTTCGACCCGGATGTGGTCAAAGTCTTTCTCAGAGAGATCGCGCACGATGAGAACTGAGATCATCCCCGCAGCAGAGATCCATAAAGCATTGGGCATCCTGCAAAACGGCGGCATCGTCGCATTCCCGACCGATACCGTCTATGGCATGGGCACGCTCGCCTTCGACAACACTGCCATCGAAAGCATCTATACAGCCAAGGACCGTCCCATCGAGAAAGCCATTCCCATTTTGATCGGGGATTTGAGCGACCTCGAAAAGGTGGGACGCGACATCCCGGACATGGCTCTCCGTTTTGCCGCCCGCTTCTGGCCCGGACCGTTGACCTGTGTCGTCCCCAAACAGCCGACTCTCCCCGTTGCCGTTTCTGCCACTCCGACCGTCGCCGTCCGCATCCCAAACCATCCCGACGCACTTGCTCTGCTCCGCGCCGCCGGACCGATGGCTGTGACCTCGGCGAATATTTCCGGTCAGCCCAGCCCCACCACCGCGCAGGAAGTATACGAACAACTCAACGGGCGAATCCCATTGATCCTCGATGGTGGAAAAACTCCGGGTGGAGTCCCGTCCACACTGGTGGATTGCACCAGAGAACAGCCGATCATTTTGCGCGAAGGACCGCTCAATCTCGAAAATCTACTTTCCGCCCTTGGATAGTCTCTTATCCAATACTTAATCAAACTTCAGCCGCCATTTAACTCGCTCAATATAATAAAGGATGCATTCTCCTGATATCAAACCCCGTCGCTTGGGCAAGCGACGGGGTTTGGTCTTTAATCATCATACCGATATGGAATTTTCAAGCAGGTAAATTTACCTTTGGCAGTTTTTCCATGGACTTGGCAACGGCTTCGGCAGGATATTCATAATCCTCCAGTTTCCCCTGCAGGTAGGCTTCATACGCCGCCATATCAAAATTGCCATGACCGGATAAATTGAACAGGATGACTCGTTTTTCATTTTTGGCTTTGGCGTCAAGCGCTTCGTCGATCGCAGCGCGAATTGCATGAGCAGACTCAGGTGCGGGGACAATACCCTCCGACTGCGCGAATTGAATGGCAGCGTCGAAAGTAGTGCGTTGTTTGACTGCCACCGCCTCGATATAGCCCGCATCGTAAAATGCGCTGACACTTGGCGCCATGCCGTGATAGCGCAAACCGCCTGCATGGATGCCCGCAGGCACAAAGTCGTGTCCCAGAGTGTGCATTTTGACGATAGGCGCCATCTTTGCCGTATCACCGTAATCGAATTTGTATTCGCCGCGCGTCAGAGAGGGAGCGGCCGTAGGCTCGACAGCCAGAAGACGCGTTTTCCGCCCATCCTTCAGGTTTTCGCGCAGGAAGGGGAAGGCAATACCCGCGAAATTCGAGCCGCCGCCAACGCAACCGATCACGACATCGGGATACTCATTTGCCATATCCATTTGCTTCAAAGCTTCTTCGCCAATGACGCTTTGGTGAAGCATGACATGGTTTAGCACCGAGCCGAGGCTGTATTTCTTTGCCCCATTCGAAGTTGCCGCGACCTCTACAGCCTCCGAGATGGCAATGCCCAGTGAACCGGGGCTATTCGGATCTTCATCAAGGATTGAGCGGCCGTATTGAGTGCGGTCGGTGGGGCTGGCAAAGACCTGTGCGCCGAAGGCTTCGATGAGGTTGCGGCGATACGGTTTCTGTTGATAGGAAACTTTCACCATATACACTTCAAGGTCGAGGTCGAAAAACTTGCATGCCATCGCAAGCGCCGAGCCCCATTGCCCGGCGCCGGTCTCTGTTGTCAGCGCCTTTGTGCCAGCTACTTTGTTGTAATAGGCTTGCGGAATGGCAGTATTGGGTTTATGACTTCCCGCCGGGGAAACGCCTTCGTTTTTGTAATAAATATGTGCGGGTGTGCCAAGTGCCTTTTCCAGACGGCGGGCGCGCAACAATGGCGTGGGGCGATAGAGTTTATAGATCTCGCGCACCTCTTCGGGAATCTCGATGAAACGTTCGGTGGAAATCTCTTGCATTATCAATTCCATCGGGAAAAGCACGGAGAGGAATTCGGGGGTGACAGGCTCCATCGTTCCGGGATGGAGAACCGGCGTGGGTGCCAGTGGCGAATCTGCCTGAATGTTGTACCAGGATTTCGGCAGGTCGGTATCATTCAGAATGAAGCGAGTGTGGTCGGTCATTTGTATCTCCTTTTGAAAATTTTCGATTCGAATCAATTGAACTTTGATCAGAGTACAAAAAAGGCTGGAACATATTTTATTCCAGCAATACTTCGCACGCAGGCGACTGGTGTCCTACTCTGCCGCCAGTGAGTGATCGTATTGCGGATTCATGATTCCTCCTTTCTAGAATTTGCGAATACGGTGACCCAAAAACAAAACATCCGTCCCATGTTCGGGACGGATGTTGAATCCGTGGTGCCACCCAACTTAGGCTGGTTTGTGGCTTTAGAAAAATCCTATCCTTCAGCGACAGGAAGTGGAAGCCAGCCTCACTCTTTCGGGCATGCCATCGACGAAGTTACATGGCAGAACCCTAGCCCACTAACGGGAGCATCCCGGCAGGAAATACTTCGGCAAAACCGCCGGTTCTTTTCTGCGGCTCGGAGGTCCATTCAGCGTTATCGTATCGGGCAGGCATTTCACCGGATGTTGCATGCTCTCTGAACCGTCGTAAACGCTTACTCTTCCTCGTCTTAGCCTTTTGCTTGTTTCGATTATAGGCAGATTATTTTTTCTGTCAAGCAACATTTAAGCGGAGAGGGGCCACGTCGGCAAAATGTCCATCTCCATTTCAGAGACATGCCCCAGCGCATAGCGGAAATATCCCGCCGCACCGATCATGGCGGCATTGTCGGTGCAAAGTGACAGAGGCGGAATATGTACTGGGAATTCCATCTGCGCTTTGAAGACCTGACGCAAGGCTCGGTTGGCAGAGACTCCACCCGCCACTACGATTTCCTTTGCCCCAAATTCACGCGCCGCATCCATCGTCTTTTTGAACAACACATCCACCACAGCCTTTTGGAAGGACGCCGCCAGGTCATGTACGGGGATCCCATTGCTGCGCTTCTTCAACGCCTGCACTTCATACAACACAGAGGTTTTTACTCCACTGAAGGAAAAGTTCCAGGTCCCATCGAGCCAGGCTCGGGGGAAGTTGAAGCGCGAAGCATCGCCTTCCTCAGCCGCTTTCTGGATGGAGGGTCCGCCCGGATAGGGCAATTCCAGGAGCCGCGCCACTTTATCAAAGGCTTCCCCAGCGGCATCGTCCAACGTCGAGCCGAGGCGTTGATAAGTCAAATGGTCGGTCATCAGATTCAGTTCGGTGTGACCGCCGGAGACAAGCAGCGCCATGAGCGGAAATTGCGGCTCAGGCGGGATGTTCTCGCCCGCTTCATATACCCATGACGAGTAAATATGTCCTTCGAGATGATTCACCCCGATGATGGGTTTATCCAGCGCGAGCGCCATGCCCTTCGCCATATTCATGCCAACGATGAGCGAACCAGCGAGACCGGGTCCCTGCGTGACGGCGATGGCGTCGATGTCGTTGAGCGTGAGATGAGCCTGAGCAAGCGCCTGCTGAACGACGGGGATGATGCTCAAGACATGCTGGCGTGAGGCAACTTCGGGAAACACGCCGCCATAGCGGGCATGGATCTCCATTTGAGAGGCAACGACAGATGAAAGCAACGCGCGTCCATTATCAAGAATGGCGCAGGCGGTTTCGTCGCAGGAGGTTTCAATGGCAAGGATTCGGGCGGGTTTTAGTTCGGTCATGGGTTACCTGTACGGAGTCAAAAGTCTGGAGACTTTTGACCAACGACTGGAGTCGTTGGAATCCGTGCGTACTATAAATACCTCAAGAAAGCGTCCGGGTTCGCGAGGAAATCCCGGGTGAGACTGACATGTTCCAATTCATTATATTTCACTTCACGGATCATGCCGTCCTGAAATTGCAGGATCTGCGCTTCGGGAAAGGCAAGAATGATCGGCGAGTGAGTCGCGATGATGAACTGCGACTCCTGCCCTACCATCTGCTTCAACGCGGAGAGAAAACTCAACTGTCGCGACGGGGAGAGAGCGGCTTCGGGTTCATCCATTAAATACAAGCCGCCGGGGACGAAACGCGCTTGAAATAAATTCAGAAATGCTTCTCCATGCGAAAAATTATCCAGGTCTTTCCCATAGCGATGTTTCATCGCCGCCAGTTGACCTTGATACGCCGAGCGTGCCAGATCCACCGCGAGTTTCGAACGTCCCTTGTAATCGCGGTCAACATTCGATAGTTCTTCTTCCAACTCCTCACGGGTCTCGCGCATGGAACGAGCATAGCCGAAGAAATCTTCGGCGCGCATGAAAAACCCTTTGCGCGTGCGCTTTGTCCATGCCAATTTGAAATACTTTGCGAGTTTGCGAACGGGTACGAGCGTTTTATCTGTTTTGACACTCTCACTGCCCACCGTGATCGACTCCACTGCACAAGCCAAAGCCTCCATCACCGTTGATTTGCCCGAGCCGTTCTCGCCGACAAAAAAAGTCACCGG
>CAYJPO010000129.1:0-9863 GCA_964372045.1 uncultured Anaerolinea sp.
CGCGTTTTCTTTTACGTCCAGTACCATTGCGCCGTTGGCTGAGAACTCAACCTTGCCTTGCGGTTGTTCAACAAAAACTTTGCCTGAAAAAGGCTTCCACTTGAGGCGCTTATAGAATTCGACCAAATGGGGAAGGCAGAACAACAAAGCGAACGAGACATCCAGTTCTTTTTCAAACCGTGCCGCCGCCTCCCGCATTGCCTGTCCTGCATATCCTCTCCCCTGCTTTTCAGGATGGGTCATCACCCCACCGATCCCCCCGATCCTTTTTACAGCGCCATCATAAACGATCTCGCGCACGATCAATCCCACCCGCGAGACCAATTCATTTTCATCCCACAACAGAACAGACCACTGCGGAGCCGCCCACGAAAAGAATCTGCCCGGCAGGGTTGCGATCACCTCAGGCGGATAGACCGCCGCGCGCAAACCATCCAACGCGGAATTTTGAGCGGCTGAAAAATGTTCCTTTGCGACAAATTCAATTTTCATGCTACGTTTCCCTTTGCTCTGATCTCATCCACGTTGAAGGCAAGCCAGGCTGGTTAGTTGCAGGCACATGCATATGGTCGAACGCTGGATCGAATTTTTCCCATCTGAATTATACGGTATGCCCAACCGGGCGAGTAGGTTCGTGCAATAGTCACCCAGCCGTCCGGATGAATTTCCACTTTCTTTATAAAGCTAGTAGACAAACTGGCTCAAATTCAATACAATAATAAAAAAAGCCAAATGGAGGATGGACATGAGTAACATTGCAGATTTTCTGGATGAGATCGAAAGACTGGCTTATAAAATACTGCTTTGGGTGCTTCTGCTTCCTAAGACATTGCTGAAGATCATCCTGGAGCCCAAATGGGTGCCGGGATACGTAAGAGCAGAGCTAAGCGGGGAATCAAGCACAGCATTTGACCGGTTCATGTCACCGGTCGTGCTTTTCCTCATCGTCACCCTGATCCCAGCCATATTGCTTTCCTTCGTCCCCGCCACCGGTATGAGCGTCTCCTACCCTGTACCGGTTTTTGAAGACGATCTGCGGTACATCGACTTCCCCGTCACCGGGAAATTCATTTCATCCACCGCTCGCGTCATCCATCAGGTCTGGTGGGAGGTCTGGCTGGTGGATCAAGTCGACGGGGCGGGCAACCCGATCAGCATCGAGTATGGTTACGACGATCTTCGGGACTTTATTTATGTCGATGATTACTTCAACAAATACCCGAATCCGACCTTCACGTTCAAGTACGGTGAACTTCATGATGAGATCGATGGGGCGATCGATTTCACCATGTCCGGGTCAGAGCCGGAAGACCGCCAGCTTGCGAATGAACAGCTTTACTCCTCTGAGATCAACCTGGCGGACCGTCACACCATTGAGGATCACTTTTATTACTACTTCGAAACAGGGGAATATCAAGTGCGTGTTACGGTCGAAAACCACGACCCGAACAACGACGACGTGATCGAATCGTGGAGTGACATCATCTATGTCACCGTCCCTGAAGACACCTCTCAGGAGATCTATTTCGACAGCACCACCATGATCTTGGATGAAACGACAACAGGCACTGGATCGACACTCAGCGTGGAAACCCTCCTGAGCAGCCTCGAAAGCGGTGGGACATACCTGATCGCGCTCGGCATCCTTGCCCTGCCCCTGTTATTCTCGTTCGGCACCAAGATCCTCGGCGAAGACGGGCTCGGCGGCTCGAACCTCAAACACAGCTTCTACATGCAATGCTATTATTTCTCGCCGCTCACCGCCGTGTTTTGGTCTTCGATGTATGCGCTCAACCTCTACACAGCAGATATTTACTTCATCGCATTGCTTGCGCCTCTGGTCATGTTCGTCCTGATCATTCTATGGTTCTGGAACGCAGAGATCAGTGCCATCATGATCGAAAGAGGAGTCTCTGCAGGCAGAGCGTGGGGCATCCTTTCGGTGCTTATGGTCACGTTAGTGGGCGGCTCTTTGCTGATCTACGCCGTTTTGCAGGATCCCGATTTCCTCAGAAGATACTCCATCGCGTTTTACCCCATCCTCGGCACAGCTGTATTCGTGGCATACCTCCTTAAACGCAGGCGAGAACGCCTCTTAAGCAAACAGCAGGCTGAACAAATCCCCGAACAACCAGCGCCGTAAAACAAAAAAGGAATGAGACCAAAATCTCATTCCTTTTTTTATATACGATCTCGCATCAAACAATATTCACAGGCTGACCGGATTTGATCGACTCCACTGCCGCAAACGTGGACCTGGTCACACCGATGATCTGCTCATAGGGAATCGGCGGCTCTTTCCCCGCCTTGAGCGAATCAGCGAACGCAGCCATTTCTCCCCGCCAGCCTTTATCCTGTGCCCCGCTTTCCACTTTTTTCTTCCCATCTTTCACCGTGGTCAATGAGACGTAATCATCCAATACCGCCACCATGCTCCCACAGAACACCTCCAACCGCTCTTTTGGCATCGACTTGTCGCCGTTGGCGAGATAGTCCACTACGCCGATGGAACCGTCGGGGAAGGTGAATGTCATCGAGACATTGTCGTCGCGGTATTTTCCGTTATTCGGCAGGGCATGTGCGCTCACGCTAACAGGAGCTGCGCCGACGAGAAAAGTGATGAGATCAATGAAGTGACAGGCTTCGCCGATGATCCGTCCGCCGCCGATGGCTTCGTCTTGAGTCCAGTGGTTGGATGGAATGAAGCCAGCGTTAACGCGGTAATGGGCATGCAAGGGCTCAGTGCGATTTACGATTTGCGATTTCAGATTTTGGATCAAGGGAGAAAAGCGGCGATTAAAACCTGCGAGAAGTAAACCGTTATTAGTCTTCGCCAACTGTTTACTGACCACTGACAACTGATCACTACTCACTGCTAATGGCTTTTCCACAAACACATTCTTCCCAGCCTTCAATGCCTTCACAACCAGATCCGCGTGGGTATCATGTCTTGTAAGAATGGCAACCGTATTGATCTTTGGATCGTTGATAATTTCATCTTCACTGGAGGTGGCATACTGAAAACCGAATTTCTTGCCGGAGTGTTGCGCGTGCAATCCGCCAGAGGAGGCAATGCCAACCAATTCAAAGTCTTTGTTGTTTTTCAGAACGGGAAGTAATGTCGAGTTTGCGAACAACCCTGCTCCCAGCATACCAAGACTGATAACTGATGACTGACGACTGATAACTATCGGAAACTCAACTCGTTTCTCGTTACTCGTTACTCGTTTTTCATCACTGTATTTCAGTAACACCCCCAAGAACGGCTCTTTCCTCTTCCCCGTGATCACCTCATACGCCTTCACCCCTTCTTCGATATCAAAGCGGTGTGAGATCAAACTTTCAACCTTCAACCTGCCACTTGATAACAGATCGACCACCGCCTGGAAGTTGCGTCCCTCCGTCCAGCGGACATAACCGATCGGGTAATCCTGTCCGTTCTCTTCGTAATTGGCGTCATAGCGACCGGGTCCGTAGGAACGGGAGTTGATGAAGGAAATCTCTTTTTCGTAATATACCTTGCGCGGGAAGTTGAGTCCCACGGCACCAGTGGCAACCACTTTGGCGCGATCTCTTGCAATGACGCCAGCCAGTTCCACAGGGTCATTGGATTGAGTGTCCGCGCAGATGATGATGCTGTCAAATCCGCGGTTGGCGGTGAATGCCACAGCGGCAGATTCAGCCAGGGGACGTGTGACCGCTTCAACGTTAAGGGAAGAGGCGAGCTTTACCCGCTTCGGGTCAATGTCAATGCCGAGGACGCGGCATCCCGCCGCAGACGCCAGTTGAACCGTCAATAATCCCAAAAGACCAAGACCGATCACTGCCACGTTCTCGCCAAGCTGCGGCTCTGCGAGTCGGAACCCATGAAGCGCAATTGCGCCAAGCGTGGTGAATGCGGCGGATTCAAAATCAACGTTCTTCGGGAGCGGGGTTAAGAGATTGCGCGGCACAACGTTGTATTCGGCGTGCGTGGCATAGCCGCCGCCCGCACACGCCACGCGCTGACCGACCTTGAAGCCCTGCATATTTTCGCCAAGCGCCACGATGGTCCCCGATGTGGAATAGCCGAGCGCCATCGGCTGGTCGAGCCGGTTGAAGACCGCCTGCACGGTCGGCATGATGCCTTCGCGTTTGGCTTTGTCGAGCGTTTGTTTCACAAGGTCGGGGCGTGAGCGCGCCTTGCCGAGATAGCTTTTTTCGGCGAACTCCACCACCATGCGCTCGGTGCCCGCCGAAACAAGGCTGGCAGAAACGCGCACGAGCGCCTGCCCTTCACGCGGGGTGGGAACAGGGATGTCTTCGACTGTCGTTTTTCCGTTTTGGATGTTTTGCAAAAGTTGTTTCATGGTGATCTTCGTTTTGTGACCCTTCAGCTTTGCCCAGGGAAGGTTTTGGTTCGTGAAAGTATAACGCAATTCAAAGACACCCTTGCGCCCCTGTGAAAACCAACGCAAAGGATGAATGTCATCTCTTCGGTTAAGGAAATCCTTAATTATTGACTTGAATTTTTACGGATGCTATTCTGGATTCATCACAAACAGCAACCGGGCTGTTTATTTCCGTTTGGAAAATTGAAAAAGGAGTAATAACATGGCACTTGGTGGTTATGCAGATCGTATCGCATGGGTGGACCTGAGCGCAGGCAAAGTAGAATACAAACCTGTGCCCGAGGATGATGCGCGAAAATACATCGGTGGACGCGGCTTGGGTGTGAAGTTCGTGTACGACAATGGTCCCAAAGTGGATGCCCTCTCCCCCGACAATATTTTGTGCTTTATGAATGGACCGCTCACCGGCTCGGAAGCGAACATGAGCGGACGCATGGCGGTCGTAACGAAATCGCCTCTTACCGGAACGGTGACTGACTCTCACCATGGTGGTTGGTCTGCCGCCCGGTTGCGCTGGGCTGGCTTCGACGGCTTGGTCTTCAAAGGCAAAGCCGCAAAACCGACCTACGCTTATATCCATGATGACAAGATCGAACTGCTCGACGCCTCCGAAGTGTGGGGCAAGGGTGTTCATGACACCGTCAAACACTTCAAAGAAAAATACGGCGAAAAAGACCTGACCGTCATCACCATCGGACCTGCCGGTGAGAACCTCGTCAAGTTCGCGTGCTGGATGAACGAGAACGACCGCGCTTCCGGCCGCGGCGGTACCGGCTGTGTGGGCGGCTCCAAGAATCTCAAAGCCGTGGTCATCAAGTCCGAGAAGAAGATCGTCAAAGCGCAGAACCGCGATAAGTGGAAGGAAGCTCACAAGAAGGCGCTTGCCGAGATCATGGATGAGCGTGTGGTCACCTCGCCGCGCAAGGGTGGTCTCTCCGTTTATGGCACGAACGTGCTCATGAACATGACCAACGTCATCGGCGGTCTGCCGACCAAGAACGGCCAGTTCACCGGCTGGGAACATGCCGAAAAGGTCAGCGGCGAGTTTGTCAATGACAACATCCTCGTGGACAACCCCACCTGTCACGCCTGCCCGGTCGCATGCAAAAAGGAAGTCGAGATCAAAGACGGTCCGTATGCCGGTCTGCGCATGGAATCGGTTGAGTACGAACCCGCCTGGTCGGTGGGCACGAACTGCCTCAACGACGATATCCGCGTTGTCGCCAAGATGATCGACTGCGCCAACGACTACGGCTTCGACGCCATCGAAGTCGGTCACCCGCTCTCCGTCTGGATGGAAGCCTCCGAAAAGGGCTACACCAACGGCTCCGGCACGATCAACTGGGGCGACGGCGCCGCCATGGTCGCTGCCGCTGAAATGATCGCCTATCGCAAGGGCTTCGGCAACATCCTCGCTGATGGCGCGAATGCGGTTGCGGCGCACTTCGGTCACCCCGAACTCGCCATGACCGTCAAAGGTCAGGGCGTGCCTGCTTATGACCCGCGCGGCATCAAGGGCATGGGCTTGGGCTATGCCACATCCAACCGCGGCGCGTGCCACCTGCGCGGTTACACCCCCGCCGCCGAAGTCGTCGGCAATGTGCTGGGTCCGTCCACCGTCGCCGATCCGCTCGCGTGGAAGGGCAAGGGCGAGATGAACTTCATCTTCCAGAACGTCCACGCCGTCACCGACTGCCTGGACCTCTGCAAATTCTCGACCTTCGCTGAGTCCCTCGACTCCTTCGCCGCGCAATACGAAGCGATGACGGGCGTCCCGTGCGATGCCGGTCACCTGCTCAAGGTCGGCGAGCGCGTCTACAACCTCGAACGCCACATCAACAACCTCAACGGCTTCCGCGAAGGCTCCGATACACTGCCCAAACGCTTCACCACCGAACCCTCCACCATGGGCGGCTCGAAGGGTCACGTCTGCGAACTCGACGATATGCTCGTGGAATATTACGAGAAGCGCGGATGGGTCAACGGCGTTGTGCCCGAATCCAAGTTGAAGGAATTGGAGATCATCTAGCGGTTCTCTCTTAACCGATAGTTGGTCCGGTTTCCTGAAACCGAATCTCCCCGAATCAAAAAGCAGGGCGGCGTGAGTCGCCCTGCTTTACTTTTTAAGTAGTGCGATATTTATATCGCACACGTTCCGGGACGAAATGAATTTCGTCCTACCCGCCGCCCACCGCCGGGAAGACGTTGACCACGTCTCCGGGCATGATCTTGGTTTGGAAGCCGTCATCCATGAATTGCACATCGCGACCATTGATAAAAAAGTGGACGTGCCCGTGCATCTGACCGTACTCGTTGAGCAATTCCTTGTTCATGGGCGGAAACTTTGTGACGATGGCTTGTAGAAGATCCTCGGCAGAAACACCGTGATCGACATCAAATTCGACGGTCTTGCCACCGGCAATATCACGCAGGGTTGCAAAGAAATTAACTTTCATAAGGACATCTCCTTTTAATCGCGTAACACTTCCACATTTATTTTACCGCTCGAAATAGGGGAGAAAAAGCTCACGGTGGAATCCGGCTTGAGGGGCGTATCAATTCCCGCCGCGGTCAGACGCGGGTTTCTTCCATCCACATAGACGGGGACATCCGGGCGCAAATTGCCGTGCAAATCCAATAAATGAAACGCCGTGTCAGGATATTGCTCGACCAGTACCGTCAGCAGATCGCGGAAGGAGGCAACGTCGCCGCTGATCTCCAGTGATGACCTGCCAACCGACGTGCGCATATTTGCGTAAAAGCGGAGTTGCATACCTGAGTCCTTATGCCCATTTTATCATTTTGAAACCAAACGAAAAAGGCTCGGATTTTCATCCGAGCCGGTAAGTCACATGCGCAAAGGCAAAATGAATTTTGCCTTACGGGTTTACGGGCATTGGATGATGCCCTGCGCCCACAGGCATCCACCGCAGACGGGGGCGATGTCGTTGCCGAGGCAGTCCTCCACGTTGGCTTCGGAGAGGTCACAGCCGCCGCAGAAGGTGCAGGGCGCAAAGACAAAGTTGTGCAGGCGCTCGCGGTAGGCGAGGTATTCCGGGTCGAGCCAGATCTCTCCCAACGATTGGTTGCGGACATCGCCGATGATGTGCTTTTGTGACAGGCGCGGTTTGCCGTGCAGGTAGCTCATGTGCGTGTGCATCAGGGGCCAGCACGGGCTGACCTCCCCCGTCCACGCGATGGACATGGTGCCGCTCTCGACGAAGTTGCAGACGTCGTTTGCGCCGCCCCAGTTGTTGCCCGCATAGCTGACGTTGCATCCGCTGTTGAAGGCTTCGGTAAGGGCGGCTTGCGTCTCTTCGTTGAAATCAATTTTAGGCAGGCTGAGCTTGGGCAAGACCGGCGAGGGCAGATAAGCGATGTTGCGGATGGTGCGTTTGTACAGCCGGTCTTCCTGTAAATCTTCGGTGGTCGGCTGAACATTGCTGACCGAAAAATAACGCGCGCCGAAGGTATGTCCCATTTTGATGATCTTGGGCAGGTCGTTGATATTGCGTTTCATGGCAACGAAGGCGACACCGATCTCAGGCTGGGGGAAATGTCCGCCTTTGCGCATACTGAACAGACGACGCAGGTTTTCGAGAATGACCGGCAGTTCCGCGCCCATGCGAATGTCGGCGTAGCTTTCGGGGGTCGCGCCGTCGAGAGAGACCCACAGCACATCCAAACCGGCATCGATCAATTCACGGGATTTTCTTTCGGTGAGAGTCGTGCCGTTGGTGATGAGTTCCACCTTGACGCCCAGTTCCTGTTTGATGCGCCGGATCCATTCGATGGTCTTGGGATGAAAGAGCGGTTCACCGATGCCGCCGAAATACACGTCGGGGATCGGGTCTAATTTTTTCAAACCATTCAGGATGCTTTCGAACGTCTCTTCGGTCATCTTGCCGATTGGCTGGTCCCAGGCGTTGCGGAAGCAGGTGATGCAGTCGAGGTTGCAGGCGACCGTCGGCTCGATATAGACCTTGGTGAGGTGAGTCACCGGGCGATGCATGCGGACGAAGTTCGTGCCTTCGTCGAGACGGACCTTCGAGCCAGGATTCAGCCCATATTGGCTGGCAACTTCCGGCGGGATAATGAGGCGTCCCTGTTCATCCACCTCTGCCCAGGCTGTGGTCGGTTTGGTTGACAAAACTGTCATGAATTGCTCCTTGCAAATACTTCAATTACCACCAATCATATCCATTTTCGTGAAAAAATCATGTGACATAAGTTACATTTTTGTCCTATTAATCGAAGTGAATGATATGCCAAATTCGTGGTGATATAATTTCGCCATTCCATAGTGTAGGAGACTAACTTGGCTGACATCCGTGTTTCAAAATATGCAAAAATCTTATTGGATCACTCCGTCCGGGTGAAACCGGGGGATCGCATCCTGCTTGAAGGGACGACCGCCGCCGAACCGCTGCTGCGCGAGCTTTACATCCAAATGCTGGAAAAAGGCGGGCATCCCCACCTGATGATGGCGCTGCCCGGTACCATGCCGTTCAGCCAGGATGAAATGTACCTGACCTATGCCAACGATGCGCAACTGGATTTTGTGCCGACCTTTTACAAATTAGCCTACGACCAGTTCGAAGGGCGCGTCCGTATCCACTCGGCGACGAACACCAAAGGCACATCGAACATCAACCCCGACAAAATGTCACGACGCAGCCGGGCAACCTCGGTCATCACCGATGCGCAATTCCGCCGCGGTGCAACCGATGAATTCAAATGGTGTACGACCCTCTTCCCCACCGAAGCCTACGCCCAGGACGCCAATATGAGCCTGAAGGAATACGAGGATTTCGTCTTCGGTGCGGTGCATGCGAACGAAGAAGACCCCATCGCCTTTTGGTTGAGCGTGAAAGAGAAGCAGCAATCGGCTGTGGATTTCATGAAGGACAAGAATCAGGTCATCCTGCGCGGACCGAACGTGGACCTGACCCTCTCGGTCAAGGGACGCACGTTCATGAATTCCTACGGCACGCACAACATGCCGGACGGCGAGATCTACACGGGTCCCGTCGAGGAATCTGTCAACGGCTGGGTGAAGTTCACGTATCCCGCCAACTATCAGGGATCGAGCGTGGAAGGCGCGGAACTGACCTTCTCGAACGGGCGCGTCACCTCTGCGAATGCAGAAAAGAATCTCGATTTCCTGCTAAAGACTCTCGATAGCGATGAACGTTCCCGCTATCTGGGCGAGTTCGCCATCGGCACCAACTTCGACATTCAGCAATTTACCGGCAACATCCTGTTCGATGAAAAGATCGGCGGCTCGTTCCACATGGCGCTCGGCAATGGCTACCCGGAGACCGGCTCGAAGAACAAAAGCTCGATCCACTGGGATATGATCTGCGACATGCGCACGGATTCGGAAATTCTTGTGGATGGCGAGTTGTTCTATAAGAATGGTCAGTTCGTGTTCGAGAAGTGAGTTGTGAGGTACGAGTAATAAGTAACGAG
>CAYJPO010000130.1:0-9701 GCA_964372045.1 uncultured Anaerolinea sp.
GCATGATGCCATCCAACAAGCGCCGGGCACGGACTTCGGCATTGGTGTGCATGATGGCGAGGCGTTCCATCTCCCCCACTGCCAACAACTCTGCCAGCGTTTTCTCGTCCGCCTGGCTGGTCGTGCGGATGACCGACATCGGTTTCACTTCTCCATCACGCAGTTCGACCACCGGCTTGATGGAAAGTATCCCGCCGATGTTGGCAACCACCACAGGGATGCGCCCGCTGCGACGGAGATATTCCATCGTATCCAATGCCGCGATCACCTTCGTCTTGCGCCGCGTGGATTCAAGGGCTTCCAAGGCTGCATCATGACCCAGGTCTGCCGCTTCCGCTGCCGCCAACACTTGAAAACCGATTCCCATGGAGAGCGAGCCGCTATCCACACAGGTGACCCTGCCGGGAAAATCCTGGGCGGCGCGGCGGGCGACATTGACCACACCCGAGAGCTTGCCCGAAACATGGATGGATAACACACGGTCACAACCGTTCGAGAGCAGAGCCTCATACGGCGTGGCAAAATCTCCAATGGATGGAGCAGCCGTCGTCGGCGGGGTCTGAAGCGAAGGCAATCGCGTGTAAAACTCTTCGCGGGTGATGCCGATCCCATCCGCATATTCCTTTCCCTCCAAAACAAGGATGGTGGGCACGACTTTTATTTCATGTTGCTCGATGAGATAAGCGGGCAGGTCGGATGTTGAGTCGGTGACGATTCCAAGTTTCATAAAGCGAAGTTTAGCATAAGAAATAAGCCCAATCACCCAAATACGTGATCGTCACCTGATACTTTCCCCTTGACATACTGTATATTACACAGTATAATGCGACAAAGGTTGAGATATGGCAAACACAGAATCTCTCGAAAATGTAGTCTTGGAGTTACGGCGCGGGGTGATCGTGCTGGCTGCGCTCAGTCAATTGGGCAGCGAACAGTACGGGTACTCCCTGCTGAAGAAACTCGCCGACCTCGGCTTGGAAGTGGACCAGGGCACGTTGTATCCGCTTCTGCGCCGTCTGGAAGCCCAGGGGCTGCTTGAGTCGGTTTGGAAGTTGGAGGAGGCTCGCCCGCGCCGGTATTACGTCATCAGCGCGGAGGGGAAGAAACTCCTGCCGAAGATGAAAAAGGAATGGGCTGGCATCGTATCGGTCATGGATAAGATGCTGGCGTAGGAAAGGAAAATATCATGAACCTCATAGATCGTTATGTTGCCGAAGTCGGCAAGAACCTGCCGCTCTTGAAAGGGCGTGAGGATATCGAAAAGGAACTGAGATCCACACTCGAGGATATGCTCGAAGACCGCGCGCAAAAGACCGGGCGCGCTCGCGATGAAGCGATGGAGATCGAAGTATTGAAAGAATACGGCTCGCCGCAAAAAGTGGCGGCTACCTACAACCCACAGCCGTATCTCATCGGTCCCAAACTGTTTCCATTCTTCCTGTTCGTTTTGAAGATCGTTCTCGCCGTCGTTGTGACCGTGATGCTGGTTTTGGCGGGTATTCAAGCTGTGACCGATACTCCCTTCATGGGCGCGGACTTTGTCAACATCATCGGCAAAGGCTTGGGCAATGCGCTTTCAGCCGCCATCGCCGCCTTCGGGAACGTGGTGCTGGTCTTTGCCATTCTGGAGCGTACCCTCCCCGAGAAAGAGTTCGGCGCCTTCAGTGATGAAAAAGACTGGGACCCCGCCGCGCTCACCAAGGAACCCGACCCGGATGCAGTCAGCCGCTTCGACCTCATCATGGAGATCGTCTTCACCTTCGTGGCACTCGCCATCCTCAACCTGTATCCGCAGTGGCTGGGCATGTACTTCTTCACAGGCGGCGAGCAGACTTTCATCCCGCTATTCACAGATGCATTCTTCAAGTTCGTGCCGTGGATCAATATCACCCTGGTAGCCCAGATCCTGTTGGATGTGTACCTGCTGCGCAATGCAGCCTGGAACAACCTGACCCGCATCTTCAACATCCTCGTCGATGGAGCCAGCCTCATTCTGACGATCGTGATCCTGCGAACCCCGAACATCATTGGTGTCACAGCAGATTCATTCGTCAACAGCCCATTCAACCCGGAGCAGGTCGAGGTCTTCCAGACCATTGCCACACTCACTGTTCCCATCGTCTTTACGATCATTATCATCATCCAAAGCATCGAAGTGGCAAAATCCATCTACCGGTTATTCCGCGTCAATTACCGGGCGAAATAAGTTGTGAGAATTAAAAAAGTGACAGTCACCTCGCTGGTGACTGTCACTTTTGATTTCAGGAAAAACTATTCTACCGAAAGAATGAACTGGTAATGCGGCTGACCGCCCTCCTGCACCTCGACCTCGAGGTTGGAGTATTTCTCGCGGATGACGTCCGCGATGCGGTTGGCTTCAGCGTGGGGCATATCCTCGCCATAAAAGAGGGTGACGATCTCATGTTCTTCCGCGTTGGCTTTTTCGAGCAATGCCAAGACGCCATTTTCAACCGTCTCCGCTGAAGCGACCAATTTTCCATCCAACAACGTAATGACCTGACCGTCTTTCACGGTCACGCCGTCAATTTCAACGGAGCGGGTGGCGACTGTAATTTCACCGGTCTTGACATTGCTCATCGCCTTGTTCATTTTCGTAGCGACGGCTTCCACGTCCCCGCCCGGGTCGAAGGACAGCATTGCGGCAAGTCCCTGCGGAATGGTGCGGGTCGGCACCACCTGCACGCTTTTGACCGTCACATCCTTCGCCTGATTCGCCGCCATGACGATGTTCTTGTTGTTCGGCAAAATGATGACCTTATCCGTCGGCAGGTTTTCGAAGGAACTCAAAATATCCTGGGTGGATGGGTTCATGGTTTGACCGCCTGCGACAACCGCCGCAACGCCCAGGCTGGCAAAGATGCGGCTGATCCCCGTGCCGGGTGAAACGACTACGACCGCAATATTTCCCGGCTCAATAGTAGCGAATGAAACCTGTGAAGTCTTGCTCTTTTGGATGTCGTCCATCTGCGCGAGCAGGTTTTCGATGGCAACCTTTGTCACCGTGCCGATGCCCATGATGTAATCGATCGGCTCGTAGCGCTTCTCGGTCGGCACGTGGATGTGCATGCGGTACATCCCGTCGCCCTCACCCACTTGAATGGACGTGCCCATCTCTTCCAGCCTTCCGTAGAAGCCATGCAAGTCCAACTCACCGCTCGGCACAAAGTCCACGACCACTTCGTAATCCTGTCCTTCTTCCACTTCTTCGAGCGCACCTTGCAGATCCATCGCGGTGAGCGGTTGCACGCTGACGGTCGGTGTTTCGAGTGATTCGCCGTAGACGTGTCTCAACATTCCTTCCAAAAAGAAGAAGAGACCTTTGCCGCCTGAATCCACCACACCCGCTTGTTTGAGGATGGGAAGAAGCTCCGGGGTCCTCCGAACCGACTCATCCGCCGCTTTGACGACCAGCTCAAGCAGCTCGATCGCATCTTTAACCGACCCGAGACCTGCTTCGGCCGCATTCGCCGTTTCTTTGATGACGGTTAAGATCGTCCCCTCGACCGGCTTGACCACACCCTTGTATGCCGTGTCCCGCGCCTCACCCAACGCCTTGACGAAGGATTCCAGGTCGAGCGTTTCCCTGTCATGCACGCCGCGCGAGAACCCGCGCAGGATCTGGCTGGAGATGACGCCGGAGTTTCCGCGCGCACCCATCAACGCGCCTTTTGAGAACGCCGCAGCCATCTCCCCAAGATGACGTGTGCCCTTGTCCTTGATCTCGTTCCAGGCAGATTGCAGGGTCAGCGTCATATTCGTGCCCGTGTCACCGTCGGGGACGGGGAACACGTTCAACGAGTTGACCACTTGCTGGTTGGTGCGAAGCCACGTCAGCCCGGCTTCCATCAAGCGCTTGAAAGCCAGTCCATCGACGGTTCGTTTGCGCATTTTTTCCACACGTACGGTATCAATTGCCATGTATCAGGATCTCCTAGTCTGTATTGCTGATGCGCAATCCTGCCACATGCACGTTGACCGTGTCGACGCGCAGTCCCAATGCCTTTTCAACATGAAAACGCACGGTGTTCGCCACGCTCTCCGCCACCGAGTTGATGCGGGTACCGAATTCCACGATGACATTGACATCGATATGGATCTCATCGTCCTTGTAATGAACGGCGATCCCGCGCGAAGGTTCGCGTGTGATGGTGGAGACGATGCCGTCTGCGAGGTTTTTGGGAGCCAGTCCCACCACGCCGTACGAGTGTAAGGTGGCGTGATATGCAATGGTCGCCACCGCGTTCGGGGAGACGTGAATCCCACCCAGAGAAGTTGTTTCTTCGCCCATGATTTTCCTTTCGAAAGACCCCGGAGGATTGTCCCTTAAGCCTCCGAAACCCGTTTCGTTATCTGATTTTCTATTTTAACATCTTATCTTGAAGTTGGTTGCGTTCTATGGTAAAATGCCGTGCCTTCGAAAAGGGCGATTGGAATTACAGAGTATCGCAAAATTTGGCAAACAAAAAATTCGATATTTCTGCGCGATCTTAAGTCAATCATCACTTCATTGTTAGTTAAGCGATATTTGCAAGGAAAGAAAGGATCCTCAAACATGGCAAAGTGCAATCACTGCGGCAAGGCAACCACCTTCGGTCACAACCGCTCTTTCTCCCAGCGTGCCACCAACCGCACGTTCAAACCCAACCTCCAGAAGGTTTCGGTGTTGGAGAAGGGTCGCCTCGTGAAAAAGACGCTGTGCGCCAAGTGCATCAAGACACTCGGCAAATCCACAGCCTAATTCGCCCCCCTCGATCCAGGAATCGCGGCGCGTAAGCGCCGTGATTTTTGTTTAATTCGTAGAAGCACAGTAACGCTTTGCCCTACGCATTTGCGATCTGTTTCAATGCCTGCACCCCTGCCCGGCTGCCCTGTGGATGTTTGAAGACTGCGCTCCCGGCGACAAAGACATTTGCACCCGCCTTCTTCACCAGTGGGATGGTCTCGGCATTCATACCGCCGTCCACTTCAAGGTCGGCGTTCGAGCGCAGGGCGTTCAACTTGCTGCGGACTTCCTCCACTTTGGCGATCATTTCCGGTTTGAACTTCTGACCGGAAAAACCGGGGACAACGCTCATCACCAAAACGAGGTCAACGAGCGGAAGCGCTGGGTCCAGTGCTGAGGCGGGAGTGGCAGGGTTGAGCGTGATGCCCGCTTTGCATCCCAAGGAATGGATCCTATTGACGATCTGCGACAGATCGGGGCAGGTCTCGGTGTGGACGGTGATGCTGCTCGCGCCAGCCCTGGCAAAATCTTCGAGATGCTTCTCCGGTTCAGAGATCATCAAATGCACATCGAGTGGAAGTTTGGTCGTGCGCCTGAGCGATTCCACGAACAGCGGACCGACGGAGATGGTCGGCACGAATTGACCATCCATCACATCCACATGGATCCAGTCCGCTCCGGCGATTTCGCAGGCTTTGACTTCATCGGCAATATGAGCGAAATCTGAGGCAATGATCGAAGGAGCAAGAAGGTAGTTTGTCATAGGTATAAAAGACCAGACAGGTTCTGAAAACCTGTCTGGCTTGTTTCTTTATCGTCCAGGCGGGAAATAAGTAAGGTAGATCATGAGCCAGAAGGGGAGCAATCCACCAACGGCCATGACAGCCAGCAAGCCCAGACCGACGGAGACCCAATCCATTTCCTGAGCAGGAAATTCGGTCTGGTTCGTATGAGCAGCTTCAGGCTGAGTCGGATCCGTGTAGTATTGCATGGGAATCGGTTCCGGTTGGGGTACGAACGGCTGGCTGGGAGGCGAGAGCCGCTCTGCAATATCCTGCTTGACCGTGATAACCGGCGGCGATGACTGGACCGGGATCTCAACTTCCTGCCGTGGAAGCGGCTGTGATGCCGTCATCCCAAATTTTTGCAGGACGCGCCCAAGCTGGTCAGCCGTGCGGTAGCGCGCGGAAGGTTCCTTGGATAAAACCTTCATGACGATCTCCTCCAGCACGGGAGGAATATCGGGAATGTATTCACTGATGGGAACCGGCTCGGCAGAGATGTGCATCCGCGCGAGTTCGTCGGCGGTGGCTGCGGTGAAAGGCGGCGTGCCGGTGAGCAGTTCGTACAACACCACGCCCAGCGAGTAAACATCTGACGAAGGTGTGGGCGGTTCGCCAGCGGCTTGTTCGGGAGCGAAATAAAGCGGCGAGCCCCAGACGACATCGGAGCGTTCCCCCGGTTTGACGGTGGCAAGCGCGCGCGCGATCCCAAAGTCTGTGACCTTGAGGCGCATATCCTTCGAAACGAGCATGTTGTGCGGTTTGATGTCACAGTGGACGAGTCCCGCACGGTGGGCATACCCAACGCCCGCACACGCCTGGATCAAGAGCGGGACACCGTCGTGAGCGGTAAACCGTCCGCGCTCGCGGATGAGGTGTTTCAAATCCTTGCCGGGAATGTGCTCCATTACGATAAAGAGCAGGTTGTCGGCGGAACCAAAATCATGTACGGTGACGATGTTGGGATGGGAAAGATTCGCAGCCGAGCGCGCTTCCAGCCAGAACTGCTTCTGGAAGTTATCGTTGGAAGAGTATTCCTTGCGGAGGACTTTGATGGCTACGGGGCGGTCAAGCACGACATCGCGCGCGCGATAGACGTTCGCCATGCCGCCTGAGCCCAGGATTTCCTGGAGTTGATATCGATCGTTAAGTAATGCACCTTCTGTCATTGTGAAGAGATTATACCGTGAGTTCGAAAGCTGATATTAAATGAGAGAGGTGGAAAATCACGTCACAAATTCCTTTGTGAATTTATTCCTTGAAAGCACGTAGACTGACAACAAAGACAACACGAAGACGATAAATATGTACCCCACCTCCCATACGAACGAATCATGGAGCTTGTTGAATTCTGAAAAAAGATCCACGAAAATATAGTGAACGACGTACAGTCCCAGCGTCATGCCGCCTAATTGGGCTAACCAATTGTTCTGGAGGATGGGATGGTTCGACAACGCCATCATGGCAATGCCAATGCCCATAAAATAAGTGCCAAACACATAGTCCTGCCATGGCAGTTCGCCGGTCACCCTCCACAGATAATACACCTCCGAGGCATGAAGGATGCATCCGAGCATAAATACGACTGCACCATAAAACAGCCATTTGGGAGTGATCTTAAATCCCGACAGCTGATACCCGGAGACAAAGAAAACTGTCCCAAAGAATGGACCGTAGAGAGTATTAAAATGGATCGACATTCCTATTGGGGTGAATTCATATGCTTTTGCCAGAACACCGATCACATACAGAAATACAGAAAAAACGAGGAGGCTCGTCGCCCTATTCTTGTGCATGAACAAGGCACTTATCGCGATGGAAAACATCAATGCGACCAGATACCACAGGTGTAATTTCGTGCCCTGCATGAGCAAGATCGTGATCGGCTGCTGGAACAACAGTGTATTAATGTTGGCAGCGATCAGTTCGAGAATATCCCCAAACCCCATCCCCGATCTCAACAATTTGAAGGGGATAAGATATGCGATGCACCAAAACAGGAAGATGACAAGGATCATCCTGATCTTCTTCAATGAAAAAGGAATGGGGGCATGACCCTCTCTGAGTTTTGCACCCCAAAAATACCCGGAGATCACAAAGAAAAATGGGACTGCAAACCTGGCGGCGTTCGTAATAACCGCATCAAGGGATTCGTACAACTCATTTTTCGCCGGTGGTTCCAGGCGGAACGGCTGTGTGTGCAAGGTTATGATCATCAAGAAAGCAATAAAACGAAACACATCAACACTCTGAATACGCTGCATCACTTCTCCCAATAAAATACAACCAGTAAAATTATTTTTTGAATCTAAGACCACCGGCAAATTGTGTCACTGCCCCTAATTTCCCATAAAGGCTCTCCTTTACGGCGTACGCTATAATCGTCCTCATGCGCAAGGGACTTTTACTCTATAACCCCGCCGCCGGTCGCTTTCCCGTCCGGCGCTATGTGCGGGGCATTATCAAGCCGCTGCAAGATGCCGGCTGGAGCGTGGACATCGCCGAGACGTTAAGCGGAACCCACGCCATTCAAACCGCGCACCAAGCCGCTCACGAAAAATACGATGCGGTCTTCGCCATCGGCGGCGATGGAACCGTCGGTCAGGTTGCGAGCGGACTAGTCCATACCGAGACGGCGCTAGGCGTGCTGCCCGCTGGCACAACCAACGTCTGGGCGCTGGAACAGGGACAAATGCCCTTTAGCTGGTGGAAGCCCGGCAACCTGCGCGAGAACGCCAAACTGCTCGCCAACGTCGAGCCGCAATATGTGGATATCGGCACCTGCAACGGCAGTCAATTTCTCTTGTGGGCGGGCATTGGTCTGGATGCGCAAACCATCGGCAAGATCGAACCGCGTCCGCGATTCTTCAAGCACATGTCCGTGCCGCATTTCTTTGCCACCACCGTGTGGGAAGCGACCTTCTGGCATGGGCTTGACCTGCGCGTGTACGCCGAAGGTAAACTGGTGGAGGGACATTATCTCGTCGCCGTCGCCACCAACATCCGCCATTATGCGGGCGGCATGTCGGTCATCTCGCCGGATGCGCTGCTCGATGATGGTGAAATGGACCTGTGGCTGCTGAGCGGCGACAGCCTCGCCGATACCTTCCGTCATTTTTTCGATCTGGTCGCGGGACGCCATCTCACTTCCGATGAAGCGCGCTGCATCCCCTTTCAAAATGTGCGCATCGAGTCAGATGCGAATTTCTCGCTTCAAGTGGATGGCGACCCGGCACTCGGCAGCAATGTGGCGGAGATCAAAGTTTTGCATCGCGCGCTCAAGGTGTTGATGCCCAAAAACGCACTATACTTATTGAAAAACCCAAAGACCTGATATGGACTTACGCCCCTACCTAAACCGTTTTGTGATCTTCGGCGCATTGATCGTCGCCGGGATTTTGATCCTGGTCACGCTCATTCTCATCGGATGGACGTCGCCCCGCTTCTCTCCTGAAGTTGGGTTTGCACCTGCAGACCTGACGATGATCCCCGCCCCGACTCATACCCCCGCAGCGACGGCGATCCCCACCATCGACCCGCTCGCCTCCCCCACGATTGACGCGACCATCATCAGCATTAACGGGTATGCGCAGATCACCGGCACCGGCGGCGACGGTTTGCGCATCCGCTCCGCGCCGGGCTTGAACTCCGATACTGTCTTTCGAGGAGAAGAATCAGAAGTGTTTCTCGTGAAAGATGGACCGCAAACTGCGGATGGCTACACCTGGTGGTATCTCGTCGCATCGTACGACGACACCCGCGCCGGATGGGCTGCATCGGAATTTCTGGCAGTCGTCCCCGCGCCATAATAAAAAATTCTCAACCTGCCAAACTATACAACTTCAAGGAAAACGAATGACCGAAAAACCGACCAACGTCACTGCCAACAAGAGTAAGCGCGAATTTATCGTTCAATGGGATAGCGGACATAAAAGCGTGTACCCGTTCGGGTTGCTGCGTCTGGCGTGTCCATGCGCCTCCTGCCGCGGCGGACATGAGAACATGAAGTCTGAGCCGGATGCCGATGTGTTCGACAAGCCGTTCGAAGATGGTCCCTCCACCCGGATCGCCAATGTCGTGGCAGTCGGTTCGTATGCGCTGACCATCGTCTGGGAAGACGGTCACGATTACGGCATTTACAACTGGCACTATCTGCGGGCGTTGTGTCCGTGCGA
>CAYJPO010000131.1:0-9692 GCA_964372045.1 uncultured Anaerolinea sp.
GGATAAAAGATAAATTTCTCGTTCGGGCATAAAGGGCTCCATCTGTCATTGCGAGGGCGTAGCCCTCGCAATGACGAAATTATTCTAAAAAAAGCGACCAGCCGGTTTCGCGCTGATCGCTTCGATGATGTTATCCGAGCGCTCTCATTTGTCTGCCACCCAATAAATGGAGGTGGACATGAAAGACGGTCTGCCCGGCTTCGGCTCCGGTGTTGATAACGAGGCGGTAGCCCGGTTCGGCGATTCCCTCCTGCGCGGCAAGCTGCTTTGCGACGAAGAAGAGATGACCGATCAACGGTTCATCGTCAACGGTCAGCACATTGATCGAGTCGATATGTTTTTTAGGGACGATCAAAATATGAGTTGGCGCGGCGGGATTAATGTCGCGGAACGCGGTCACCTGATCATCTTTATACACGTTCGTGCTGGGGATGTCGCCTGAAATAATCTTGCAAAAAATACAATCGGTCATGGAATACCTCCTTGAAGTTTATGGGGTGGGCATAGGTCCGTATTCTTCTTCACACACGATCTCGTAATACTTGTGTTCGGCTTCCTTGTTGCTCTGCGCGTATGCCGCTGCTTCCTTGCCGATGTTGCGGGCAAGGTCGATCGCCAGGAACGCTTCATTTGGGGAAAACGTGGGCAGGGTCATGAGCGGGTCGTTGATCATGCCTTCGGGGATGAAACCCGGACGCAGCGGGTCGGCCTCATCGGCGAGAGGTACCCAATTGTACATGATGGGTCCGCGCGCGTTGGCGGTGAAGCCCATCTTGAATCGCAGTTGACGTGCCACCTCCACCGGGCGGATGCCGATACCGCCGTTGGGCCAGATGACGACGGTGGGGGTCTTGGCGAACTGATCGCTAAGTCCATTCAGGGAGCCTTGCAATTCACGGGCAAGTATGCTCTTCGCGGATTCGTCGGAAAGCTTTGCATCTTCAGTGACGCCGCGTGCCTGATGGTCTACGAAGCCTTCCAATTCCAGGACAAGGTTCTCTTGAAGCAGGCTGTCTTGAAGTTCGGGTTCGCTCACCCAGCCATTGATGACGGGCCAGCCCCATAAATCGAAATATTCGCGGAAGTTCCTGTCAAAATACTCGGCGCTGCGGTTGCCATCCTGGATCAACACCACCGAACGGGGCGGGATCTCGACGTTGCGTTCCAAAAATGCCTGGAGTTGTCTGGCGTTGATCGCTTCGAATCCCTGCGCCTTGAGCTGCTGCATCAGATCCAGGAATTCGACCACGCGGATACTATCCGGCATTTCCGCTGTGCCGCGGTTGATGTCCTTGAAGAGGATGACCATCACCACAGTGCCGGGTTCGGCGTTCAACGGATTCCACTTGGTGCGCAAATAGCGGCAGGTTTCCTCAACGTAGGTGCGTGGGGTATCCAGCGGGTTCAGCATTTCTGTTTGAAAGAATGCGGGCAGAACCGGAACCTCTCCGCTTTCGGCGTTGGCTTCCGTGTTCGTTGATTGTGGATTCAGGCTTTCTGAATTGGGTTCTGTAGTTTGCGGTAAAAGCTGGCAGGAGACCAAAATTGTGACGATAAGCAGGATGCTCAAAAATCGGGAAGCAGCCTGCTTGAATGGTAGTGATTGATTATGCATATTTGTTACATTGTAAACCAGTTTGAGATGGGGAGTCCGAAGTCTCCAGACTTCGGGCTCAATGCGTTACGGCTGGCTTGAGATCGGTCCATACGTGGGCGCGCAGACGATGTCGTAGTATTCAAGCTCCACGGCTTTGTTCTGCTCGGCGTAGGCAATGGCTTCATCACCGATGGCGACAACAGTGCCGAGGTTGTCGCGGGCGTTAATATCCATGTAGCGAGGCAAGGTCATCAGTGGATTGCCTGCCGGAGTTTCCGGGATGGCGATGGGATTGGAGGGATTGAACGTGTCTGCCTGCGGGACCCAGTTGTACATCACTGGTCCGCGCGGGTTGACCGTAAACCCGAGTTTGTAGCCGAGTTGTGTGCCGATTTCCACGGCGCGTTTGGTGAATCCGCCGCCGGGCCAGATGTAGGCGATGGGGGTCTTGTTGAAATATTTTTGGAAGGTCGTTATCACGCCGCCCATTTCCGACATGATGAACTCGTCTGTCGAACCTTCGCTGATAGGAATATTGTGAATGTATCCGTGGGCTTGAAAATCCACCCAACCTTCGGCGTTCAATTCGGCGTGTTCTGCCCACAGGTCTGGTCTTTCGTCCATGCCGATGTAGGCATTTACAACGGGCCAGCCCCATTGTTCAAAATAGGTGCGGAAATGGTCGTCGTATTTTGACCTGCCGCCTGCGCGGTCATCCACAATGAACAGGAATGAGCGTTGGGGGATCTTTGCGTTGTCGTACATAAAGTCCACCATCTGTTGTGTGTTGATGGCTTCAAACCCCAGTTCATGAAAGTCGTTCATCAATTGCCTGAGGTCTTTCGCGGAGATCGTGGTAGTACCGGCATTCGATGTGGTCGCATCGCTATCGATGCGGTGAGACATGATGACCATGACCACCGTGCCCGGAGCGGACTTGTTCGGGTCCCATTTGTTTTTCAAGTACTGGCACGAATCCGTCACGTAAGAGCGAGGCAGGTCTTCGGGTTTCAAATAGGAAGTTTGGTACATGCCCGGCAAAGCAGGCGGCGTGCGCGGAACCGTCGCAGTCGGGACAGGTATATCCGTCGCTGTGGGGGTGGCGGTGGGCTGGTTTATTTCTGCAAATGCCGTTTCGATCGCCGCGGTCATCGCGATGGCGGGATCGGGAGTCGCGGCTGCGGGGACGCAAGAGGCGAGAAGCGCCGTTAACAGGCTAAGGGTCAGGAATAGATGCGTAATCCGTAATTCGTAATTGTTTTTCATGGAAGGAATTCTAATCGAAAAAGTGGGACGCCTGCATGAGCAGGCATCCCACTGATTACTGATTACTGATTTCTGGTCACTGAATTAATCGTCGCTTTTCCCCGAAACAAAATCCTCCACTTTTTGCCGCGCCACATCGTCGCGGAATTGTTTGGGCGGGGTCTTGAAGAAGTAGGATGACGGACCGACGATGGGACCGGCGAGTTCGCGGTCGAGCGCGATCTTGGCACAGCGCAGGGCATCGATCATCACACCGGCGGAGTTGGGGCTGTCCCACACTTCGAGTTTAAGCTCGAGGTTGAGCGGTACGTCGCCGAAGGTCGTGCCTTCCATGCGGATGTAGCACCACTTGCGGTCGGTCAGCCAGGGCACATGGTCGCTCGGACCAACGTGGACGTTGCCCGGGTCGATCTGGTAGGGGATCATGCTGGTAACGGCGTTGGTTTTCGAAATTTTCTTGCTTTCGAGACGTTCACGCTCGAGCATGTTGAGGAAGTCTGTATTGCCGCCGAAGTTGAGTTGATAGGTGCGGTCAATTTTTACGCCGCGATCCACGAAGAGGCTGGTGAGCACACGGTGGACGATGGTCGCGCCGACCTGGCTTTTGATGTCGTCGCCGAGGATGGGCAGACCTGCGTCCGCAAAGCGCTTGCCCCAATATTCGGAGGAAGCGATGAAAACGGGAATGCCGTTGACGAAGGCACAGCCCGCTTCGATGATCTGCTCGACGTACCACTTGGTCGCCATCTCCGAGCCGACGGGCAGGAAGCTGATGACCACATCGGTCTTGCTTTCTTTTAGCAGGCGGACGATGTCGGCGGTGGAGCCGGGCGCTTTTTCGATGACTTGGCTGAGATATTTGCCCAAGCCGTCATGCGTCATGCCGCGCACGACAGGTACATTGAGGCGGGGAACATCGCAGAATTTGTACGTGTTGTTGGGCTCGGCAAAAATCGCTTCTGAAAGATCTTTTCCGACCTTGGTGGTGTTGATATCGATCGCCAGGGTGAATTCGATGTCGCGGATGTGGTACTCACCCAATTGCGGGTGCATAATGCCGGGGATGTTGTCATCATTTTTTGCGTTTTTGTAGAATTGAACACCCTGCACGAGGGAGGAGGCGCAATTTCCCACGCCAATGATCGCAACACGCACTTTTTTCTTATTTGCCATGAAATTTCTCCTTGTATTTGATTGCAATATCCTTATCAACTGATACGGGTCAGCATATCAGATACGACCGTGAAGTATAATCTTACTGTAGGTGATTATGGATCAAGTTAAGCCCTTTGCACGTCTATTAGATGTAACCCGCGGACTTGGAACGATGGTGGACCTTGAGTCGTACCTTCAGTCCGTTCTTTCCGCCGCAACCGAATTAACGGGGAGCGAAAGCGCGTCTCTGCTCGAATACGATGATGTGACCCAGGAATTCTTTTTCCGGTATGTTCCATGGTTCCACCGTGAGGCGATCAGCTCCGCGCGCGTGCCGTTGAACGGCAGTGTGGCGGGCATGGTGTTCCTGCAGGTCAAGCCCATCGCGCTCGACGATGTTTCGTCCGATGAGCGCCATTATAAGAAGATCGATGAGATGTCGAGTTTTACCACCCGGTCTATTTTGGGTGTGCCGCTGATCGTGCATGGCAAGCCCATCGGGGTGTTCGAGGTCTTCAACAAGAAAAGCAATTATACCGAGGAAGATATCTTCGTGATGGAAACGCTCGCGGCGGTCGCATCCGCCGCCTTGCAACTGGAATTGCTGGAGAAGGGGATCCTTTCCTCTCAGGATGAGGCGCGCGAACTTGACCGCTTGAAGAACGAATTCATTGCGATCACGTCCCATGAACTGCGCACGCCGCTGGGGTTGATCCTGGGTCATTCTACGTTCTTGAAGGAATTGCTCGGCGGCGAACACAATGAACAGGTGGATGCCATCATTCGCAATTCGTCCCGCTTGAAGGAGATCATCGAAAGCCTGACGAGCGTCGATAATTATCAGACCGGCGGCGCGCTGGTGCGTTCGCGCCGTGTGTCCGTCGCGCGGATCATCGAGGATGTGTCAGCTTCCTTTAACGAGATGGCGAAGAAGAAGGGCATTGCCCTGCGGAACGAGTCCAATGCCGATCAGGATTTGTGGGTGGATATTGACGGCGGGAAGATCGCCATCGTCCTCAGCAATCTATTGAAGAACGCCCTCACGTTCACCAACGACGGCGGATATGTCATTTTGCGCGGCGAACAGCATCCGGATTATGTCAAAGTCTCTGTGCAGGATAATGGGATCGGCATTCCCGCTTCGGACCTTCCCCATGTGTTCGACCGTTTCTATCAAGTCGAATCTCACCTGACCCGCAGACATGGCGGCATGGGGCTCGGACTCTCCGTGGCAAAGGTGATGGTGGAGATGCACGGCGGGCGCATCTGGGCAGACAGCCGGGAAGGAGAGGGCAGCACGTTCTCCTTTGTATTGCCGGTGCGCCTCCCTGAACCTCCACCGCCGATCTCTCCTTTTACCGAGTAGGCATTATTAAATATTTCTCCCGCCAAATTTGGCGGGAGTTTTTTTCATGGGGTGATTCTTCCTGCTTTGGCTAAAACGACTCTTTTAGGCATTGACCCGTATACGACTCTTTCACCTTCGCCACATCTTCAGGCGTGCCCTCGGCGAGCAGTTCACCGCCCGCCTCGCCGCCTTCGGGACCGAGATCGATCACCCAATCCGCGGCTTTGACCAGGTCGAGGTTGTGCTCGACGACGACGACACTGTTGCCTGCGTCCACGAGACGCTGCAGGACTTCGAGCAGGCGTGCCGTATCGGCGGGATGCAGACCCGTGGTCGGTTCGTCAAGTGAGTAGAGAGTACGACCGGTCGAGCGTCGTCCCAATTCCTTGGCGAGTTTGACGCGTTGGGCTTCGCCGCCGGAAAGCGTAGTGGCAGGTTGACCGAGTTGCAGATACCCCAAGCCGACATCGGACATGATCTTCAAGCGTGATTGAGCGGCGGGGACATCGACAAACAAAGCCAGCGCTTCTTCGACGGTCATATCCAGCACTTGCGAAATATCATAGCCGCGATATTTCACCGCGAGGGTCTCTTTCTTGAATCGTCGTCCGCGGCAGACGGGACAGCGCACTTCGACCTCCGGCAGGAAATGCATCTTGACGGTCAGCGTGCCCGCGCCTTCGCAGCGCTCACAGCGTCCGCCCGGGACGTTGAACGAGAAATGACGCGCGGTGATCTTATTCTTTTTGGCTTCGGGCGTGGCGGCAAAGGCTTCACGGATGGGTGTGAAGGTGTCAGAGTAAGTCGCGGCGTTCGAGCGCGGAATGCGCCCAAGGTGCTGCTGGTCGATGGTGATGACCTTGTCGATGTGCTCCCAGCCGGTGATGGAGTCGTGCTCGCCCGGAATTTCCTTGGCATGATTCAGGCGTTGATGCGCGGCAAGGTCGAGGATGTCGAAGATGAGCGATGACTTGCCCGAGCCGGAGACACCCGTCACCGCCACCAGCACCCCGAGCGGGATTCTCACCGTCACATTTTTCAAATTGAATTGTCGCGCGTTATGAATGGTCAACGCTTTGTGATTCGGTTCGCGGCGATGGTCAGGGATCGGCACAGTCATCGTCTTTGCGATGAATGCGCCCGTCAGTGATTCTTTCACCTTGGACACTTCATCCGGCGTGCCCGCGGCGACGATCTGACCGCCGTGCTTGCCCGCTCCCGGTCCGATATCCACGAGGTAATCGGCGGCTTTGATGAGGTCGAGGTCGTGCTCCACGACCAGCACCGTGTTCCCCAGATCGCACAGCTTGCGCATGACGTTGATGAGTCGATGGGTATCGCGGGAATGCAGACCGATGGTCGGTTCATCGAGGACGTAGAGCACGCCGGTCAAACCGGACCCGAGCAGGGCAGCCAGTCTCAAGCGTTGGGCTTCACCGGCAGAGAGACTCGGCGAGGATCGCTCAAGTGTCAGGTATCCCACCCCAACTTCAAGCAGGCGGCTGATGCGTTCATTCAAATCATCTAGAACGGCACGGGCAAGCGGCATTTCATCGACAGTAAAGTGAGGCGGCAAAGACTTGAGCCAGGCGTCGAGGTCATTGAGCGATAGCTGTGAGACTTTGATGATCGTCTCACCAGCCACGGTCACAGCGCGGCTTTCGGGACGCAGGCGCGTGCCTTCGCAGTCAAGACAAGGCTGGGTGGTGAAGAGGTGTTCCAGCTTTTCGAGATAGGCAGCGTTGGTGGCGTGTTCGTCATAGCGGCGCTGAAGGTTGGTGACCACGCCTTCGAAGCGTCCCTGTGCGTTGGTGGCAGGCGGCTTGACGTTCGGGAAGTGCCGGCGGAATTGTGGGCTGTCGCTGCCGTACAAAAACAGGTCGCGCTGGGTGGGGGTGAATTCCTTGACGGGTTTGGAGGTGTCGAACTCGAAGCCAAAATACACCCCCGCGTTCTTCATGATCTGGCTGTAATGACCGCCGTGGAACTCGATCCAACCGTCCACGGGGAGTTCGGGGATGCTCTTGCTCTCATCCACGAGGCGGCTGACGATGGGCTGGCGCACCACGCCCAGACCCGTGCAGGTGGGGCAGGCTCCCGCGGGCTTGTTGAACGAGAAGTTCGCCATGCTCATCTCAGGGATCGCCGCGCCGCAATGCGGACAGGGATACGAGCCATCGGGGCTTTCATCGGACTCGTCCTCCCAGTTGTCGTCGGTCGATTCGTAATTGGGCGGCGGGACATCCTTTCCGCAGGTGGGGCAGGGGCGATGTCCGAGGCGGGCGAATAAAATTCTCAGATAGGTAAAGACTTCGGTCACGGTTCCCACCGTCGAGCGGGGACTGTGATTCGTCAGGTGTTGGTCAACGCTAATGGATGGGGATAAGCCGGTGATCGAGTCCACAGGCGGTTTGCTCAATCCCCACGTGACCATGCCGAGCGACTCCATGTACTGGCGCGTCCCTTCCTTATGCAGGATGTCGAAGGCAAGCGTGGACTTTCCCGAGCCGGATAACCCGGTAACGACTACGAGCTTATTCTTTGGGATTTCAAGCGAAACGTTCTTGAGGTTGTGCAGGCGGGCGTTGCGAATGATGATATTGGGGTTCATTTTTCTCCAAATAGGCGCGGTTCTTCGCGGTGTTTTATTTCCATTGTACAACCCTGGTGTGCCAGTGGAGGCTTTGAAGACGTGGTTCGCCATAGAAGATGAGCGACAAGCCTGTGGAGTATCGCCTCCCGCCGCCGTTGATGGGGGAGTATACTGAGGAGGTGCTGAGGGAGTTGGGACATGGAAACAATAAGGAAGAAAAATAAAAAATTTCACGACTCTAAATAATTAGGTTTATACTATGCCCAACGTTTGTTCACCCCAGAACTGTTGATATCAACAGTTCTGGCAGATAGCTTTATCGAAAAAAAGGAGTGGCAATCATGACTAGACAAACAGTGCCAGACCTAGATATGATCAAGTTTACTTTGGAAGAAATTCCAGACTTATTTAGGGAAAGTAAAATCAAAATAAACTATAGTTATCAAAGGGGTGACATCTGGAAACCAAATCAAAAAATTGAATTAATTAGATCAATCTTTAATAGCTTTTCTATAGGTATATTGGTATCGTTCATTAATGATGATAAACAACATGAAATTCTTGATGGTCAACAAAGGCTGCTCACTATAGCCCAATATTTGGATGATAGATTAGATTTAAGCAAAACAGATATAACGTTGT
Source organism: uncultured Anaerolinea sp. (assembly GCA_964372045.1). GTDB lineage: Bacteria > Chloroflexota > Anaerolineae > Anaerolineales > Villigracilaceae > Villigracilis. The sequence continues at coordinate 8,602 of CAYJPO010000131.1, forward strand.
ACTCTGAACTTAGTAGGCAGGAAAAAACATTGTTAAATGCTTATTGTGTTTTTTCTCTAAATATTAGATTTAGCCAGGATACAAAAGAAGAAAACCTAATACAAACTTTCCTTAGATTACAAGAGGGAACACCACTTAATAAAGCAGAGAAGATCAATGCTTACCGAGGTAGATTTAAAGATAACTTTCGTCAGGTTAGAGAAACCCATAAAATATTTGGATTTCTAAAGGGTGATAAAAGGTTTCGTTTAAGACAGTTGTCAGCAGAAATGCTGATGATTGAATTAGAGGGCGACTTCGAAAACAAGATATTTCCTGATTTAAGTCTGCCTAATTTAATAAAAACTCTAAAGACTTATGAAAAAACAATACCACCAAGTAAAGTGAAAAACTATGTAACAAATCTAGACTACCTTTATAGTAGCTTGAATATTATCTTAACTGCATTTACCCCAAGGGAAATGATAGCTTTCTACCTTTTAGTTTCATATCTTAGAAAAAACAAAGCTGGAAACGAAAATCTCCAAAACGAGCTCGCTGAATTCACAAAGGAATTCTTGAAGAACCTGAACACCTTTTCAATTTACGATGATGACCCGCCAGAGGGTATGACTAAAAAAATATTTGATGCATATAAAAAATATAAAACTGAGTCTAAAATATTGACCAGCGGCTCTTCTCTTCGTAATAGATTGAATATCATGATAAATGAATTTGATAGGATGCATAAAATTGTCATGAAGGATCCTAAGAGATTTCACGATATTGATCAAAAGCGTATTCTTTACTTTAGGCAAAAAGGATTGTGTACTGAATGTGGAAAAGAGATGATTTTTGATGCGTCATCAGCGCATCATGGAATTGCGCATAAAAAAGGAGGAAAGACGGATGATCTTGAAAATGCTCAGTTGTTGCATATAAAATGCCATGAAAGACTGGAAAAAAGAATAAAAAAACACTCAATCTAAAAAATATAACCCAATAGGGCTGGTACTAAACCCACAGGGTAAGCAGTTCGAGCAATTAAACGTATGCCGCTAGTACATTGCTAAGTTGAATATTTTAGGTAGATTATACTTGGCGAATGACCA
>CAYJPO010000132.1:0-9128 GCA_964372045.1 uncultured Anaerolinea sp.
CCCTGGGACGACCTCAACGGGTGTGGCTTTTTATTATCCAGGCATCCCCATTATTGTTAGGGATTCAAGGCTATTGTGAATTGTTTCGGGTTAACGCACCCGCAACACCTGCCCGGGGTAGATATAGTTAACGTCATACACCTGCGGATTAAGCAACTGCAAGCTGTACACCGTGGTGCCATAGCGCTCCGCGATCAGACGCATGGTATCGCCGCTGACAACCGTGTAATACGCAGGCGCGGCAGGGATGTTGATCACCTGACCCGCATAGATCAGGCTGGCACTCCAGATATTGGGGTTGGCAGCCAGCAGATCACTAACGCTCACGCCATAACTGGCAGCGATCTTGGCGAGCGTATCCCCCCACTGCACAACATAGGTCCCGCCGTAGGTCGGGTAATACACCGGGGCGCTGGGCGAATATCCGCTTGGGATGTACAACACCTGACCGGCATACACCCACCAGCCCAACCCCGGGTTTGCGGCGCGGATGGCATCCGCCGTGGTGCCGCACAGCGAAGCGATGCCGCTCAACGTATCGCCCCACTGCACGGTGATGTACGTGCTGCAATACCAGGCGGACGCTCTGCCCGTAAAACCAAAGGCTGATACGACCACGGCAAGAAGAACAATGAACTGGGTAATTCTTTTGTACGACAAGGCAATCCTCCATTTTGAACGTGAAAACAATAAAAGATTTACGATTGACAACATAGTACAAATCCGGAGATTGCTTCGCCCTCCCGGCATTTAAGCCTCAGGGCTCGCAATGACGCTATCTATGCCTTGCTCACCCACAGACCGATGCCGAACTGACCAACCGATTGAATAAAGATGTCGTAGGTGTAAACCTCCTCGCGGTTGCGGAACGGATTGTAGATGCGCACCCAGCCGTCATTGCCGACCGGGATGATGTCTTCCAGCACGACCCAATGGCGGGTGGTCTTGCTGCCAGATTCCTTCCCGCATAATTTACCGTTGGATTTGAAGATACCGACACCCGTGAACGCCAGCTTGCCCATCTTTAATTGATCGAGCAGGCGCAGCGGCGAGAACGGCGCGATGCTCGGCGCATATTTGTATTCTTCAACTGTGAAATTAAAAAGCGAGAACATGGATTTGGCGTCGGGCAGTCCGGTGCCCTCGTCGTTTCGCAGGATCTTCATCACCTTTTCCGTGTCCAGCGCCTTCCACTGATTCAGCAACGGGATCACGTCCACGCCTGCAAGCGCCGCGACACAGAACTCACCGCACAAATTGTGATGGATCTTGGTCTTTCCGAACGCATTGATAATATCGATATATTGATACCCGGCTCGATTCGCTTCGATCGCATCGTTTATCTCCGGGTCAGCCGGATGCCTTAAGGTCGGCGTCTGAAGGTCGAACTGGCTGTCCTTGTTGCTCTCGACGCTGGTATCCCGTTCATCCGTCGGGTAAACATAGGCGTCAAGCAGATCGCCTTTATACCACCCCTTTAGGAATTTCCCGCTCTTGTACAGGCTGACCTCATACCAGGTCTTATATTTTGCTTCCTGTTCATTGTGCCTGACCTGCCCCGTCCAATGCATGATGTCGTCTTCGATAGCCCAGCCCAGGTGTCCCTGAGTCTGAGACGCTTCGGTGTAGATCATCTCCGGGCGAAGCGTCCAAACATCCCTGCCGCCTTCCAGCGTGACAAACCACTCTTCCATCCTGGCGACTTCCGCCCTGCCGTTCGCCGTGACGTTTGCCAGCCACGCTTCCCACTCCGCCTGTTTTTGCTCGATGACAGACCGCATCCCATCTGTGACGTTTTGCTGGTCGCCCGCATTGAGCTGATCCCACGCTGAAGACACGATCCAATCCGGTTTGCCCGGCGCGTTCCTCCACGCCAGAAAATCCGCCGCCTTGACCGAAGGCGGGACGGTCGAGAGGGACTTCCCGGAGCCGAGGGCAAGGGACGGAAACAGCTTGTTTGCCACGGGCTGAAACGCGAGCGCGTCACGCGGGACCCAGCCCGGTATCGCATGCGCCTGTGACGTTTTCACCTCCAGCCACGCGCCTTGATCGGTGAGAATCTCCACTGCCGTCCCAGCGCCAAGCGATTCGCTGATCTGGGCTGTGCTTTGCGGGCTTTCCCGAAGTTGAACCGACGCTCTGATCCTTGCTTTTGTTGTCATAAAGCCTCCTATTTACGATAAAACGGATATGAGTAAAAATATTATTGCACATTCAGGGCGGAATTTCTACCATCTCTTTTCCCCGCAGAAGGAACCATACAACCGCACCGGATGCAATGACGTATGTCCATGTAGTTATCACCAATCAAAAAGGAGAAATGAATGTCCACCGAACAGAGTGCGCAGGTGCAAAAATCCAAAGTGGTCTATAAAGGCGGCGCTTCAGAAGCCGTGTATGGGTTTGGCTTGATCGGAGCGTGGATCTACTACCTCACCCATGCGACCACGATCTGGATGGGTGTGTTGGGAATCTTCAAAGGCATCGTCTGGCCCGCGATGCTGGTCTATGAGGCGCTGAAGTTCCTGAATTTGTGAGCGGACTGCGCTTGCAGTCATCAGAATCAAAAACGAAGGCGCAAAGTCTTGATGGACTTTGCGCCTGATACTTTAACTATGGAAATTATTTCGGGTCACCACGAGCGGTTGCGAAGGGTTTCTGGCTCGATCAAATGCGGTAAATCCTGGTGGATGTAGAGATTCTTCGTCGCTCCACTCCTCAGAATGACATCATCATTAAATGCTCAGTGGGGGTTTTGTCCCAGGCGGGATGGGGGAAATGTATTTGGCGGCGGCACGTTTTTGCTTGAACTCCGCTTTGGCTTGCTCAAGCAATGCGCTGTCCTTCATGAATTCAAGCGCGCTCAACGCCATGACCTTGCCCGCGTACAACATGCCGCGCTGACCGATGCCCATCTTGCCCTGAGCCACGATCTGCCAGGAGTGACCGGGAGAGCCGAGCGTCCAACAGGCGGTGAAGATCTGTCCCGTTGGCACCACCCATGAGACGTCGCCCACATCCGTCGAACCGGGAAGAACGACCTCGGATTTAAAGGGCGGCAAAATATCCTCGAACAGGGCAACATCCTTTAATCCCGCCACAGCTTTTGAGTCCAAGCCATAGACATAAGCGCTGGTCTCCAGGCTCCCGGCAGGGATCGACCTGGCAAGCTCGCGCGCAAAAGCATGTTCGTCCGCGGTGAATTTCGGCGCGCCCACCTCGACCAATTTGGATTGCAAAACTTCATTGATGGTCTCGTTCGGAAGCATATTTGACATGCCCGAGATGACCGTGATCTCCACTTCGGTCCCGGTCATCAGCGCGGCACCTTTGGCAATATCCTTGACGCGCGCGAACAGATCATCCAGTTGATCGGTGCGCGGCGAGCGGACACTGTACAGGGACTGGGCAAAATCAGGGACGACATTCGGAGCCACGCCGCCGCCGTTGATGGTCACATAATGGACACGCGCATCGGGGATCATGTGCTCACGCAGGTAGTTAACGCCCACGTTCATCAACTCGACCGCGTCGAGCGCACTGCGTCCGTTGAACGGGTCGGCGGCGGCATGAGCGGTCTTGCCGTAGAACTTGAAGGTCACGCGATAGTTGGCGAGGAAGTTGGCATACAACGTGCCATTGAAGGTATCGGGGTGCCACGTCAGGCATACGTCTGAGCCGTTAAAGACCCCGGCGTTTGCCATGAATGCCTTGCCCGCGCCGCCCTCTTCGGCGGGACAGCCATAATATTTGACCATGCCGCGCACTTCGCCCGCATCGAGCGCCTGCTTGATCGCCATGACAGACGCCAGCCCCGCGACCCCGAGCAGGTTGTGCCCGCAACCGTGACCGGGTGCGCCGCTCTCCAATGGTTTGCGATACGGCACACAGTCCTGACTCAGACCCGGAAGGGCATCGAACTCTCCCAGGATTCCGATCACCGGTCCAGACGCGTCGCCGTAACTGGCAACGAAGGCAGTGGGGATATCCGCCACGCCGCGCTCCAATGTGAAACCGGCTTCCTCCAGCGCATCCTCCAGCGTCTTTGACGATTGAAATTCCTTGTAGCCCAATTCGGCATAGCCCCAGACCTCATTGCTCAACTCAACGAACATCGAGCGGTTTGCTTCGATCCATGCATTTGTATCCATAGTTCGCTCCGTTTTATCAACATCACAATTTGGAAAATTTAATCTCAGTGACGGGAAACTGTTTTGTCATTGTCATCGATGGCTTTCTGTTCCCGGAAGGATCAAGCAAGCAAATACCCGGTAAAATTTTCCCCAAGCATCTTCGAAGTGCAGCGGAAGTGACACCAGCTCCCGCAGCCTATCGAACGCTGTCAGCCGCAGATCCCCAAGGCGGGCAGCTTACTTTCCGTAAAACCATTCCTCAGATTTTAGCCCGCGCAAATAAGAGTCGACCTCATCCAGGGCGCCATGTTCCGCTGCATAGCGGATATGTTTTTCAAGACGCAGGGTCTTTGCGAGTAAAGGGGTTTCCCACCACACTGTCAAAGTGAGAGGCAGCGGCGGTTCCCAATCTCTACCAATACGCGTTTTATCGGGCAACATTTCCCAAAGCCGATCCCAACAAGTTCGAACCGGGCAAATTCGCCCATCTGCTTTGACATATTCAAGTAAAGCTTTTAATCTCTCATCCATGATATACCTCTAAAGGATTGTACCAATAGTCTCTCAAACAACCCCTCCAGATCTCGACAAGCCCCATCGGGCAGTCGACCCAACACCCGCCGCGCCGCCCGCTTTCCTCATGATATACCTATTCTATCAGTGCCAAGCGCCCATTGAGTCCATAATGCACCAAGAAGGTCCATGAGTGCAAACCAAAGCACGGAGATGGGAGCATACCGAAGAGGACAAATACAATATAGCATGCCACACCCAAGTGCCGCGCATGGACTGTCCACTTGAAAAATTCGGTGAGACCGTTCCATGCGGCGCGGATGTAATAATATGCCAGCACGAGCATTGTCATCCCTAACAAACGCGGAAATAAAAATTCCGAGAGCGAGAAGCCAAGAAATGACAGGACAAACTGCGGCGCGAGAAGAAGCCCCAATCCGCCCATGATGAAGACTAACGAAAACGAAAAAATGGATTTCGCCACGCGGCTGATGCAAACGCCTCCGCCAACCCTTCGACAAAGCTCATCTTGCATTCTCTAGTATCCGAAAAACATGAGAAAAATCCATTCTTAAATTCTCTTGAAACGCAGAGATAAGGTTAATCGTCCTCACCAAAGATGCCTCCCCACCCGGCGCCCAGTTTTTTCTTTGCAGGATTTTTAGTGTCTCGGGGTCATCATATGCAGCTTTTACAAATCGGATTCTACCCTCACGGAAATCTTTACCAGGGTTTTGCAGCACATAACGGACTATTTCGTCGGCAGATAAATCCACGAAAACAGAAAACAGGAAATTAGGATGAAAGACAATCAAATCGAAGGAAATACCCACCAACTTAATCGAAAAAGGCTTCATGTGTTTCAATAAATCGGGAGACAGCTCTTCAAAAATGCCGCGTCGAACGGTTAGAAAGGGATGCGGAACCGAATTAGCATTCAACCTATAGTTACCGTCAGCCACGGTGGTTTCACTGATTTGTGAATGCGGATTGTTGGCAGCTACATCGTTTAAAACATGCAAGTGAAAATCAGCTTTATGTCCAGATGATTCGAGCTCCAGACGCAGGATTTCGGGGTCGACTTCGTCGAGGTATCGATTTATGTTCTCCGCAACTGCTCCGCTGTACAAATCGGTGCCCACTGCCTGAGTTTGCCGTATTTGATATCCGACAAATCCATCGTTCGAAACAATCGTTATAATGGTTTCGGTAATATTCGATAATTCCACCCTTGAAATATCACCTTGCAACAAATCGTGATAATCAAAATAATTAACCGCCTCTTTGTAATCCCCACGCACAACATCATTGGTCATCAGGTAGTCAAACCAGTTTATTGGCGAAAGAGCAATGGTTAATTTCGATTTTTCCAATGCCACAATCTCCCCCTCCACGCATTCATGTTTAAATGACATTAATCGAGCAGTGGGACCATTGAAAACTTTTCGACCGGTAGATCTCTGTTCTTCAATATGGGCACTCCCCTTCCCCTCAAGCGCCTCAGGCATGACGTACTCATTTTCCTGCTGATACAGGATAACAATCCTGTCTTCAGTAATAAAATCCATGCCTGCACCGAATAAATTAACAGCTTTCACATACCCAAATGGATGATAGTACAGGAACTCCTTCAGAAGTTTTTCCAGGTCGTTCATTTCCCTGTCATGCTTTGAGAACGGCGAAAGAAAGGAAAGTTCCGATCGATCATGCTCGGTTACATCCCTTCGAAGAATTTTTGTTAGGAGTTTTAGAAATTGTTCTTTTTTGCCTAGGGACAAATTTGCATAATTTATTGTCTTTAGCCAGTCAACCACATCCAAATCCGGCAGCGCACAATCATCAAGCAAGATAGGCAGCGTCCAATTCTGCTCCTCTGTTTTTTGTTCCAATAGTCTTTTGGCAATCCTTAATTCCTCAAGCATATAAAAATTTCCCACAGTAGCAAGTTTATCGTTGAATTTGCGCGAAAAAATAGGCACATAATGATCAGATTCAAGAATAGCCTGTGTAATTACTCTTGTGAATTCCTCCCCTATTCCAATATCATCAAGGTCTATCCATACAGTAATATCCTCATACCTTTTCAATTCTTCCACGATTTCGAGAACTCTGTCTTTATCTTCTCTAACATAAGAGATGAACAATTGAGGCATTGTTTATCCTCCTCCAAAACTCTCCGCCAGTAGACTCTCAAACAGCCCCTTCACCACGCCCGCAAAGCAGACCGTGGACGATAGACCGCAGACCGTAGTTATATCGTCCATTGTCTACCGTCCACCGTCAAAAGATTGTGCCAGCAGACTCTCAAACAGCCCCTCCAGGTCTCGACGAGCTCGACCCAACGCCTGCCGCGTGGACTCGCGAGGCTCAAACGCCGAGATCCGCCCCCGCAGCGACTCGACCCGCGCCACCACGCCCGCAATGCAGACCGTGGACGATAGACCGTAGACCGTGGTTACATCGTCCATCGTCTATCGTCCACCGTCAAAAGACTGCGCCAGCAGACTCTCAAACAGCCCCTCCACCTGCCGCGCGGACTCGCTCATCCGCCCTCGCAGCGACTCGACCCGCGCTACCACGACCGCAAGAGCAGACCATTGACCATAGACCGTTGACCGTGGTTTATCCATCGTCTACCGTCCGCCGTCCATCGTCTGCGCGAGTAGCGCATCAAACAGCCCCTCCACCTGCCGCGTGGACTCGCCCATCCGCCCACGCAGCGACTCGACCCGCGCCACCACGCCCGCAAACTCTTCTTGCAGGCTCAGCGGTGGCATGATAATTTTTATTTGCTTCAAGTTTTCTTGATTAATGCCAGAAATGGTTGATTTTGTAACATACTTCAAAATATGTGCTTGTTTGGCTTTTTCATTTGAGAAGTAATAATAAAGATAAATAGGAAGAATTTTTGATTGGTCAGTTGTTACTCGAATCATGGACGATTCAAAAACCAATGGCTCTTCTGAAATTGGTATTAAACAAGGTTTTGCAGCACCTTCAAAGTTCAAAGAACGTCTTGCGATAAGTAAGTCATGGTGTGTGATTGAATATTTCTGAATGTCTTTTTCTGATATTTTTACACGCTTCAATGAGCCACGTTCAACACGTCCATAAAAAGCGTCTGACATATGAACCATTTCAACGCCATTCTCGGAGTCTCTTGATTCATATTGTTCTTCTGGAACGTAAAGTCCATTTTGCGGAGATGACGCTAGTACATCTTCAAGACTTTCAACATCCCATTTTTTGGAATTCGTAACTGGATCCCCAAACATCTCCAAAAACACGGACTGGAGCAGGGCATCGCCGAGATCGTGCGCTGTCCGCCGCAGTTGACGCAGGCGGTCGACGCGTGCCAGCAGGGACGCAATCCGCTTTTGCTCGGTTAGCGGGGGAAGGGGGATTTCATATTCGGCTAAAAGTTTCGGGTCAAGTCTTGGCAAATTTGCGCCAGAGATTTGAGAAGTTGCCCAATTAACAAAAGTAGGCGATAAAAGAATTGCCCACAAAAATGTTCTATCTAATTTTTCTTCGTTTGGCAGAATTGGCAAAATTTCAGTTGTACAAACGCCATCGAAACTTGGCAAAACAACTTTGTTGAGATAAGGTCGCAATTTACCGTAAAGAACATGCTTTGGCGTAAATCGAAAATTTGTAGCCAACATATTTAGCGGAGTTGGCACAAAGCCATCCGCAAAATGTCCGCGTTCTTTCTCAACATGCTCCAAACCAACATAAGGCAAAGATAAACACTCGTTATCGTTTGCAACGGTGCGATCTATCTTTGCAACTTTTCCAAGAGCAACAGTCTTCATTTCAACAACTTCTTCAATTCACTAATATCATCTAGCATGATACTTTCCAACCTTGCCAACCGTTCCAGCGTCACAGACGGCTTCTCGTGATAAACAGCGTCCGCATCCACTTGACGGTAGCGGCTGGCAGAGAGATCGTACTTGTTCGCTTTCACCTGCTCCTTGGTCACCCAGAACTGACGGGTGAGACGATCCAATTCGCCCTGCGGGGGAGAGATTAGAGATTGGAGAGTAGTGAGTAGTTCGTTGGCTTCCTGTAATCGTCCCGCGCTATCAACCGTCCCGAAGGCTTCTTTCGAGCGCCTCGACTTATCCACGCCAGCCTTCGGGACGTTCACCTTCGGGGCGTTCAAACTGTCAGAACCAGAATCAACTGCCAGTTCGAAAGAGAGGCGATTTATGTCCGCTTGCAACTTCAACCGTTTCTCCTTCAACGGAGTCAACTCCGCCCGCAATTCCACTATTCTCTTCTCTCTACTCTCTAAGAACTTCCTGTTATTTCTATTCTCCCAGCACTTCAATACATCTGGAATATCGTTTTCATCTACTGCCTGACGTTTATCATCCAGCGAAAAACCGTCGTGCGCCATATCATAGAACCAGATATCCTTCGTCTGCGCGCCGCGCGTGAAGAACAGCACCGCCGTGCTCACCCCCGCGTACGGCT
>CAYJPO010000133.1:0-9049 GCA_964372045.1 uncultured Anaerolinea sp.
ACCTAGCAATATTGAAAGCCCGGCGGCGTGCCAAAGGATTGAATTGGATAAACCCTGTCTGTATAATCGCAGGCATGAGCACATTCCTCCCCAGCCTGCTGACCGAGATCGAAGACCTGCACGGCTACGAAAACGTCGAGTCCCTGCTGCCGCAGGTGAAAAGCGAATTGGAGCATCTGCAAAGCCTCGTACGCAGCCTGGATGTCGAAGTCCTAAAAGCCACCCAGGCGCTCAAGACCTTCAGGAACGAAAAACACCCGGGTGTGCTGGGCAAGCTTTTCAATAGCAAGGAAGAAGCCATTCTCACCGCCAAAATGGAAGAGGTCCGCCGCCAGCGCGAAGACCTGCATACCTCCCTGCAGCGCCTGCAGATCGTATCGGATTACACGCCTCGATCTTCGCTCGAACGGGATTGCATTCTCAAGGAACTGCGCCTGCGCAAAAAAGGACTGCAGGAACAACGCCGCGAGATCACGCAAGTGGCGTACGGTCCACGTCTGCGCCGGATGGATAGCATCGCCCTGCCCCCCGGAGTCGACCCGCTTGCATTCGAACGGCGCAAGGCGCGCTATGCCCGCGAGACAGAACGCCTGCCCGGCGAAGATGCCGAAGCCGCCCTGCACCGTCAACTGGACCAAGTGGAAGAAGCCATTCGCTGGGCAGAACATTTTCCAGCCGATGAAACGCTTCCAGTCTAACCGGGAGCGTTTTTTTTGTCTCTGGCTTTCTCAAAATCTGAATGCAGTTGCGCTTTCAAAGGCATTAACCACGAAGCGCGCTAAGAGCGCTATGTGTTTAATGGGTTTTCTTTGCGCCCTTTGCGAACTTGGCGGTTGAATGCAGGCTGGCGCGTGGAAGGGTTGTAATGAACTTACCATTTTTTGAAGATGAAAAGTCGTAAATTCGGGCTAAAATTATTAATAGATAAAGTTTGCTGTAAATAAAGTAATCTATAAACTATTGATTGCTCTCATGCAGGGCGACGCGAGGCGCACCGAAGCATCTCCATGCCAATCGGCTCAGGGTGACATTCACCGATGAAAAATAAAGCAGCGACTTATTTTATGCTGTATCATGTGTAAGAATTTCCGTCTCCCTTTAAAAGTTTTAAAGGAATTTAACCCGCTGTCTCGCAGTAGCAGGCAGCGAACTGGTGATATAGGGTGAAGATGAAAATGAATATTCGAACCTTCCTCCAACAATTCAACCGCCGGCTCATTTCCCCTTCTGCAAAGATCGAGGAGCCGGACGAACGCCGACAGGCATCCCTGCTTTCGGCATTTTTACTGGGGCTCATGGTACTGGCTGTGATCGTGGAAGTCGTTACCGTATCCCTTATCAGCTGGGAGGAGTACACTGGCTACCAGCAGACTGCATTGGGGGTCCTCTTGCTTGCGATCATCTATGGGATCAGCCGCACCGAGTACGTCCGCGCTGCGGCGGTGCTGACCGTGATCGTCTCCTCAGTCACCACATTCGTCACAGGCTGGGCTCATCCCGAGGGAGTAACAGGCGGATTGTTCGACTTTCTCATCCTGCCGTTGTGGGTGGGCAGCCTGTATCTGGGCTACAGAGAGTTGGGGTATCTGATCACAGCCAACCTGATCGTTCTGCTGATCTTCCCGCAGTTTACGCCGGAGGTCACCCTCGACGAGATCCTGGTCGGTCCGTTTAGTTTTCTTTTTGCAACTTCCATTATCCTGGTCATCATCACCCACCATCGCAACCTGCTCGAAGCGGATCGCAAGATGGAATTGATGGAGAGGGAAAAACTCAGCCGCCGCGAAGCCGAACGATCCGAAGCCTTACTGCGCATCGCAGACCGGCTCAATGCCCAGCTCGATCTGGATACCCTGCTGACTGCCGTCAGCGAAGAAGTGACCCTCGCCCTGAAAACGCCGGTCTCGGTAGTGGCGTTGTACGACCCAACCCAGAAGGCGCTGCAAGCCGTGTCCGGGTCGGGGTTATCCGCCAGAGTGATCAAAGGTCTCTCCCCCCTGCCGAAGGAAGTATATGACCAGACCGTCCGACAACTTGGATCATCGTTTACGTTAAACGATCTGCAAGTCACACCCAGCCAGGCGTACCTCGACCAATTCAAGAGCTTGAACATGCGCTCGATGGCGTTCGCCAGCATGTCCTACGAGAAGGAACTCATCGGCAGTCTGACCGCCATCACCATGGGCACCAGCCGCAGTTTCACCGGGGAGGAACTGCTCCTGCTTCAAGGGTTGGCAGCCCAGGCAGCTCTGGCGATCAACAATACGAGATTGTTTAAAGACGCCCGCCGGCGATTGGAACATCTCCAGGCACTGCGCGCGATCGATATTGCCATCTCCTCCAACCACAGCCTGCTGGCGACATTGGATGTACTACTTGATCAGATCACAAAGGAATTGAAGGTGGATGCCGCTGTGATCCTGCTTCTGAATGAAGCCAGGGGGCAGCTTGAATTCGGTGCCTGTCAGGGTTTCCAGACCATGTCACTGCGGTACACGAACCTGCGGCTCGGTGAAGGGATGGCAGGCCGCGCCGCACAGCAACGGCAGACGATCCATATTCAAAATTTGAAAAGCGATCCCCGAAGCCTGGTCAACGCACCGGCGCTGGTAAATGAAGGATTTGTCAGCTATCTGGCGTCTCCGCTCCTCAGCCAGGGACAGGTGAAAGGCGTTCTCGAGATCTTCCATCGCTCAGAGTTGGACCCCGACGATGAATGGCTCGGTTTTCTGGAAACGCTTGCGGGTCAAGCCGCCATTGCGGTCGAGAATACCAGCCTGTTCGAGAACTTACAGCGCTCCAACGATGAACTCCTGAAAGCATACGATGCCACCATTGAAGGTTGGTCCTACGCCCTCGATCTACGCGATAAAGAGACGGAGGGGCATACCCAACGGGTGACCGAACTAACCATGGAATTGGCTCGTACCTTTGGATTCAGCGAGCGGGAATTAATATTTATCCGCTGGGGCGCATTACTGCACGACATTGGCAAGATGGGTGTTCCGGATCGGATCCTCTTTAAGGAAGGTCCACTGACCGATGAGGAGTGGGTCATCATGAGGCAGCACCCGGTCCGTGCGCATGACATGCTGCGGACGATACAATATTTGCGATCTGCAGTGGATATCCCCTATTGCCATCACGAGAAATGGGATGGTACAGGCTATCCCAACGGGTTAAAGGGGAAGGAAATCCCTTTGACTGCCCGCCTTTTTGCCGTGGTGGATGTCTGGGACGCTCTCACCAGCGACCGTCCCTACCGCGCCGCCTGGTCGCGTGAAAAGACCCTGGCTTTGATCAGGGAGGGCGCCGGTCAACACTTCGACCCGCATGTTGTAGAAATGTTCATAGAGTTGATCAACAAGAAAAAAGGCGAATAGTCACCCACAGGAGCGTTGGCATGGCGAAAATGAGCGGATTAGCAAAGGTCGGGCTGGTGCTCGGCGGATACGTGGCGGCATGTCTCATGGCGAGCGGGGTCGTTTACGTTTGGCAATTCCTCACACAAGGTCCCAACGCACAAGCCTCCTCCGGGATGTATGCCTTTGGCGATCTATCGCTCCTTATCGTTACCTTCTGCGGTCTGTCATTGATCCCAACCGGGCTGGCGGTCTACTTTCTGGTCATGAAGTTGCTGAAGCGTTAATATTGGCGTCGCACGGGGATAAACAACCCCCTCCGGCTTCGCCACCTCCCCCAGGACGGGGGAGGATTACACTGTGAAAGATTTCTGTCCATTGGGAGGTTGTTTCACTTACAATAACCAGTGTATAAAAGCCAACCCAATCGGGCATCTCCTGGAAAGCATTTTTCAGTCTCTGCCATCCGTCAATTCGGCGGGGTGGAAGAGACTGGGGAATTTGAACGCAAGGTGGAAGAAAGCCCCGAAACATATATAATCGACGGTGAAGAGCCGTTATAAACATCACAGAATCGGGAGGGCAAATTGCACGCATCAAAACACATCATTCTTTTCTTCATCGCCTTTTTTCTCATAGGCTGCCAGCCACAAGGAGATATTGAGATAGGTTACCAGCCGCCGTATGTACCAATACGTATCTCGGTCAACTCACGCGGCGAAGTCAATGCAGAAGCCTCCTATGAATGGGTCACTTCCATTGGCACTTTCGATATTGGCGGGGGTGTCAGCGTCGATACCCTTCGCGGCAGCTATGCAAGCGATGTTCTCATCGTCCGTGTGGATGGCGAAGCCACCGTTTACCAGCTTGAAGAAGGCGCCCGCTTCGATATCTCTTTCGATGACAGCAATACGCTCTATAAAAAAGTTGCTTTCCACAAGGAGGCAGATGGAGATATCATCCTCGAATTGGAATCCGTCCGCGTGGGCGACAGCGACACCTCCCAGCCATCATCAAGCGGGTCAGACTCATCCGAATACTGGTGCGACGACCTGGACGGAGTTAACCTCCAAGTGGGGGATAATGCCCGCGTCGTCTGGTCCAAGGTCAACTTGCGCTCCTACCCTGAGGTTCCCCAAACTTGGGATGCCAACATCGTCGCTCAAATCGAAGAAGGCGCATATGTCACCATCATCGGCGGACCAGAATGCGCCCATGAAGGCACCTGGTGGCAGATCCGCACCGAAGGCGGCGAAACTGGCTGGATGCGTGAATTTACCGCCAGCGATGGCTATTTACTTCGATAGGAGATTATCATGTCCGACTTCAAATTCGAAATCCTCAAGACCCTCGGCGTATACCCCCCTTCCGTCCTTCGGACACCTTTCCCTAGAACCGGGGAAGGCTACACTGTGGAAGTTTTCTGCCCATTAGGCACTTGTTTCCCTTACAATAACCAGTGTACAAAAGCCTCTCCTTTAGGGGAGGTTGGAGGGGTAGATCAAAAGTCATCTACCCCAGGCAAATCCATTCACCGAGGAGAACCCCATGTCTGAAATCAAATACGAGATCCTCAAGACCATCGGCATCCTGTCCACGTCCGCGAGCGGGTGGGCGAAGGAATTGAACCTGATCAGTTGGAACGACCGCGACCCGAAATACGACCTGCGTGACTGGTCCGCGGATCACAGCAAGATGGGCAAAGGCGTCACCTTGACGAAGGAAGAACTGTCCGCGCTGAAGGAATTGCTAAACTCGATGGAACTGTGAAATCAATTATCCTCAAGGAGCAGACCATGCTTGGAAATCTCTTGTCCACGAGTCTTTATCTTTGCGCTGCGGGGGTACTGGCATTCATGGCATGGTCTCGCTGGTTCGATTTTCCCCCGGTCATCCTGTGGATCGGGGCGGGTATCTTTCTGATCGTAGGGTTGTGGCGGCTGCTGCATTTGAGCAAGGGGTGATCGGAATCATAAGGGCAATGACGGAATCCGTGCTGCGGGGTTTGTTGAACGGCACCAAACAGGGATAAAATACAGCCGCGAAAATCCGTTCCCCATGCCGGACAATGCAAAATCAACATCACAGGACAAATCAATGAAAAACGACGCTCACACCGAAACCAAACCCAAGCCCTGGCAATGGTGGGTCGAGAAGGTGTTAATGCCCATCATGCTCGCCCTGCTCAGCGGTTACTTCCTGCTCATCGCAGGCGGCATTATCGACGGTCCCTTCGGGGCGGATGATGGAACCACCCCGGAACCGTCTGCCCTGCAATTCACCGACTGCATCGTCGAGTTGGAATGCCCCGAAGTGGAACGCATTTGGGATCAGCTCCCCGAAGACACCCAGTGGGATGCAATCCGGGTCTTCGAAGCGAGCCTCCCCGCCGATAAACCGATCCGCTTTTCGACCGGGTGGTGTACAAAAGAACAGGGATTGCTCCAGGAAAACCTGGATGAGATCGAATACGTCTTCACCATCGATGGCATTTCGTATGTCGATACGTTGAAATTCCAGTATGACGCGAATCCCGATACCGACGAAAGCACAATGAACGATTATTGTCAGGTCGGCGGGACGGTGGTCAGCGGCTGGCAGGCGGGGAAGAAATACAACATCGAGTTCGGCATCCTCGTCAAGGAAGCCATGAGCGACGGCTGGCGCGACTACGTCACCGGTGAAAAACTTTACAGTCATTTCCTGCTGGTCATCGAATAAAGCGAAAGCCCGAACCTGTTCCGAGTCACCCTACGCGAATACTCGCTCGATTCGCGCCCTTCGTTTTTTGGAATTTTCCTAATTATTCTAGCAAAACGAGGCGCATTTTCTGCCATGCCCGCACGGACGTAAACGTCCGCGCTATGATTACCAAGCCGACTGAAGTCGGCTAGTCCGCTTGAGCGGACTTGGTAAGACTAGCACGGGGGTTAACCCCCGTGCGATGCCAATGTGGGCGGATTGCTAGGTTTAATTGTTAATCTGCAAAAGCGAAGATACGATCCTTCTGGAAACATGGAAAAGGGATATGAAGTATCATCGGTAAGACCCGGTCAAAAGAGGAGTACGAATGAGAAAAATCACGGGCATCATGATCATGATGTCGCTGTTGTTCATGCAGGGATGCGCGTCTGCGGGAACCCCGCCCCTGCAGCAAACACAGGTCGCTTTATACGTACAGCAAACCATCGTCGCCGCAGACATTGCAACACTGACCCAGGTCGCCGCGAACCCTCCGCCCACAGCTACCGCAGTGCCCGCCTCGCTCACAACGACGCCCACGCAAAGTGAACTGCCGTCCGCTGCTTTCGAAGAGTGGCTGTCGAATGCCAGGATCCTGTTGTACGAAGATTCCGTCGGAGCCTCTAGACGGACCCGCTGGATACCCTCCGCGCTGCAAGGCTTGGACTTGAACTATACCGATACGGTCGACCGCCTTGGAACTTTCCAGGCGCAATTATCAGCGGATCAGGAATGGGACCTGGTCATTTATGCGCGGGAAAACAGGGAGAACGAAGCCGGTAATTTGTTCGCCGAGATCTTCGCCGAATACGATCAGGGCGCTTCGGTCATCATCGAACACTGGAACCTGGAGGATATCGCCGATTCCTCCACTGCGCTCACAGCCCAAATGAAAGCGTGCGGCTTCACCGTCACAGGGGATTGGTTCGACCGCAACGGCTACACCAAACTTTTGTTGTATGCGCACAACACTCAAAACCCGGTCCACAGCCAGCCGAACAGCGATATCCGTCTCGCCACGTACAATTCGGTCCGCTGGCTGGGAGACATCGGCGACCTGCTTGCCGTCACGTCCGCGGGAGAGGGGCAGATCCTGTACGGCACCTCCGAGACAAATTCCGATACGAACGGCACGGTGATCAGTTGTTTTGGGAACCGTTTCATCCTGCAAACCCACGCCACGCATCAATACGAACGCGACCTGATGGTCCGCCTTTGGGAAAACTATATCTACAATGCATTGTACGCGAGGTATCAGTTCTTGAATTGAGCCATTCCCAATCCGTTCGTGGATGGTCTGTGTCAACGAAATAAGGAAAGCATTGCAATATACGGCGAAAGCCGTTCAAAACATCCAAACAAGGGAGTACTCTCATGAACGAACAGAATCAAAACTCGTACAACTACAACGTCCTGCCATCGAGCACGCTTGCAACGGTCAGTCTTATTGCGGGAATCCTCGGCTTTGTCGCATTTCCCGTTATCGGGAGCATTGTCGCGCTTTGGGCTGGATACACTGCGCGGAAAGAAACGCGCGCCGTCCCACCGCAAGCCTCGGGGGATGGCATGGCGACCGCAGGGATCATCATGGGCTGGATACAGATCGGGTTAAGCGTCATCGGCTTGTGCTGTTTCGCAGCATATTTCATCTTCTTCCTCGGCGTGATGGGAACGTATTCTGCTCAGGGTCTGTAAATTATCAACTCCCTCATGTCGTTGTGAGCTGCCGCGCTTGCCTTTCCTGACACCGTCCGCAAGGGCAGGTGTGGCGGCGAAGAACAAGAGCGCACTCGCAAAGACATGTTTCGATGGCGGGTGTAGTGAGTCGTAGCGCGAGATAGTATCTCGCGCTACGGGTATATCATTTTGGGTACTATAATTTGCCTATTGCCCGGTACGCTCGCAACCCCACTTTGTAAAGGAACCTGCCCTGTGAAACCGACTCTCTTCGTGATGTTTATCGTTACGCTTAGCTTCGTCCTCTCTGCCTGCAACCTCGGCGCATCTGCCCCACAGGATGGCAGTGCCGTCGCCACCGCCGCCGCGCTCACCGTTGAAGCCGCGCTGTCTCCCGCCGCTACGCCGAATACCGTCCAAGCCACACCTGAAGCCAGCCGAATCCCCGGTGTCGCCATAGATGGAACGACAGCAGAACCCGCCGCCTGCGAAGAAAATACCAACATCGTGACCTGGGAACGGGATGGGAAGACCTACGACAAAGCCGAAGTCGATAAACGCCTCCCACCGAACCAGGGTTTCGTCATGTCGTGGGTGATCCAGAACACCGGCACCTGCACCTGGACCGATGGATACAAAATGGTCTTCGACTCGGGCGAACGGATCACCCCCGGCGATTCCTTCCCTGCCATCGCGCAAGGACTGACAGTCCCGCCGGGCGGCGCATTGAGCCTCACCATTCCCATGGCGGCGCCATCCACGCCCGGGGAATATGAGACCACTTTCCGAATCGATAACGCTACGGGCGAGCGCGTCATGTTCATCGGCGTGCTCACGCATGTCGGCACACCTTCAAGCGGTAAACTGCCCGCCCCCGGTGATCTGCGCTATTCCTATGACTGCACCTCCGGCGTGGTCAGCATCACACTCACCTGGGTGGACAAAGCCGATGACGAAACCGGCTATCGCATCTACCGTGACGGTGCCAAACTGACCGACCTGCCAGCCGGAGCCACCACCTACACCGATATTGCCCCGGCGCCCGGTTCCTATCAATACACGGTCGCGGCATTCAACTCAGATGGCGAATCCCCGACCAACGTTCAAGCTGAAACAACGAATTGCAAGTAAAGCTCATCATCAAGAGGAGGATGCGCCATGTCTACGATCCAAATTAAGAATGCCCCTGCCATCCCTGGCTTGTCCTTTCGCAGCTTTGCCGGAGAGAGCGACTACCCCAAAATGCTGGCGGTCATCGAAGGCAGTAA
>CAYJPO010000134.1:0-8918 GCA_964372045.1 uncultured Anaerolinea sp.
TTAGATATGGATCGGACTTCCGTCTGCGCCATGTGCCGCTTCCATGATGGCTTCGGAGAGCGTGGGATGCGCGTGGACGTTGCGGGCGATCTCGTGCGGGGTGAGTTCCATCATGCGCGCGAGGGTCAACTCCGGCAGGAGTTCGGTCACTTCGGGACCGATCATGTGCGCGCCGAGGATCTCGCCGTACTTCGCATCGATGACGATCTTGACGAAGCCCATGTAATCGCCGAGTCCGAGCGCCTTGCCATTCGGCTGGAAGGGGAAACGCCCGACCTTGATCTCGTGCCCGCGTTCCTTCGCCTGAGCTTCGGTCAAACCAAATGACGCAACCTGCGGGTAGGAATACGTGGCGCGCGGCATCATTTCGTAATCGAGCGTGACGGTCTCATGTCCGCCGATGTGTTCAGCGGCGATAATACCCATCGTCGAGCCGACGTGCGCCAGCATCAGTTTGCCGGTCACATCGCCGACTGCCCAAATGCCGGGCACGTTCGTTTGCATCTTTTCGTTGACTTCGACAAATCCGCGTTCGTTGATCTTGACGCCGACTTCTTCGAGTCCGAGTCCTTTGGAATTGGGACGGAACCCGATCGAGACCAAGGCTTGATCTGCTTCTAGGACCGTTTCTTTTCCTTCCGCCGAAACCTTGACCTTCACACCTTTGTCCGTCGCTTCGACCGATTCAACCTTGTGCCCGGTCAGGATGTTGATCTTGCGCTTCTTGAATTCCTTTTCGAGTTCCTTCGAGACTTCTTCATCTTCGAGCGGGACGATGCGCGGCAGCATCTCAACGATGGTCACGTCCACACCGTAGGCATTCCAGATGGTGGTGAATTCCACGCCGATCGCGCCGGAGCCGATAACAACCACCGACTTTGGCAGCGTGGTTTGCAGGATCGCCTCGGAATACGTGACGACTTTCTGCCCGTCCACTTTCCACGCGGGCGGGACCATGGCGCTTGCGCCTGTGGCGACGATGATATTCTTCGCCTGAAGCTCGGTAACCTTGCCATCCTTGTCGGTGACGTTGAGCGTGTCCTTCGTTTTGAACTTCGCTTCGCCCATGAAGACGGCGATGTTGTTCTTCTTCATCAAAAAGCCGACGCCTTTTGTAAGGCGGTCGGAATTCTGGCGCGAGCGTTTGACTGCCACGCCGTAATCCAGTTTGAGATTCTCGAAGGAAAAACCAAAGTCTTTGCCGCGTTCGCGCAGGGTGTGAGCCACTTCCGCGTTCTTGAGCAATGACTTCGAAGGGATGCACCCCACGTTCAAACAGACCCCGCCCATCCATTGCTTGTCCACGATGGCGACCTTCTGTTTGAGCTGCGCTGCGCGGATGGCGGCAACATAGCCCGCAGGTCCGGCGCCGATGACAACGACATCAAAATTTTTTGGCATACTGAAACTCCATTACATGTAAAAATGAAATTGCATCCCCATTGTACTATTAAAGGAACATCTCCCATTGAGGGGGAGATGTTGGAATTTTGTAAGTATTTTTAGGGTGAGAATTTGTGGAGTCTGCAAGCTCTGCATGTAGTTATATCCAGAAGTAGAACTTCTGGACTCCGAAAAGGACCTAAAGATTTTTCTTCAAGAACTCCACCGTCCGATCCCATGCCAACTGCGCGGCAGCGGGGTCATATTCGGGGCGGTCATCTTCCATGAACCAGTGGGCAACTCCCGGGTAGATGTGACGCGTCGCATCTACGCCTGCTTTCTTGAACTCTGCGAAGGTGTTATCCACATACTCTGTCGGTTCCCACTCATCTTCTTCGCAGTAATGTCCCATCACTTTAGCGGTGACTTTTCCATAGTCCACGCCTTCGTTGCCATAAAAAAGGACAGCAGCGCCTATCTGGTCTGGCGTATAGGTTGTGGCGACCAATGCCCACGCCGCGCCCATCGAAAACCCGACCGCGCCGATCTTGCCTTTCACCATTCCGCGCAGATGGTCCTTTGCCGCCATGACCGTATCGCCCACGAGTTGACCGTCGCTTTTTTCCATCAATGCTTTGGCTTCGTCGATGGTTTGTGCGATCTGACCATTCCGCATGTCCGGCGCGAGGACGGTAAATCCCTGTGCGGCGAGGCGGTCGCAAAATTGTTTGAAGTACGGTTTCAATCCCCACCAGGCATGAAGCACGAGCACGCCGGGTCCGCCGCCATCCGCGAGATAGGCATCGACCGGTTTGTCATTAACCTTTAGTTTAATTGTGGGCATGAGACATCTCCTTTTTGTTATTTTACCAGAAAATATGTTCTAAGAATGAAAGGAGAGAAAAAGTCGGCGATGAGCCGTCTTGAAATATCTTCATTGCTGTTCGGTATATTGCTCAAGCAAATGATCGTATTTGCCGGTGTTCATTTCCCAGATCGTGATGAGACGTTCCTTGGATAGCAATTCGCCGCTGATGATGATCTTTAACTTGTCGTAGTATTGGGCAAGGTTGGGGTCATTGATGCGGTTCTTGCCGAGTTTCAGTGAGTCGAAATAACCCGGTGGAAGCTCACGAGTGAAATGACCGATGCGCCACGAGTCCGCTTCCATCATGTCGAGCCGTGCGAGGAGAGGGTCGGTCAGTGCATTCACATCCACGATGTAAACGTCGGGGCCCGCGTAGTATCCGACGAAGCCAATGGAACCTTCAGCGCTGAATCTAACGCCGTCTCTTTTGTAGCTTCTGCCGATCTCCGCCCAGGGATGATTCACCTCGCCATCCTTCAACACAAACGGATTCGTACTTTGAAAGTAGATCCCTCTTTCATTGGCGATCATGCCGTCGAGTGCCAGATCCGCTTCTGCGACCTGACCTGTCACAATGCCCGTCAGTGGTACTAAAAATCCGATCATCAAAACGAAACCGGAGAGCACGACCCTGCCAATGACGTTTATTTCTATGACGAGCTTTGTCAGCAGGAATGTGCTGACGAGAATGACCGATGAGAAGAAACGTCCGCTCATGAAATCGCCGCCGATGTAAACGATGTAGGCGAGATACAGGAGAATTCCACCGGCGACGGTTTTTTCCCTGTCTGCGCTGCGAAGGAAGGTTAGTGTGACTGCAAGCGCTGTGACGGCCAGTGTGAGCGGGTCCCACTTCAACGAATTGAGGAAATATAAGCCGCCCTGGCGCATCAAATCCAGTGTTGGGATGCCGGAATTCAATTTGGCATACGCGGTATTGGGGAAGGGAAAGCCGTAATAAAGAAGCGAGAAAAGCTCCCAGAGTAGGAAAGGCATGAACCCGGGGACCAGAATCAAAAGTCCGCGAAGACCCGGGTGTTGCGTTAACCAGATGTAGATCAGCGCGGGTAGAAAAAATAGGAGGGAGTCCATTCGGTTGACCGTTCCCAGCGAAGCGATCACTGCCAGCAGAAAAAAGCGCCGTGCATCGAGCGGATGAGACGGGTCAAGAAAGATGATGATGAACAACAAGAGTAATAAATGAGAAAGCGTGTTTTCCAAACCGGATGTCGAATAATCAACGAACGCTCTTGAAAGGATGAGAATTCCCCAGCCGAAGAACAGCGGAAATGCCTTCTCTGAAAAGTGTCGGATAAAGACCGCAAACACGATCAGCGAAACGATGATCGTGGTGATGAGCAAGGTCAGATACCCGTCTCGAATGACCAGATGGAACGCACTGAGTAAAAGCATCCACAACGGATGCGTGTACGCTTGAACGCGCTCGCCGATATTCCAGGTGAGTCCGAAGCCATGCATCAAATTGTCAACCGTGCGAAGGGTGATGAACGCATCGTCCCCCAGCCAGGCAGTGCGGATCAAAATAAATAATGAAAGCAGAAAGATGAAAGGAGCGATCATCCTCCTTGAGAAGAGTCCGGTCTTGCTTTGCATGGATTCAGGCTCCAGTTCTTGAAATGGAATTTTGCTGATCTGGGTTTTGCGGAACCCGGAACCTCAATTTAAATCCAACGCCGGACTTTTGCCTTGTACTTTATGAATTCGTCCTTGAACTTGTTTTCAAGTTGCGCTTCTTCGGGTTTGATGACCAGCGAGTTCATGGCAACGATGAACATTGGCATGAGTGCCAGCCCCCAATAATCTCCACCGGAGAGCGGCAGACCGATCAGGATCAACAAAAAGCCAAGATTGACCGGGTTGCGGGTGTAACTATAAACTCCGGTCGTGACCAGATTCATCGCAGCGGATCTGGATTTGGAAAAGGTTTGCATGCGCTTGAATTCCCGCAGAGCCAGCATTCCCAATCCGAGCCCGAGGGCGGAAAGCGCCAACCCAACCCATTGGAGGAATGGCGGTGCAACCGGGAGGATGGAGGTAGTTCGCCCGAGCAGCATGGCAAGAATGACAAAGATGAAGACGACGATCGCGGGTTGAATGCGGGCGGTTGGGCTGTTCTTTTGTGCGGTCATGGATTTCCTCGATGGCTTTTGTGCGCCTACCCTTTGCGGGCGGACATCAGAAAGACCGGAAATGATCTTTCTTCATCTCCGATCTTTTTCTTTATCACGTAAGCCGTTGTGAATTGTACCCCTTTGAAGCCTGCCGATTCCACCTGCCTTTGAAGGTCAGCGCGTGCGAATCCCATGTGAACGTCGGTCGTGCCATCGGTGTGAAAGGAACCATCCTCTTTATCGAGGTCAGCGATGAGAAGGATGCCGTTTGGCTCGAGCAGCGCATGGAATTTTCGTAAAATGTCCTGCGTGTTTTGGATGTGATGCAACGTCATCAACGAGTAGGTGACTTGAAAACGCGCGGCTGGGATCGTATCCTCTGCCAGGTCAAGCCGGACCGGGTGCATATTCGTCACACCCGCGGCTTTGATCTTGTCTGTGAGCACGTCCAACATGCCTTGGGACGTATCCGCCAGCGTGATCTGACCGAGGTCTTCCTGGAGCGCGAAACTCAGCAAGCCTGTCCCACAGCCGTATTCGAGCGCGTTCATCTCGCGCGAAAGCGGAACCATCCCCCGGATCTGCTCCGCTACCTGTCGCGCGCGTTCCACTTTCTTGGGGTCTGAATCCCAATCTTTAGCTCGTTCGTCGAAGTTTGTCATGTTTATCCTCTTATGTCATTGCGAGACGGCTTTTCTGTCGAAGCAGTCTCATGGTTATGAGACAATTAACTCCAAGTTTCCAACGTCTCTTTGACCTTCGCCAAAAACCAATCTGCTGATGCGCCGTCTAAAATGCGATGATCGAAGACGAAGGACATATACACCATCGGGTGGATGGCGATGGCGTCATCACTCCCCCCATCTCTGGCTGGGACTACGACCACGCGCTTCTGCATCGCGCCGACACCGAGGATTCCAGCCTGGGGCTGGTTGATCACCGGAAACGCGAACAACGATCCGCTCACGCCGTGGTTGGTCAATGTGAACGTCCCGCCCTTGACTTCGTCCGGTTGCAACTTCTTTGTCCGCGCGCGGTTTGCCAGATCGTTTATGGAGCGAGCCATAGCCAGCAAAGATAAATTGTCAGCGTTTTTGATGACCGGCACAATCAAGCCGTCTTCACCGAGTGAAACCGCCATGCCGAGGTTGATGGATTTATGAACCAGCAAGCCTTCATCTGTCCATGAAGAATTCGTCTGCGGATAGGCTTTCAGTCCCGCCACGATCGCCAGCATGAAATAAGCTGTGAACGTCAGGTTGACTCCGTCACGCTCGAAGACGGCTTTGTTCGCGGAACGATGCTTCGCCACGCGGGACATATCCGCTTCCATCACGGTCAACACATGCGGCGAGGTGTGCTTGGACTCGAGCATGTGCGCGGCGATGGATTTGCGGATGGTCGAATGCTTGATGAGTTGGTCGCCTTCTGCTGGGGCGACGATGGACGATGGACGATGGACCGCAGGTTGACCTTTGACCTTCGACTTTTGACTTTCAACATAATTAATCACATCGTTTTTCGTTATGCGTCCGTTCAACCCCGTGCCGCTGACTTGGGACAAGTCCACGCCATGCTCGGCAGCGACTCTTGCGACTACGGGGGAGATGAAGCCAAGATCGAGGGGACGAGTGACGAGTGACGAGTGAGAAGTCGCCGGTTGAGGCTCTGACCTTTGACTTTCGACCTTTGACTCGGGCGTATTAACTTCTGGTGACTGCCCACTGTCCACTGTCTCCCCAGGTTTCCCGATGACTGCAAGCAATTCGCCTACTTTCGCGGCGATGCCTTCCTGTGCGATGATCTTCAAAATTGTCCCTGTTGCCGGGGCGGGGATTTCGGTATCCACTTTATCGGTATTGACTTCCAGCAGCGGCTCCAACTCATTGATCGAGTCGCCTTCCTGCTTCAACCATTTCGTAACCGTAACTTCATCCACGCCTTCGCCGAGCCGGGGGACTAAAACTTTGGTTGCCATAAATTCTCCTTGTCACCGCCAAGAGCGCGAAGATCGCTACGTTAAACCAAAAGAATTTCTTCGCGTCCTTGGCGTGCTTCGCGGTTAATCGAACTTGGGATACAAAGACGGATCAACTTCATTCATCATTTCATACACCGCATCGAATACTGTCTCAGGGTTGGGCTTGCTCCAGTAATCTCCATCGCTTCCATAAGCGGGACGATGAGCTTTTGCAGATAAAGTCCGCGCGGGGGAATCTAAATGGAAATAGCCGCCTTGCTTCTCGATGACTTCCTGCATCATGTAGGCTGTCGTGCCGCCGGGGACATCTTCATCCACGAACAGAATGCGGTTGGTCTTCTTCAACGACTCGACGATCTTGCTGTGAATATCGAACGGCATTAGCGATTGAACGTCGATGATTTCGATGTCAATGCCAACTTTGCTCAGCTTATCCGCCGCATCCAGCACGATGCGACAGCACGCGCCATACGTGACCACGGTCACATCCTTGCCCTGACGGATGGTCTCCGGCACGCCCAGCGGAAGCGTGATCTCGCCGATGTTCTCAGGCAGTCGTTCCTTTACGCGGTAGCCGTTGAGCACTTCCACAACAATGGCGGGCTCGTCTGATTTCAAAAGCGTGTTGTAAAAGCCAGCAGCGCGAGTCATATCACGCGGCACGAGAACATACATGCCGCGTACAAGATTCAAAATGCCTGCCATCGGTGACCCGGCGTGCCAAACGCCTTCGAGGCGATGTCCGCGTGTACGCACGATGACCGGGGATTTTTGTCCGCCAGTGGTGCGCCAATGCAGGGATGCAAGATCATCCGACATAATTTGCAGGGCATACAAGACATAATCAAGGTATTGGATTTCGGCAATGGGTCTCAATCCGCGCATTGCCATGCCGATGGCTTGTCCCAGGATCGTCGCTTCGCGGATGCCCGTATCTGTCACGCGCATGGCGCCGTATTTTTCCTGCATCCCCTTGAAGCCCTGGTTCACATCGCCGAGCTTGCCCACGTCTTCACCGAACGCAATGAGACGCGGCTCACGAGTCAGTGCGGCATCGAACGCGGCATTGACCACTTCAAAGCCGAACACCGTCGGCGACGCATCCGAATAGACCGGCTTGACCTCGTCCACTTTCAGCGCGGTACCCGAATACAAGTGCGAGCCGTATCGCTCCACGTTCTCTTCGTCGTTCGTCTTTTTCCATTGGATCAAAACCTGCTTGGTGGGATTCGCCTCCCCGCGTAACATGCGCAAGGCTTCGTGTGCAATGGTGTGGATATCGCGCCTCGTATACGACGGGAGAGCGGATAGCCGGTCTCGAAGCATTCTCAACTCTGACGCATTGTTCGACGCGCCAGCGATCTCTTCGAGCATGTCCATGACCTGACTGCGCTCTTCGGTGATGGGAGCGAGATATGCGTCCCACGCCGCTTTGCGGAATCCCTCCACAGTGTTGTAATCCGCTTTCTCAAGTGTATCCAGCTCGGGCGCGGAAATGATGCGGTTCTCTATCATCCAGGCGCGCATCTTCTTGAGTCCGTCAAACTCTTCTTCCCATTTGAGTCGCTCGGGAGATTTATAGCGTTCATGTGAACCGCTCGTGGAATGACCCTGAGGCTGAGTCACGTCGATGACATGCACCAGCGCGGGGATGTGATACTCGCGCGCGATCTCAGCGGCGGTCTGATACGTTTCGAGCAGGGCGGGATAATCCCACGCGCGGACGGTGTAACAGTCGTATCCGTTCTGAACTTTTTCGAACGGTAAATTGGGATTGCGTTCGAAACCTTTAAGCAGCGTTCCGATATTTTCCTTGACCATCTGAAATTGATTGGGCACGGAGATGCCATAACCGTCATCATAGATGGTGATGACCGCGGGCGCTTTGAGCACGCCGATGGCGTTGACCGATTCCCAAAACAGACCTTCCGCCGTCGATGCGTTGCCGATGGTGGCGAAGGTCACTTCGTTGCCGTTGATCGAAAAATCTTTTTGGTCGTGCAGTTCCTGAAGTTTGCGATAGACCACGGACGCATACGCAAACCCGACCGCTCTCGGCATTTGCGCCGCCGTGGGGGAGATGTCGGATGCGGTATTGTAAAGCTGGGTTTGCGGACGCCACGAACCGTTGGGATATAAATGCCGCGTGGCGAAGTGTGCGTTCATCTGTCGTCCGCCGCTGGCGGGATCGTACGTGATGTCCCCGTGCGCGTACAACTGCGCAAAAAATTCCTGAATGCTCATCACGCCCAGCATGAACATCCAGGTCTGGTCACGGTAATAACCGGAACGCCAGTCACCTTTTTGGAAGGCTCTGGCTATGGCGAGCTGGGCGATCTCTTTTCCATCGCCGAAAATGCCGAACTTTGCCTTGCCGCTTAAAACTTCTCTTCTACCGATAAGTGAGGTTTGCCTGCTTTGGTAGGCAAGGCGGTAATCTTTTATGATCTCATCTTTCTCGAGGGGAAGCGCAATCGTACCCTTCTTCTTGTTGGGCATGAA
Organism: uncultured Anaerolinea sp.; assembly: GCA_964372045.1. GTDB lineage: Bacteria > Chloroflexota > Anaerolineae > Anaerolineales > Villigracilaceae > Villigracilis. The sequence goes on from CAYJPO010000134.1 coordinate 8,867, forward strand.
CTCTCTCCTGAGGTGTTGGTTGAAAGGAATTATAACAAGAATGAAAGAGGAA
>CAYJPO010000135.1:0-8856 GCA_964372045.1 uncultured Anaerolinea sp.
CATCATCCTCGATGCTGTGGTCATGCTCATCGGCGGCAAGGCGGATACGACCTTCATCCGCACGGATTCGGACGCGTCATTTGTCGAAGGGGTGTTCCAGCTCAAAGGTCCCGAGCGCGAAGCGGTGCATGAAGTCCTCAAACGCGAAGACCTGATGGATGATCCCAATTACGTGGTGCTGATGCGTGAAGTCCGCCGCGAAGGGCGCAGTGTGGCGCGCATCAACGGGCGGACCGTGAACGTGGGTCTGCTCAAGGAACTTGGTGCGCTGCTGATAGATATCCACGGACAGGCAGAGCATCTTTCCCTGCTCGATCCGCGCGCGCATCTCGGCTTGCTCGACCGCTACGCCGAAGTCTCCAAGCCGCTCACCGAATATCGTCAGACCTATCACGCGTTGTTGAACCTGCGCCGCGAACTCACCGAATTGAAAAAAGCGCAATCGGATGCAGACCGCCGCATTGAAATGCTCACCTATCAAGCGGAAGAGGTCGAGTCTGCCAAATTGAAACCCGGCGAAGATGAAGAACTTCGCAAGGAACGTGACCGGCTGGCGAATGCCGAGTCATTGGCGCAGAACGCGCAAGAGGCGCTCGCGATCCTAGAAGAAGGCTCCCCCGAGACTCCCGCCGCGACGGATCTGATCGGTCAAGCCGCACAGGCGTTGACCACGCTTGCCAAGATCGACGCAGGTCAGAACGAGCTGGCGAATCAGGCAGAGGTCATGCTCGATACGATCTCCGATATCGTCCACAACCTGCGCAATTATCTCGAAGATATTGAGTTCAACCCGAAACGCCTGGAAGATGTGGAAGAACGCCTCGACCTCATCCATTCGCTCACGCGCAAGTACGGCGGCAATATTCCCGCCGTCATCGCCTACGGGGCAGACGCGCGCAAGCAGTTGGAGACTATCACCGGCGCGGCGGACCGCATCAATGAATTGGAGATGCAGGAAGCCAAACTGCTTCAAAAACTTTCCGCGCAAGGCGTCAAACTTTCTGAGAAGCGCAAGGCTGCGGCAACTGAAATGGGCAAGGGCATCGAACTCGAACTCGATGATCTGCGGATGGCGTCCGCCCAGTTCGGTGTGGATTTCCAGACCAAACCCGATGTCAACGGTCTTCCGCTGGAGGAGGGAGCGCGTCTCGCCTTCGACCAGAACGGGTTCGACCGCGTCGAGTTTCTCGTCGCCCCGAATCCGGGGGAAGGGCTCAAGCCGCTGGCGAAGATCGCATCCGGTGGTGAGACATCCCGCCTGATGCTCGGCTTGAAAAATGTCATGGCGCGCGCAGACGAAGTCCCCTCGTTGATCTTCGACGAGATCGATCAGGGCATTGGCGGACGTGTCGGCATGGTGGTCGGTCAAAAGCTCTGGAACCTTTCGCGCCTCCACCAGGTCTTCTGTGTGACGCATCTCCCGCAGCTCGCTGTCTTTGGCGACCAGCATTATCAGGTGCAAAAGCTTGTGGACAAGGGACGCACGCTCACACGCGTCGAGCAAGTCGAAGGGGAAGCGCGTCTGTTGGAACTCTCGCAAATGCTTGGCGAAGTGGGTGAAGGAACATTACGCTCCGCGCACGAATTGTTACAGACAGCCAGACAAATGGTCAAAGGAACGAAATAAAAGAATCAAAAAAACCAGCGCTTCAAGCGCCGGTTTTTTATTTATTTGTTTAGGCTTTATGGTTAAATGATGACTGCTAGGGTGAGGGGGGCACCCTAGCAGTCATCGTTGGTAATAATACATCGGGCTTCGTAAAATGTCAATACCGAATTTGGTTACTTATGAAATACTAATTATTTTGTATAGATGCCCTGAGTAGGAATCGAACCTACATCTAAGCCTTAGGAGTGCCTTGTTCTGTCCATTGAACTATCAGGGCGTTAACCGAATTATACACAAAAATTGAACGGACTCCAAAGTCTTTGCGAAGCATCCCTTTGGGATCAGACTTTGGAGTTTTTTTCGGCAGTTGGATATAAAAAGCGGCTCGCTGGAATTTCTCCAGCGAGCCGCATGCATAGACCGATCTTAGTGATGGAACTGCTCTTCTTCGGTGGAGCCTTTGATCGCTCCGGTGGACACTTCGCCGCCGTTGACGGTGGTCTGCACGGCATCGAAGTACCCGGCGCCCACGAATGCCTGATGCTTGACGGCGCGGAAGCCCATCGTCTTTTCCATTTCGAACTCGCGTTCCTGCACCTTGACGAAGGCGCTCATTCCATTGCGGGCATAGCCGTGAGCGAGGTCGAACATGCTGGCATTGAGGGTATGGAAGCCCGCCAGGGTAATGAACTGGAATTTATAGCCCGCATCACCCAGCTGGTCCTGGAACTCTGCGATCTGCTGGTCGTTGAGTTTGCGTTTCCAGTTGAACGAAGGCGAGCAGTTGTATGCCAGCATTTTGCCGGGGAATTTGGCATGGATCGCCTTGGCGAAATCGCGCGCTTCTTCGATATCGGGCGTGGGAGTTTCGCACCAGATCAAATCCACATAAGGGGCGAACTCCAGCGAACGGGCAACGGCGTATTCCAATCCATGCTTGACGACATAGAAGCCATCCGCTGTGCGCTCGCCGGTGAGATGTTCGTGATCGACACGGTCGATGTCGCCGCGGATGAGGGTGGCGCTCAAAGCGTCGGTGCGACCGATGAAGAGGGTGGGCACACCCATCACGTCCGCAGCGAGGCGGGCGGAGATCAATTTCTGGATGAAATCATGCACGGGCACGAGGACTTTTCCGCCCATGTGTCCGCATTTCTTGAGAGAGGACAACTGGTCTTCGAGATGGATGCCCGCCGCACCCGCTTCGATCATGGCTTTGATCAGCTCGAACGTATTGAGCGGACCACCGAAGCCAGCTTCGGCATCTGCCACGATGGGGGCAAAATATTGCACCTGACCATCCCGCCCTTCCATATGCTGGATCTGGTCGGCGCGGATGAGGGCGTTGTTGATCTTCTTCAGAACGGTCGGCACACTGGTGACCGGGTACAGGCTCTGGTCGGGGTACATGGTGAGGGCGTCGTTGGCGTCGCCAGCCACCTGCCAGCCGCTGAGATAAATGGCTTTCAGACCCGCCTGCACCATTTCCACGGCTTGATTCCCCGTCAGCGCGCCCAACGCGCGGATATATTTTTCATCGTGCAGCAGATTCCACAGGCGCTCCGCTCCCATGCGCGCCAGGGTGTGATCGTGCTGGAAGGTGCCGCGCAGGGAGTCCACTTCCTCGGCTGAGTAGGGGCGATAGACATCCTTCCAACGGAAATCATTTGCCCACTCTTTTTTCAACTCTTCGACGGATTTGGGTTGATATTTCTGATACATGATTTTTCTCCTCCGAAAATCAATCTAATTTTTCATACGCTGAAAGCGTTAAAAATTCCGCGAATGTATCCGATATGACCAATTCATCGAACAATTTGATCGCGTCCTCCATTTTGCTGGCGGCGTATGTCTGTGACCCATATAATGTTTGAATCTTTTCGAGTTCTTCCGCCAAAAGCTGACGGTATAAACTTTCTGAAATCTTTCGTCCGTCTGATAAGGCGGCGGTGGGATGGTGCAGCCACTGCCAGAGTTGAGCGCGGCAGATCTCGGCGGTGGCGGCGTCTTCCATCAGGTTATAGATGCCCACCGCGCCGGAGCCGCGCAGCCATGAGTCCAGATATTGCAGCGCCACGTTGATGTTGAGCCGCATCCCGGCTTCGGTGATCTGTCCGTTCGGGATGGCGAAGTTGACCAGGTCCGCCGCGGCGACGTTCACTTCCGCGCGCATCTTTTCTTTTTGGTGCGGCTTGTCTTTCAATATACCGTCGAAGACTTCCTTTGCCACAGGCACAAGGTCGGGATGCGCCACCCAGGTGCCGTCGAAGCCGTCGTTTGATTCGCGTAATTTATCCTCGCGGACCTTGGAGAGCGCGATCTCATTTACTTCTTTATCCTTGCGGCTGGGGATGAATGCCGCCATGCCGCCGATGGCGTGCGCTCCGCGTTTGTGACAGGTCTTGACCAGCAGTTCGGTGTATGAGCGCATGAACGGGACGGTCATCGTTATTTGGGCGCGGTCTGGGAAAAGGACATCGGGACGTTTGCTGAACTTCTTGATGGCGCTGAAGATGTAGTCCCAACGTCCGGCGTTCAAGGCGACGATGTGCTCGCGCAGTTCGTAGAGAATTTCATCCATCTCGAAGGCGGCGAGGATGGTCTCGATGAGCACCGTCACTTTGATGGTGCCGCGCGGGATGCCGAGCTTATCCTGCGCGAAGTTGAAGACATCATTCCACAAACGCGCTTCGAGATGACTCTCCAGCTTGGGCAGGTAGAAATAGGGACCCGTTCCCAGCTCCCGGAGGCGATCTGCATTGTGAAACAGATACAGCCCAAAGTCGAAGAGAGAGGCGGAGATCGGCTTTCCATCCACCAGCGCGTGTTTTTCATCCAAATGCCAGCCGCGCGGACGTACGAACAACGTCGCGGGGTTGTCATTCAGCTTATAAGTTTTCTCAGATGTGACCAGGGAAATTTTGCGCTCGATCGCGTCGCGCAGGTTGAGGTGACCCTGGAGGAGGTTTTCCAGGGTCGGTGCATTGGCGTCTTCAAAGTCCGCCATGAAAACTTTCGCCCCCGAATTTAACGCGTTGATCGCCATCTTTCTTTCGGGCGGACCCGTGATCTCGACGCGGCGGTCTTGCAGATCATTTGGGATCGAGCCGACTTTCCAATCACCGGCGCGAACATCCGCAGTCTCGTCGAGAAAACCCGGCGAGGCTCCATTATCGAATGCCTTCTGGCGTTCAACTCGCTTTTGTAACAACTCGCGCCTGCGGGTGTCGAACTCTCGTTCAAGTTGTTCGACAAAGGCAAGCGCTTCGGGTGTGAGGATCTCCTGAAATTCAGGAGATGTGTTGCCGTGAATGTTCATGCGAGTTACCTCCTGCGGTGAATAGCGACGGCAATAATTTTGGGAGTATACGGTTGTAAGTAACAGGGTAGTTACAAATTTCACTTATTGTATGGATAAGCTGGTGCAATGCAAGGGCGCAACCTTAAAAAATCGAAATTTCACCCATTGAGTTTTTCATTGACACGAGAAAACGCGGGTTTATGACACTTCCTATAATTTTCTAATGTACATTCAGATGGCAGGTGCTAAAATCTTTGCATGAATACCGTGCGCCCTCCCTGCTAAGTTCTATTCCCCCTAACTCGTAAAAAACCTACACCCGATGACCTCGACGGTGCCTGACGCGGCCGTCTATTTTTGTTTAAGCGCGCCCGCGCTCCGCCCCGCTCCAATTTGTCGCTCTTTCTCAATTCGACAAATTGGAGGTTTCAAATGGAAACAATTCGGGGCAGAACGTCCCATATTTTGAATTTGACCGAGTTGTATGCGCGGCTCGCGAACTACAATCGCATCACACTGGACCTGGGAACGGGTGACGGCAAATTCGCCTTTTGCCACGCTGAAAATTTTCCCGGCAGCTTCGTCATCGGCGTGGATTCGTGCCGCGAGAACCTGCACGAGGTTTCGCGTGCCAGACTGCCGAACCTGCTCTTCATCATTGCCAGTGCGCAGGCGTTACCGCACGAGTTGAATGGACTGATCTCGCACATCACGATCAACTTTCCGTGGGGCAGCCTGCTGGAAAGTCTGCTGACCGGCGATTCGAGATTGTTGTGCGGGCTTGAATCTGTGGCGAATTCATCCACAACCGTGGATATCCGCTTGAACGGCGGAGCACTTACTGAGCAAGGTTGGAGTCTCGAAGATGGCGCAAAACGCATCTTTGAGAATCTCACCTCGGCAGGTTGGAATCTTCGCAAGCCTGAGATTCTAGATTCACGTGCCTTGCGTGCTTTCCCAAGTACGTGGGCGAAACGCCTCGCCTTCGGGCGCGATCCGCGGGCGGTTCAATTGAGCAGTCGCATTTAATAAAGCAGGTTACGCTACGTGCCCCAAAGGGGTATCAAGCGTGACCTGCTTTTATTCAGATCAAATAGTATTACAGCGCAAGGTTGCTCCCTTCGCCGTCCCCGGCGGCTTTGAGCCTGACTTTGCGCTGTAATATTAGAGTGTGCCGTTCTTCGTTTTCTTCGGGTTCATAACCCCATATCACGCATGATGTTTTCATATATTCGGATATCGGCTTCTCTCTTCCTGCGCCTTTCCATGGACAAGGCAGAAAACAGGGAAAGTATCGCTGCAACCAATGCACCTGCCCCCAACATGATGAGGTTCAGGATCATCGTATTTGCCTCTTCCTCTGGTTTGGTGGGTCCCATAACCGGGGTGATAATGATAAATAGGACTCCCTGCAACAGCCCAAGGATGCCGCCTGCCAGCGCCGCTTCCAACACGCGAGTAGAGGATTTCCGGCTCTTCGAGCGTCCTGAATGCATGCTCCCAGTGCTGATTGCAAGCAGCCATGCCATTGGCGTGATGCAAACCACCCCAGGGTAGCCCGACCAGGTTATGAAAAGTACGGCAGCCAGCCATGGCGTAAAATGTCCGATGGAGGTTCTAAAGATCGAAAGAACATCAAGTTTTTTTGCTGTATTTATTTCCATATAAGCTTGCCTATCTTCAGATTCAATTTTTCTTGGATCGCATCGCCTTGAGATGCTTGAGACTGGAACTTTTTATTAACTTCTTATATTCGTTCGAGTCCATTGGGATGAGGGCGATCTTTCCTTTCTCATCGTGATGGGTTCCCCAGCCATAGCGTTTGCTCAAAGCAGATGTCCGCAGACAGGGCTGCCCTTTGGAAAAGAATTTGACTCGTTCCGCATCCCACTGTCCTTTTGGGATCTCGTTGTACATGGCGTGGACGAGAAAAGCGATATCTTCGCCAGTGTAGTGATAAGGCTGCCCTGCGATCAGTTCATATTCTAGATTCGCTTTTGTTTTCTTCCCACCCTTGGTCGGGGGAACCTCAGCGGCTGTAACAGGACAATCCTCAGCAATCTCAATCAATGTGTTGTAGTAAGTCGGACCCATATCTATTAATTCTCCAATAGATGCTTGATCTGATACAGTGTCATTTCCCAGTTTTCCCCGGCGAAATCGGCCGCCGACTGGGAAGGATTATTCTCCTGGGTTACGGAAAGCGTAGTGCGCCCATCAGCTTCCGGGATAATTTCATAGGTGATCAAGCTGCGGTTTTCGGGGCGGTCTTCAAGTCTGCTGGAAGCACTGAAAAAAGATAGTTTGAGGATCTTCCCAGGCAAAATTTCAAGAATGGTGCCCCTGTCCTCGAACGGTTGTCCATCCCACTCGCCTTTATAAATAACCGAATCACCCTTATGCCAGGTCGAAACAACTTCCGTGCCGAACATGTACTGTTTGATGATCTTCGGGGAAGCAAGCGCTTCCCAAACCATATCGGTTGGGGCGCTGATCGTAATGTGTTTTTGAGTTGAAAATGATTTTTCCATATTAGTTACTCCTGAATGGATATAATAGTTTCTGTTATGAAAACTGTATTGCAAAAAACCGCAAAAAGTTATCAGAAAAAATCGAGTCGACATAAGGGAATCCTTGACCCGATCCACGCTGCGACACGCTTCGAACTTGGCCGATACCTGCCCTCGTCCGAACTGGCTCCCTTTGTCGAACATCATTGGACCATTCACTGGGATCTGCGTGGACAGCCTCCATATATCTCTGAAGTGCTGCCACATTCCAGTATTAATTTCGCCTTTACCGTGGAGCGGAGCTGGATCACTGGTATCACCGCCGGGATGTATACCTATGAAGTGAAGGATACCGGTTCCATCATCGGGACGATGTTCAAGCCGGGCGGGTTCTACCCATTCTGGAAGAAAAACATTGCTGCCATCACCGATCAGGAGATTGATACGGTCACGGTCTTTCCCGAAGCGGACGAAGATTATCGGTATGCGCTGTTCAATCAAGAAAATGACGAAGCCATGGTCACCAAGGTGGAGGAGTTGCTCTTATCCAAAAAGCCGCGCATTGACCAGAATCTCACGCTCATCACGTCGATCCTCGAAGCGGTCAACACGGATAAAGACCTGCGCACCGTGGAAATGGTTACAGAGCGATTCTCCGTCAGCGAGCGGACGGTTCAGTATCTTTTCAAGAAGTATGTCGGGGTCGGGTTAAAGTGGGTGTTGATGCGCTATCGTCTGCTTGAAGCCGTGGAATTGGCAGCGCAACTGGAAGATCCCAATTGGGCATTGGTCGCCGCAGATTTGGGGTACAGCCATCAATCGCACTTTGTGAACGATTTCAAGAAACTTGTTGGCAAAGCTCCTGAACAATATGCTCAGTCCATTCGTAACAAGTGAATAGGGTACTGGCTGAATCAAAACATCCGGCACAACGAAGTGCCGGATGTTTTTTGTTTATTTCAATGACTTTACCGCGTTTCGTCCCGCTGCGCCGCTGACTCCGCCCCCGCCGTGGACTCCGCTTCCGCAGAGGTAGAGGTTATCAATGGGTGTCTTGTGATTCGACCAGCCTGGGATCGGTCGCATGAACAGGAATTGATCGAGCATGAGTTGACCGTGGTTGAGGTCACCTTCGGTGAGACCGTAGGTTTGTTCGAGGTCAAGAGGCGAAATCAATTTACGATTTACGATTGAAGATTTTAGATTGGGGAAGTATTCCGCAAGTGTATCAATTGCCAGCTTTTCAACCTTCGAACCTTCAACCTGCCAACTGCTCTTCTTCAAAGCATATGGCGCGGATTGGAAATGGATACTCACCACATTGCCAGAAGTCGTCACTTCCAAATACGGCTTTTCGGAAATTTCACCGTACTTCGCAACATCGTAGGCTTTTTCTAAATACTTGATTGAAGGAGCAACAACCAGAGTTCCTTCTG
>CAYJPO010000136.1:0-8713 GCA_964372045.1 uncultured Anaerolinea sp.
TCGTCTACCCCGATGCCTACCAAAAGCCTGGCGAGCGCGAAACCGCCCGCTGGAAGGGTTGGCTGTGTCCATTCGCTCGCCTATCATCGAGATGCCGCTGTTGAAAAGATTGGGCGAGCCGATTTTTGTCCCTGAGAATGGGTTGCAAAATATGTTGTCCACCGCGTATCTGGCAATCAGTCGAAAGGCAATTCAAGCCGCGTTCAAAGAGGCAGACAACGAAACAATATCTTAAAGTCAGAAAAATAAGGAATCTACAGCATCACCACAATCATCGCTGCGCGGTACAAACCTGGTATACGGGTATAAATTTTCTCCTGCTGTTGCGGCAGGATTGGCTTAACGCAATCGTCCTGTCCATTCGCGGGCAGGACGAATTTCTTTTAGGAGACAATTACCTTTCATTCACCAACTCCCCATAAAGCCTTACCGTTTCAGACATGGGCTTGGCATTCAACTCCATCTGCAGGTGGGACTTTAACTCGGCGTAGACTTTTGCCACGCTGGCGCGATCGCCCAATTCGGCGTGAGCTCGCATGCATAGGCAGTATAGGTCTTCGTTGAGCGAGTCAAGCGCGATGGCTTTTTCGGCGCAGGCAATGGCTTGTTTGGGCGTGTGGGTTGCCAGGTAATATACCGCGAGTTCTTGCAAGGCGTTCAGATACGATTGCGCCAGTCTGCGGCGTTCTGAGAAGACCCATTCGTAATAAAGGTTTTGCAGGTATTCGCCCTGATACAACGCCACTGCCCGCTCGTACCATTCGGCGGCGGATTCTTGGTTTGTAGCAGAACGCGCCTTGGCAATGGACAGGTTGAACTCGTCCACGTCAATGCTGAAGCGGGCAGAGTCGAGCCAGTATTCACCAACTTCAACGAGGATAAACCTAGGGCTGTTGTCCCCAGACTTGAGTGCGTTGCGGAGACGGGAGAGGGCGGTATGAAAAGCGGTGCGACTCGTCCGTTCCTTTTCACCCCAAATGGCGTCGAAGACTTTATCCGCCGGGCTTTTCTCGCCGCGCATGGTGACGAAGTACGCCAGCAGGTCACGCGCCTTGGCAGAGACCCAGCGCTCCTGCGAAACCTCTTCCCCATTCAACCACACGCGGAAGTTTCCAAAACACTGCACTCGGATGGAATGCCTTTCTTGCACTGCAAGTTGAGTTGGTTTCTCCGGCAGGTTTTCCAGCACCCGTTCCAAAAACGGGCTCTTCTCACCAGCACGGATCAACGCTTCACTCACAACTTGCGAGCGGATGCCCTGATCGAGAAAAAGTTGGAACGTACGCGAGGCTTCGATGAGACGTAACGCCTTGCGAGCATACGCCAAACCGCTATCGGCGCGTTGGGTTTCGAGATGGATGTATGCCAAGCCAAAATACACCATTGCCAGTGGAATGCGGAACTGCCTGCGTTCACCGACTTCGATCAATTCAGCATACAGCCGTTCGGCTTTCTCCAGTTTACGATTCTCCAGCGCCACATCTGCCAGCACACTTCGGCAAACATACGCCTCATAGGTATCGGGATTGCCCGTGTACGACCACAACGCGCCTTCCGCCAATTGACGGGCTTCCTCCACACGACCTTGTCCGCAGAGATTGTAGGCGAGGTACCCCGTAGCCATCAACTGCTCATATGAAGCCAAGCCCAACTGCTGACCGATCTCCATCCCCTGCCGCAGACTCGCTTCGGCGCGAGCGGTCTCTCCCAAACGTGTAAGCGCGTTACCCAATGCCGTATATGCACTCGGTAACAATTCTTTCAAGTGAAGCGTCTGCGCGATCTGCAATCCACGCTCGGCATATTGCAAAGCTTTATCGAACTCGCGCCAATACAAGTACGGTGTGACCAATGAGATATAGGCTTGCGCGCCGATGGGTGAAAATTCTTCAGGCGCGATCTGCAAGGCTTCCTGGCAGTAACGCACTGTCGCTTGCGGGTCGCCGTGCCACCAGCAGATTTGACCGAGAGATTGCAAAAAGTTGGCGCGCGCCAGTGCGCTGATGTGTTTCTCCGCCAGCCGCGCTTCCTCCACGGCTTCTTCAGCGAGTTGACGTCCATTGTCCATGCCTGTTAAAAATCCCGCGCTCTTCGCCAGCGACATGAGGGCTTCAGCGCGTGCGGCGTGGTCTTCGTCGGCAAACGACAATGCTTCCTTAGATAACGTCTCTGCCTGACGATAATTGCCCTGGGCGCGGTTCACTTCGGCAAGCCGCGTGAGCGCGCGGCATACCCCGCTTGAATTCCTTTGCGCCGCAAACGATGAACGGGCATCTTCAAATGCAGCGATGGCTGCACCCGTCTGCCCCAGACGCCAGTGCGTGTTGCCGTGCTGCAGGATCAATTCGGGGTTGGCTTTCATCACATCATCCGGCAAGGCACTGAGATAACGGTGTAAAACTTCCACACGTCCGCGCTCGACGTAATCGGCGGCGAAGATGGACACAACTCTCGCGGCGGATCCAAAATCTCGGGCGTTGAGATAATGCGAAAGCGACGCCTCCAACTCGCCCTGTGACTCATAGTGTGCTCCCGCGCTTTTTTCCACGCTGACAATTGACTCTGTCCCCTCCCGCCCGAGGCGGTTGACAAGAAACTCGCGGAATAAATAATGATAGCGATACCAACGGCGCTGCGGGTCGAGGCTGGCAAGGAAAAGGTTCTGCTTTTCCAACGCCTCCAAAATGGATTGGGCATTCTTCACCCCCGCAACCGCATTGCAAGCAGACGCATCCATTTGACTGAGGATGGATGTGCATTGCAGGAATTGTTGCAGGTCTTCGGGCAGGCGTTTGAAGACCTCTTCTGCCAGATACTCAAAGATGAATTGTTGTGTGCCGCTCAAACCGGAGAGCATGGCGTTGACATCCTGTGCGTCGCGTCCGTTGAGCGAGGAACGGATGATCTGCAAGGCAGCCACCCAGCCTTCGGTCTTTTCACTTAACAGGTTGAGATTTTCAGAAGAAATTTCGGGCAGGTTTGACTGCATCCAACCCGAGACTTCGTCATCACGGAAACGCAGGGACGAAGCACGCAACTCCGCCAGTTGACCTCTCGCCCGCAAACGTGCCAATGCCAGCGGCGGGTCGGTGCGGGTGGAGATGATTATGCGCAACTCATCAGGAGCATTCTCGAGCAGAAAGTCCACGAGTTGATGGACGACGGGGCTGGTGACGTAGTGATAATCTTCCAGCACGATCAGCCAGGGCGTTTGGATCTGTTCGGCGAGTTCGTTGACGAGCACGGTCAACACGCGCTGGGGAGAGATGGTCGCTTCGGCGCTATCGAGCAGAGATTGGGCGGTCTGACCGATGGCGCGGTTGAGCGGCTCGGGGGTGCGCTTCATACTGCGCAAGGCTTCTATTAAGTAGGTGAGAAAAACGGTCGGGTCGGAATCCCCTGCGTCCAGGGTGAACCAGGCAAAGGCGGAGTCGGAGGCGTGGATGAAGTCGGCAAGCAGGGTCGTTTTGCCGTATCCTGCCGGGGCAGAGATCAAGGTCAGGCGTTTGTCAGAGGTTGCATCCAGCCAATCCACCAAACGCGGGCGCGGGAAGAGTTCAGGGCGCGGGCGCGGAATGAGGAATTTCGTGCGGAGAAGGATGGAAGACTTCATAATTTTTGGACGATGGACCGTAGTTGATGGAGGATAAAGCAGGGTCCATGAACTAGCATCCCTTGTCAGATTGCTGAATTATAGCCTTCAAAAATCCCGATTTGCAAACTTTTTGCAAATCGGTCATGATAGCATCATATATCACCAAAGATTAAAGAGGAGAATCCATGAAACGAATGACCTTGTTCCTTTCCTTGCTTGTTGCGCTGTCGCTGATGTTGAGCGCATGTGGCGGGGGCGCACCCGCTGAAACCGATGCGCCCGCTGATGAATCCGCTGTCACTGAGGCGCCTGCCGCTACTGAAGAAGCGCCTGCGGGTCCGGTTGTGTTGAAGTACGCCAGCGCGGCGAACATCACCACCTGGGACCCCATCGCTTCGTTCTCAACTGAAGCGGCATATATGGCGAATATGTACGAGCAGTTGGTGCGCGTCAACCCGCCCGGCAGTGCCGAGCCGTTCACCCCGTTACTTGCTGAAAGTTGGGAAAAGAGTGACGACGGCCTCGTATGGACGTTCAAATTGCGCCCGAATGTGAAATTCCACGACGGTGAGACGATGAACGCCGACGCAGTGGTCAAATCCATTATGCTTGCCAAGGAAACCGCCGGCGCATCGTTCATCTGGCTGCCGCTTTCAACTGTGGAGGCTGTGGATGACCTGACCGTTAAGTTCACGCTTGCGTGGGCTCAGCCGTTGGAATTGATCCTCGGCTCGGAGTACGCTGCATACATCATCAGCCCCAAAGCGCTGGATGCCGCCGCGGCGGATGAGAACTTCTGGACCTCCGGCGTTTCTGCGGGAACCGGTCCGTACATGATCGAATCTTATACGCCCGACCAGGAATTGGTGTTGACCCAGTTCATCGACTATTGGGGCGGATGGGAAGACGGTCAATATGAAAAGGTGTTGGTGACCTTTGTGCCCGAAGCCACCACCCGCCAGCAATTGCTCGAAGGCGGCGAGGTGGATCTGGTGACCTCGATTCCCGCTGATTCATTCGGTTCATTCGAATCGAATCCCGATTACTTCACATCACTGGAGCCTGCGCTATTCAACTACACTGCCTTCTTCAATACCCTGCGTGAACCGTTGAATGACCCGAAAGTCCGTCAGGCTCTTTCGTATGCCATGCCGTATGAAGACATCATCGCCATCGGCGCGAGCGGACGCGGCACACAGTCTCGCGGTCCTGTACCTGCGGGTGTGTTCCCTTACTCTGAAGATGTACCGCAGTACACCTACGACATTGAAAAAGCCAAGGCTATGTTGACAGAAGCCGGTTACGAAGGCGGCGGGTTCAGCCTTAAACTGACCTACGCCTCTGAGAACTCCATCGAAGAAGCCTTTGCCCCGCTCATCAAGGACTCCTTCGCGCAGATCGGCGTGGACGTCACGATCGAGGCGCTCGAGTTCACCCAGCAATGGGAACTCGCCAAGAGCGACCCCGCCAACGCGCAGGATATCTTCCTGCTCCTCTACTGGCCCACCTATTCGGACGCAGGTGCCGACAATATGTGGAGTATGTTCTACGGCAACCCCGAGAACCCTGGAAACCTCAACGCCACCAAGTTCAACCTATCTTACTGGATGAACGAAGACTACAATGCCCTCATGGATGAAGCCAGCACGCTGAGCGGCACGGATGTCGAAGCCTCGCGCGCCAAGTATGCCGAAGCCCAGACCCTGCTCGTGGACGAAGCGCCCGCCGCCTTCCTCTTCGATACCATGGTTGTCTTCGTCATTCCGAACCATGTGAGCGGCTTCCAATACAATTTGAACTACCCGGATGTGCGCTTCTGGTTCTACGACCTGCGCCCGGCGAACTAATCAGGGTGTAATCAACTATTTCCGTTGGGGCGACCCGTCAAAGCCGAATAGAACCTTATTTGCATCGACGGGTCGCCCTGTTATTGCCAAGGCGTTTTAGAATAAAGGGCGACCCGCCCGCAGCGTAAAGAGGTTCTCGACGATGGGAATGGGTCGCCCCTACGGTATATTGAAACGATCACCTCATGCAAAAACTCGAATTTCTCCTCCGTCGTTTGGGTACATCCCTCTTCGTTTTGATCGGTGTTTCGATCATCACGTTCTTCATTGCGCGCGTCGTGCCCGCCAACCCGGCGGCGCTGTACATCGGTCCCAAAGCGCGGCAGGAAGATATCGAACGTGTGACCAGGCAACTCGGTCTCGATAAACCACTTCCGGTTCAATATGCGGTTTACATGCAAGAGCTTTTGCGCGGTGATCTTGGCAACTCCATTTCCACCAAGCGCCCGATCACGGAGGAACTTGCGGGACGCATCCCTGCCACACTGGAATTACTTTTCTCCGGCATGTTCTTTGCCGTCCTTTTGGGTGTGCCACTCGGCGTACTGAGCGCGCGCTGGCAGGGCAAACCATTCGATTGGATGGTGCGCATTATTTCCATTGTGGGCGTTTCGATGCCCGCTTTTTTTCTTGGACTCATTCTTCAGATCGTCTTTTTCCGCAACCTTGAATTGCTTCCGCTCGCCGGGCGGGTGGATAATGACCTGCGATTCTCACATCCGCTGACCGAGATCACCAACTTCATTTTGCTCGATTCCCTCCTGACCTCGAACTGGGTCACCCTTAAGGATGCTTTTCTACACCTGATCCTTCCAGCCTTTACCCTTGCCGCCTACCCCATCGGACTCATTGCCCGCATGACCCGCGCCGCCATGCTCGAAGTGTTGGAGCAGGATTACATCCGCACGGCAAAGGCATATGGCATCCGCCAGTATTTCATCGTTTATTTTTACGCACTTAAGAACGCCATCAGCCCCACGCTGACCGTGATCGGCTTGACCTTTGCTTTTGCATTGACCGGCACTTTCTTTGTTGAAGTGTTATTCAACTGGCCCGGGCTGGGGTTGTTCACCGTCCGCTCGTTGTTAAATTTGGATTACCCCGCCATCATGGGTATGACGCTCTTCGGTGCGACAAGTTATGTGCTGATCAACCTGCTCGTTGATACCCTTCAAGCGTGGATTGATCCGCGCATCAGTTTGAGATGATGGACGATAGACCATTGACCGCCGACCGCCAAAAGCCATGACCACAGCTGCCACCCCCACCCCACCTATAGACTCCACACGCACAGCGCGGCATGTGCTGTCTGTCATTTTGCGCGACCCGCTTTCTCTGATCGGCACGCTCATCATCATCCTTGTGCTGTTCATGGCGGTCTTCGCCGATCAGGTGGCGCCATATCCCGAAGAGGGCAAGGGCAAGACCAATGCGCCCAATACGCTCATGGCTCCCTCTGCTGAGCATTTATTTGGCACAGACAAACTCGGGCGCGATATTCTCAGCCGCATCATCATGGGGTCGCGTTCGGCGTTGATCGTTCCCATCGGAGTGGTGGTGTTCGCTGTATTGCTCGGCGCTCCGCTGGGAGCATTGGCTGGATACAAAGGCGGCTGGCTCGATGAAGTCATCATGCGCGTCACGGATTTGTTCCTGGCATTCCCTTCGCTGCTATTGGCTATGGCAATCGCCTCAGCTCTCGGGCGTGGACTGGATAAAGCTGCCATCGCGCTGGTCGTTTCGTGGTGGCCCTGGTACACGCGCATTGCGCGCGGGGTGGCAGTCGGTTTGAGGGAGAGATATTTTGTAGAGGCGGCTCAAGCTATCGGTGTGTCTGATGCGGTCATTATCTTCCGACACATTCTGCCGAACACCATCTCCCCCATCCTCGTGCAAGCTACCGTGGACATGGGCACGGTCATCCTTGCGATGGGCGGGCTCGCGTTTCTCGGGCTTGGCACCCAGCCGCCCGCCCCCGATTGGGGCTTGATGGTCAGCGACGGCAGGACGTACATCCTCGATCAGTGGTGGATCGCGACCTTCCCTGGCATGGCGATCTTTGTTGCAGTGCTGGCATTCAATTTATTGGGCGACACCCTGCGCGACATCTTTGACCCGAGGCAGTACAAATGACCACACTCCTCGAAGTCAAAGACCTCTCTCTTGAATTCAAGACCGAGCGCGGCACGCTCAAGGCGTTGAATGGCATTTCATTTGACGTGCGCACGCGTGAGATATTCGGCTTGGTCGGCGAAACCGGCTGCGGCAAGACCGTCACCGGGCTTTCGATCCTGCGGCTGCTTCCGCGTTCGGCACGCATCACGAACGGTGAAATTGTTTTCTGGGACAAAAATCTTCTTGCCATCCCTGATAAAGAAATGGAAACGATCCGCGGCGGCGACATCGCCATGATCTTCCAGGACCCATCCTCGTCGCTCAACCCGGTTTTCACCATCGGCTCGCAAATGGAACGTGTGCTGCGTCAACATAAGGGCATGAACAGCAAGGCTGCCAATGAACGCGCCGCGCACATGCTGACCGCCGTTGGGCTGCCGGATGTCAACCGGATGCTGGCGGCATATCCGCATCAACTTTCGGGCGGGCAGCAGCAGCGTGTGATGATCGCGATGGCTTTATCTTGCGAGCCGCGTTTGCTCATCGCCGACGAACCGACAACTGCATTGGATGTCACCATTCAGGCACAGATCCTTCGTCTGCTGCGCGACCTGCAAACGCAATTCGATTTCTCGGTCATTCTCATCACGCACAATCTGGGTGTCGTTGCCCAAACATGCGACCGCCTCGCCGTGTTGTATGCCGGGCGCGTGGCAGAGATCGGCTCGACGAACGACATCTTCAATAATCCGCAGCATCCATATACGCGCGGTTTGATGAACGCCATTCCCAAACCCGGCTCACGCGGCAAAAAGATGCAAGCCATTGCCGGTACAGTTCCATCGAATCCCGGCGCATTACAAGGATGTCCATTCGCGCCGCGTTGCGAGTTCGTGATGGAGAAATGCCGGGTTAAAACGCCCATGCTGTTGAATGTAAGTGAAGCGCATCTCGCTTCTTGCTTTTTGGTAGACACATCACTTGAATCTGTTCACTGATCACTATTCACTTATGACTGCTCTTATCGAAGTTCATTCCCTCAAAAAACATTTCCGATTGCCGGGCGGCTGGCTCTCGGGCGACATCAAACACGTCTATGCCGTGGATGGGGTTGACCTGACCATCGCCTCTGGCGAGACCTTTGGCTTGGTCGGTG
>CAYJPO010000137.1:0-8524 GCA_964372045.1 uncultured Anaerolinea sp.
TTCCAGCGGGCGGTTTCGCGCTCGCCAGGCTTTTGGTAGGCATCGGGGTAGACGACATAAAATCCGCGCGAGTCGGCGTAGGGGTCAACTCCCAGCCCAGCCTGCATCTTGCGCCCCGTGCCGTAGGTTCCATGCAGGACGATAATCAGCGGCAGGGGTTCGCTTGCGGCGGGCGGGACATGCAAAATGTAAGTGCGTTCCAATCCGTCCACGGTCATGGCGAGGTTGTGATTGCCAGCCGTCAGTATGCTTTGAGCGGGGACAGTGGTTGAAGTAGCTATGGACGGTTCGGTTGGAATCACACTTGGGAGGGTTGATTCGAGTTGGATGGAATTATCCTGATGCACAGGACGTGAACAGGCTGAGACGAACAGAACAAACAGCAATAGACCCTTTGGAAATATTTTTTTCATTGGTGTACTCCACTTGTCAATTATCTCCCTGGGGATGATCAAGGTATTATGGCGGTGTAAAAACGGCGTAAATTCTTCAACCCGGTTATGTGTGTAACCAATTAGTGCAGCAACGTATCACTACGCTGCTGCACTGAAAGGAGTGGGATGCGTACACCAATTATTGTGCCTATTCAATAATTGGGTTTACCCACATGTCGATTTTGGCATAGCCTTGTCTATGAAGGTTATCAAAATGTTATTGTCTTGTTAATGCTTTAGTGCGACTTTTCATTTATGTTCTTAACTAAAATTTAGCAAATCAAAAATGATGCATTAAGTTCTCCTTTGTAAGATGAAGCAGTATTTCATAAACCAACAAGGAGATTATATGTTTTTGAAGAGAACTACTTATCAGGCGCTAATGCTTTTGGTTGCCGCCACTCTCGTTTTGAGCGCGTGCGGGGGAGCCGCTGGTTCTACCAGCAATATGGATTGGAATACCGTGACCTCTGTTGAAGAAGGCGGCGGCATGGATGCCCTGATCGCCGCAGCCAAAGCGGAAGGCGAACTGAACGTCATCACCCTGCCCCGCGACTGGTGCAACTATGGTGAGATGATTGATACCTTCTCTGCCAAGTACGAAATCAAGGTCAACTCCCTCATCCCCGATGGCGGTTCTGCGGACGAACTCCAGGCGATCATCGACAACAAGGAAACCAAGGGTCCTCAGGCTCCTGATGTCTTGGACATTGGTCCCGCTTACGGTCCTCTCGCCAAGGAACAAGGGTTGCTGTCCCCATACAAAGTGGCAACCTGGGACACCATGATGGGCGACAAGGATCCTGAAGGCTATTATTTCACCGACTACAATGGTGTGATGGTCTTTGAAGT
The DNA here is from genome assembly GCA_964372045.1 of uncultured Anaerolinea sp. Taxonomy (GTDB): domain Bacteria; phylum Chloroflexota; class Anaerolineae; order Anaerolineales; family Villigracilaceae; genus Villigracilis. Next base: position 1,287 of record CAYJPO010000137.1, read on the forward strand.
GAACACCGATGTTGTGACCGATGTTCCCCAGGATTGGGCTGATCTGCTCGACCCGAAATATAACGGTCAGATCGCCATTGCGGGTGACCCGCGTGCGTCTAATCAAGCTGCCCAAACTGTATATGCTGCGGCTCTTGCCAACGGCGGCGACCTCGATAACATCCAGCCTGGCTTGGAATTCTTCAAGGAACTGAATGAAATGGGCAACCTTCTGCCCCTCATCGCTGACTCCGGTCCGATCGCCAAGGGCGAAACCCCCATCACCTTCCAGTGGAATTACCTCGCCGCTGCCAACAAGGATAACTTTGCCGGCAACCCCAACATCGAGATCGTGTACCCCGCGTCCGTCAACTGGGGCGGCTATTACCTCCAAGCGATCAGCGCCTACGCTCCGCACCCTGCCGCTGCCCGCCTTTGGGAAGAATATCTCTACTCGGATGAAGGTCATTTGCTTTGGATGGAAGGCTACTGCGCTCCCGCCCGCCTTGCGGACATGCTCGAACGCGGTGTGGTTCCTGCCGAACTCCAGGCGAAACTCCCCGATCCTGCGATCATTGCCAGCTCAGTTGTTCCGAGTGGCGACCAGCTCAGCGCTGCCCGCGAACTCATCAAGAATGAGTGGGATAGCGTCGTCGGTCTCGATATCAAGTAATCCAATTTAAAAATACCCTATTACGTGACCCAGCCAACGAGTTGGCTGGGTCACGCCTTCCAATATGAATCAAACCATCGCACAAACTGATGTTCCCGTAAAACAAGGCATTTGGGAGCGAGCGTCCCGTTCGAACTGGATCGGGCTGGTTCCTTTTTTTGCTTTTATCTTTTTCTTTTTGCTGCTCCCGGCAACCAACCTGCTTTTGAAGTCATTTCAAGATCTCAATGGGAACATAACACTCAGCAACTACGCGGTGATGCAAAATCCCTATGTTATCAAGGCGTATAGCGTGAGCTTGCGGGTCAGCGTCATTACATCGCTGGTGGGGGGCGTGTTCGGATTTTTCGTGGCGTATGCCATCACCCTCGGCAACACCCCCAAGTGGGTGCGGAACTTCCTGATGACCTTTTCGGGTCTTGCCGCCAATTTTGGCGGTGTGCCGCTGGCATTTTCCTACATCGCCACCCTTGGGCGGACAGGCTTCGTGACTGCCATCCTCAAATCGATTTGTTATCCCGATGCGACTGGCGTGCAAGTCTGCCCGTTCAACCCGTATGATAACGGCTTCAACTTATACAGCATGACCGGATTGGTGCTGGCGTACACCTACTTTCAATTCCCGCTCATGGTGCTGACCATCACGCCCGCGCTGGAAGGCTTGAAAAAGGAATGGCGCGAAGCCTCGGCAAACCTCGGGGCGAATTCGTGGCAATACTGGCGGGATGTGGCTCTGCCGATCCTCGCACCTTCCATCCTCGGCGCAACCCTGCTTTTGTTTGGCAGCGCCTTCGGAGCCTATGCCACCGCCTATGCCTTGACCGGCGGCAGTATCTATCTCATTACCATTCTCATTGCCCAGCAAATTCGCGGAGACGTGTTGAATAATCCCTACGAAGGCTACGCTCTGGCTGTCGGCATGATCGTCATCATGGGAATCACCATCCTGGCGTATAACGTTTTGCAGCGCCGCACATCCAGGTGGTTGAAATCATGAAAAAGCCGCGCTTTGACCTCTGGTCTGTCTTTTGGGCGATTCTCGCCCTGCTTTATTTTTTCATCCCCCTTTACGGTACGCTTGATTTTTCATTGCGTATGAAAAAAGGTGAGATCAGCCTGCTGGCATATTCCATCGTTTTATCTGACCCGCAGTTTCTGAGTAGTTTTCAATACTCGATCATCATGGGAATTATTTCTGTCACGATCAGCGTTTTGATCTTCGTGCCAACGGTGTACTGGCTGTACCTCAAAATGCCCAAAGCCCGCCCGGTTGTGGAGATCATCACCATTTTGCCATTTGTGATCCCCGTCATCGTGTATGTGTATGGCATCAACACCACCTTTGGTCGACCGCCCTTCCGTATGACCTTCAATACATTTACCACCGATATTTTGATGGTGGGCGGGTATATCATCCTTTCGATGCCCTACATGTACCGTGCCATTGATGTGGGAATGCGTACCATTGACGTCCGCACTCTGACCGAAGCGGCGCAAAGTATGGGTGCAAGTTGGGCGCCGATTCTGTTCAATGTTATTTTCCCCAATCTTCGCATCGCCATCCTAAGCGGATCACTGATCTGCTTTGCGACTGTCATCGGCGAACTCATCTTGGGCGACTTCCTGCTCCGTCCGGCGCTAGGACCCTACATGGCTGCGGTCGGACGCGATAAAGCCTTCGAGCCCGCTGCGCTTGCGATCATCAGTTACGCACTCACTTGGGTGAGCCTGGGCTTGATCCAATATTTTAGTCAAGGCAGTTCAACCCAACGTCAATTGACCGGACGCTAATCTTCGAGGAATTATGAGCTATCTAGAACTGACCAACATTCACAAAGCCTTCGGCACATCCGTCGCCGTAGAAAATTTCAACTTGAGCGTCGAACAGGGAGAATTCATCTCCTTCCTCGGACCGAGCGGTTGCGGTAAGACCACTACGCTGCGCATGATCGCCGGGTTTGAAGTTCCCACTTCAGGCTACATCACCATCAACAGTAACGACCTCACGTATCTTCCACCCAACAAACGCAACGTGGGCATGGTCTTTCAATCCTATGCCTTGTTTCCGAACATGACCGTGGCAGAAAACATCGGGTACGGGTTGAAGATCGCTGGAGAGACAAAGATGGCTATTGCCAGTCGTGTGGAAGAAATGCTCGCGCTCATACATCTCGAAGATTTTGGGAAGCGCTACCCGTTTCAGTTATCTGGCGGACAGCAACAACGCGTTGCACTCGCCCGAGCCTTGGCATTTCAACCCCAAGTTTTGCTGCTCGATGAGCCGCTTTCGGCGCTAGATGCCAAGATCCGCGTCGAACTCCGCATGGAGATTCGCCGCATTCAACAGACGTTGGGAATCACCACTATTTACGTTACGCACGACCAGGAAGAGGCGCTCTCGCTTTCAGACCGTATCGTGGTGATGAGCCAGGGCAAGATGGAGCAGGTGGGCACGCCCAGCGAAATCTATAACTTCCCTGCCACTGAGTTTGTCGCCAAGTTCGTCGGACAGATCAACTTGATGCCTGTCGAAGCGCATGAGCCGGAAGAAGGCATCGTCAAAATCGGCGGGCAGGTGGTGCGCACGACCAAGTATGAAATTTTGGATAACAAGCCGCTGCGCCTCGCCGTGCGACCTGAGGAATTGAATCCCGGTCATCTCGATGGCGCGAACAACCTGAGCGGCAAAGTGGATTCGATCACCTATCTCGGCTCCATCGTCCGCATCCGCGTGGATGTGGAGGGACATCCCATTTCATTGGATGTCTTCAACGAGCGTAAGTTGAACATGCCGGTAGTAGGTGAGCAATTTCAAGTTAACTTCCCAGTGGATGCCTGCTGGATTTTGTAGGAGCAATCATGTCTATGTTCTTAGGCTTGGATGTCTTGGGTTCGGATATTCCTTCATGGCGCGATAAAGCACTATTCACGCCCGGACCGCTCAATACGAGCGGATCCACCAAACAAGCCATGCTGCGTGACCTCGGCTCGCGCGACACAGAATTTATTGAGATCGTGAAGGATGTGCGCTCGCGGTTGGTTGGCTTGGGTGATGGACATGAAGAATATACATCTGTCATTATGCAGGGCAGCGGAACCTTCGGCGTGGAGTCGATCCTTTCGTCCACGATTCCACAGGACGGCAAGTTGCTGCTTCTCATCAATGGCGCATACGGCGAGCGGATGTTGAAGATCGCGAATATTCACCGCATCCAAACCGTCGCCTTGAGAACTGCCGAAGATGACATACCAGACCCAAAGTCCTTGAGAGAGGCGTTGGAGTCTGACCCTGCCATCACGCATGTAGCGGTTGTCCATTGTGAGACGACGACCGGCATCATCAATCCCATCGAAGAATATGGCAAGATCGCCGAAGAGTTCAACAAAATCTATTTTGTGGATGCGATGAGCAGTTTCGGCGCGTATCCCATTAACTTACACGCCTGTAAGATCGACTATCTCATCTCGTCTTCGAATAAATGCATTGAAGGTGTGCCCGGCTTTTCATTCATCCTCGCGAAAGTCGAAACGCTCAAAGCGACGGAAGGCTATGCCCGCACACTGAGCCTTGACTTGTACGCGCAATGGAAAGGTTTGGAGGGCGATGGACAATTCCGTTTCACGCCGCCCATTCATGCCATTCTTGCCTTTCGGCAGGCGCTGCTTGAATTGGAAAAGGAAGGCGGTGTGAGCGCGCGCGGTGAACGCTACAAGCGCAACTATGTCATCACGCTTTCGGCAATGGAGGCGATGGGTTTTAAGCCTTACTTACATGCCGGGCGGCGCGGATATATCATTACATCGTTTTATTACCCTTCACACCCGAACTTTGACTTTCACAAGTTCTACGAATTGTTAAGCGCCAAGGGATTTTTGATCTACCCCGGTAAACTCAGCCATGCCGATTGTTTCCGCATTGGGCATGTGGGGCGGCTGGGCGCATCGGATGTGAAAGGCTTGATGTCTGCGATTGCATCTGTCTTGAAAAAGATGGAAATTAAACTTACGGAGTAACCATGTATACCTATCACCGCACGTATCGCGGCAATGTGCAAGCCGTCATTTTGGATTGGGCAGGCACCACTGTAGACTTCGGCTCGTTCGCGCCGACTGCGGTTTTCCTGCGTTTGTTCGCAGAACGCGGCGTGATTATCACCGCCGCAGATGCGCGCTCTGGCATGGGCTTGATGAAGAAAGATCACCTGCGCACAATTCTTGCGCGTCCCTCTGTGGCGGCGGCATGGGAAGCCAAGCACGGCGTTCCAGCCTCCGATACCGATGTGGACAGCCTCTTTGAATCTTTCGTGCCGATGCAAACTGCGGTGGTGAAAGATTTTGCCGAACCCATCCCCGGTTGTTTGGAAGCCATTGAAGAGATCCGAGAGCGCGGAATCAAGATCGGGTCAACCACGGGATACATTCGCTCGATGATGGATGAACTGATGCCTGTTGCCGAAGCAAAAGGTTACGCCCCCGACTCCACGGTCTGTCCTGACGAAGTCCCCAATGGCAGACCTTTCCCGTGGATGGTGTATCAGAACATGATGAACTTGAACGTCTTCCCTGTGGAGGCTGTCGTGAAAGTGGGGGATACACTCATTGACATCGAAGAAGGGCTGAACGCAGGCGCATGGACGATAGGTCTCTCGCAAACGGGCAACCTGATGGGATTGACCGAAGAAGAGTTCAATCATCTTTCCGATGACGAGCAGGTTACTGCGCTCGAAAAAGTGGAAGAGCAGTTGTATCGCGCTGGCGCTCATTACGTCATCGAAGGCATTTGGGACTTGCCCATTGTTCTCGATGAGATCGAGGACCGGCTTGCAAACGGCGAAAGACCGTAAATAAAAAAGGCCTGGCAGATTTCTGTAAATCATTAATCAACCAACTCGACTTTGATTCACGGAGCTTAAATCGACAAACGACATGGGAAAACCTGTCAGGTCTAATTTCACGAAGAGAAAAAAACTTCGTGTTTCTTCGTAAGCTGCGTGGATAAAGGGCATTTATGAAATCATACGATGTGGTGATCATTGGCGGCGGAGTTCTTGGGGGAGCCGTCGCCTTTTATTTGGCGAAGCGCGGCGTAGATAATATTTTGCTGCTCGAACGCAATAGCATCGCGCATGGTAACTCCAGCCTTGCGGCAGGTCTGCTTACACGTGGACGTTTCAAGCCCGCCTTGATCCCGATGGTTTTGGAGACCTACCAAGCCATTCGGGAAGTTGAGTCTGTCACCCGCAATTCCTTGCATGTTCATCAAACCGGCTGCCTGTATGCCGCCATTTCCCCCGAACATCAAAAGGGATTGCGTGAACTCGCCGCCATTTCTGCACAGGGTGGTATCAAAGTGGAATGGCTCGACACCACCAGCGCCGCTCATATGCTGCCATGGATGCACCTTCCGCGCGACACCAGTGTAGTCTTCATGCCTGAAGACGGCTATGTGGACGGCTACACTCTCGCCAGCGGATATATCAAAGCGGCGCATATCCTTGGCGTTCATGTTCGTGAGAACGCGCAAGTAACCGAGATCATCAAGAGGGGCGATCAAATCGTAGGCGTGAAAACTGCCAGTGAGAAGATTCTTGCCAATGTCGTAGTAGATGCGGCGGGCGTGTGGGCGGGTCTGCTTGCGCATGAGATTGGCATTGGGCTGCCGATGGCGCCCATCCGCAGTCATTATTGGATCACTGAACCGAATCCGCAATTTTCGCCGGAGCAGCCTTTTGTGATTTTGCCCGATGTGCGCGCCTACGCCCGCCCTGAAGGCAATCGCCTGCTCTTCGGCTTTCGGGAACGAGAGTCGGCTTCGGTTCATCCTTTTGATTTGCCCGACACGATGGAAGGTTTTACTTTCAAACAGGATTCGCAAGGCTGGCAAACGCTCATGGAAGGCGCGCCCGATATGAGCTTGTATATTCCGCTCATCGGGCAGATCCAAATTTCAAGCTATGTGCGCGGCTTGTCGAACTACACACCCGATGGAAATTTTGTTTTGGGGGAATACCCGGGCTTGAGCGGATTCATCGCCGCCACAGGGTGCGCCGGAGCAGGCATTGCCATGTCTGGCGGCATCGCCCGCCTCATCGCGGACCTGATAACGGGTCAGCCACCCTTTGTGGATCCTGCGCTGCATCAGATTCAGCGCTTCGGTGTGATCAACCCCATGAGCTATGAGTTCATTCAGTCCTGCGCCGATGCCAGGGCAGGAAAGCTGACAGGGTAGGATGGTAGAAGCGGTAATTTGTAATCAGCGGAAGTTTTGTTAACATTTTAAAAGATCCCTGGAATCAATGTAAAATATCTACACTGAAAGGACTAATTCATGACTACAACACTGGACCATTTTCGAAATCTCAATAAAGGGGATCAAATTTCCCTGGTACTTGCCGGGATCATTGTGGAAGGAACTTTTGAAGAATTGGAGGGTGATTGCGTTGTATTGGTAGACGCAAAATCATCCATCATTAAAAAGAAGAACTACACGTTAAAGATCCCTGTTGAGAGTATTTATGCCTGGGGAGAAAAACAGAAAAAAGAAAAGAAGAAAGAAAAGAAGAAAGAAAAGGAACAGCCTGAATAA
>CAYJPO010000138.1:0-4839 GCA_964372045.1 uncultured Anaerolinea sp.
ACTTAAATTTCATAAGCGGACTAGCCGACTTCCAGTCGGCTTGGTAATCGTAGCATGGACGTTTACGTCCGTGCGGGCATGGCAGAAAATGCGCCTCGTTTTGCTAGAATAATTTGGAAAATTCCAACAGTCGCTCTTTACTCAAACGACTGAAGTCGTGACTATGATTTCGTGATCTACTAATCGTTGAACTCACCCCCGAAAGGAACCCAGCATGCCCACCGCACTCCCCCGCGCAAAAGTAAAGAAGAACCAGACCTGGAACGCTGAGAGCGTTTTCTCGAGCCCCGCCGCCTTCGACAAGGAGATCAAGAGCCTGCTCGAAAGCCTGCCATCGGTCAAGCAGTATCAAGGTCATCTCGGTGACAGCATCGATACGTTCATCAAAGCGATGGACGTGATGGAGCAGATCGCCCAACGCGCCGCGAAGATCCAGGTGTATGCGACCATGTCCAGCGCAGTGGATACCGCAGACCAGGTCGGCGCGGCGATGAGCGGAAAAGCCATGTCGGCGCTTTCACAAGTCGGAGCCGCCACCTCCTTCGTGGACCCGGAACTGCTGGCAATGGGGGAAGCGAATCTGCGCAAGTGGATCAAGTTCGACCCGCGCATGAAGTTGTACGAGCATTATGTCAATGACCTCTTCCGCAGGCAATCGCATGTCCGCAGTGCCGAGGTGGAGGAACTGCTTGGGATGATGCGTGACCCGTTCGGCACGGTCCGCACCACGGCGCACCTGATGGCAAATGCCGATTTCAAATTCCCGCCTGCGACGAACAGCAAAGGCAAAAAGGTGGCTCTGACCCAAAGCACGCTCGACGCCATCCTCAACGAGTCAGACCGCCCGGCGCGGCAATCCGCGTGGGAAAACTATACCGACAAATATCTCGAATTCAAGAACACGCTCGCCAGCAATCTGACCGCGTCCATCAAGCAGAACGTCTTCAACATGAAGGTGCGCGGATTCAATTCCTCGCTTGAGTCCACGCTCTTCAATGGCGATGTCCCCGTGGAGATGTTCCACAACCTGATCGGCATCTTCAAGAAAAACCTGCCGACATGGCACAAGTATTGGCAGATCCGCCGCAAGGCGCTGGGCGTGAAGACCCTCAACCCATATGATGTCTGGGCGCCGCTCACCACGAAGAAACATAAAGTCCCGTTCGAGAAGGCAGTGGATTGGATCAGCGACGGTCTCGAACCGATGGGCAAGGAATATGTGGACATCATGCGCAAGGGCTGCCTCAAGGATCGCTGGGTGGACTGGTCACCGAACGCGGGCAAACGCCAGGGCGCCTTCTCCACACGCGTCCCGGCTGGGACGCATCCCTTCATTATGATGAGTTACACCGACGACATCGGCAGCATGAGCACGCTCGCGCATGAACTCGGTCACTCGATACATGCCTATTACTCCAGCCGCGCCCAGCCCATGGTCTACTATACCTATCCGTCCATCGTGGCAGAGACCGCATCCAATTTTCATCAAGCCCTGACGCGCGCGCATCTGCTCAAGACCAATACTGATAAACACTTCCAGACCGCGCTGCTTGAAGAGGCGATGGATAACTTCCACCGGTATTTCTTCATCATGCCCACACTCGCGCGCTTCGAACTGGAAACGCATCAGCGCATCGAGAAGGGACAGCCGCTCACCGCCGATATGATGATCGACATCATGGCTGACCTGTTCAGCGAAGGCTACGGCGGATATATGAATCTCGACCGTCAACGCGTGGGCATCACCTGGGCGACATTCACAACGCATCTGTACATCGACTATTACCCGTTCCAATACGCCATCGGCATCTCCGCTGCGAATGCCATCGCCAAGCGCATTCTCGATGGAGTCCCCGGCGCGGCGCAGGATCACATCAACTTCCTCAAAGCGGGTTCGTCTATGTCGCCGATGGATGTCTACAAAACCGCCGGTATCGACATGACCTCCACCCAGCCCATCGAGGACGCCTTTGCCGTGCTTGAAGAATACGTTGACCGTTTGGGAGTACTAACAGCGAAATGATCGATCCGCCCGGCAAAGCAGCCAGAGAAAATGCTTTGCCGGGCTTTTTCACCGTTCCACACGATACGATCTTCTCATTTCCTTGATGAGATATTTACAATCTCTTTACATGGGGAAATTAAAATTCAGGTATCCAGAAGCCCGAATTTCCAACAGCACAAGGCTTGAGAGGAATTCGTAAATGCTTCAGACCGGAAGAGAAGATGCCCGAAACAATTTACGAACACCTGCAACAGAGGGGATTATCCCGCCGCGAATTCTTGAAATTGAGCGGCTTGCTTATCCTTGCCATGGGATTCAGACCCGCCTCAGACCTGACCGGAGCCATTTCTCCGTCTGATGAAGATCTGATTACGCTGGTAACGGATGCAATGCAAAGCCGTCCGCGTTTGCCGGTCATCTGGCTGGAATTCCAGGATTGCGCAGGGTGCAGCGAATCGATCATCCGCTCAAGCGCCCCCTCCCTCACCCATTTGATCCTAAACGATATGGCGCTTGCGTATCATGAACTTCTCTCCTGTGCTGCGGGTCTTCAGGCAGAACAAAACAGAGAAGATGCGGTAAAGAGATATTACGGTCAATATGTGCTTGTGGTCGAGGGCAGCATTCCGACGGGCGAAAACGGCGTTTACTGCATCAGCGGGGGACGAACCGCATTGGATATTTTCACAAACATCGCGGCGGGTGCAAAGGTCATCCTTGCAATGGGGAACTGCGCATCATTTGGCGGGATCGCACGCGCCGCCCCAAATTCCACCGGCGCGAAAAGCGTGAGCGACCTGATCAACGGCAAGACCATCGTGAACATTCCCGGCTGCCCGCCCATCCCAGAGGTCATTGCCGGGACCATTGCCCACCTGGCATTATTCGATTCCCCGCCCGCACTGGACGCACTGCTCCGCCCCATCACATATTACGGACAAACCGTTCACGACCGTTGTCCGCGTCGGAACAATTTCAAAGCGCGGAATTTTGCGAAGTCCTTCGATGATGAAGGGGCAAGGAAAGGATACTGCCTGCACGAACTTGGTTGCAAGGGACAAACCACCTACAATGCATGTGCATCCTTAAAATGGGACATGGGACTCTCCTTTCCGATCCAATCCGGGCATCCATGTTTGGGATGCGCGCAACCGAATTTCTGGGATGCCTTCGGGATCTATCAAGAAGCTCCCAAACAATTTTCAGGCGGACAAAGCGGAGGCGGTACTGGCAACCAGAACCCTGGTGGCAACGGAAATGGGAACGGGAATGGAAGAAATCCCTGACCACAATTCCTTGACAAATAGACGGTTATCTATATAATAAGCTCCATGAAATTCGATCCTGTCCTCTTTGCCAAAGCCATAGCAGATGACACCCGCCAAAAAATTATGAGCGAGTGCTGTTGTTGTGAAATCTCTGTCGGTGACCTGGCGGGGAAGCTCAAAGTCACCCAACCCACTGTCTCGCATCACCTCGCTATTCTGCGCGAAGCGGGTCTGGTCAACAGCCGCGAAGAAGGCAAGCAGACGTTCTATACGTTAAACCAGGAGCACATCGCCGTATGTTGCGGTCAGATCATGGTGAAATTCGCGCCTGAGACGGTTGCAACAGAAAACATTCTGAAGACCATCAAGGCATAACCGGGATATGTCCACGGCCGGGGCATCATCCCGTTTTTTGCGGCACGTTCTATAGACAAACTTCTATATGAAAGGAGAAAAAGCATGAACGAATTACCTGTAGTCCAAAGCGATTGCTGTGAAGACGAAAACTGCGATTGCGACACCTGTGATTGCTGCTAGTTTCAACCACTGTTTGCCGCAAGGTGAACAGTGCGGATTTATCGATTTTTTTTAACTCAATACATAGACAAACTTCTATATACAATAAATCTTAAGGAGAAACCATGACTCAATCCCCCACGCCCATCCACGATGTAGTTCGTGAGCATTACGCCGAGCGGATAAAAAGCAACGCCTCCTGCTGCGGACCTTCGGATTGTTGCTCCACCGACAACGCCCTCTACCCGGCAGACCTGCTCGCCACTTTACCCGCAGGCGAATCCACCATCAGCTACGGCTGCGGTGACCCGATCACACTCGCGTCGCTGGAGCCCGGTCAGACCGTGCTCGATCTCGGCTCGGGCGCAGGCTTGGATTGCTTCTTCGCAGCCCGCAAAGTCGGCGAAACCGGAAAAGTTATCGGCGTAGACATGACCCCTGAAATGCTGGAACGTGCCCGGTCCAGCGCGAAGCGGATGAACCTCACCAACGTCGACTTCCGTCAGGGATTCATCGAAGAACTGCCCGTCGAATCCGGCACGGTGGATGTTATCATCTCGAACTGTGTCATCAACCTCTCGCCGGATAAATCCAGGGTGTTCAATGAAACCTTCCGCGTATTGAAACCAGGCGGCAAGTTGGCGGTCTCGGATATCGTCACCGATGGCGAACTGCCCGATGCGGTCAAAAAGAGTCTGAGCGCGTGGGCGGGCTGCGTGGCTGGCGCGGTGGAAGCGAAGGAGTACATCGCAATGATGGAAGCAGCGGGGTTCACTGGGATATCCGTCAAGCCGGTGTTCTTCGACAAGCAAACTGTTGATGATGCGCTGGGCGATATGACATTGGATGTAACCAATTACTCGAAGGATGATGTTTACAAGGCGGTTTACAGCGCAAAGATCACGGCATATAAACCGGCATAATATAAAAAACGATTACCAGAACTTGTAGGTCACGCTAAAAGCGTGACCTGTTTTTTTGTTATTTTCATCACCTTGACAGTACAAACCTTAGGGAGTAAAAACAAACCGACTGGTCGGTTTTATTTTT
>CAYJPO010000138.1:4939-8381 GCA_964372045.1 uncultured Anaerolinea sp.
AGTGAAGAAACCCGCACCAAGATCATGGATTCTGCCGTCAAGCTGTTTTCGTCACGCGGCTACAACGCCTCCAGTGTGGATGATATTTGCAAAGAAGCAGGCATCAGCAAAGGGGCGTTCTATCATCATTTCGAAAGCAAGCAAATGCTCTTTCTCGCCCTGTTGGATGGCTGGCTGAAGACCATCGATAATGCCATCGAAGCCTCGAAAGACCAGACCGTTCCAGAGACGTTCATGGGGATCACCGAAGCCTTTCCCTACATCTTCAAAACCGCAGGCGATAACCTGCCCATGTTCCTCGAATTCTGGCTGATCGCCAGCCGCGATAAAAAAATATGGGAGGCGAGTATTGCCCCCTATCGCCGCTATCAAAAATATTTCACCTCGCTCATCAAAAAGGGCGTGGATGAAGGTTCGTTCGTCGAAGTCGATCCTGAACTGACCGCGCGCATGATCATCTCCACCGCCATGGGAATGCTGCTGCAAAGCCTGCTCGACCCCAAAGGCGCAAAGTGGGAAAAGGTCGCGCGCGACAGCACGAATATGCTCATCAATAACCTGATGAAAAAGTGAGAATCGTATGTGGCTTGTAACAGGCGCAACGGGACATATCGGCAACGTCCTTGTGCGAAAACTTTTGGAACGCGGGGAAAAAGTTCGAGCGATGATCCTGCCCGGCGAAAGCCGCGAATCGATTTCCGGCTTGAATGTCGAAACCGTCGAAGGCGATGTCCTCGATCTCGATGCGGTCTTCGAATCCCTGCGCGGCATCAAAGGCATCTTCCACCTGGCGGGCCTCATCTCCATCATGCCGGGACCCAATCCATTCGTCCGCAAGGTGAACGTGGAAGGCACAAAAAATATTCTGCACGCCGCGCTTGAAAAGCGAATCAAAAAACTGGTGTACACCTCATCCATCCATGCCATTCAACGGGTGGAGGAGGGTGTCATTGACGAAAACATCCCCTATGACATGAACAATCCCTATGGAGCGTATGACCGCTCGAAAGCGGAGGCGACTCTCGAAGTCTTGCAAGCGGCTCATTCCGGACTGGAAGCCGTAGTGGCCTGCCCCACCGGCGTGATCGGTCCCTATGACTTTCGCGGATCGATGATGGGCGCGGTCATCCACGATGCGGCGGCAGCCAAGCCCACACTCTACGTGGACGGCGCCTATGACTTCGTGGATGTGCGTGATGTCGCGGAAGGGTTGATCACCGCCGCCGAAAAAGGCAAACGCGGCGAGAGCTACATTCTCTCCGGGCAGAAAATCTCGGTGCGCTACATGCTCGAAACCGTGCGCGAGGTGACGGGGAAGAATTTCTTCCAAATGAAGATCCCCTTCGATCTGGCGAAGTTCGCAGCGATGTTCACGCCCATGTATTACCAGATGGCAAACGCTACTCCGCGCTTCACGCCATACTCATTGGAAGTATTGCAGAGCAATTCGGACATCAGTCACGCCAAGGCAAGCCGTGAATTGGGTTACCACCCGCGTTCGCTGTATGAGAGCATCCGCGATACGGTGAAGTGGTTTTTGGAAAGACGGAAGTGATAAGTGAAGAGTGATAAGTAATAAGTGCTGAGTAACGAGGAAAACCCGCTGGTCGAGTAGCCGTGAGCGGTCTTCCCAGCACCGAACGCAGGACGGTATGCGAACGGCGTATCGAGACCAGCAATTATGCAGAAAATATCGAGTTTTATTCAAATTGATGGTCTCAACATGATACTCGACCACAAATAAAAAAAATCCAAATGAGGAGATTAACATGAAGATCGTAACAGATTGCGCGGCAGATATGCCCAATGAAGAACTTGAAAAGCTGGGGATCATCCAAGCCCCGCTGTTCATCCAATTCCCCGAAGGCGAGGTGAACTCGGCAGATATTTCAGCCGACGATTTCTACAACCGTCTCGAAGCGATGCGTCCACAGATTCCCACTACGGCGCAGCCTTCGAGCGGGATCTTTGCGGAGTTGTACCGCAAACTCGCCCAGACCGAGAAGAACATCCTCTCGGTGCATATTTCATCCGGCTTGAGCGGCACGATCAACTCGGCACAGGATGGCGGGAGCCTGGTGAAAGATGAAGCGAATGTCCATTTTTGGGACACTCTCACCCTCTCCGGCGGCGAACGCTTTCAGGTGATGGCGGCAGCGCTGGCATCGAAAGCAGGCTGGGCAATGGACAAGATCCATGAGCGCCTGAACGCAATCCGCGAAAAAACGGAATTGATCTACACGCTCGACACGCTGGAATATCTGGCGCGAGGCGGGCGCATCGGACGCGTCAAGGCGCTGGCAGGGGCACTGCTGAACCTCAAGCCCATCATCCGCGTGGACACCGACGGCAAGTACAGCACCGTCAAAACCGAGCGGACGATCAACAAGTCGATTGCTTCTTTGGTGGAGCATGTGCATGAAAAATATGGCAACACGCCTGTGTGGGTCACCGTGCTGCACGGACGCTTCGCCGAAAAAGCCGATGTGCTGACAAAGGAATTTCAGTCCAAGCTCAACATCGCCAAGCTGGAAGTGATGCGCATCTCGCCAGTGCTGGGTGTGCATACCGGTCCGGGCATCGTCGGCGCGGCGATCGTGCCAATGGAATTGATGGGAGATCTGGCAGGCTAAAAACTACGGCTTTCATTTTCCTTTTGCAATGAAGAAAGATGAAAGAGAAACGAAATGAACTGGCAGGATAAAGTTGCTGTCATCACAGGCGCGTCGTCGGGCATTGGGGCTGCGACGGCGCGCCTGTTCGCTTCGCAGGGAATGCGTGTCTTTCTTGTGGCGCGAAGGATGGAGCGGTTACTGGAACTGCAAGCGGAAATAGAATCGGCGGGGGGAAAGGCAGAGGTCGTCGCCTCAGATCTGAGGTCCGAAGAGAGGCGGGGGAATGTCTTCAAGCAAATCCAGGCGGCGGATATCCTCGTCAACAACGCGGGGTTCGGCTGGTATGGCTACTTCCACAAAATGAATTGGGAAACGGCGCATGATATGCTGCAAGTCAACGTGGGTGCGACGGCGCATTTTACGTCGCTGTTCCTGCCGGGGATGCGCGAAAGAAATTGCGGGCATATCATCAATGTCGGTTCGATCTCGGGGAGTATTCCAAGTCAGGGCATCGCGATGTATGCGGCGAGCAAGTCATTCATGGATGCATTCACCACAGCGTTATGCCGCGAACTAAGCGGGACTGGAGTGCATATTAGCGTGGTGCGGGCGGGACCGGTGCGGACAGAGTTTTGCGAGTCGGCACTGAGCCATGAGAACGGCGGACATGTGCCAACAGAGAAAGTCGGTGTGACATCGGAGCATGTGGCTCAGCGAATTTGGAATTTATTGAACCACCCGAGACGCGCTATCTACGTGCCACGCTGGCTGGGGATCGTCCCGTGGGTGGAGTTGAGCTTCGGCTGGCTGGAGGATAGGCTCGGTCC
>CAYJPO010000139.1:0-7930 GCA_964372045.1 uncultured Anaerolinea sp.
CCCAGCGCGAACTCAATTTGTGGAAGACATCCAACGCCCATTGCCGGTTGAGCGCGAGAACATACATCATTACCAGACCCAGCAGCATGACGCCGCCGATGACATAGCCGATGCGCGCAGAGCCCTGGGTATCGGCCACAAAAGTGAGACCGATCAACAGGAATGCAGCGGAGTAGACCAGGTCCACCACGCGTTCGATTACGACAGTGGGCAGGATCTCGCTGAATGCCAAACCGGATTTTCGACTGAGCAGAAAGACACGCCCGACCTCACCGAGGCGGAAGGGCAGAAAGGCGTTCAGCAAATATCCTTCGCCTGCAGCAAAAACGACATCCATGTATTTCGGCTTGTCGCGCAGCAGGGTTTGCCAAACCTTGGCTCGGTTAAACAACCACACAAAGGACAGGACTGCCGACCCCGCGAGAATTTTATAGTTCGCATTTTGGATGGCTTTCCACATGGTCTGGAAGTCCACGAAATACAGGATGGCGGCGATGATAGCAATGCTGACCAGCGCGCCGGGGATGATTCGTTTCAGGTTGTTTCGAGATTCGGTCATGGGGTTTCCTTACGGTTTACGGATCACGCATTACGTAATTCGTAATGCGTGATCCGTAATGCTATTCGTCGTCCAGTTTCAACACCGCCATAAAGGCATCTTGTGGAATCTCGACATTTCCCACCATCTTCAAACGTTTCTTGCCGCGTTTTTGCTTCTCGAGCAATTTCTTCTTGCGGGAAATATCGCCGCCGTAGCATTTGGCAAGCACATCCTTGCGCGTGGCTTTGACGTTGGCGCGGCTGATGATGCGTCCGCCGGAAGCCGCCTGAATGGCGACATCGTACAACTGGCGCGGGATCAAGTCCTTGAGCTTGGTGATAAGGCGCTGACCTTTATGGTACGCATCCTTTTCATGGACGATGGCAGCCAGCGCATCGACCGTGTCGCCGTTGACGAGAATTTCCAGTTTCTGCAAATTATCCATGCGGTATTCGAGGAATTGATAATCGAGCGAGGCGTAGCCCTTGGTGCGCGATTTCAAATGATCGAAGAAATCGATGATGATCTCGGAGAGCGGAATTTCAAAATCGAGCTGCACGCGATGCGGGGCTGGATGTTCCTGCTGCTTAAAGATGCCGCGGCGCTTGGTGACCAGGTCCATGATGGGACCATAGTAATCGGTCGGCGTGATGATCTCGATGTTCATCCACGGCTCGCGCACTTCGACGATCTTGCCGGGTTCGGGCAGTTCGGCGGGCGAGTCCACTTTGACGACTTCACCGCTGATGGTCAATACTTCGTATTCCACGGAAGGCGCAGTGAAAAGCACATCCAGCAAATATTCGCGTTCGATGCGCTCCTGGATGATCTCCATGTGGAACAAGCCGAGGAATCCGGCGCGGAAGCCGAAGCCCAATGCCTGCGAGGTTTCAGGTTGATATGTTAATGAAGCATCGTTAAGTTGGAGTTTTTCGAGCGCTTCGCGCAGTTCGGTGTAGTCGTCCGCTTCGACGGGATAAATGCCCGCAAAGACCATCGGCTTGGGGGTGCGATAGCCAGGCAAAGGCTCTGCGGCAGGCGCAGCGGCGAGGGTGATCGTGTCGCCTACGCGGCACTCATGTACGGTCTTGAATCCGGTGGCAATATAACCAACTTCGCCGGAACCGAGCTTATCCACGGGTTTCATGCCGGGGACGAAGATGCCAATTTCCACGGGACGCAGGTCTGTTTTTGTGACGATCATGCGCAGCACATCCGTGTGCTTGATGCTGCCTTCCATAATACGGACGTAGGCGATAACGCCTTTATAGGAATCGTAATGCGCGTCGAAGATCAATGCGCGGACGGGTTTATCGTCCACATCCTGGGGAGGGGGGATACGTTGGACAATCGCCTCAAGGATCTGGTCGATGTTGATGCCTTCCTTGGCGGAAACACGCAGAACCGAATCAGGATCGACCCCAAGCAGGGAGCCCACATCTTCAGCTACTTCATCGGGACGGGCTGAGGGTAGGTCAATTTTATTGATAACAGGAACAATTATCAGGTCGGCATCGAGCGCCTGATAGAGATTGGCGAGCGTCTGGGCTTCGATACCCTGAGTCGCATCCACCACCAGGATGGCACCTTCGCAGGCTTTCAACGCGCGGCTGACTTCGTAGCCAAAGTCGACATGCCCGGGCGTGTCGATCAGATTCATCTCGTATCGTTGATTTTCTTTTGAGGTGTAAAACATGCGGACAGCGGAGGACTTGATGGTGACGCCTTTTTCGCGTTCGAGGTCCATCGAATCGAGCGTCTGCTCGGTCATGTCACGCTCGGAGATCGCGCCTGTTAATTGAAGCAAACGGTCTGCCAGCGTGGATTTGCCATGATCAACATGGGCGATGATACAGAAGTTTCGGATATGGTCTGTCATAGTTTAGCGTGCGTAGTATACCCGATTATAAGAAGAGGGAATTGTATTATTGAAGGGGAGTGCTAGAATAAAAGCGTGGGTTCAAGGAGAGAAAAATGGAACAAACAACAACTTTAAACCAAAAGCAGGTCATCTATACCGCCTGGGCATTTCTTCTATTGGCATCTTTGATCCCGCTGATCGTGATACAAGAGCTATTCCACCAGCCAGTCGCGGAGACTATGAAGTACACCATGTCAGCGATGGTGATGTTCATCGGTCTGGCGCTGACGTTCGCATGGGGTGCCGTCCGCACACTGCGACCGTTCTTCATTCTATTTCTCACCTTCACAGGTGCCCAATGGCTGGTCTATACCCGGGTGGACAAACTGCCGTTCTATCACGAATGGCTGAACCATCCGTCTTTCAACGTCTCCATGCTGGCGGAACAGTCTCTGCACTTGATGGTGACCCTCATCATGATCGGCGTATTGTTCATCCTCAAAAAGAAGCGGGAGAACTTTTTCCTCGTCAAAGGGGATACCCATGCCCTCATCTCGCCGGTGAAGTGGCTGGGCATCAAAGAAGGCGAACGCTGGAATAAGACGGGCTGGGTGCTTGCAATTTTCATCAGCCTCGGCACGCTGACATTCCTTGTGCTGGCGGGACGCCCATCGCTGGATATTGTGGTGAAGGCACTGCCGTTCCTGCCTGCCATTTTGCTGGCGGCGGCTACAAACGCTTTTCATGAAGAGATGAGCTACAAAGCCTCCTTCCTTTCAGTTTTAGAACAGCCGGTGGGCAGGGTCCATGCCTTGTGGCTGATGGCGGCGTATTTCGGAATAGCTCATTATTATGGCGTGCCATACGGGATCATCGGCGTGCTGATGGCGGGATTCCTCGGCTGGCTGCTGGGCAAATCCATGCTGGAGACACGCGGCTTGGGGTGGGCGTGGTTCATCCACTTCTTGCAGGATGTGATGATCTTCATCTTCCTCGCCATCGGTTCGATCACTCCCGGGGGGTAAAACCTCCAATAGCGAAATAGTCCTCCTTTATCGTGGCAAATTTCTCAAGAGAGGATAAAATTCATATCATCCTACCGAAAGAAAAAGACATGGAAAATCAAACCAAACGTTTCAACCTGTTCTTGATTTTATTCATCGTGGGCGCGGTCAGCGGATTGATATTGACCGCGCTTGCCACCTGGGCAGACCTGGAATCTGCCTATTATGGTTTTTC
The DNA here is from genome assembly GCA_964372045.1 of uncultured Anaerolinea sp. Taxonomy (GTDB): domain Bacteria; phylum Chloroflexota; class Anaerolineae; order Anaerolineales; family Villigracilaceae; genus Villigracilis. The sequence continues at coordinate 3,642 of CAYJPO010000139.1, forward strand.
CCGCCGCGCCAGCGCACGGCTGAGCGGGTTGAGCTGCCCCATCTTGATGACGGCGAATGAGACCAGCACGATCTCGTTGAAGGTCAAAAACCCGACCGAGAACAAACTATCGCCTATCATTCGGGTGGAGACCAGTTCCCGCGTCACAGCCTTTGAGTTCACAGATAGGCTCGAGCTTCCCCCCGGAGAAAGCGCGACCCGGCAATGGTCCATTGGACCCGAGAACAAGGACTTGAAGCGGTTTATCTTCGCCAGTGTGCTGGTCTATTCCTCGTATCCCCTGCCGGACCGGGAAATGACCTGCGGCGTCTTCGTCCTCAGCCTCCCCGGGGTCGGTGGAATCTACTCCTGGGGGCTGATCTTGCTGAGTCTGCTTGGGATGGGTTCCGGGCTGTATCAGGTGAACAAGGCTCAAGGTCCAGAACAGAGCGGTGTGGATGTCGCCCGCCAGTTGATGTTCATGGCGATCATCGTCTTGTTCGGCTTGGTCACCGCCTTCAATGGCTGGTGGATCCAGGGGATCTTGACGCTGGTCATTGCCCTGTTATTTACCTTGATCGCGGCGGGGCTTCTCATCAACCGCGCCCGGGCATAGAACCTCTGATACGTGAAAAGCGTATGTATAGGTTGAAGGAGACAAAATGGAAATCCTTATTACATTGTGTGTAGGGGGAATTGGCGTTCTCTTCCTGGTCTTGCTGACGGGAATCCGCTTTATCCCCAACAACCGCATCGGTATCGTCGAAAAACGATTCGGCGGCAAGTCGCTGAAATCCGGCTTGATCGCCTTGAACGGCGAGACCGGCTTCCAGCCGCAGGTGCTGCGCGGTGGTCTGCATTACCGGATGCCCGTTCAGTACGCGGTTCACATCGCGCCGCTGGTGACGATCACCCAGGGCAAGATCGGATATGTTTTCGCACGCGACGGTGCGCCGCTCGAACCGGCTCAGGTGCTGGCTTCGAATGTGACCGCCCGTGACTTTCAGGATGTAATCAACTTCATGAAAAGTGGCGGACAAAAAGGTCCGCAGCGTCTCATTCTGCGCGAAGGTACGTACGCCTTCAACCTGATGCAGTTTGTGGTCATTACCGAGGAGCGCGTGTACTCCCTACCGATCAACCGTGACGAAACCGCGGTCATTATCCGCATGGCAGAGGTTATCAAGGAACGCGACGGCTTCCGCCCGGTCATCATCAAGGATAACGATGACAAGATCGGCATCGTGACCGTGCATGACGGTTTCTCCCTGCCGCAGGGTGAGATCATTGCCCCGGTGGTGGGTGATAACCCCGAAAAATCCGATGAGTACCATAACAAATTCCAGGATGCCGATCGCTTCTTGAAAGCGAACGGTATGCGCGGTCGTCAGTTGCAGGTATTGGTGGAAGGCACGTACTACGTCAACCGCCTGTTCGCAACTGTGGAAATGATACAAAAGACGATCATCGACGTGGGCAATGTCGGCGTGGTGGTTTCGTACACCGGTCAACAAGGTATTGACCTCTCCGGTGTTGAATATCGTCACGGCGAACTGGTCACACGCGGCGAGCGCGGTGTCTGGAGCGAGGCGCTTTTGCCCGGCAAGTATCCATTCAACACGTATGCGGGCAAGGTCATCCCAGTGCCAACGACCAACTTCATTTTGAAGTGGATCAAGAACGAAGTCGGTTCGCACAACTTTGATGAGAACCTGACCGAAGTCTCGCTCATCACCAAGGATGCGTTCGAGCCGTCCCTGCCGCTTTCGGTGGTGGTTCACATCGACTATAAGAAAGCCCCGCTCGTCATCCAAAGATTCGGCGACATCAAACGCCTGGTCGAGCAAACACTCGACCCGATGGTGGCGGCGTACTTCAAGAACGTTGCCCAGACGCGCACGCTCATTCAACTCTTGCAAGAGCGCAGCAACATTCAACAGCAATCCAGCACGGAGATGAAGGAAAAGTTCGCGCATTACAACCTCGAACTGGAAGAAGTGTTGATCGGCACACCTTCCTCGCCTGTCGGTGACAAGCAGATCGAAACCATCCTGACGCAGTTACGTCAGCGCCAGATCGCGGAAGAACAGGTGGAGACCTATTCACAGCAGGAGAAAGCCGCCGTCAAGGAACGCGAACTGCGCGAAGCGGAATCCCGCGCCGCAATGCAGACCAAGATGACGGAAGCCGAATTGAGCATCAGCATCCAGTCGAACCAGGGTAAGGCGGAGTATGAGCGCTCCATCCAGCAGGCGCAGCAGATCCGCGCGCTGGCAGAAGCCGAAGCCGAAAAGGTTGCCCGCATCGGTATCGCTCAGGCGCTCGCCACCGAGGAACAGGTCCGCGCTTACGGCGGTCCGCAGTTCCAGGTGACACAGCAGGTACTCAATCGTTTTGCGGAAGCCATCGAGAAGTCCAAGGTGGATGTAGTGCCGCGCGTGATCGTCGGCGGCAGTAATGGCGAGAAAGGCGGCGGTCAGTCCAGCAATATCATGGAAGGTTTGCTGACCATGCTGCTCTCGGATCGCTTCGGCGCATTGGCTCAGGAAGCCGGTTCCATGCAGCGCTCACCGGATGTGGAAGCCATGCGCGAGAAGATACTAAAGGATATGCAGAAGAAACCTGAAGTAAAGAAGGAAGAAGACAAGAAAGATACGGGCAAGAAAGCGTAATTCCCGAATTGAAATCGAATTAAGAAAGAGGCTGCCATTGGTTATGACAGCCTCTTTTGTTTATTTATTTACTTTCTTCGCCGGGAACCAATACATCAGGTCACGCCGCTTGAACCATAGATAGACCAGCATCGCCAGGCTGCCGATCATATATATAGTACGGGGATAGTAGGCTGAATAGCCGCGGTATTCAACAGTCGTGTTTAATAACTCGAACACCATGTTGTCAATCGCGATCTGCCACAGAATGATCCCGCCGAGCACAAGCATTCCAATGAACAAGCCGATGAGCGAGGCAAAGAATCCTTTTCGATCCACCAGATTTTTCCCCATCAAAAAGGATACGCCGCCAAACAGGATAAGACTGACCGCCAACTGACCGATCACAACCGTAAAGCCGGTGTCGTAGATGAATTCATCGGCGTATTGAAGAATATAGGGCAGCCAACTGCCAATGCACACAATGGCAAGGAACGCGATGAAATAGGTCAGATACAGGACCGGGTCGGGCAAAACGATCTGATTCCCCATGGGACGGATACAAAGCGCACGTTGAAGTTTGGCGGGGTCAGACAGGAGTTTGGCAGCCGCTTCCAGGTTTCGCACACCGGTGCGAAAATCCAGCCACTGGATGCGCGATATCTGGCGTGAGACACTGCCATTGGATTGAACGATAACGGGATACACGACATGCTTCTCGCAATCCACGGCACTGTCATTTTTGAAACAGGAGATCAAGGTGAATACCGCCGCCGCGGACGATGCCTCATCCGTCTCCTGGTGCCCCGCCGCGCCGAACACTCTCCTGATCTCACTGGCGATCAGGCTTTCCTGGGGCGCGTGGTCAACGAAAAAGCGGACCGGCTTGGGCTTGGGAAAATCCACTTTCATGTGGGAGGCGGGGACCGGCGCAACCGCTTCGGGTTTCCCCCAGCGCTGCATTCCCCTCGAACGGAGTATCAATACCATTGCGATCACGAACGGGACGCAGATCCACGTCAGAAGATCGAGCAGGTCGATCACATCATATTCAAGCGAAAAACTGCCGGTTAGAAATAGCGCAAACGGAAGCATGATCAACGAAGCCTGCACCGGCAGGTAATTGAATTTGCGCTTTATGATCTGGATCGGCAGGGGAAAAAGAAAGAACGGAATGAACAGAGTCCACAGTGCTCCAAGCGAAAGAATGGAGATGACAATTCCCAATGAAAAAGCCAGCCACACGATTGCAGGAATCTTGAACCCGGTCTGCGGAACGGGATGTTCTTCCTGCTCGGGCTGGTGCAGTTGACGATCCAATTCCTCCAGTGCCTTCTTGTAATTCCCGCGGAAATCCACCCACTCATATTTTTCCAACTCCGGCGGCAGATCAACCGGCTCAAAGATGAGGAGAATGATGCGCTTCTTTTTTTCGAGCAGCACCCGCCGCCATTCCATTTCCACATTCTTTGAGGCGATCGATGCTTTCGATATCACCAGCAAAATGATATTGGCATCTTCCAGTCCCTTATGGATCTGCTCCTCCCAGGGCTTGCCCGGCACGATACTGCGATAATCCAGCCAGATATCAACTTTCTTGTTATCGAAATGGTTCGCAAGCGCATCTACAAACCCAACTTCACGGCGCGAGTAACTGAT
>CAYJPO010000140.1:0-7903 GCA_964372045.1 uncultured Anaerolinea sp.
ATATTGTGAACCAGAGCGAACCGCGTACGCGTCCATTGTACATCCACTTTATATTTGGAGCGGAGGGTGAAGCGGTGCATGCACTTGTGAACGCGAATATTGGACAACGCCCCTTGCGCGGCGTCTGATCCGTAGACGCTCGCTTTGCGTTTAACTGTCTGCGAGATTTCTGGTATTTTTTCGGTTGTAAACTGAAGATAGGAGTGTTTTTTCAAAGAAAAGCGCCCCGGATGATACCATCTGAGACGCTCCTGATGAGACGGTTTCTGAGGACGCTGTGTTAGCCCGCTTTGATACGAAGCGACCGTTTTAGGCTTCATTGACTGTAAGAGGTCTTGGTTGCTTTCCGTCAATATCACTAAACCCATATTCTTTTGCGACTGCCGCTGCTACTAAGATTTGACCCGATTTTTTCATAACGTCTGGATCAGTAGCGAGCGCAGTAATCGCTCGTCCAATGAATTGCGGAGATTCTGAATTTGACAGATCGAAGAAGTCAGCGGATTTCATCACGCTTTCTGTGCGCACCATCCCAGGATAGAGGCTGACAACTGCCACATGATGCTCTCGCAATTCATGAGCCATTGCTGTTGCCATTCGATCATCAGCGGCTTTGGCTGCTGCGTAGGAAACTCCTTTATCATCACGTTGCGCCGCGAAGAACGAGATGTTAACTATCAATCCAGACTGTTGCGTGATCATGATGGGTGCCGCCAAGACACTAGCAACATAATGTGCTCGCACACCAGATTGAAATGCCTTATCCCATCGTGAAATTGGGGCAGTCCAAAACCCTTTCTCTTTCCAAAATTCTGTACCATCATTGAAGAATTCGTAACCGCCCCACACATTGTTGACAAGAATATCCAGGCGATTTTGTTCTGTTTGAATGCGTTGAAACAGTTCTTTCACTTCTTCATCTTCCAGATGGTCGCAACGAACTGCAATGCCTTTGCCGCCTAGTCTGGTGATCTCTTCCGCTGTTTGATATATATTTCCTGGCAAGGACACCGCCGCCTTGCCTTCTTCTACTGTTCGACCCGTAACATAAACGGTGGCTCCTGCTTCGCCTAATCCGAGAGCAATGCCTTTCCCAACACCACGACTTGCTCCTGTGACAAGGGTAACTTTTCCTGTTAGTGATTTCATATATGAATGACCATCCTTTTGTAGATTTGATAAAAAATAACAACTTATGGGTTTGTTGGATATTGACTTGAGGCTAACACCCTTATATATTCCATAACAGCATTATATAGGTACCAGTAGAAAGGAGCAAGAAATGCGAAAATCACAGGCAAATCAAACCTCCCCGCGCGGGGAGGTTTGATCGGGCATTCTTACAGCTTGTGGAAGACCGGCGCCAGCAACGGGTACAGCTCGCGATAGGTTAGGTACTGTTTATCGTAGCGCGGCTGGTCTGCCCCCGGCTGGGTGCTCCCGGTGATCTGGATGGTCGCCTCACAGGCAGCCTCGACGCTTGGGAAAACCCCCGCGCCCGTCGCCGCCAGCAGCCCCGCGCCGTACGCCGCCCCTTCGGATGTATTCACCGTCACCACTTCAGCTTGCAGGATGTCCGCCAAAATTTGCTGCCAAAGCGGACTGCGCGCGCCGCCTCCGGTGACCCGTACCTGGGCTGCGTTTTTCAACCCGGAGCTTTTCATCAGCTCGAAGCTGTCCCGCAATCCAAATGATACGCCTTCCAAAACCGAGCGGGTGAGGTGGGCGAGGCTGTGGCGTACGGTCAACCCGATGAAAGCGCCCCGCGCCAACGGGTCGGGATGAGGCGTGCGTTCACCGGTCAGATACGGCAGGAAAAATAATCCATCACTTCCGGCGGGGATCGGTTCCGCGGGTTTGAGCAACGTATCGTACTCCATGCCGGGGGCGAAGGTATCGCGATGCCAGCGCAGGCTTCCCGCCGCCGAAAGCATCACGCCCATCAGATGCCACTTGCCCGGCACCGAATGACAGAACGCATGCAGGCGCCCTTCCGGTTCGATGCTGGGGGAATCGGTGGTGGCGAACACCACGCCCGATGTTCCGAGGCTGATCGAGACCACGCCCGCGCGGACGGCTCCCGTGCCCACGGCGCTTGCCGCCTGGTCACCGCCGCCGCCAAAAACGGGAATGCCCGCGGGCAGACCGAGTTCGCTGGCGATGTTCGTAGTTAACTCGCCGGTGATGTCAGTGCCTTCGCACGTGGGCGGCAGCACCTCGGCGGGGATATCGAGCGCCGATAAAACTTCGGGCGACCAATCGCGTTTGGCGAGGTCGAACAGGATCGTGCCTGCGCCATCGGCGCGGTCCATCATGAATTTGCCGGTCAGTTTATAGCGGACGTAATCCTTCGGCAAAAGGATGTGGCGCACGCGCATCCAAATGTCCGGCTCGTTCTCCTGCACCCATACGATCTTCGGCGCGGTGAAGCCTGTCAGCGCGTCGTTGCCGGTGATGTGGATGAGATTCTTGCGTCCAAGTTTGAGGCGGATGACGTCGCATTGCGCGGCGGTGCGTTGGTCGTTCCACAAAATTGCCGGGCGCAGCACATCGCCGTGTTCATCCAACAGCACCAGCCCGTGCATCTGACCGGTCAGCCCAATGCCCCGCACCTGTGCCGGGTCGCTGCCGGTTTTGGCAAGCACACCGCGAATGCTTTCGACGGTCGCATGCCACCACAATGCCGGGGATTGCTCGCTCCACAGCGGGTGCGGCGTTTCGTAGGAATATTCGCTCGCCGCCACACCGAGGACGGTGCCCGCTTCATCCATGAGCAGGGCTTTGGTGGCGGTGGTGGATGAGTCGATGCCGATGAAGGTTTTCATGGGTTACTCCAAGCCGAGCGAGTCGGCGATGAGCCTGACGGCTTTTTCGTTCGCGGGGAAATCGATGTTCGCGTGCAGTTCCCAGGTCTCGGTGTGTGTCACCGACGATTCAGGCTCCAGCCTGCCGATGGGCGCCAGCGTTTCAAGCTCGATGAATTGATGGTTGCAATAACACTCGCTCGAACTTCCATAGTCATAATACGCCGCATGCGGGTCGAACGCTGCGTGTTTGACGAAAAGGATGCCGTCAAGCCAGTACGCCAGCCAGCCGCGCGGGTTCGGGAAGCCCACCTTGAACGAGGACTGCATATCCGCGCGCACGAGGATGAACTGGTTGCCCCACGTCACATGCGGGTTGGCGATGTCGCTGTATGCCCACAGCGAGAGCGAACGGTTGGGCAGCACGTCGTGCGGCTGTTGCGATTGCGGCAGAATGGCGACCCCGCCCGTGCGCAGTTGGGTGATCGCCCAGGGCGCGCATTCGATCGCCCACAGATTCCGGTTGGTCAGCGTGTGATGGACGATGACCTGCGGCTTGTCCTTCACCAGCGAGATGCGCAGGGATTTCTCGATGCCGGTTTGCGCTTCCACCTGCTTCATGACCGACAGGCTGTTGTGCGAGGCGATGATCTCCACCGGCTGGTTGTCGAGCGCGTAGGTCCGCGGCATGTGTTCGGGCGCATGCCATAGCCTGTGCCCGCCGTAAAAGTGGAAGTGCTCGCCATCCGGTCGTTGGGTGGTGAAGCCCGGCAGTTCAGCGAAGAGGTTCTCACTGCCGTTGAAGCGCAGGGATAATACGCGCGGTCCCACCGATTGGGTCACCAGCAGGCTGAGAAAATTGTTTTCAAGCGAAACGCAGTCGTGATCGAGAAGTGTAGGCATAGGCTAAGTTCAGGTGCAAAGATTTTTTTATCTTGGAGGATGAAAAGGAGTCCAGAAGTTTTACTTCTGGAAACCCGCTTCTGGAAACCCGCAAGTAGAACTTGCGGAGTCCGCCTTTTTTAAAAGATTAACGGTTACCGAGTAAAAGTTCCACGGTCAATTGGTCGAGGCGTTCGTAGCCCATTCCACGGGCGCCGATGGCGGGGCGGTCGAAGGCTTGCGCTTTGAGCGACTTCGCTTTTTCAGGCGTGTACTTGCCGAAGAACCCGCTCATCGAACCGTCGTCGGCGTTGATCGCTTTCAGCAGGGATTGGATCTCCGGGTCCGCGTTGAAGCGGGCGGCTTTTTCCTTGAGGATGAGATACGTGCGCATACATCCGCGCGCAAAGTCTTTCACGCCTTCGTAATCCTCGGTGCGGTAGGCATGCGCATCGAAATGACGCGAGCCGTTGTAGCCGACATCTTCGAGGAACTTGACCAGATAGAACGCGGCTTTGATATCGCGCGCGCCGAAGCGGAAGTCCTGGTCGTAGCGCCCGGGGTATTGATCGTTCAGGTCGATGTGGAAGAGCTTGCCCGCGTCCCAGGCTTGCGCCACGCCGTGCATGAAGTTGATGCCCGCCATGTGTTCGTGCGCCACTTCCGGGTTGACGCCGACCATTTCAGGATGTTCGAGTGTTTCGATGAACGCCAGCATATGACCGGTGGTGGGGTTGAAAATATCGGCACGCGGTTCGTTGGGCTTGGCTTCGAGCGCGAACTTGAGATCATATTTTTGGTCGCGGACGTATTCGCACAGGAAGTTCATCGCATCGCGGCTGCGCTTGATGGCATCCACGGGATTCTTGCTCGAGTCGGTCTCGGTCCCTTCGCGCCCGCCCCAAAAGACATAGATCTTCGCGCCGAATTCAACGCCGAGGTCGATCGCGTTCATCGTCTTTTGCAGCGCGTACGCGCGCACCTTGGGGTCGTTGCTGGTGAACGCGCCATCCTTGAAGATGGGGTCGCCGAATAGATTGGTGGTCGCCATCGGCACGACCACGCCCGTCTCATCGAGCGCCTTGCGGAATTCCTTTTTGATGGCGTCAGCCTCGGCGGGTGTAGCATCGATCGGGATCAGGTCGTTATCGTGAAAGTTGACGCCGTACGCGCCCACTTCGCCGAGCAGGCGCACAAGTTCGGCGGGACTCTTTTGCTCGCGCACCGGTCCACCGAACGGGTCGCGCCCAATGTTGCCGACGGTCCACAGACCGAAGGTGAATTTGTTTTCAGGTTTGGGTGTGTATTCAGACATGCGATACTCCTTTGAATGGGGCTCTCCTTGAGCGCCCGCCCCATCCCTGTTCAGAGCGGGCGCTTGGAAAAGGAGAGAAGAATAGCAGTCGCGCTGCTATCCCTCATCCTGCCACACTATCCTCTGCGATAGGGGAGCAGGGTGAGAAAAAAATTTTTTTTTACCACAGAGGTCGTCCCTGCGGCTGAATTGATTTATCGAACGTCCACCGGGCAAACGAACACGCGCTCTTTCACCGGCAGACTGCCTTTGCCGACGATCTCGATCTCATCCATCAGGCGGATGTCATCGCTGGAACTGCCGAGCATGATGAACACGCGCCCGGGTTCGAGCACGAGCTGCCTATCAGCGTTGTAAAAAGCCAACTGGTCAACGGGCAGGTGAAAGGTCACGGTTTTGGATGCGCCGGATTCGAGCGAGACGCGCGCGTAGCCTTTCAATTCCTTCATCGGGCGCGGCGAGCTGGCATATTCATCGCGGATATAAAGCTGGACGACCTCATCGCCGCGGACGTTGCCCGTATTGGTTACCTTGAGCGAGATATCCACGGTCTCGCCACCCGATACCTGCTTCTGTTGTACTGAAAGCTCTTCGTAGCTGAATGTGGTGTAGCTCAACCCATGACCGAACGCATACAACGGCGTGGCTTTCTCGCTGACGTAATCTCCATACCAATGTGACTTCATGCCCGAAGGTTTGTGGTTGTAGACGATGGGGATCTGCCCGACATGCCGCGGGAAGGTGATGGGCAATTTGCCGCCGGGGTTGTACTCGCCGAACAATGTTTCAGCGATGGCGATGCCGCCTTCTTCACCGGGGATCCACGCTTCGAGGATCGCGTTGGCTTTTTCATCGAGGAACGGGATCGCATATGGGCGTCCGTTGATCAACACCGCCGCAACCGGTTTGCCCGTGGCGAGGATGGCTTTTGCCAGGTCTTCTTGTACGCCGGGGAGTTGCAAGCTGGCGCTGTCGCGCGTCTCGCCGGTGGTGCTGGTGGGGACAAGCCCTGAGATATCTCCCAGGACCAGAATGACCGCATCCGCTTGTCTGGCGGCTTGCAGCGCTTCGTCGAATCCGCTGGTATTTGCGCTGAGATTGTCACAACCCTTGGCGTGCAAGATCCGGGTGGCGGGCGAGACGATCTGCCTGAGCCCGTTCGAGACGCTGATGACTTTCACTTCATGTTCAGCGATGTTGGCGGCATCTATTTTAATGAACGCCGAATCCGCGGGCGCCTGGAACGCCACCAGCTCCTTCGTGGCTTCGTAGGAGTAATCGCCCAGCATGGCGCGTACCGAATCCGCGTTGGGACCGATGACCGCCAGCGTGCCGATCTGTTTCGAGAGCGGCAGCATGCCGTCATTTTTCAACAGCACCATGCTCTGACGTGCAATTTCGCGCGCCAGGCTGCGCTGGTCGGCGGTTTCAAAGACTTCGAAGACCTTGCCTTCGTCCACGTATGGATTCTCGAACAGACCAAGCTCGAATTTCTTTTGCAGGTGGCGGCTGACGGCGAGATCTAAAGTTTCGATGTTCAAATCCCCCGCTTCTAGCGCGGACTTGAGCGGCTCGCCATAGCAGGCGACGGTCGGCAGTTCAACGTCGATGCCCGCGGTCAGTGCCAGCCGCCCCGCAGTAGCGCGGTCCGGCGCAGCGTTGTGGAAGTTGTGGATCATGTCAATGGCTTCATAGTCCGAGACCACCAAGCCATCGAAGCCGAGTTCATTTCGCAGCAGGTCGGTCAGGATGCTGCGTGAAGCGGCGACGACCTTTCCATCCAATTCAGGATACGAGTTCATGATGGTCGCCAACCCCGCGTCGCGGATCGCCGCCTCGAAGGGGGCAAGGAAGATATCGTGTAGTTCCTGCCAGCCGATATGGACCGGCGCACAATTCTGCCCGCCTTGAGAGAGGCTGTGACCGATAAAGTGCTTGCCGGTCGCCATCACTCCGTCCGCGAGGTTAGCGCTTTGCAATCCGCGGATGTACGCCATGCCGAAATGGCTGACCAGCGTGGGGTCTTCGCCGAAGGTTTCCTCCGTGCGTCCCCAGCGTGGGTCACGCGCTACATCTAAAACGGGAGCGAGCGATTGCCGCGCGCCAATGGCGAGTAGTTGCTTGCGGATCACCGCCGTCATTTTTTCGGCGAGCTCAGGCTGGAAGGTGCTGGCGAGCCCGATCATCTGCGGGAAGGCAGATCCGCCCAGGATCATGGCGCCGGAACAGCTTTCTTCATGCAGCACAGCGGGGATGTGAAGCCGCGTTGATGTGACCAGGAATTTCTGGATCTCGTTCCCAGCCTTCGCCGCCGCAACCGGCTCCAGGGTGGATGCGCCCGCCACGCGGGTGATCTGCCCGATACCATGCGCAAGTTTGCTTTGCACTTTGGCTGGGTCAAGTTTGCCTTGGGTTTGCAGGTCGTACATCCAGTAAGCGCCGACCTGCGCAAGTTTTTCGTCCAGTGTCATTTGTGCGAGCAAGGTCTGGACGCGTTGTTTGTTGGAAGCCATTCTGATCCTCTTTTTTGCATGAAGGGGCGACCCTTCGTAAATTATCAAGTACCGTTTTTTGATCAGGCGGGTTACCCCTGCAACTGTTCGTAGTGGCGACTTTTGCAGATTAACAATTAAACCGAGCAAAAAACCTCAACGCGAATTTCGCGAAAAGATCGAATACCGCGAATTTTTTTGCGAAATTCGCCCCATTTGCGCCATTCGCGTTAAAAAACGCTGCAACTGGGATTGCTCGATTAATTTGGAAAAGTACAATAGTCGCTCTTTTGCTTGATACAACGACTGAAGTCGTTACTACATTAAAACCAATTCGATTTACCCTGACTATTCTATTTCTGCGCTGTTCGCTTCGATCGCTTTCGAATACCACTTCGCACTTTCTTTGA
>CAYJPO010000141.1:0-7866 GCA_964372045.1 uncultured Anaerolinea sp.
GTCACATACCGGAAAAGACGCTCAACGGTGATCTCTCCTGCCAGTTCTGAGACGAAATCAGCCGGGTATATCACCGTTTTGCCCAAGTCCTCCTCCCGCGTCCGCCTCAATCTGGACTGTATGACTGCGTGCGCCTTCCCGTAAGCCCTGAGCAAACCCTGACGGCTGACTCGTCGGCTCCGTCCACGCCCGAACCACGCATTGACCGAGTTGAACAACCGCGAAGGGAAATGCCGCATGAGAAAGTTGTACAGCCCAGCAGCATGGATAGTCATCCAGATCTCCAGGCCCAGCGCCCGCGGACCGAGGGTGATGTGAAAGAGAATGTCTCCCACCGTCCACGCCGGGTTGTTGGTGGGTAGGCTGTAATTCGCCTCAGGAATGGACTCCACCAGCGCAATGAAGCGGCAATGAGTTTCTTCCAATTCCTGTTCAAGTTCCTGTCTGGTCATGCGGTTGAGATGCTTCATCTTTGAAACTCGATCGTGTGTTTCTATGGCTTTGGCACAGGGATGCAATTGCAGCCATCGTAGATTTGATTCTGCCCGCATGAGGAAGGTTCCACGCAGGCAGTGCCGCCGCTTTCCTCTTCTACTTCATTCCCGTCATCGTTGGTGTTTGTGGCTGTTGGAAGGCTGATAATTGGCGCGGTTTCAACTGGCAGAAGGTTGGGGTCCCCGTCCGGTGAACCCAATTGAGAGGAGACCCAGCAACGAACTCCATTTGGAAGAAGCACCACCAGCCAGATGGCATCTTCACTCCGCGCCTGAACCTTGACGGCGTCACCATTGTTAATGTACTCGGCGATCTTATAATCCAGCCCCGGTCCGGCTCTGCAAATCGCATTGCTGGTGAGCGTAAATGTCGTAGGTAAATTTGAAACGGGCGTTGGGGAAACTTGCACTACAGGCGTGGCTGTAGCAGGGTCGGTTTCGGCTTGTGATTGAGGCGTACCCTCGCAGGAGACGGGGGTGACCGGGATGGTAAAGGGACCTTCTTCGATGATAATACTGCCGTCCCGCCCGAATGCCCGCGCTGTCCAACTCAGGTTGCCGCTCAACCCTTCACCGGTTTCCAGATCTGATAGCGATCTTTCAAGAAATATGTGCATATCGATGCCGCCAGTGAACAACTTTGTATGAGGCGGACGATCACCGATATGGGTAAGCGCCAGCGTTGTCTCTCCACTGATCCGCCCCATTAAGGCAGGGGACATGCTCAACGCGATTGCCGCGAAAACAACATCATCGTGCGGATCGTCAATATAGAATTTGAAATTAAGAAATCTCTCCTGATCAGGGCAGGCATCATAATAGATCGTCGGGACATACGTCAGGCTTTCCGGGCTGACGCTTACAGTGTCTGTGACCGGGGACCCGGAGACGGCGGCTGAGCTCCTTGCGGGGATCGTGCAGTCGCCTTCATAACCGTGTGCATATATATCGGTGGGATGCCCGGGAGCGATCTGGAAGGGGAGAACGCAAACTGTGATGGTTGGGGAATATGCGGTCTCACTTCCCCGCTGCGCCGCGATCTGAAGGACATATTGTCCCGCCGAATCCGGGGTCCAGTTATAAGTCGCCACGATGCCGGTGTCCGATCGATTAGGCGATTCTGCCGCCATCGCGCCGTTGGCAAAGAACAATACGCGTGTCACGCGCCCGGCGGAGAAGGATCCGTTTGCCAGAAGATCGAAAGACTCTCCCAGCATGATGACATCACCGTCTCTTGGTCTTCCAAAGTACACGTCAATATCGCCGGTTTCGGTGGTCGGGAAGGTGCAGGCTGCCAACTGGGAGGAGATCAGGAGGAACGAAAATAACAACAGAAATTTCTTTTGAGTGTTCATTTTATTTCCTGTCTTGAATGAATTGTGGGAATGCCGTTCGCACGATGATGACGATTCCATTTGGTTGGGACGAGGTATCCGTTTATGCTGCTGTTTCCCGGTACTCGTTCACCTCTGCATGTTGTAAAATCAGAGGATCGGATTTCATAGTATTATATAATACCCACGGTTAAAAATGATTCTTACTTCTTATAACGATCGAAATGGAACCGGGATGAGACTAGCGTGATGAGGTCTTACATGAGAAAGCTCTCTGTTTTATTGCTGCTGGCTGTTTTTACTCAGGCTTGCACAATGAACGATATATTTTTTCTGCCGACGCAAATCCCGACCGCCACCGCGGTGGATACCCTGACGCCGATCGCTACGCTGGGTCCGACCAACACGCCCACGCCGCTGCCATCGCCGACCATTGTGCGCTTCCCAACGCTGGACCCGAACCAGCCCACGCCCACATTCGAGGCGATCCCGTTCTTTACAGCGGATGATGCCTCGTCGCCAGTCCCGTTCCCAACGCCGGAAGGACCCGGGGCAGGCTTCGAAGACGTCACCGTTTCAGACAGCCGGTTGTATTGGGGCGGATGCAAATTCAATAAGCTGACCATCTCCGCCACCGTGGACGACCCGGAGGAGGTCATCAGCGTCATCATCTTTACGCGCGTCAAATCACTTTCCGAGGAAGATTACACTCCCTGGACGAAGGGCAACGTGATGTACAACAACGGGGATGGTCTGTTCACCCATCGCATGGTGGGGAGCGAAGTCCCCGGTCATAACCATTATTTAAGATCATGGGTCTACTTCCAACTTGTGGCAACGGATATCAAAGGCGAAGAGATCGGTCGTTCACGCGTCTTTACCGACAAGATCATGCTCTCGCCCTGCCTGTGTCTCGACCCATCCACCGGATGCCCGCCCACTGCGATTCCCCGCCCGACAAAAACCCCAACAAAATGAAAAAGATACTCCTGATCCTCATTGCCGCGCTCGTTTCCTTTTCTTGTTCCATTGGGCAGTTCATTCCCATTTTGGCGACTCCCACGCCGCTCCCAACTGCAACGGAAACACTCACACCCGAGCCAACAGCGACGAACACAGAACCTGCTCCGCCCACTCCAACGTTCACGCTGACGCCCACGCTGGTCGGGTTCAAATCTCCGACCCCGACGGCATCCATCACCGAAACGCCTGAATTCACACCCACCCAGCCTACAGCGACCGACTTCCCCACTCTGACGCCCACGGTGAGCATGCCGGGTTTTGTCTTTGTCAGTGCCTCAGCCTCGGAATTCTATAAAGGCACACTGTGCGAACCCTCCACGGTCAAGATCACGGCGCAGGTGTTCGACCAGATCACTGTGAAATACGTTTTGCTGTTCGCGCGATTTAAGAGTATCACTTCACAACGCGCCAGCAAATGGACGAACATCCCCATGGGAACCATCGGCGCGGGGACCTTTATCCACGATCTCTCTTCCGACCAAATGCTCGAAGACGCCTACTTCGAATCCTCGTGGGTCGAATATCAGATCGTCGCAACGTCCGCCTCCGGCAAGGAGATCGGGCGCACTGATATCTTCAAAGAAAAAATAAAAATGCTCGAATGTGTTCCCACGCCCACATCCCTGCCTGCAACAGTAAAACCCTAATGGACTTCCCCTCTGAACTCATTCGATATTTGACATCTGCTGAACGCGTCGTTGTCCTCACTGGTGCGGGAGTCTCCCAGGAGAGCGGATTGCGCACCTTCCGCGACGCTCAAACCGGACTTTGGGCACAGTACAAGCCAGAAGATTTAGCCTCCCCTGAAGCTTTTGCCCGCGACCCCAAACTGGTCTGGGATTGGTACGCGTGGCGGCGCGAGGCGGTCAAGGGTGTGCGACCCAACCCTGGTCATTATGCGCTGGTCGAAATGGAAAAGCGCGTCTCCGACTTTATGCTCATCACCCAGAACGTGGACGGTTTGCATCGCTTTGCGGGCAGCCGCAACGTGCATGAGTTGCATGGCAATATTCAACTCGTGCGTTGTTCGCAGTGCAGAACCTTCACCGAAACCTGGGGCGACGATTCCGAATCCGTGCCGACTTGCTCGCTGTGTGGGGGATTGCTCCGCCCGGATGTGGTCTGGTTCGGTGAGTCGCTTCCGCGTGAGGAATTGGAGCTTGCGGTCAAGGCATCCCGCTCCTGCCAGGTCTTCTTTTCAATTGGCACATCTGGAATTGTTCAACCCGCCGCATCGCTCGCCTTCGCGGCGCGGAACAACGGCTCGGTTGTCATCGAGATCAATGCCGAGCCGACCCAGCTCACCCCCAAAACGGACTTCGCCTTTCACGGCAAGTCTGGCGAGATCCTGCCGGAGTTGGTCAAAGCGGTGTGGGGATAAAAGAGAATCTCATTCCGCCATTCCGATGGCGTAAAGCAAGATCAAGATGGCGGGAATGGCAATGACCAATACGACGCTGACAACAAAGATGACCGCACATTTCTTGTGTCCTTCAGCAAGCAACCCGCCGAACACCGCCCAGGGAATCCCTGAAACGACCAACTGAAAAGTGTAGTTGGATATTTGTGAGATCTGATAATTCCCGGTGAAGATGAGCCTGCTCACCAGAAACCCCGGCAAGAGCACTGCCTCAGTGATGTACCCAAGCCCCGTCAGCCCATTGATGTAAATAAAGCCGCCCTCGTTCCTCAAGGAAGTGGATAACATCAGCCCGGTAATTAACAAGAAGATCGCCATGCCTTTCATCGCACCGGTAAACCAACGCGGAGTCGGATTCTCCGTTTCGGTCAACGGCTTGTTCCCGGGGAGACGCAATGCCAGCCAGCCGCCGATCGCGCCTGAAACAGGCAGGCTCAACCAGATCGGTATCACCACAGGCGGCAGGACATATCCCTCCAACAACCAACTGATGATCTCACCGATCAGTATAAAACCGCCGACCAACCCTCCATGTCCGATGAAAAGTTTGCGCGACATTCGCGCCGCGATAAAACTTCCCACCAGAACGCCGATGGGTTGTGCGGCAAGCGCCCCGCCATAGATCCTCCAGGAATTGAATCCTTGCCCGCTCGCGCCGAGGGACAGAACGAGATATTCACCGCCGAAAGCGAATGCCGCAGCAATCATCCAGCCGAACAAGACCGTTAACCAACTGATCTGTTTCATGGCTTCATCTTTTCTTTCTTTATCTGACGAACTTGTTGTTGTTCCGCCAATTTATAAACGAGGGCTGAAAAGGAAATGGGTTTACTGAACAGAAAACCCTGTGCGAATTTCACTCCACGTGTGCGCAGGAACTGTGCCTGTGCCTCTGTCTCAACCCCTTCCGCGACCATCTCAAGGTTCAATGTCTTGGCAATCTCGATGATGTGGATCACGACGTGACTGGTCGGCGCTTCGGTGCCCAGAGTATCTATAAAGGATTTGTCGATCTTCAAGATATCGATCTCGAACGCTTGCAGGTACGATAAGCTCGAATACCCGGTACCGAAATCGTCGATGGCGATGCGGGCGCCGTCGGCACGCATGGTTCGGATCACCTCCCTGGCGTTGTCCGTGTTCAGAAATCCGCGTTCGGTGGCTTCGACGATCAGGTTTTGCTGACCCGCCCCGGTCACATGGGAGAGGCGTCGCAGAAGTTCGATCGTATGCGTGGACTTCAAGTCTATGGAAGACAGGTTGATCGAAATATGGAAGTCCGGATATTGCGCGAAGAAATCCGCCGCGTCCTGCGCGATCAAATCCATCACCCGCTCTGTGATGCGCTGGATCAGCCCGGTATCCTCCGCAACATGGATGAACAGATCGGGACGCACCTCTTCGCCGGATGGTCGCCGCCAGCGGATGAGCGCCTCCGCGCCGAGCCAATTCCCCGTTTCAAGGTCAACGATCGGTTGGTATGCAAGGTAGAACTCATTTCGCCTCAGCCCGGATTTTATGACGGCTGGCAGTTCCAACTGCTGTCTCGCCATGGATAGGATGGCGATCGCCATGACGAGCCCCGCTATCGCCCCGATCGGTACCAGCAAGATCACGAATTCGCGTATGCGCTGGTCGAGGTACGACGTGGGCAGGGCGGCGATGGCGCCTGTGGCATATTCTTCCGACTTGACCACGGCGACGATATAGCCGCTATCTATGAACGTGATCTC
The DNA here is from genome assembly GCA_964372045.1 of uncultured Anaerolinea sp. Lineage (GTDB taxonomy): Bacteria > Chloroflexota > Anaerolineae > Anaerolineales > Villigracilaceae > Villigracilis. The sequence goes on from CAYJPO010000141.1 coordinate 6,005, forward strand.
CCCACTCTCATTTGCCATGCCGATCCATTCCGTCTTGATGAACCCTCTGGACGTCCTGATCTTGCTGTTATCCGGCGTATACGTGGCGAGGGAAATATCGTTCTCTTCAGTGGAAATATCGATCGGCAGGTCTTTGTGGATGACCGCCACGTAGCTGCTGCGTTCAAGCACAATAAAGGAAAGACCTTTTGTAAACGGGAACTCTACATTGTTCCGTATCCCGGTTCCGGTTGATGTAACCAACTCGACCTTTCCCAGGTCCAGGGGCGGGTCATGCTGACCGAGCGATGAGCAGATCAGGAAGTCGCCGGTCATGTACCCGAATGCCTGAATATAGGTGGAACTCAAGTCCAACTGCCGCATGAGGGCGATATTGTCTTCTGCGCAGGGAAGCTTGGCTTTTGAATGTTGTAGCTGTTCGATGCCGCTATACACCTGCTCGGATGTGGAATCAGACCTGTGCAGCACATCTCTTGCGTATGCAAGCACCCGGTCAGATTCACTGTCCAATCCCTGTTTTATCGCAATTCGGATCGCAATATAAGTTGGAATGGCAATGGTAATAAGCGCAATGATGACCGTGAGGATGGTTAAGGTGGTTCGCTTCATTGGGATGGGTTCGATCTTATAAAGCTTTGGAACGTACCGGGTACTCTCTCCTAATGATCGAATTATACGACTTTTGATCGGCTGAAAAAATAATTGTTTTCGTTCAGCAATGGTCTGACGCCGGAGTAACCGACCAAAAAGGCAGAGCTGCACACCGGCGGCTCTGCCCTGAGACTGCTCTTATAGTTGGTTTACAGCCTTACTGCCGCAGAATCTTCTCCATCGCCTTTCCTTTTGCGAGTTCGTCGATCAGTTTGTCTAAATAGCGTATTTTTTGCATCAGCGGATCTTCGATCTCTTCCACGCGAACACCGCACACTACGCCTTTGATCAGGGAGCTGTTTGGATGAAATGCCGGTGCCTGTGCAAAAAAAGTTTCAAGATCATTTTCCTGTTTGATTTGCTGTTGGAGTCCGGCTCGGTCGTAACCGGTCAGCCAGGAGATGATTTGGTCGACTTCTTCTTTCGTACGATTTTTGCGTTCCGCTTTTTGAACGTATAGTGGATATATATTTGCGAATTTCATTCCAAAAAGACGAAGATTAGGCTTGTTTTTCATTTCTAAAGGCTCCTCTTAACTTTTTGCTTTGTAAGGAAACGCCCAAGGGTGTGTACTACAGTCCTCGAAGGGAATCTCGGGGATGCGTCCAGCCGGAAAAAAGGCTCAGGTGTAGCCTGTCTTGGACGGACAGTCCAGGGAAAACTGCTTGATTGCCGCATGCCCTGCGGGCGGTCCTCAGCGCCTGTCCGCGGTACTTTTCCGGGACGCTTTGTTGGGCAACCTTTTGAGGTATAAGCACCGTGCCTTTTTGAAAGAGTATAAACCTTCAAGATTGAATTTGTCACGACTTGTCATGTTTCAATGGTCTTACTTTGACGGCATTTTTTTCAACAAGTGTTACTTTCAAATGAAATCTTTGTGTACGTTATCCATAATTTCTGACGTTCTTATTCACAATTTCTACACAGTGAGTGGCTATATTTGGCGCATACAAAAAAACATACTAAAGGAATTAATTATGAGCAACAAAACTTTGCGTACTGTCATTCGGATCGTTCACCTGGTCGCCGCCGCCGCTTTTGGAATGTATTTCTACTCGCCAATTGCGGGTAATGAAACATTGAAACTCATCATTCAATTCGTAACGCTTCCAAGTATTGTCTTGACCGGTATTGCACTCTGGCAACAAGCCTACTTGAATAAACTGCTCAATCGTAACGTACGCAAACCAACCGCAAATTCTGCCCAATGA
>CAYJPO010000142.1:0-7730 GCA_964372045.1 uncultured Anaerolinea sp.
TCCACGTTACTGCGCATCATCGCAGGCATCGACAAAGACTACATCGGCGAGATCTCGCAAGCCAAAGGCTACACCTACGGCTACCTCGAGCAGGAACCCAAACTCGATGAAACCAAAACAGTCATCGAAGTTGTGAAAGAGGCGGTCGCGCCCATCGTCGAAATGCTGGCGCGCTTCGATGAGGTCAACGCCAAGTTCGCCGAACCCGATGCCGACTTCGACGCGCTCGTCGCCGAGCAAGCCAAATTGCAGGAACAACTCGACAAGCACGACGCCTGGAATCTCGACAGTCATCTCGAAGTGGCGATGGACGCGCTTCGCTGTCCGCCAGGCGACACGCCCATCAAAATTTTATCGGGCGGAGAAAAGCGCCGCGTCGCGCTCACCCGACTCCTGCTCACTGAACCCGATGTGCTCCTGCTCGACGAACCCACCAACCACCTCGACGCCGAGTCTGTGGCGTGGCTCGAACATCACCTGCGCGACTACAAAGGCACCGTCATCGCCGTCACCCACGACCGCTACTTCCTCGACAACGTCGCAGGCTGGATCCTCGAACTCGACCGCGGCTACGGTATCCCCTACAAAGGCAACTACTCCGCCTGGCTCGAACAAAAACAGGAACGCATCCGCCTCGAAGAAAAATCCGAAAGCCAGCGCCAAAAGACTCTCGCCCGCGAACTCGAATGGATTCGCATGGGCGCCAAGGCACGTCAAGCCAAGGGACAAGCCCGCGTCACTGCCTACGAAAAATTATTGGGACAGGAAGCCGAAGCCCGCCGCGAAGAACTGGATATTTACATCCCGCCTGGTCCGCGCCTCGGTGACGTTGTCTTTGAGTTTGACAAGGTGACGAAGAGTTATGATGACCGCCTCATTCTCGACGGGTTTTCTGCTTCTGTTCCCCCAGGCAGTATCGTCGGGATAATTGGTCCCAACGGCGCAGGCAAGACCACCCTGCTCAAGATGATCATCGGCAAAGAAAAACCCGATAGCGGCTCCGTCAAAATTGGTGACACCGTCAAATTCTCCTACGTCGACCAAACCCGCACCCTCGACCCTGAGAAAACCGTCTACGAAGAAATTTCAGGCGGCGCAGAAAATCTTGAACTCGGCAAACGCAAAGTCAACGCGCGCGGCTATGTTTCATCCTTCAACTTCGCAGGCTCCGACCAACAAAAGAAAGTCGGCATCCTCTCAGGCGGTGAACGCAACCGCGTCCACCTCGCCAAGACCCTCACCGAAGGCGCAAATGTTTTGCTATTGGATGAACCGACAAATGATTTAGATGTAAATACTCTTCGTGCTTTGGAAGAAGCCCTCACCGAGTTCGCAGGCACAGCCTTAGTCGTCAGCCACGACCGCTGGTTCCTCGATAGAATCTGCACCCATCTCATCGCCTTCGAAGGCGAGTCACAGGCGAAGATGTACATCGGTAACTGGTCAGATTACGAAGCCATGATGATGGAAAAATTCGGGAAAGATTTGACTCCGCATCGGGTGAAGTATCGCACGCTAAAAAGATAAATTCGTCCCGTAGGGGCAGGGTCTCCCTGCCCCTTTTTGTTTTATTCGCTAAAACCAAGAGTCCGTCACCTGCTAAGTGACTGCCTCTTATTATTCTCCACACAATTCTCAAGTTTTCACCGAAGGCAATACATTTTGGCAAAAAAGACAGTTCTTGAGTATTGAAACTTGTACACGAATCGATAGTCTAACCTTATGAAAGCAAAACTGACACTTACCAGAGGAGACTATCATGGATCAACTTCGCACCATCCCGTCCTTCATATTTCTAACGGACGACAAGTCGCGCCTGCGTGCTGGCTGGCGAATAATGATCGCCGTAATTCTGACAGGTCTATTCTTCAATATCGTTGACTGGATTCGCAGCGCTTTATCCATGTCAGGACCGACCAGCCTTATCATAGGCTTGTGTATTGACTTTATCGTAGTCACAGGTGCCATTTTCATCACGCGCCGCTTTGTAGACAAACGTTCTTTTGCCAGCCTTGGCTTTAGCATTAACAAACAGGCAGGCTTCGATGTTCTGATAGGTATTGCCATACCCTTCGTATTGTTTCTCGTTATCTACACGGTTGAATTTTCTCTGGGATGGCTTAAATTTAATTCGTTTGCTTGGGAAACAGAAACCCCATCCATGGTCATTTCTCAAACCTTCCAAAATTTTGTACGATACCTATTTGTGGCATGGAATGAAGAACTTATTTATCGGGGGTATATTATGCAATCACTCGCCAGCGGATTCAATCTGACATGGGGCATCCTTATCTCATCTATCTATTTTGGTATCGAGCATTTATCCAATCCAAACAGCAATGGGATGGCAGTTGCGGGTATTTTTCTGGCAGGCTTAATTCTCGCTTATGGATATGTCCGCACAGGGCAATTATGGCTGCCAATCGGTTTACATCTCGGCTGGAACTTCTTTGAAAGCGCAGTATTTGGGTTCCCCGTATCGGGCTATGACCGCCCTGGCTTGTTGCACATCTCAGTTTCGGGTCCAGAATTCTGGACGGGTGGAGCGTTTGGTCCTGAAGCGGGATTTATTATTCTCCCTATAACTCTTCTTGGAATGGTGCTAATCTACCTATACACAAGACACCGCAAACTTTCATGACCGCTGGTTCCTCGTCGACCGCATCTGCACCCACCTCGTTGTCTTTGAAGGCGACTCGGTTGCGAAGATGTACATCGGCAACTGGTCCGATTACGAAATCATGATGATAGAGAAATTCGGTAAGGATCTGACTCCGCATCGGGTTAAATATAGAACGTTGAAGAGATAAACTACAACCATGTCGTTGCGAGGGCGCACTTGCTCTTTGCCCGAAGCAATCTCCTCATAATCCAGGGATTGCTTCGTCGCAACAAACGCTCCTCGCAATGACATATAGTCTTGTAAGGGCGGGGTCTCCCTGCCCTTTTCATTTATGTGCATCCATATGCCGCTCCTGCGATACAATCAATCTCGACATAGAAATTATTGTTTCAACTCAACTGGAGACTGCCTTGAAAAAGATATACATACTTTTATCCGTTGTAATCCTGTCGCTCGCATGTGCCACAATAAACCCGGCTGGTTCCATCACCGACCCCACGCAACCGATCAACGTCCAGGCGGGAGACACCTTCAAGATCATCATCAAGTCCAACCCCACCACCGGCACCCACTTGGAGATCGTCGGCGAGTTGGATGCAAATGCCATCCAGTTCGTATCGCGTGACTATCGATCCGATCAACCCATACCCATAGCGGTCGGCGTCGGCGGCGTTGACATTTGGACCTTCAAAGCCGTCTCAGCAGGGCAGGTTCAGCTCACCCTTGGGAGTTATCCGCCTTCTGCTGAGTCCGAACCGTTAAGAACGGTCTCTTTCGATATCATTATCAAATAAATCCTGTAGGGGGAATATCTCATCTTACGTTTGGTAGACAGGACGATCTTTCACATCCGCTGATACTGCGGCACATCCACATCCCCCAGAACCGCCAGCACGCTTTCGTCCAAGTCATAACCATCCACGTTGATCTTTCGGTAACGCAACTCAGGCGGGAGGGCGAGCCAGGCTTTCGTGACCGAATTCAGCGGCAACGCTACTACAGAATTTGCGCGTCCGGTTTCGTTTTCCAAAGCTCGCATCCCAAGCATTTGATCCGAAACTTCCATACTTGCAGCAAGCAAGGTTTGACATAACGCAGTATCGAGAAGCTGTACCGAGTATGTGCGATAGACCCGCACAGTGGGAAATCCACGGGCGTACCAGTTTTCCGTCCAGACAGGATTATTTTCGATGACAAACCCGATGGGCTGGAATGTGAATTGCTCCGGCTTCAAGTCAATGCCGAGCGTTTCTTCGAACTCTTCGACCAACTCACGCACTGGCGACGATTCAAGTTCGTTATCGGCTAGGTCTTCCAGATGACGCAAACAATACTGCCTGACCTCATCCCATTTGGTGGGTGGGATCAAAATGCGAAAATCCTGTTCCTGTTTTGAGCGGTTGCAGTCGAATTGAAGTTCCCCAAGCATTTCTTCCAACGAAGAAGAATCGAGAATTTTCACTCCCCCGCCGAACGGTTGTGCGCGGACATTGAGACTGCCATCCTGTAATGCGGTTGCCTTGCGCTCCAACGCCAGCATCAGAGTCCCATTTTGCGGATGGGGAAAAACTACCTGGTTATATGTGGCAACACTGACCCGCAACTCGTCCATTAGGTTTCAGAGGCGAATTCGAGCGCCTGTTCCAAAGTCATTGCCTCGCCTTTATTCTTCGCGGATGTGAATTCCGCATCGTTCAACGCCGCGCGGATGATCTCCTGATTCGCCTCCACTTCCACGCGGTCAGCGGGCCACCATGCGCCGCCCGTTGACTTCAAAACGGATTCCGCCGCGCTAAGCATGATCGCACCCCATTGAGCGTCTCCTTTGCGAGCGCGAAGTCCTGCCAGCCCTGCCATACACTCTGCCATGCCGCGCCGATTTCCAAGACGGCGGAACATTTTCAGGCTCGTTCTGAATTGCAATTCAGCCCGTTCGAGATCCCCCTCATATTGAGCGATATATCCCAAACTGTGGACGAAGCGCGCCCGGTCGCCTTTATCGCCTGAGGCGGGTAATAAGGCTTCGCATTCTTCATAATATTTTCTTGCGAGGTCATATTGACCCTGCACGCGCGCCACTTCGCCGAGATTGTTCAGCGCAAAGCTGATCAACCAATTTTCGTTGATGGTGTGTGCCAATGCCTCTGCTTCCGAGTGATACGCCTTTGCCTGTTCGGGGTGACCCAGCCCGAGCTCGGCATTGCCCAAATGCACCAGCGTAAGCCCATGGAAGTAAGCCATACCGCCATCCTTGAAAAACCTGCCAGCCTGTTCCAATAATGGCTGCGCTTCGCTATCCCTGCCCATGTTGATGAAGGCGATCCCGTTTGCCATTTGTGTCATCCCCACCATTTGATCGTTCTCCAGTCGCTGCTGGATCGCGAGGGCTTTCTGTAATCTTGTCAGCGCGGTCTCCTGTTGACCCTGCCAGAGCGCCAGGATGCCGCTGGATGCCAGCGCTACGGCGAGCAGCGGCGGGGTGTTTTGAAGTTCGGGCATCGCCAAAAACTTTTCCGCCCACTGCTGACCTTCGATGAAGTGTCCGCGCCGATACCAGAACCAGAACAACATAAAGATGAGATTTACACCGAGTTGGAACCCTTGCGGTGCGGCGAGACACCACTTCAGGGTGGCGCGGATGTTATCCAATTCACGCTCGTACCAGGTCAGCCAATGCTGTGATTGGGGCGAATAGATCCCCCAGCCCGCCTGGTTGATAAGGATGTCGCCAAAATATTGCGCATGACTGGCTTGTAAGGTTTCCTTTTCGCTGCTTTCAGCAAGTTTTTCCACTGCATACGCGCGGATGGTTTCGAGCATCGAGAATCGCGGCTCACCGTTGATCTCTTCCTGGCGCAGTAGGCTGTTATTCACCAGCGAGGTCAGCCCTGCGAGGATGTCGAGGCGATGGTCTGCATTGCACACGGCTTCGGCGGCTTCGAGCGCAAATCCACCCACAAAGACGCTCAGGCGTGCGTATAACGTTTTCTCCTCTTCATTCAATAGACCATAACTCCATTCGAGCGTGTTCCGCAGAGTCTGGTGACGGGATGGCAGGTCACGCGCGCCGCCTGTCAACAGTTTGAGGCTGTCATCCAACCGCGAGAGGATCGCCTGCGGAGGCAGAAGTTTGACACGCGCCGCAGCAAGCTCCAGGGCAAGCGGAAGCCCATCGAGACGGCGGCAGATCTCGGCGACGGCAGAGGCGTTGTCCTTCGTCAAAGAAAAGCTGGGGGTCGATGCGCGCGCGCGTTCGATGAACAACGTCACCGATTCGTATCCCGTCAATTCTTCGACCGTCATCTCATCCTGCGGCAGCTCCAGCGGCGGGACGGGATATTCGCGTTCGCCGTGAAGTTCGAGCGCGATGCGGCTGCTGGTGATGACCTTCAAGCGCGGCGCGGCGGCGAGGATCTCAGCAACCGTTGGCGCGGCGGAAAGCAATTGCTCGAAATTATCGAGCACCAGCAGAATATTTTTATCGCGCAGATAATCCTTCAAATTTTCGAGCAGCGGACGTCCGCCTTCGCGCACTTCCAATTGCTGGGCAACGCGTGAAACGAATTGCTCCGCAGTTGTATCGTCGGCGAGCGGCACAAAGAATGTGCCATTCGAAAAACGATCCAGCGTCTCCGCCGCCACCTGCAAACTGAGCCGCGTCTTGCCGGTGCCACCCGGTCCCATCAGCGTGACAAGGCGCACATCCGGGTCAAGCAGCATTTCCTTGAGCGCAGCAACGTGAACCGCGCGCCCGATGAACGGCGTCTTTTGCGAAGGCAGGTTATGTTTCGGTTTCTTTGTTATCCCCGAGCCAGGCGAGTCTTTATTGGTTTGATCTTCGTCATACAAGGATGCGACATTCGTTGGCTGCGGTAGTTTGAAGACCGCGCCATATCGTTTGAGATTTGCGGCGGCGTAGATCAACCCTGCCAGCCGTTGTTCTTCGGACAAACCCGCTTTATGACAGTACGTCAACCCAGCGGCGACGCCTGCCAGCCAGTATTGCCCCCACAAGTCATCATTGAGACTGGGATGATTCGCTGTCACCCACGCCGTGAACGCGCCTCTTGCGGACCCGATCACTGCGCTGACACCCGACATTTCTATCGGTACCTTATGCGGGTCGGGGATATCCGCCACCGCCAGCAGCGTGAGGAAGTTGGCGCATTTTGCGAACGGGACCTCTCTCAGCGTGTGCATCAGATAAGACATTTCCAGATAGCGCTGGTCGTACAACAGCGGCATGTTTTCCTTGAACAAAGCAAAGTCGATCAGGTAATACCCATCCAGCGATTCTTTATCTTCGGCAAACTTTACCAGAATGTTATTGGTGTTCAAGTCGCCGTGGATGAATCCCGTAACAGCATCGATGGGACGCGCCGTTCCCCAAACTTCGGCGTTGCGCGCATGTAGCAGCGGATTGGGGAATACATGCCCGTTAATGAGCAAGCCCGCGCTGGCTGGGTCCACCCCGCATGTCTCGCGCAGGAAGCGTTCGATGCTCCCGCCTTCGTCCAGCCGAAAGCCGAGCCAGGTCGCCAGCAACTTTTGCGGATGCGTCTGTGTGAATTTTGCATCCGCGTTCCACTTGGAAAGCAGGATGTCGTTCGTGCGGGTGAACAGGGTTCTGAGTTGGTTCTGCCGTTCGTAATTCGATAAGGGGCGATATTGGAGCAGCGATTGACCGGCGATACTGTAAAAGATAGCGATGGCTCCATCCGCTTCGACGCGCTCGAACGCCAGCGAGGCGAGATGCTCACTGGAAAAGTCCACGGGCGATTTACTCTGCACCGTGACATGACGCGACGTTTCATCGGTCTTTGCTGTTTTACTTTTGCGATCCAGTTTGAGAATGAGATGCTCGACCCGCCCCGAGGTCAGATGCGTCACGCTGACCAGAAATACCATCGCCCCTGACCATCCCCCAACCAGCGTTTGCAGTGGAGCCGCGCTGATCTGATGCTGGTCTTGTGCCAGCATCAACACCTGTTGATATTCTGATGGCAGCGCTCGAAAACCGTCAACAAGTTCGGACATGATTCACTCCACCGGATAAGAGTTGGCACGAATAATTGGTGTATTCTACTCTAATTAAACAGCGACCCCT
>CAYJPO010000143.1:0-2889 GCA_964372045.1 uncultured Anaerolinea sp.
GATAATTCCCGCCGTGACTTGATGTAAAATTGGCGTATGCCGAAGCAGAAATACTACGTCGTTTGGAAGGGACGCAAAACTGGCGTCTTCACCTCGTGGAGCGAGTGCGAGAAACAGGTGAAGGGTTTTGTCGGTGCGCAGTTTAAGGCGTTCGATACCGAAGCCGAAGCGGATTCTGCCTACCTTGCCCATTATGATGATTACAAGGGCAAACCCTCCTCCAGCGGAAAGTGGAAACATGCGAGCGAAAAACCCGTCCTGCCTTCCATATGCGTGGATGCGGCTTGCAGCGGGTCGCCGGGCAGGCTCGAGTACCGCGGCGTGAATACCGAAACCGGCGAGGAGATCTTTCGCGCCGGTCCGTACGCCGAAGGGACGAACAACATCGGCGAATTTCTGGCGATCGTCCACGCGCTGACATGGCAGGCGAAACATAATATGCACGTGCCCGTCTACTCCGATTCCGAGAACGCCATTGCATGGGTCAATACCGGGGCATGCAAGACCAAACTCAAACATTCGCCGAAGAATGCCGTCTTGTTCGCGCTCATCCACAGCGCGGAAAACTGGCTGGCGGAAAACGAACTCCCGGAGGATAAGATCCTCAAATGGGAGACCGACCTGTGGGGCGAGAATCCCGCCGACTTCGGGCGGAAGTAAAACTTGATGGTGGCAGTCAGGTCCAAAGTCCGCGTGAGGCGGGAGCATATGCAATGAAGTTATTAAGTTGGTCGTGGTCGCTCGGACGTCTGCGCGGCGTGGATATCCGTTTCCATTTTTCCATCCTGTTCAGCATTCCGATCGCCTATTTGCTGTTCAAACCGGTTGACCTGCGCGGGGTGGTGGAGTCTCTGCTGTGGGTGGGCGGTTTGCTGGCGTTCATTTTCCTGCATGAACTTGGGCACGCGCTTGCGGCGCAAATGGTGGGCGTGAAGGTCAAGAGCGTGGTGATGTGGTTGTTGGGCGGGTTCACGAACCTTGCCTACAAACCGGAAAAACCCCTGCACAATCTTTTCATCTCCGCCGCCGGACCGCTGGTGAACATGCTGTTGGCGTTCCTGTGTGTGGTTGCGTATGCCGGGCTTGCGTACTTCTCACTGCCGCTTTCGGAAAATGCGGAACTTTACATCTGGGTCCAAACGTTTCGCGACCTGCTCTTCTCCCTCGCGCTCGTAAATTTGATCCTGATCGTTTTCAATCTGCTGCCGGTGTATCCGCTCGATGGCGGGAATATTCTTCACGCCTCGATGGAATGGCTCTTCGGCAGGTCCATCGCCGACTGGGTCACGCTGCTGGTCAGCATCCCGTTCCTTATGCTGCTGATCGCGCTCGGACTGTTCACCCGTGATTACATCCTGCTTTTCTTCTGCATTATGATCGCCTTCGGTATCGCCACGTTGAATCATTATTCCATGCGCTGGCTCAATTTGGGCGCGAATTATCTTTTGCGCCGCGGCGGATATTATTTCTTGAAGGGCGATTATGACCGCTCCGTGAAGTACTACACACAGGAGATCGACAAACAGCCCGACAAAGCCGCGCATTATCTTGCGCGCGCAAGCTGTTACCTCATGATGCTGCAAAAAGAACGCGCGCTGGCAGACATTGAACGGGCCTTGAAACTCGAACCGGAGAACATCCTCGGTTTGCAGTTGCGCGGCGAGATCTACATGCTCGAAAAGAATTACGATGCCGCCTTGGTCTTGTTCGATCGGACGCAGGCGATGAACCCGCATTGGGCTGTGCCGCATTTCGACCGCGGCTCGATCATGCTCGACCTCAAGGATTTCCCGCCCGCACTTGTGGAGTTGAACAAAGCCATTTCCCTGCATTCGCGCACGTCGTTGTTCTATCTCGTGCGATCGCTGGCGCATTTTCATCTCGGCGATCTTGAGGCGGCGCACCGCGATCAGGATGTGGCGGTGGGCATGTCGCCGCCCGAATCCTTGGTGATGGTGGATGTCAACCATATCCTGTATGAGGAGAATTTGGATTGGGCGCGGGATTATTATGAACGCATCCTGCGCGCGAATCCGAAAAATGCGCTCGCGCTTCAAGGCTACGCCGACGCCTGCCGGGTGAACCGGGAATTTGTCCACGCTAAAGCCTTGTACTCCCGCGCGCTCGTCATCAATCCGCGTGAGCCGCGTTTATATCTGGGGCGTGGCAGGACTCATCTCGAATTGAACGACCCCGAAAAAGCCAAAGCGGATTTTGAAAAAGTACTGACCATTTCAGACAAGCAGCATCTCAACCGTCAGACCGAAGACTTGCTGAAATCCTTATCCGCATCGCCAACACCGACCTAACCACTCAACTATTCAACTACCTAACTATAGGATGAACCCCATGAAAACAGCCCTGCTCGTGATCGACATCCAAAAAGATTATTTTCCCGGCGGGAAAAATCCGCTGGTGGAACCGCTCGACGCCGCGAAGAAAGCCTACGGCATTCTGCAATGCTTCCGCGAACATGGCGGACATCACATCCACATCCAGCACATCTCGCTCAAACCGGATGCGGCATTTTTTGTAAGAGGCACCGAAGGTTCTGACATTCACGATGCGGTGGCGCATTTTGAAGGCGAACCCATCGTCTACAAGCATTATCCCAACTCGTTCCGCGAAACGAATTTATTGGGCATGCTCAAAGAGTGGGGTATCGAGCGTGTGGTCATCACCGGCATGATGACCCATATGTGTGTGGATGCCACTGCCCGCGCCGCCGCCGATCTGGGATTCAAGGTCATCATCGCCGAAGACGCCTGCGCCACCCGCGACCTCGAATTCAACGGCACGACCATCCCCGCGGAACATGTCCACAAGGCGTTTTTGGCGGCGTTGAGATCGTATGGTCAGGTCATGAAGTCTGAGGAAGTGATTGCGCTG
>CAYJPO010000143.1:2989-4746 GCA_964372045.1 uncultured Anaerolinea sp.
CTTCTTTGATCTCATTGGCAAGCGGAAACATGTGGATGGTCTCGTTCGTTTCGGGGCGTTCCACTTTTTGGTAGCCTCGTCGTTTCAAAATATCATGGCGCAAAGTATCTTTTGAATCGGCGAAGACCAGATTGCGCTGCCTGTCTTCCCGGTTGGGGTGTTTGAGGTGCTTTTCCGCTGTGACGATCATTTCTTCTTCGAGTTCGGGCGTGCGGAATTTGGGATGGATTTGCAGATAGGCTTGCCCTTTGCCTTCGGGATTCAAAATGGCGGCGATCTCTCCATCTTCTGTTTCCCAAAAGAAGATGGATGTTTCGAGGTTCATTTTTTCAAGGTCAGCCTGGATAAACCACCACCAATAGTCCAGCCGGGCAACGTGCCAGCTATGTTGATGCAGGTCATTCAACAGCATGACCTCGCGCAGGAACTGACGCATTCGCCAGTAATCTTCTTCGTTTTTGTATGGGCGCATTGTAAGTTTCATTTGAGTACCTTTAGCCATGTTTCAGCAACTTGATGTTCTTTCATCACTGAACCGTAAAGCGCGTTGGCGGGCGGGTCGTAGGCGGTGGCGAATACGCGCGTGCAGCCAAGCCTTTGCAACCGCCGCATGCCTTCGAAGATGACGGCTTTGCCAAGTCCGCGCTGCCAGTGTTCGGCGGCGGTGCCCACCAGCACACAGACCGCGCTGCGGGTGTAGTCGTCATAGTAGATGGTACAGAACGAGGCGATCTCTCCATTGGGTGCAACCGCTACAACATCCAAATCGCGGCGGTAGAGCGGAGCCGACTGAATGTTGCTGATCCATGAAAAATCCCCGTCGTAATTTTCATCCGGTTCCTCCGAGTGGAAGGCGCGCCACGAAGCCCAACTTCGGGCGGGATGTTCCTCCGGTCCGCCCATCGAGCGGATGCTGTAGCCTGCGGGTATTTTCACTTCGGGAATCGGCGCATCCAGATCGCGCCGCCACTTGTTGCTTCGACCTTCATTCTTTTTATACCCGCGGCTGATCAACGTTTCATGGAGGGTGGTGTCATCTGAATCCACGGGCAGGTAAACAAATGGTGTTCCATCTTCGGTGGTGAACAAACTCTTCTCCGCCTGAGCCAGCATCTCGTTCTGTAATGGATGCGAGCGGAACTTTGGGTGGATGTGTAAACGCGCTTCCCCGGTCACAATGGCGTTCAGCGCCGCGGCGATGTCGCCATTCTCCGCCTCCCATAGAAAAAGCGAGCTTTCCATAGAGGCGCAAAACTGGCAATTCATGATCAGATGCCAGCGCCAATAATCGATGCGGGCGACGTTCCAGCCGCGTTCAAGGCGGTCATTGAGCACAAAGATTTCGCGCAAAAAATTTCGGATGCGCCAAAAATCCTCCTCATTGCGAAAAGGGCGCATGGTGAGTTTCATTTTTACTCCTTGAGCAAAACAATGAAGGATTTGTAATCGCAGACCTTATCAAAGCCTGCCTTGAGCGCAGTCTTTGCGGATGCCTCGTTGCGTTTAAAACAATGCCAGCCGACCTCGTTGATGCCATGCGAAAAGGCGTGTTCGAGAAAGGCAAGCGTGAGCGCCGTGCCAATTCCGCGCTGACGATAATCGCTGGTGGTCTCGATGCCAACCTCACAGCGTCCGTCCGTGTTGTACTCGGAGAGACACCAACCTGCAAGTTCATTTTCGTGAACCGCGTACAGACCGAAACTCTGAGCGAGGAAATCCTCCACGCTCGGTCTTTCCGAGGTCATTTCTTCCTTGAG
>CAYJPO010000143.1:4846-7630 GCA_964372045.1 uncultured Anaerolinea sp.
TCTGAGCGAGGAAATCCTCCACGCTCGGTCTTTCCGAGGTCATTTCTTCCTTGAGTGTGTCGAGATGTTTCAGGTCCGTAGTGAGCAAATCGGCATCCACCAGTTTGAGTTGGAACCCTTCGGGTAGAAGCTCGCGCCGGTTTTGGTTTGTTCTCTTGCAGGCAAAATACTCACGGTTTGCGTGGATGATCTCTTTGCCTTGAACGAGTGCCTCCATTTTCTTTTCCCACGCGGGCGTGTCGTAGTAAACCGCAAAACCATCGATCCCATTCGCCTGTGCTTGCGGAAGGATTACCTCACTGAAATGTTTTTGCACCCCGCGGTTGAACGTGTCGATCTCGGCATCGCCAGCGAGAATATACCTGTGTCCCACCTGCGCGAATAATGCTTTGGGATAGTCGTTGTTATCCACGAAGATTTGCGCAGGCGTTTTCTTCGCAAGAATGGAACGACCGACAAGGTGAATATCCATGCCGAGTAAAAGCGGTCGGATGAGTTCGTACGAGTTTGGGTGTAATGCTGTCATGGTTGAGTCTCCAGTTTTTTCATTTGATCGTGGTCCGGCAATTCCGCCTCCAAATTGCGGACGTGCGGTACGAACAGGAAGGTGAATCCCGCCACCGCCATATAGAGGATCCCGGTCAATACCAGTTGCAGCGCCATGCCCGAGCCGGGCGTCGTGCCGACCATCCAGCCGAAGGTATCCGCCAGCCAGGTATCGCCGATCATCATCGGCTCGGTGACATAATCCGCGAGCAGACCGGCGATGATGGGTGTAATCGGTCCCACCGACCAGGCGATCATGCGCCGCGCCGAGAAGACCCGTCCCTGCACATCCGGCGCGACCTTCGCCTGCCAGATGGCTTGACTGGCTCCATTCGTAAAGATTGGGAAGATGCCGCCAATGACTACGCCGATGATCCAAACCGGCAAACTGCGTCCCAAGCCGAAGACGACCAGCAAAAACAAGCCGGTCAGCGCTTCACCGAGGAAGATGCTGTTCATACGTTTCTTGAACCCGCCCCACAGGCTGATGAGCAATCCGCCTGCCACAGCGCCGATGGCATTCGCCGAAGTGACAATGCCCAGCATTTCACTGCTATGGTTCGTGCGTTCCAGAATGAACGGCGAGAACAACGAGATGGAAATGCCGATGATAAAGTTCAACACAACGAAGAAAATGAGCAGACCGAAAAGTCCGCGCCGCGCGAAGATGTACGTGAAGCCGTACAACGCCTCTTTCAACATCCCGCCGCTCCCGGCTTGACCTTCGACCGTTTTCTCAGGCTGTGGGATGCGAACCAACGTCAGGGCAAAGATGGCGAGGAAGAAAGTCGTCACGTCGATAACCAACACCCCGGTCAGGGTGATGATCGGCAGCAGCAACCCCGCCAGGATCGGCGCGAGCACCGCCGGACCCGATTCCACCAACGACATCATCCCGTTGGCGCGGCTGTAATTTTCCTTCGGCACCATTGTGCTGATCGCCGCAGAATACGCGGGCCACTGGAAGGTATTGCCGAGTCCGTTGATGACCGCTGCGATATACAAATGCCAGATCTCCAACGCGCCGAACATTTGCAAAACAAGGATTCCAGCCGTGGCAAGGATCGCGGTCAGGTCGCTGACCATCATCATCAACTTGCGGTTATGCCGATCCACCATCACGCCTGCGATGGGGGAGAGCAAAAGAAAAGGCACCACAAATGCCGTGCTGATGATACCCAGGGAGGTGGCGCTGCCGGTTTCCTGATATGCCCAAATGGTCAGCGCGAACTGCGTCATGCTCGAGGCGAGGACCGAGATCAACTGTCCCGCCCAGACGATGGTAAACCCGGTCATGCCGGAAGGTTTTGATTTGTTTTGCGATGTCATAATTTTATTATAGTCCTGCCATGGTCATGCTGTTTTGGAAAACTAAAATGAAACGCACCCCAATGAAATCGGGTCAGATCATTCAGGAATAACCTCCACCTCGGGCAAAACTTCTGTTGGTTGTTTGAAGAACTTCAGGGCAACGATGATCCCGCTGGTGACCGATTGAAAGAATGCGGACGTAATGATCGTCAGGTCCTGTTGCAGGATCGCGTACCAACCCCACACCAAACCGGCTGTCAGGGTCAACAACCAGGTGCCAAGCGAAAGCCCGGAGAGATTTTCCTCCTTGTACGCAACTCGTATCTGTGGGACATTCGAGATCAGCGCACTGATGGAAAGCATCAACCCCAACCCGACTTTTCCGAAAAGCAGGACAGATGCCGATAGGACTGCCAGCCAGAGCGGCGCGATCCGAAACTCACGCGCACTGCGTCCAAACCGTAAAGCGACCAGGGTAATGATGAGAAAGAAACCAGCCATGATGCCGGAAGCGAGTGTGACATAGAATTGATCCGTGATAATTCCATAGGTTGTCCAGCCCAAACTGACAGCGCAGCTCGTTCCGGCGGTATCCACCGAAACGCCAAACGATTTTCTGGCGCGGAGCAAGCGCGCAAGTTGCGGTGTGGCGCGGATGAGGTCAAGCCCGGTGCCGATCAACCCAAGCGTAGAAGGAAAATCCATTATTTATCCTTATAGTGAAATCGACCCGTATTATACGCGTTTGGCTTAAGCGTCTTATTCCCCATTCCATAATTCTGCTTATGTAAACGATCTTCGACCCCGAAAGACAAAACGGGCTTGCGAATTTCGCAAGCCCGTTTTATTTGATCTTTCTCTTCAACAGCAGTGGACCGAGCCTATCCTCCAGCCAGCCGAAGCTCAACTCCACCCACGGGACGATCC
>CAYJPO010000144.1:0-7414 GCA_964372045.1 uncultured Anaerolinea sp.
TATCGGTTGGGGATATGGTGATTTTATTCAGGAGACAGTAGATGAGTTGGAAGAGCTGTTTTCAACGAAATGAATTATCGCGGCTGGCGTCGCCCCCACTCGCTCACCTGCACTGCGTTCGGTGCAGTGCAGGTGAGCGAAATACCGTCCGTGCTGCGACCATCGGGAGTGGGCGTTTAAAGGAGAGTTGTGAAAAGTAATAAAGCCAATAAATCAACCCTTTTGGTGGTGTTGTTACTGGCCTTGATGGTATCTTATGCCTGTTCCCTGTTCACCCGTGCGGAAGAGACGCCCACGCCTGACTATATTTTTACGCCTGTAACCACTCCGCTCAAGATCGAGCCTGCGTCTCTCCCTAATGGGCAAACAGGCGTGGAGTACGAGGTTGAGATCCGCGTCAGTGATAACGTCACACCTGTGAATAATGTGTCCATTTCAAGTGGAATTCTTCCTACGGGGCTTGAACTTGTTTTCGTGGATCATGTCGATGGCGCAAAAATCAGCGGTATCCCAAAGGAAACAGGGACATTCACGTTCACAATCTCTGTATCATGTTTCTCAACCATGGTCATCGGGCAAAGTGCTATAAAGGAATATACGATTGTTGTGGAGTAAAAAATCCCCCGTCGCCCGCTCTGTGGTCGGCTGGCGTCCCACAAGGGGATGATATCGCTGCGGGAGAGGAATTGCGACCTCTTCTGTCCTTCGGACATCTTCCCCTAAAGGGGAAGACTCCGCTGTGGAAGTTTCCTGACCATTGAGTCTATGTTTATTTATAATAACCAGTGAATCAAAGCCTCCCCTTTAGGGGAGGTTGGAGGGGTTGGGTTTGTCCATGTTGGATAGGGCGTTTAAGGGAGAGTTGTGATGAATGGTAAATTGGCTATTGAAGTAATTAAGCAGAAATTTGAGAGAATGGACCGTAAAGTCAGTATTCCAATGCAAAAAGGGCGTTCCATGAAGGGGAGTATGACTAATGAAGGAATAATAGTTGATAATCTAGGCAATCAACCATTATTACCTTGGGTTATTTTTGAGGAGGTAATAGACCTTCTCGTTAGAAAAAGTGGTCGAGCAGAAAAAGGAAACGCTATGAGTTATAAACTTGGCGAGGATGGACTACCGCTCGATTCAGTCGAAGGATATATAGCACAGACAGTGTATGGAAAAAAACCTGGAGAGTCGGTTTTTCGACGCATCTCATCGATTTCTGCTATTCTAGTTTGGGCTGGATTATGTGATACCGACCCAGGTGAGTTGATTCTATGTTGATAGAGTACTTGCAGGCCAAGGTCAGCGGGCAAAAAGGAGAATACAAAATGTCGAATAGAATTCTGGTGACGTATGCAAGCCGTGCGGGGTCCACTGCGGAAGTGGCAGAAGCCATCGGTAAGACCCTTGCAGAGGGCGGCACACAAGTGGATGTCATGTCAATGAACGACGTGAAAGACCTATCCCCCTATCAGGCGGTGGTGGCAGGGAGCGCCATCCGTGGGTCAAAGTGGTTGCCTGAAGCGGTGCAATTCATCCAAACCCATCGCTCCATATTGGCGCAGAAACGATTCGCCATGTTCACGGTGTGCATCACAATGGCAATGAAAAACGCGGAGAATTACCGCTCAGGGGTAATGGGTTGGGTGGCGCCCGTCCGCGCCATGGTTAAGCCGTTGAGCGAAGGTCTCTTTGCGGGGATGCTGGATTTTAGCAAATTGCCATTTAACCTCGATACGTTGATGCTGCGGTTCACAGTTGCCATTGGCGTTTTCCCGCGCGGCGATCATCGAGATTGGAATGCAATCCGGTCGTGGGCGCAGAGTCTGAAACCCATTTTGCAGAGTATCGCATAATTTGGTAAACAAAAAAATTAATTTCCCTTCGTAGATTTCGATAAAAAGTTTACTTAATTATGAGACAAGCGATAGGATGAAAATATTCAGCGATAGGAAAGCGAACGTCAACGCGCTCTCATTCGCCGCACTCGTGGACTTCGTGCGGCGAAGGGTGAGCGTTCTTTGCGAGTGGTAGGGTGGAGGGGTATTGCATTTCAGCATAATCGAGTAGCATAAGCCGCATGGACCAACAGATCATTGCGCGATATAACGACACGATCCTGCAAGAAGCCATGCGGCGTTATGGTATCGCGCCCGAGAAGATCCGCCTGCTCGATTCCTTCGAGAGCATTGTCTACGAATTCGAGCGCGAGGGGCAGGGTTTCATTTTGCGAATTGGTCACAGCTTTCGCAAGAGTGAAGCGCTTATTCAGGGCGAAGTGGATTGGATCAACCATCTGGCGCGTGGCGGTGTCTCAGTGGCGCGGGCGATCCCATCGGAAAATGGGAAGCTGGTAGAAGTCATCGACGACGCGCAAGGCGGTCAATTTTTAGTGACTGCCTTTATCAAAGCGCAAGGCCAACAACCCTGGCTTGCCGGATGGACGTCCACGCGCTACGAGAACTACGGCAGGCTGCTCGGCAGCATGCATGCCCTGGCGGTGGACTATGAACCCGTCCCTGCCTGGCGACGCCCGGAATGGAACGATGTCAGCCTGAATTTTATTGAGCAGTATCTGCCGGAGACGGAAGTTATCGCGCGTCAGACCTATGAAACCCTGATGGAGCATATCCATGCCCTGCCCAAAGACCGCAGCTCGTATGGTCTCATCCATCAGGATGCCCATCAAAACAACTTCTTCATGGATGACGATGGGACGCTCACACTCTTTGACTTCGATGACTGCGCCTACAGTTGGTTTATCAACGACATCGCGATCGTGCTCTTCTATATTTCCATGGATGCCGAAGAACTGGGATTCAAAGACTCCGCCTCCTTCACGCATGAATTTATGCCTCATTTTTTACGGGGCTATCGCCAAGCCTATCCCTTGTCCCCTGCCGGGCTCAAAGAGATCCCTGCCTTTCTAAAGTTGCGCGAGCTCGAACTGTATGCCGTTGTCCATCGTGATTTTCAGATCGATGGCGTGAAACACTGGTCACTCGAACGCTTTAAACAAACCCCCGGCTTCGATATCAACAGTGACGGGCATATGTGGATCGCCAACTTCATGCGCGACCGCAAACCCCGCATCGAGCAGAACCTGCCTTTTATTGAGTATGATTTTGAGCCGTTGATGTAAACTGCGGCGCTTGGGATGCCCAACCTGAAGGAATGGCTATGGCTGGCAAATATATTCCGCTTGAAAAGTACTTACGTGAACTACCCGCAAATCAAAAAGAGGTCGCTCTTACCTTTGAGCAGATCGAAAGGATATTGAACTGCAAGCTGCCATCGTCTGCGTACGAAGACCGGCGCTGGTGGGACCATGAGACAGAAGGCAACCATGTCAATACACGCGCATGGGCAAACGCTGGCTGGAAGATCGAGAGCGTTGATGTCAACAAGAAACAGGCAAGGCTGGTTCGCATATGATCGCAAAGGTCAACGGGCTGTGGAAATAAACAAAAGGTGAATTTTGAAAAGTAAATCATTCGTTTTGACAATGGTCTTGCTGGTCTCGATGGTCTCTTTTGCCTGCTCCCTGTTTATCCAGGGCGAGTCAGCGACGCCCACGCCCGACTATATTTTTGAGCCGGTGACCACTCCGCTGAAGATCGAACCCGATTCCCTGCCCAATGCGCAAATCGGAGTGGAGTATCAGGTCGAAATCCGGGTGAGCGATAACGTCACCCCAGTAGCGCATGTCTATATTTCCGAAGGAGCGCTGCCTGCGGGGCTTGAGCTCGTCCTCGGCCATGACGAAGGCGTCCAGATCAGCGGCACTCCTGAGCAAGCAGGCACATTCACGTTTGTCGTGTTTATCACCTGTCATGGGACCATGGTCGGGGGACAAACTGGCGCAATCGAATACACGCTCGTTGTAGAGTAGAATCAGTGTCCGCTGAGAAAAGCGTAGTAAATATAATTTTATGAACACCCCACAACCCAAGAATCCCTTGCACGGCGTTACGTTGGAAATGATCGTCACCCAGTTGGTCAGTCAATACGGCTGGGCAGAATTGGGGCGGCGCATTCCGATCAAATGCTTTACCGAGAACCCCAGCATCAAATCGAGCCTCAAGTTTTTACGTCAAACCGCGTGGGCGAGGAAGAAAGTTGAAGAGTTATACTTGAAGTCTGCGGCTAAAAATGATCGTTATGAAAAATAAAGGTGACAGTCATCTCCAAGATAACTGTCACCTGTCAGGACAGGCTTCGCGACCGATGGGTCTCTCACTCCGGGCGTAGAGATCCTTCGCTTCGCTCAGGATGACATTTTTGAGACAAGTTCTAAAAAGATCCGTCCATTCCGTGCGTTCCGCGTGCCAAAAAATTATGCAGTTCATATCCCCGTGTCTGTGTTTGCATCCATACCATCTTGCCGTATACTAGAGCGGTTCGTGTGGAACGATCCACACCCAACCAACCCAAGGAGAATAAAATGGCATACACAATGGATACAACCGTAGGCGATATTCTGGAAGACACCGGCGCCGTGAAAGTTCTGGAGAAGCACATCCCGGGCATCTCCAAGAATCCCATGATCGGAATGGCAAAAGGCTTTACCCTTAAACAGATCCTCGCCATGCCGCAGGCCAAAGAAGCTGGTCTTACCGAAGACATGGTCAACAAGGTGCTGGCAGAGATCAATGCGCTGAAGAAGTAAAGATAGGAAATAAAAAGGAGACGGTCATGTTGTGACCGTCTCCTTTTTGATTCAGCCCGTCCGCTTATGGGCAGGTGGGCGAAACCGAAGTTTTATTGCCATGAGATTTCATTCGACCCCATAGATCAAAGATCCCCCATGCTTGAATTGCTTGATCGCTTCAAACTGTCAGATCGATTCCCACCACCAGGGCAGTCTGTGCCCAATCGCTGAGCGAGCCATCGTGCTCACGTTCTTTGTATTTATCTGCCAGAAGCTCGCGCGCCTGAGATTCTTCAGCCTTGTCGGTCACGATCCGCGCTGTGGCAAGGAAGTTATGTTCGCGGATCCGCACGGCGACGTTCGGCTCCTTGAGCAGGTTGCGCACCCAGTCCGACGTTTCCATGCCGCCGGAGAGCAGGTAGAGCGACCTGCCGCTCATACCGAACCAGATCTCGATCTGATGCGGCTTGCCGGTCTTGCGTCCGCGTGTGGTCAGATAGCAATATTCCGCTTTGGCGTATGAGGATAAGTCAATGGGGGTGTCGTTCATGGCAAATGCTCCCAAATCTTGCCTATGGATCTCGGCACAGCGAAGCCGAACTTGAAATATTTTCTCAATTCATTATATGTCGTATTGACCGATATCCAGGACCTCATTTGCCAGGAAGTACGTTTGCGCGGGCAGGAGGAGGTGCTTGCGTTTCCACGTGGCATAGACGGTGGTGCAGGACGAGCGCGGCAGTCGTTTGATGCGAGATGAGTCGTACAACAGGATGGAGCGGTTGGTGATGCGCTCGATCACCGTCCAGTGGTCGTGATAGCCCTGCAAGCCGAGGATGATGGAACGCCCGGGTGTACCGTCCAGGAAGGCTTGCATGGATTTCCAAAAGGTGGTCAGGTCGGGGTTGGTCACGCCGCGAAAGGGGATGTCTACGTAGGAGATGCGTTTCTTGCCGACCACTTTGCGAAGGATCACGAGCATTTCCTTGTGCATGATGCCGTCGATGAGGAATCTGCCCAACAACTTGCGGCGCGAGAGATAGTAGATCAGGTCGTTGAATAACTGCTGGGTGTCTTCATCGGATGAGTGGTTGATGATGCGCTCGGCGTTGACGATGCTGTACAACCCGCAAAGCGAATCCAACCCGCCTTGTTGAAAGGGGGGTAAACCAGACATCAAATGGTTCAACCCGGAAGCCAACGCTCAGTCCTTCTTTCCGAAATACCCAAATGCGATCAGCACCGCCGCCACTACGGCTGTGGCAATTCCCCTCTGCAGGAGTTCTGCCGCATCCTTGACCTCGATCAATTTTTGCAGGAACTTGACCGTCATGACCAGCACGATCATGCTGCTCAATTTGGCTTTGAGTTCATACAGGTCGTGCGCCAGCATCCACTCGGGCATATCCAGCTTGCCGATGAAGAGTTCGTATAAACTGGCGGCGAAGATGAGGATGGCGGTGGCGATGAGAAAGATGTCGATGATCTCGATCAGCTCGACGGTGATGGAGGTGTCAGCGCCGAGAGTCTGGATCACCAACAGTGTGGTAAAAACCGTCTTGATGGTTCCCCAGATAAAGGCAGAGAACGATGCGATCAGGAGCGAGAAGACGCCGATGAGTGCCAGGTAACGTGATCGTTCGAGGATGACTTTCATACTGTTCTGATCCTTAATCAAGATGTTGCAGACCTGACTTCATCTGCAACATCTTTGTGGTTTATCCGTTCAATTGCTTGTGTAACGCCCGCAGATTTCGCCGGTGCAGGGTCTCCGCCAGACCGCCCAGGTGGACGCGGCTTTTGCCGCATTCCTCGATGGTGACCTCTTCCAGATACTCTTCCACATTTTTGCGTTTGCCCGCCGACTTGACGATCTTCTTGATGTTGTTGAGATAGTTCAGGTTTTCCTTCACCGCCGCGTCGATCTCGCCGCGCAGGATGATGTCGCCGTGACCTTGAATGATGTTTTCGAGTCCCATGCGCCCGATCTTTTTGATGGATGTGAGCATGTCGTCGATATCGCCATCCACCACATAGGGGAGGGGCATGAACGCGTCGCCTGCGAAGAGGACGCGGTCTTCTTCAACGAGAACGGAGATGCCATCCGAGCTGTGACCGGCAGACGCAGAGATAATGAGATTCTTCTTGCCGACGCGCAGGGTCATCTCACCGGTCTCGAAGGTCATGTGCGGCGGGACGATCTTGACCTGGCGCAGCGCCGGGTTCTGTTTCTGTGATCCCTCCAGCGAGGGGATGCCGACCTCGAGCAGATATTGACGGCAGAGGGCATGACCGATCACCATCGCCCCGGGGAAGAAGCAGTTGCCCCAGGCATGATCGGCGTGGTAGTGCGTGTTGATGATGTAGCGGACCTGCACGCCGAGTTCATGTTCGATGAACTCGCGCATGGTCAGCGCCTCTTCGGGCAGTGCCAGGGTGTCGATCACCACCGCCCATTGCGGACCGACGATGACCCCGGCTGTAACCTGGGCATAGATTTCGCTTTGAAACCAAAAGACATTTTCTGAAACTCGTTCGCGGTGCATTCAAACCTTCATTCCTGCTTTCGCTTTCTGGATTCCCACGGTTTCCCCGGCGAAAGACGTGATTTATTTATCGCTTGTTAATAGCATACTCTGGCGGAAATATCAAGTTGTATAGACAAAAAGACCTCCGAGGTTTTGAAAAAACCTCGGAGGTCTGGAAAAGCTATGCTTTTAGATATGGATCGGACTTCCGTCTGCGCCATGTGCCGCTTCCATGATGGCTTCG
>CAYJPO010000145.1:0-7332 GCA_964372045.1 uncultured Anaerolinea sp.
AATGAACTCGCCGTAGTTGCGACGGTGATTGCAGGCTCGGGCTTGGGAAAGAAATTAATGATGTGGTCGGACGGGCGCACGCTCGGAAGTTTGGGCAGCGCGGCGTTGGATGAACAGGCACGAGCGTGGCTGAAAAAGCAAATGGATGTGCAGGAATCAGGCTGGACATCATTTTCTGTGGCGGCTCATCATGTGGAGCATGTGGATGTGTTTGCCGATGTCTTTGCACCTGTCTCGCGGATGGTGGTGATAGGCGCGGTGCATATCGCTATTCCGCTGGTGACGCTGGCAAAGACGCTTGGCTATCACACGATTGTGATTGACCCGCGTGAAGCATTTGCTACTCGTGAGCGCTTCCCACACGTGGATGAATTGCTTGTCGAATGGACTTCGGATGCGCTCGAAAAGCTTCACCCCGATGAAGGGACGTATATCGCGGTGTTGAGCCACGATGAGAAGTTGGATAATCCTGCGCTGGCAGTGGCGTTGAAAAGCCCTGCGCGATATGTCGGTGTATTGGGGACGAGGAAGAAGATTCCCAATCGTTTTGCGGCGCTGCGCGATTTGGGCGTGACGGACGAACAGTTAAGTCACCTGCGTGCGCCGATTGGGATGAATTTGAATGCGGTGTCGCCAGATGAAATTGCGTTGTCGATTCTGGCGGAGATGGTGAGTGCGAAGCATGGGATGCCAAAAACACAGGAAGATTACGCGGCAACTTCTATTACAATTGAGTTATAGGTAATATATCTTAAGACATGGAGCATATATGAAAAACCTGCTTGAAAAACTGAATATCCAACCTGTCAATGCTGGCGCTTGCACGGGCGTGGACGGCTGGTTGATGGATCCCAAAGGCAAGGAGTTGGTTTCGTACAACCCAACGACAGGCGAGGCAATTGCCAAGGTCGTTCAAGCCACGCCTGAGTCATATCAGAAAGTCGCTTCGTATGCCCAAAAAACGTTTTTGACCTGGCGCACTGTGCCCGCCCCGAAACGCGGCGAAGTGATCCGCGATTTGGGCGATGCCTTGCGCGAACTTAAGGAACCGCTGGGCGACCTTGTGACAGTGGAAATGGGTAAGCTCCGGGTAGAGGGGCATGGCGAAGTGCAGGAAATGATCGACATTTGCGACATGGCGGTTGGTCAGTCCCGCATGTTGTATGGCTTGTCCATGCATTCCGAACGTCCCTCGCACCGCATGTATGAACAGTGGCACCCCCTGGGTATCCTCGGTTTGATCACATCGTTCAACTTCCCGGTGGCGGTCTGGTCTTGGAACGTCACGCTGGCAGCCATCTGTGGCGACACCACCATCTGGAAGCCCTCCTCCTACACCCCATTGACCGCCATCGCAGTGACGCACATCGCCAACAAGGTCATGGCGGATCATGGGCTGAGCGGCGTCTTCAACCTTGCCATCGGTTCGGGGCGTGATGTGGGCGAGTTAATGCTCAACGATAAGCGCGTCCCTCTCATTTCGTTCACCGGCTCGACCTCCGTGGGCATTCATGTCTCCGAGGCTGTTGCCCGCCGTTTTGGTCGCACCATCTTGGAGTTGGGCGGCAACAATGGCATCATCGTCTCCGAAAAAGCGGATTTGGATATGGCGACGCGCGCCATTCTATTCGGCGCAGTCGGCACAGCCGGTCAGCGCTGCACCTCCACCCGCCGCATCATCATGCAGAAATCCGTTTCAAAGGATCTGACGGCGCGGTTGGCGAAAGCCTACAAGCAGATCCGCGTCGGTGACCCGCTCAAGCCGGAAACGCTGATGGGTCCGCTGGTGGATAGCTCGGTTGTGGAAGAAATGATGGACGCCATCAAGAGCGCCGTTGCAGATGGAGGGGAGATCGTCACCGGTGGTCACATGATGCCTGATCTGGGTCCGGCTTTTGTCGAGCCGACGATCATCAAAATGCCCGCACAGACCGAGATCGTCAAGACTGAAACATTTGCCCCCATCCTTTATCTGCTTGAATACGACACCATCGAAGACGCTGTCCGCATCCATAATGATGTGCCACAGGGATTATCGAGCGCCATGTTCACCGACTCGCTTCGTGAGGCTGAAGCTTTCCTCTCAGCCGCTGGTTCCGATTGCGGGATCGCCAATATCAACATCGGCACATCCGGCGCGGAGATCGGCGGCGCGTTCGGCGGCGAGAAAGAAACTGGCGGCGGACGCGAATCCGGGTCGGACGCCTGGAAGACGTACATGCGCCGTCAGACCAACACCATCAATTGGTCGAAGGAACTGCCTTTGGCTCAGGGAATCAAGTTCGGGGATTGAGATTGAATCTATAACAAAAAAGAGGCATCTGCGGACGCCTCTTTTTTGAATCACATCACTGGGCTACCCAGTTGACCGTGCCTGTTTGTTTCGTATCGTACCCGCCAAGATCGTTGATGGCCGATTTTGTTTGCCGGGCACTTAGCCACTTTTTGAGAGTCTGCACAGCTTCGCTCTCCCATTTTTCAGCGGGGATGACGAGGTCATAGCGTTCGGTGGTCAGGGGCTTGAAATCAAGACCAAACGAAAGTGCGGCGGTTTCCACGCCGATGCCTGCGTTGGCTTGTCCCTTGCTGATGGCACGGGCGACTTCGGAATGGGTCATTTTTTCTTCCTCGTAACCAGAAATGCTGGATGGATTTATTTTTAGACTGTGTAGTTGTGCGTCCAGCCAGACGCGCGTGCCCGACCCCTGCTGGCGATTCGCAAAATGCACGCCTGCTTTGGTCAGGTCTTTCAGGCTTTTGATCCCGAGCGGATTGCCTTTGGGAAGAAGCAACCCCACACGACGATGAGCGAGCGTGAGCATTGCCACTTTTTGACCGGGCAATAATTTGCGGATGAACGGTTCGTTATACGTGTCGGTGTTTTCGTCCCAAAGGTGACAGCCAGCAATGTCAGCTTTTTTCTCGGCAAGCGCGATGAGTCCGCCAAGACTGCCGGTGAAAGATAAATGCAATGAAAGTTTTGGATTGTTTTCGTGATATTGCGAGGCGATCAATGCTAATGATGGGTCGTGGCTGCCCACGAAGCGCAGAATGTTCGGCGGGGTTTCTTCGGGCTGGCTGGAGAAGGTCCGCCAGCGGTCGAGTGCCACACGCAGGGATTGCTCCACTTCATCAGGAGAATAGCCAGCGGTCATAATTTCCAGCAGGAAGGCTTCCATACGGTTGAACAATGCCGCGCGCCGCATGGGGTTTTGAGTCTGTTCGGGAACTTGCTCGACCACCTTTGTCCCCTTGCCCACATGGCTGACGACCAGTCCCTGATGCGCCAATTCCTGATAGGCGCGCATGATGGTTCCCGTGGTGCAACCCCACTGTTCGGTCATCTTGCGCATGGGTGGCAATGACGCGCCGGGTTTTAGTACTCCCGAAAGAATATCATCACGAATGGATGTAATAATTTGCTGGTAGAGGTGTGATTGATCCATATTTTTAGTATAGTGGGAGGACGACTAAACTGCAAGTGGTTAAAAATAAAAGGATAGGAAATTCATCCCATCCTTTTGCCTGCCCAACGAATTATTTACTGCGCGATCATCACATGCTTGGTGATCAAATAATCTCCAACGGATTCGGCAGAGAGGTCCTTGCCAAAGCCGGACTGTTTGAAGCCGCCGTGCGGCGCTTCGGAAACCAGCGGAATATGGTCATTGACCCACACGGTTCCAAACTCCAACTGTTGAGAAACGCGCAGTGCCCGTCCGACATCTTTGGTGAACACCGAAGCCGCAAGACCATAAACAACGTCATTGCCGAGATGAACGGCTTCCGTTTCTTCCTTGAATGAGTTGATCGTGATAACAGGACCAAAGACCTCACTTTGAATGATCTCGGATTTTTGATCGGCATCCGCGATGATGGTCGGCTCGTAGTAATAGCCCTGCTGGAAATCCTTGGGGATCTGTCCACCCGTCAGGATCTTGGCGCCAGTTTTTCTGGCGCGCTCCACAAAGCCGATCACAGACTCGCGCTGTCCGCCGGAGATCATCGGTCCGATCAACGTATCATCATCGAACGGATCGCCGATCTTCGTGTTGCGGACTGCCGTCACCAGCGCCTCTTCCACTTTCTTGCGCAGACCTTCCGCCACGTACACACGAGTCGCGGCGGTGCAATCCTGACCCGAATTGATGGTCCCAGCCAGGGCAACTTTTGCGGCGACCGCATCCACGTCCGCATCGTCAAAGACGAGCACAGGAGCTTTACCGCCTAATTCCAGGTGGACACGCTTGACGGTGTCTGCCGCGGTGCGCATAATGGTCTGGCCCACTTCAGTGGAACCTGTCACACTGATCAATCGGATGTCAGGGTGTTCAACCAGCAGGCGTCCAGCGTTGCGACCAGTAATGATATTCACCACGCCATCGGGAATGCCAGCTTCTTTGATCAGTTCGCCAAGCATCAAACTCGTCAGCGGAGTGATCGAGGCGGGTTTGAAAACCGTTGTGCATCCAGCCGCAAGCGCGGGACCGATCTTCCAAACTCCCATCATCAGCGGATAATTCCACGGTGCGATCTGTCCCACAACGCCGACCGGTTCGCGGCGATACATGGATGTGTACCCGGGCATGTATTCACCGGCATGATTTCCGTGCGTATCGCGCGCCGCGCCTGAAAAGAATCTCAAATTATCGATCGAGAACAGCAGGTCCGCGCCGAGGCTGACGAACTTGTACGGCTTGCCGGTATTCTCTGATTCCAATTTGGCGAATTCTTCGGCATGTTTTTCGAGCAGATCAGCCAGTTTCCAAAGCGCCTTGGAACGGTCTGCAGGCGTCAGCCTTGACCAGCGTCCATCATAAAATGCGTTTCTGGCTGTTTCCACAGCCAGGTTTACATCCTGCGGGCTGGCATCCACAACCTCTGCAAACTTCTTGCCGGTGGCCGGGTTCTCGACAGAGATCTTGCCGCCGCCCTGGCTGTCAACCCATTTTCCGTCGATCCAAAGTTTGTATTCCATATTTCTCTCCTTTGTTTGAAATTTATGAATTCAACCGAATCGCAACCAACTGAATATTGGTCATATCTTCCATCGCAAATTTGACGCCTTCGCGTCCGAGCCCGCTTTGACGGTTGCCGCCGTAGGGCATGTGGTCGGCGCGGAAGTTGGGCGTGTCGTTGACGATGACGCCGCCGAAGTTCAATTTTCTAACCGCCTTGAAGACGCGGTCAACGTCTTTTGTAAATACGCCCACCTGCAAACCGAATTTGGAATTGTTGGCTTGCTCCAGCGCGGATTCAAAGTCATCGCTGGAGATCACCGAAGCGACGGGTCCAAAGGTTTCTTCCGCCACAACTTTCATATCCGCATCTACATTGGCAAGCACAGTTGGATAGTACACAGTCCCATCGCGCTTACCGCCAGTCAACACGTTCGCGCCCGCTCCCTGCGCTTCATGAACCCAGCTTTCGATGCGGTCTACTTCCTTTGAGTCGATCATCGGGCCGACATCCACGCGCTCATCGAGCGGATCACCGACCACCATTGCTTCAGTCGCTTTGACGAATTTTTCAGAGAACGGTTCAAAGACCTGCTTCTGGCTGTAAATGCGCTGAACAGAAATACAAACCTGTCCCGAGTTATAGAAAGCGCCCACCGCACATCGCTTGGCGACGAAATCCAAGTCGGCATCGGGCGCGACCACAACAGGAGAGTTGTTTCCCAACTCAAGAGTGACTTTCTTAATTCCAGCCACTGCCAGAATATGACGACCGATCTCAGGGCTGCCGGTGAAGGTGATCTTGTCCACGCGTTCATCGGTGATGAGCCATTCGCCCACCGTCCCGCCTGAGCCGACCACAAGATTGATCGCACCCGCAGGCAAACCCGCTTCCTGCAAAATCTGACACAATTTCACAGCAGCGATGGGAGTGGTAGTTGCTGGCTTGAGTACGAGGGTGTTTCCCGCAGCGAGGGCAGGGGCTACTTTATGAGCAACCAGGTTGAGGGGAAAATTGAACGGGCTGATCGCCGCGATCACACCTACAGGACGGCGGGTCCAGTACCCGAAATATCCCTCCCCCGAAGGCACGGCATCCAAAGGAATGGTTTCGCCATGCAGGCGTTTGGCTTCTTCAGCGGCGATGGTGAAGACGCTGGCGGCACGGTCCACTTCGGCGCGGGCAAATTTGAGAGCCTTGCCCGCTTCAGCCGCAACGGTTCTTGCAAGATCGTCTGCGCGTTCGCGCATAATCTCAGCTGTTCGTAGAAGAATACTGGCGCGCTTGTGGGCGGGCAAATCCGCCATCACATCTTCGGCGCGTTCGGCGGCATCCAAAGCCGCATCAAGGTCTTCTTTTCGTGCAGTAGGCAAAACCCCGATAATCTCACCGTTGTATTTGTTCTTCACCTCAAGCGTTGCGCCTCCCCCAACCCATTGACCATCGATCAGAAGTTTATAATCCATGCCTGTCATCCTTTGCCAAAGTATTGACACATTATACCAATTGTAATATTACAAATGGTACAATGTGGGGCATTCTATGCAACATACGAAATTCAAACTATCCGCGTCTTTACAGGTTGTACTACCGAACTTAAGGGCTGCACTGGGGTTGGGAGAAGCACCGCGCGTTGCATTTGTAGGGTCTGGCGGCAAAACAACTGCGCTTTTTCATCTGGCGCGGGAATACGCATCCCCCGTCGTTGTGACTGCCACTTCGCACCTTGAGATATTTCAGACGAAGCAGGCAGACCATCATTTTCAATTTCATGAAGCTCTTGGCTGGAATAGTTCCCTGCCGACAAACCTTTCAGGCATCACATTATTTTCCGGCTCCAAAAGCGCACGCTCCGTTGCGGGACTTGAAGAGGGTCCACTCCAGGAAGTTTTATCTGTCGCTGATAGCATCTCCGCGCCGCTGCTGATCGAAGCGGATGGCTCCCGCCGCCGTCCGTTGAAAGCGCCAGAAGCGCACGAGCCCCCCATCCCCAAATTTGCCGATACGGTAGTTGTCGTTGCGGGCTTATCTGCGCTTGAAAAACCTTGTACAGTAGATTGGGTTCACCGCCCTGAGATCTATGCCCAGTTATCAGGTCTGCCGCTTGGCGGTCCAATTTCGCTAAATGCAATGAAAAGTGTTTTGTGCCATCCGCTGGGCGGATTAAAAAACATACCCCGTCATGCCCGCAAAGTCGTCCTCCTAAATCAGGCAGATACGCCAGAGCTTTGCGCAAAAGCAGAGAAACTGGCTGCCAGTCTGCTCTCGACATTTGACCGAGTTGTCACCGCTGCCCTCAACAGCAAAACAGACGCGCCTTACATCACAGGGGTCTACAATGCAACCTAGTAGCCAGGCGGAAGAATAAAGCTC
>CAYJPO010000146.1:0-7103 GCA_964372045.1 uncultured Anaerolinea sp.
CCGCCCCCAAGAGCAGAAGCAAATACTCCATGCCAATCATTATTAAACTCTCCACTACTTCAAATCAAAATTTGAGCCGGCAGGCTCTTTGTCTCACATCCTCCTAAATTTTGGCGTTTTACTTGTGAAATATATCACTATTAATATTTTTTGACAAACGATTAAAATCACTTGTATGACATGACGGAAGCAATCAATAATCACATCGAATACATATCCATTAAATTTGCTTATAGGATGAGCGCTCAATGAAAAACGACAGCTACGAAATCCGAATATGTACATCTTGTGGACTCAGATACCCACTGAACATTGGGAATTCCTTTGGCGTGCGCTGTCCGCATTGCCTTGGAGAGACAAAGGCAGTCTTGTCATGGAGCATTCAGGAAGAGGAAATGATCCGAAAAGCGAAAACAAAGAATAGCAGCGCCACACGCGCCGTTCTTTTGGATAACATCCGCTCGGCATGGAATGTCGGCTCGATCTTGCGCAGTGCAGATGGTTTCGGGTTTGACCACGCCTACTTGTGCGGCATCACCCCCACCCCGGATAATGAAGCGGTGACCAAGACCTCGCTCGGCGCTGAGGAGTATGTCACCTGGTCACATCACAAGGATGCAGTCAAATTAGTCCATGGGTTGAAAAAAGAAGGCTGGCGAATTGTGGCATTGGAAGATGAAGCGCGCGCCTTGCCTGTCTCGGCATATTCCAACACAAAAAAACAAACCGTGCTGATCCTCGGCAGTGAAGTGACCGGGGTCGACCCCGGCTTGCTGGAATTATGCGACGAGGTTCTTACCATCCCCATGCAAGGAAAGAAACGGTCATTCAATGTTGCCATCGCATTTGGCATCGCCGCCTATGCGAGGACTGCGCCAAAGAAATAGCTTCCTACTTTTTCTTCCCCCTGCCCGCAGACTTTCTCGCTGTTTCATACAAGTAAACCTTCGGGTTATCGTGCGCGATCTTGAAGTACAACTCCTCACCAAGATGACTCCGCAAGGCGATGGAGACTTCCTTCTCGGTATAGCGTTCCTGCTCGACCATGTAATAATCCGTGCCAAAGAGAACATGTTCCGCCACCTTTGGGTCGGAAAGCAGAACCTTCAGGTAATCGAAATAATTGTAAGGGCGCTCCGATGGCGTTTTGCAGAAAACAGTGTACGAGACATCGGTGTACAAATTATGGATTTTCTCATCGGTCAACATTTTCATGATGACCGCCAGCCATGATGTCTCTTCGCCCTGGCGGGTTGACTGCCCTCTGATCTGCAATTCCCATTCCTCCACACCGCCAAAATGCGCAAGGCAGATGTTCAAACCCGGGAAAGCCTTCAACACCTCCCGGTAATTGGCAGGGTGGGCAAAGGTCCGCGCCTGCTCGGCGCTGATGCCCTTTCGGCGAATGCCGCCGGGCGAGCAATGCGCCAGCACCGGGATCTTCTTTTGCTCACAGACCTTGTACAACTCCATTAGTTTTGCGTCGTTCGGGAAATAACCGAGGTTCGGATATAACTTGACCCCGCGAAAGCCGCGCTTGCCGATATATTCATCGAACAACTCCCGCAGATTTTCCCGGCGCGGGTCGGCGGCAAAGAACGGGATGACCGCCCTGGGATATTCCTCCCGCAGAAGCGCCAACTCATTCAACTGATCTTCATAGCGGACCATCGGTTTGCCCGCGCCCATGTACTCCATGTCCATCGGCAGGACGACAAACTGCGTATCTGCTGGATATTGGACGCGGATCTTATCGAAGACCACCCGCTGACCGGCGGACCCGCCAGTTTCAAAGAACTGGTCGTAGCGCATCAGGAATTCGTACGTCAGCGAGCTTTTCGTCAGCCACGCTTTTTCCAGCAATCCATACGCGAGGCTGATGCCTTTTGTCAACGGAGATGGGAAGAGCAACCCCAAAAAACCGAGCACACTCTTCAACAGGGAGATCAAATAAATGAGGCTGCGCCGGATGATGCGGTATTTTAGAACCCGATTCAAGCCAAGCGGCAGAAAACGATCCGGCACATAGGCAGACGTGAAGGTATGAACATGGCAGTTGTAGATCGGTTTATCCATGGAATTCTCCTCGGTGGACACTACTGATAATCCATAGTACAGCAAATTCCAGTCAATATCAACCGGGGCTGAGGAGCGGGGCGATGACCTCGAACCATTTTTCGGCGATCAGGTCGTAGCCCGCCTGGTTGGGATGATTGCCGTCATCGCTTAGTGTGGCGGGGTCGGTAAAAATGGACGTGTTGTAAAAGTCCACGGTCAATGCGCCGTATTGTTGCGCCTTCGCCTGGATGATCGCGTTATACCGCTGAACCTGCGCGGACATCTGCGTACGTTCCGCTGGAGTGATGCCCGTGAACGCCTCCCCTTTCAATGCCACCGGTCGATTGGACTGGTCATCGAGCAAAGCCACCACCACCTGCGCACCCGCTTCACGAAGGGGCACGAGGATCAAGTCCATGTTGGAGGCGAAGTGTTCGGCATCCTGAAGTTCCTGCTCACTGGTCACATCCCCGCCGTATTCGTACAAGTACCACAGGTCATTGCTCCCGATCCACAACAGAACAAGCGCGCCGCGACCACGCGAGAGGATCACTTTTGATTCATCGACAGCGAGCGGAAGTTGACCAGAGAGTCCCTGGTCGCCATTGATCATCGCATCCGAATTCCAGCCGGATTGACCGAAATTACCCAGCGTCGATCCGGGTCGCTGTCTGACGATCTTTGCCAACAATCTGCCCGGATATCCACGGGCAGATTCGTCGCCGTCACCCAACGTCAGGCTGTCACCCATGGTGATGATGCCGATCGGTCCGGCTGGCAGCGCCTGTGCCGGTGGGAAAGAAACCAACGTCGGGGTTGCAGGGATCATGGTCGGGGTTGATGTCGTTTCAACGACTGCTTGTGTTGAAACAGCTTCTGT
The DNA here is from genome assembly GCA_964372045.1 of uncultured Anaerolinea sp. Lineage (GTDB taxonomy): Bacteria > Chloroflexota > Anaerolineae > Anaerolineales > Villigracilaceae > Villigracilis. Next base: position 2,939 of record CAYJPO010000146.1, read on the forward strand.
CGAAACGGCTTCCAACGTAGGCGGAAGTGTGAGCACAGGTGCATTCGCATCGGGTGAAATTTCCTGCCGGCATGCGGCCAACAGCAGGAACGTCAAAAGAAAATAGCGTTTCATTCGATCTCCAAGTTAAAAGTTGGGGCTAATTTTACATCACCCCCGGGCGAAGATTTGGATAGCATCTGATTGTGGTTTTCGGTTTAAATTGCAGCCATGAACAATACCGACATCTGGTCCTTTCAAACAAAACTCACCCGGCGCCTGATGATCTGGGCGGCGGCGAGCATCGTCATTGCGATACCGCTTTTCTTCCTCGATGAATTCTGGCGCGGGGTCGGGATCCAATCCGCTGCATGGGGCGGGATCGATCTGCTGATCGCCGTCTTTGGCATGCTGGGCACGAACAGACGAAAAGCCCGCCTCACCCCTGACGAGTTGAGCGACTCTGCGCCCAAAGAGAGTGCCAACCTGAAGCGGATCCTGCTCATCAATACCGCGCTTGACCTGCTTTACATGACGAGCGGAGTCATCCTCATCCTCACCCTCGGCGCAGAGGATTTGTTTTGGTCTGGTAATGGATGGGGCATTATCATTCAAGGAGCCTTCCTGTTCATCTTCGATCTTTACCACGCATTGCAACTTCAATGAAACAACTCTTCGACCGCCGTCATTATTCAAAGACAAGTCTCTGCTTCATCGCCCTGTGGGTTTTGACCATGATCTGCCTGCCCATCGTCGGCTGGACGTGGGGCGAAGCGATATTGATCCGAGGGATGTCCATCGGTGTGCTGATGCAAGGCATTGCTGTGCTGGTGATCCTCATTCGTGCCTGGGGACTCTCAACAACACTCCGAACATTCGCCGTCGTTGGCGTGCTCTCGTATCTCGCCGAGTTGACCGGCTCCACAACCGGTACTCCCTTCGGCAGATACCATTACACCGACATCCTCCAACCGCAGATCGCGGGTGTGCCTTTGCTGATCCCACTGGCATGGATGATGATGCTGCCACCGGCATGGGCGATTGCAAGACTCATCATTGGCAAGTCACAAAGCCGTATCGGGTTCATCATCCTTTCTGCTCTCGCCTTCACCGCATGGGACCTGTTTCTCGACCCGCAGATGGTGCGCTGGCAGTTCTGGGTCTGGGAAATCCGGGGCAACTATTTCGGAATTCCGCTCGTGAATTATCTCGGCTGGATTCTCGTCTCCGCCCTGCTGACATTCACCGCGAACCCAAAAGATCTTCCGCTCTTTCCGCTCGCGCTCATCTATGTGCTGACGTGGCTTCTGCAAACCATCGGTCAGGGGATCTTCTGGTCGCAACCCGGACCGGCGCTGTTTGGTTTTATCGGGATGGGCGCGTTTATCCTGTTGGCATTTCGGAAAGTGGAATGAATACGCTACTTTGGATACTTTTTTCCTTTCTGCTTGGCTCGCTTCCGCTCTCTGTTTGGGTCAGTCAACTTGCGGGTAAGGACCCGCGCGCCGTAGGAGATAAAAACCCCGGGGCAACGAACGCATTGAAGGCTGGCGGCAAATGGGTCGGTCTCGCCGCCTTTTTGCTGGATGTCTCCAAGGCGGCGGCTCCGGTCGGACTGGCGTATCAGATCGTCGGCATCCGCGGATGGGAAATGGCAGCCATCGCCCTCGCCCCAATGCTTGGGCATGCTTTTTCACCCTTCCTGAATTTCAAGGGCGGCAAAGCCGTGGCAACCGCTTTCGGTGTGTGGATCGGGCTTACACTGTGGGATGTTCCACTCGTGGCGTTGACCAGCATCGTGATCTTGTTCCTCCTGCTCCGCAATTCAGGCTGGGCAGTCTTATCTACTCTGGTTGTCATGGGCGTATTTATCTTCTTCGCACGTCCTGATCCGCTCCTGTTTTGGGTGCTTGGTCTGCAATTCGTTTTATTGGCATGGAAACATCGAGCGGAATTGAAACACTTCAGCTCCAAATAACCTGCCGCCAATAAACCACCTGATATGTTAGATATCCTTCTCCAGCTCTCCTTTTTACCGCTTTTCGTCTTTGCGTTGACCGCGATCCTGAACGCTTTGACGTTTCCACGCCTGAAACGCGCACAACCGAATATCAACCCTCCGCGAGTCTCGGTGCTCATCCCAATGCGGAATGAAGGGGATATCATCGCAGAAACCGTCACCTCGCTGCTTGCGCAGGATTATCCCAACCTGGAGATCCTCATCCTCGACGACCATTCCGGCGATGGCTCTGCCGAGATCGCGCTGGCTGCGGGTGCAGGTGACCCACGTCTGCACGTGCTTCACGGCGAACCTCTCCCAAGCGGCTGGCTCGGAAAGGTCTGGGCATGCCACCAGCTTTCACGAAAAGCTGACGGCGAATACCTGCTTTTTGCCGATGCAGATGTGCGCTGGCAGTCGAATTCCATTTCAGCGTTAATGGCAGAAGCCGCACGGACAAACGCCGACCTGCTGAACGCGTGGACAACTCAAATCACAAACTCATGGGGAGAACGGTTGATCGTGCCGTTGATGGCGTTCTCGATCCACGCCTATCTGCCTGTGCTTGCAACTCATTACCTGCCCTGGAAGGTCTTCGTCGCTGCCAACGGACAATGTATGTTGTTCCGGCGGGATGCGTATCAAACCATCGGCGGTCACGCGGCGATACGAGACAACATCCTCGACGATATGTCGCTTGCCTACGCCATCAAACAAAACCGATTGCGATTCCGTTCGGTGGATGCGAACGGGTTCATCCACGCCCGCATGTACCAAAACTGGGAGCAGGTCCGCGATGGGTTCGCGAAGAACATCCTCGCGGGGCATGGCAATAACGTCTTATTCCTTTTAGTCTCGACCGTTTTTCACTGGTGGCAATTCATCCTGCCCTTGTTTCTTTTTATCATTTCGTCTTTTGAAGCAAACTGGATGATGCTCATAGCCCTCTCCATCACTACCCGCGCCCTTACCGCAGCTGTTACCCGTCAGCGCATCGGCGATTCCATATTTTTGCCGGTCTCCGTCTTTCTAATGACGGTCATCGCCATGAGATCCATTCTCTGGCATTTCACGGGCGGTCCCAAATGGAAAGGGCGCAGGCTTGCGCGACCGTCATAGCCGCTCGCGGATCACACGCGTCGGCAGGATAAGCTCGTAATCGCCATCTTCAATCTGGAGAAATCCCATGCGGCGCAGATAGGTCTCATGGCGGTGATTCCCCGGCGCGGACGTCAGGCGCTTCACCCCTTTTTGCCGGTAGAACTCGGCGCTCTCATCGAAGATAAACTTCCCGGCGCGAAAATCTCGATAGCCTGGGATGACGAAGTCGAGAAAGATGCGCGCCATATCACCTTCGGGTCGGACGATGACACATCCCACCGGCAGCATGTTGCGGAGGACGAACACAACCACCTGATCCGCGGCGGGCTTGAATTGATAGGTCGGGATCAGCTCCGAAATTTCCTTTTGATAGTACTCAAGAAAGCGGATCAGGTAGGCGCTATCGGCGCGGACTTCCATCAACGTGAAATAATCCTTTTGCTGCCACATCCGCCAAAGGTTATAGAGATTGACGCCCAACGTCAGCCCGTTGAGCAAGGCGATCGGAAACGCGCCGATCAACAACCCGTAGGTGATGAAAAAAAGCGCGCCGATCATATTGATGACACGCAAACGCTGCAACGATTTCATCGTAAGTGAAACCGCCACCAGCAATGACCCCATATAGCCGATCATTTCGTACAAAAAAGTTATATCCATTTCCTCATCCTGCCTCAAGAATTCAAGCCGGGCATTATACACCGGTTGAGAAAATCACCCCGCGAACGTCTGGACAAATCAACGACGGGCAAACGCCTGCAACCTCAGCAAAAAAACTGCGTACATTCTGATGTGAAAAGGAGAAATGAATGAACGCACAAAGACAGGCATTACGCAGATCAAAAAACGACCGCATCATCGCCGGTGTTTGCGGTGGACTCGGTGAATTCTTCGGCATCAGCCCTTTCTGGTTCCGCCTCGCCATGTTCATCGCCTTCATCCCGGGCGGTGTGCCGGGTATCCTCATCTATCTTATCGCGATGATCATCGTCCCGTCCGAATAACCCTTGCAGGGACACAGAAAGCCACACCCCTGGGACGACCTCAACGGGTGTGGCTTTTTATTATCCAGGCATCCCCATTATT
>CAYJPO010000147.1:0-6927 GCA_964372045.1 uncultured Anaerolinea sp.
AAGCGGCTTTATCCTGTCACAATTATAAAAAATTCAAGTTAGTGGACTACTAGTGGGTAGTGGGCAGTGGACGGTCCAATGTCCTCTGTCGACTTAAGGCTGTAGGATTACAAAATTATCAAAGACAATATCCACGCCGGGGGTGTCGAACGTGCCAGCCAGCAAGCCAGCTTCACCGGTTGTCAGCGTGGTATCTTGAGCTTGTGCCACTTGGAAGCCGTTCACAAAAAAGGTCAGCGTGCTGCCCGTGCAATCGGCGCGCAGGTGATTGACCGCGAGTCCCTGGTTGATGTTCGAGGATGAGGTCATTTCCGCCTGACCGATCAGCGACGGCTGTCCATCCTTGAACATACCCATCGCATAGAAACCGTCGCTGGTGATGATGAAGAAATAATAATCTCCGTCGCTGTAACGGCAGATCAAGCCAATGCGATTCTCATCCGGTCCAGCCAGTTTTCCGGTGTCCACTTCGATGCGCACATCCGAAAAGCTCTTGCGCGGCGTCGCCCAGAAGTTGGTCTGCAAGGCGTTGACGAGAATGCGATATCCGCCCGCATCGTAATCCATGATGCCTTCGCCGACCTGGAAGCGGTCCCAGCCGGTGGTGGCTTGGGCAAAGTCATCTTGAAAGAGCACGGAACCGGATGGAGGCAGAACCTGCGCTTCCGGTCCTGACGCAGTTGGAACACTCCCACATGCGCCGAGTAGAAACGTTACAACGAATAATAAATATTTAGATCGATTCATGAACGTGATTTTATCATGGAGGGTTATGGAAAATATTGATCCAGCAACTGCGTTGCAGCCTCGCTGTACACTCCAGACGGATCAGAATCCCGCACGAAGGTCAACGAATTGAACGCCGCAGCGCGGTTGCCCTGCGCAAGGTAATTCATGGCGAGGTGAATATGTGCCGGAAAATAATCGGGCGCATGTTCGATCGCGGATAACAGAGTCTGCTCCGCGTTGGAAAAACGTCCCGATGAAAAATAGGAATACCCGAGCACATCCAGCGATTGTGGATCGTCCGGCGATAATGCCAGCGCCTGCTGTGCGGCGGGCAAACCGATCTCATCCACATACACACCTTTTTCTGCGCAGAACATCGCCAGCAAACGCCAATACATCGGCTCCCCAGGTGCAAGTTCCACCGCGCGCTGATATGCCGTCAAAGCAGAAACCACATCGCCAAGGATCGCGTACGTCTCGCCAACACCCGCCTGCCAGCGTGGATTGGTTGGATCGAATTCGGCGGCGAGCAGATATTCCACCAGCACCTGCTCAAACTTTGACTGACGACTCCAATACAAAGCCCGCAGTGCGCGAACGTTGACGGATGTGTGGTCGAGCAACAAAGCAGTATCCAACTCCGCACGTCCATCCTGACCGAGTTGCTGTTCCGCCTCTCCAAGCCACGCCCACGCCTCGGCATTTTTCTCATTTATCACGATCGCCTGCTCGAATGCCGCATGCGCAAGCTCCCATTCGTTGACGAGGGCAAGCGCACGCCCGATGATAACTTTCTGCATAGAAGGATTCGACTGCCCGAAAGCGAGGTTCAAGGCGGCGCTCAAGGTCTGGACGGCTGACTCAGTTTCCGGGTCCAGTAAAGAGGCGCTTGTCAATTCATCCAGTGCCTGCGTTGGGGCTGACAATGTCAACAAAAGCCCAAGGCGGTAGTGAGCGTAGGCATCGTTCGGGTCGAGCCGAATTTGATCTTCGAGCGCAGATCGCTCCAGGTCCCACTTCGCCTGACTGCGATAGGCAAACGAAAGCAGGCGGTACAGCATCGCCGACTCATGTGCCTGCAAACCTTCCGTGCATGTTTCAACGACAGATGGAATATCGCCCAATTGATAATGAGAGGAACATAACCACTCCCAGCCTTCCCCCGAAAGATCTGGAGCCGATGAAAGCAAGCCGACCGCGGATGCAAAATCACCGCCTTGTGCGGCGGATATCCCTGCTTTTTCGGTCAGATCATCGCGCCAAAACAAGATTCGCGCGGCACGAAGATAATAAGTGGAGGCGGTGGAAAAATCCTTTTGCTCAAATGCGGTTTCCGCTTTATTGAGATTCGAATAGCCTGTACTGATAATCGGAGTCAAAAACACGATCAATAGCAACAGCCCGGCGTATAGCGGAACCCATTTCCGTTGTGACATGGTGACAATTCTACGCCATAAAATTGAACTGGCAGTATAATCACAAACAAATGAGCGCCTTTACCAGTCTTGTTTTAACCCAGTTGACCGTTCCACCTGGAGATCTCATTTACTATATTGTGCTGGTGTTTGTCATCGCCAGTGCTCTGCAATCATCGTTTAATCACTGGCGGGCAAGTGAGTTTCCACAAGCCCGCCGTGCATTCATCGGGCTGGGGATCCTGCTTTCGGCACAAATTCTCATGTTTTTATTCAGCGGCTTGGGCTGGCAGGGGATCATCGACCCCAAAGCCATCCTGCCGCCCATGGACCGGGCATTCATCATGTTCGGCGTGGTGTGGATCACCTGGCTGTATGCCTTTCCTGAACCAAACCGCGGAGCGGACGCGGCTGTCACCATCCTGAGCATGTTCGTCCTGCTGGCGTTGGGGTTGGCGCTGCTCTTCTGGCAGCCGCAGATCACTAACCCGGCGACCGCCGTGGCAAGCTACAACCAGACGTACGACGATATGTTCTGGCAGATCGGCTCACTGTTCGTGGCGCTGCTCGGCATTGCGATCATCCTCATCCGCAGACCCGATGGCATGGGATACGGAATCATCATACTTACACTTGGGATCCTTGGACACACCGCTCAATTGATCCTTCAACTGGAGGGCAATTATTCGGGGATCGTCCGACTCGCCTACATGGCGGCGTACCCGATCCTGCTGACCCTGCCGCAACGCTTCGCGATCCCGGTGGAGACGTTGGTCGCTGCCCCTCCCCCTGCACAAAAGCCCCACACCCTAAAACAAGATACAACCGGTCGCCTCGAACGCAGACGGTACAGCACCGACCCGAAGACTTTCCACACCCTGCTCGCGGTTGCGGCGGAGACGAACGCCACCAAATTAAGCCAGGCGATCACCCGTGCCATCGCGCAGACGATGCTCGCCGACCTGTGCTTCATGATCTACCTGACCGACAACAACAATCAGATGGTGATCGCCGGTGGGTATGATTTGATCCGCGAGGAAAGCCTTGAAGGCGGTTCGTTGAGCAAAGGTTCCATTCCGATGCTGGCGAATTCGCTCCAGCGCGGGCGTCCGCTACGGCTTCCTGCAAGCAGTACCTCGGCGGATATCAAAGGGCTGGGCGATATTCTTGGATTGAACAACCCGGGTCACTTATTGTGTGTCCCGATCCTCACACAGGAGAAGCAATCCCTCGGCGGAATTCTTCTGCTTTCCCCGTATTCAGACCGCACATGGAGCGCGGAAGATCAGGCGTTCCTGACAACCATTGCCGTTTCCCTCGTGCCCATCATCCAGCGGAATCAGCGCATCAACAAGCTGGAAGCACAAAGCGATATGGCACGCGCACAGGCAACGGATTTCGAACGGCGCATCCGCGAATTGACGGAAGAACTTCAATCGGTGCGGGCGGAATTGGAAAAATCCGGCTCGAAGGATGTCGCTTCGTTGATGGCGGCGCAGGACGAATCCCAGCGCATCATCGAACAGCTGCAGCATGAAAATGCGGAACTTAGTTCCGGCAAGGTCAGCGCCTCCGCAGCACATGCCGAGAGCGACCTCAAAGACACCTTGAAGGAACTCGCCCGCCTGCAAAATCAGCTTGCAGCCGCCAATATAAAAGTGCTCGAGATGGAAAAGAACCAGGCTTCGACAAAGAACACCGAACAAGCCGAAGTGATCGCTTCCATCTCTCAGGAACTTCGCCAGCCGCTTTCATCCATCGTGGGGTATACCGACCTACTTTTGGGCGAGTCGGTGGGCATTCTTGGCGCGCTCCAGCGAAAATTCGTCGAGCGCATCAAGGCGTCCACGGAGCGCATCCGCAGCCTGACAGATGACATGATCCAGATCACCACGCTCGCCACAGACTTGAACGAATTAAAGCCCGAAGCCGTTGATCTGAATATCATCATCGATAATGCGATGTCGTATACGAGCACACAGGTGCGCGAGAAGAACATTTCCATCCATTTGGAAGTGCCCAAAAATCTTGCACCCATCCACGCGGACCGCGAAGCACTGCAGCAGATATTGATCCATTTGCTGCAAAATGCCGGGGCGGCGACTCCCTTTGAAGGCACTGTCAAGCTCAAGGTCCAGACCAAGATCGAAGGCGAAGCTGAATACATCCTGATCCAGGTATCTGACAACGGCGGCGGGATCGCATCCGAAGATCTGCCGCGTGTCTTCACCCGCTTATACCGCGCGGACAATGTTCTTATCCAAGGCGTAGGCGACACGGGCGTGGGACTCTCCATCGCCCGCACGTTGACCGAAGCGCAGAACGGGCGCATCTGGGTCGAAAGTAACCCAGGCGTCGGCGCGACCTTCAGCGTGCTTTTACCGTTCGTTAGCGAGAGAGCCGCGGAAAGCATTAGCAGCAAAGGAAAGAAATGACACGAGGTCTGCGCGAGATCGGCAGCGCGCTTGTGGTGGCATCGATCTCTGTTGGGTTGATGCTTGGCGCTTTATCCATTTCTTTGGTGGAATTCATCCCGGAAGCCACCGCGACCGCCACCATTGCCATCCCCCCATCTCCACAACCTATCACTGCCACACCTTTACTTCCCCCAACGCTGACCGTGGAGAGTCCGCTCATCACGTTTACCGCTTCGGTCACTTCAACGAATACTGCCCTGCCTCCTTCCCCCAGCACCTGCCAACCGCCTGCCGGATGGCTCCCCATTGTTGTCAAACCAAGCGATACATTGAATAGTCTATCTGCGAGCTATCGCGTTTCAAAAGACCAGCTGATGAGAGGAAATTGTCTGGTCAGTGAAAGCCTTCTCGCCGGGACATTGCTGTATGTGCCGCCTGCCCCCACGAGCACAGTCGCCTCCTGCATCCCGGGGGCGGTTGGATGGATAAAATCCTATCTCGTCAAACCAGGTGACACGTTGTATTCGATCGCCACAAATCACTACACCATTGTTGCAACCTTGCGAACGGTCAACTGCCGCTTCGGCGACCAGATATTCCCAGGCGAAGTCCTTTGGATCCCGAATGTTGCCACGCGTACACCGATCCCATCGCCCTTACCAGGGTTGACAGTCACCGCACAACCCACAGACCCATTGACCGAAACCGCGCTGCCTTTCACTGCTACAATTCAGCCAAGCGACACGCCTGTTCCGAACACGCCCACAACAATGCCGACGAACACAGCCATTCCCACCCTTACTGGAAGCCCAACAGCATTCCCAACTCCATAAGCGCGATCCAAACCAAAGCGCCCCACTGAATCAATGAAATCTCATCCTCGAATTTTACTGACTGCCTTTTTGGTTCTCATCCTCTCCGCCTGCGGAACAACGGATTCCTCTCCCCAACCGGAAACTCTGCCGTTCGTGTTGATCACCTCCGCGCCGAACGCATCTCCCACACCCACGCCATTCCAACCATCTTTGGTCACACCGACCCTACCCTCATTGTATGCGTTCGAAGTTAATTCCGGTCAACAACTTTCACTCCCAACTGAAACCCCATCCCCGATCCCGACCTTGCAATTCACGCCCACAGCGACCGCTGACGTCCAGCAAATGTTCCCGACCCAAGCCGCGCCGCCGCCCGAGTCGCTGGCGGTGAACCCAACCGCGCTCCCGCCGCTTACCGATAACGAAACCATCAACTTTTTGTTGATCGGCTCAGACCGCAGACCGACCGGCACATCGCATCGCACCGACACGCTGTTGATCGCCATCGTCTGGTACAAGGAAGGTCAGGTCTCGCTCATTTCGATCCCGCGCGATCTTTGGATCAACATCCCCACCGTTGGGATGCAGCGCATCAACACCGCCTTCCAAAGCGGCGAAATGGGATACCCCGGCGGCGGAGCGGGATTATTGAAAGATGCCATCCTGCAAAATCTTGGGATCCGCATTGACCATACCGCCATGGTGGAATTCGACGGATTTCGCCGCATCGTGGATACCCTTGGCGGGATCGATGTCCCCGTTGCCTGTGCCTACACCGACTGGCGGTTGATCGACCCGTCCTACGACCCCAACAATGAAAACAACTGGTGGCTGTACACGGTCGGACCCGGTCAGGTTCACATGGACGGCGACCTCGCGCTCTGGTACGCGCGCTCCCGTTCCAAGTCCAGTGACTTTGACCGCGGACGCCGCCAGCAGGAAGTCATCCGCACCATCTTCCAAAAGGCGCTGCAAACCGATACCTTCGGCAAGATCCCCCAGCTTTATAACGACCTCTCCAGCACCGTCATCACTGACCTCGGTCTCACGGATATGGTGAGCTTGGCGCCCTATGCTGTCAATTTTACAAATGCGAACATTCGCAGTTATTACATCCGCCCGCCCTACGTCCAACCGTGGACAACGCCCGGTGGCGCGGCGGTCCTGCTTCCACAGCAAGAGCCACTTCAGCAACTGATGCTCGAAGCTTCCACCCTCTCCAATTTTGCGGTGACACGTGAGACCATCAACGTTGAAGTGCAAAACGGCTCGCAATTCGACACCATGGAAGCCCTCGCCGCTTCACGCCTCAACTACGCCGGGTATCAAACCACGACCAGCGGCGCAGACAGACGCGATTACGCCAATTCGGTCCTCGTGGATTTCACGCCCGGGCAGGATTCCGCTGAAAGACAAACGATCATCAACGTGCTGGGACTCTATTCCGCCAACGTGCTTTCCCTTCCCGACCCGAATAGCGCCGTCCAATACCGCGTCATCCTCGGCGCGGACTATGAGCCATGCTTCCAGCCAGAGAGTCTCACTCACTAG
>CAYJPO010000148.1:0-6894 GCA_964372045.1 uncultured Anaerolinea sp.
ACATGCCGAAGTGGCGGAATTGGCAGACGCGCTACGTTCAGGGCGTAGTGAACTTACGTTCATGAGGGTTCAAGTCCCTCCTTCGGCACACGAGACTCGCAATCAGCGAGTCTTTTTGTTTCACGACCGGGCATGCAAGATACAGAAGCAGGCGAAAGAGTGGGGCAGAGCGCGTCAGCAGCGAAGTAACTGAAAAGTTTTGTGATTTTTTCTACGGCCTCTGTGCGCCTGGCGGCGAATCCCTTTTAATTTCGCTCTACGATGCCCAAAAAACGGACTAGGGTGGTATAATTGCACTATAAAAATACGCTTCCTTCATCTAATGCGGACACGAAGTTTTCCCCCATCTTCGTGTCTTTTTATGCCAATTTCCCAAAAAGAAGGCGTTTTTTTGAGAAAAGTGAATAATTTGTCCCCAAATAGAAGGATTTACTATGGCTGAAGAGAATATGATCGCTGGCAACATCGAATCTGTTGACATTGACACCCAGATGCGCTCGGCGTACCTGGATTACGCGATGAGCGTGATCGTGGCGCGCGCCCTGCCGGATGCCCGCGACGGGATGAAGCCCGTCCACAGGCGCATCCTGTATGCCATGCATGAGTTGGGGTTGCGCTCCAATACCTCGTACAAGAAATCTGCCCGTATCGTGGGTGAAGTGCTGGGTAAATACCACCCACACGGTGACTCGGCGGTCTATGAGTCGATGGCTCGTATGGCGCAGGATTTTTCGTTACGTTATTTATTGGTGGATGGTCAGGGAAACTTCGGCTCGGTGGATGGTGACGCGCCCGCTGCGATGCGTTACACCGAGGCGCGCCTGCAAAAAATGGCTGAGGAAATGCTGGCGGATCTTGATAAGAATACCGTGGAATACGGTCCCAACTTCGATGATTCGCTTCAGGAACCGCTCGTTCTGCCTGCGCGCCTCCCGAACCTGCTGCTGAACGGAGCCTCGGGTATTGCCGTGGGTATGGCGACCAACATCCCGCCGCAAAATCTGCGGGAGTTGACGGGGGCGATCAACCTATTGATCGACAACTACGACACGGTCGAAGAGATCAGTGTCGAAGACCTGATGAAGTTCGTGCAGGGACCGGATTTCCCGACCGGCGGCATGATCGTCGGCACGGAAGGCATCGTCTCAGCCTACGGCACCGGGCGCGGACGCATTGTCATGCGCGGTATTGCCCACATCGAAGAGTCCAAGGCTGGCAAGTATTTCATCAATATCACCGAGATCCCCTATCAGGTAAATAAATCCACCCTGATCGAGCGCATCGCCGAACTCGTGCGCGATGGCAAGATCGACCAGATCTCCGACTTGCGCGATGAATCAGACAAACGCGGTATGAGCATCGTCATCGAGTTGAAGCGCGGCGCACAGCCCAAGAAGGTGCTGAACCAACTTTACAAGTACACAGCGCTGCAATCCACATTCGGTGTGCAGATGCTGGCGTTGGTGGATGGGGAACCTCGCACCCTGCCGCTCAAACGCCTCCTACAGATATTCATTGAACATCGCCAGGTGGTCATCACCCGCCGCTCGCAATTTGACCTCGACAAAGCCAAAGCGCGCCAGCACATCTTGGATGGCTACCTCATCGCGCTAAACAATATTGAAGATGTCATCAAGACCATCCGCGAAGCGGAAGATGCCGACAAAGCCAAGATCAATTTGATGGCGCGTTTCAAACTCAGCGAGCTTCAGGCACAGGCGATCCTGGATATGCAATTGCGCCGTCTCGCCGCTCTCGAGCGCTGGAAGATCGAAGAAGAGCACAAACAGGTTCAGGCGACCATCGAATACCTCGAAGACCTGCTCGCAAACCCGAAGAAGATCCTCGCGCTCATCAAAGATGACATGAACGAACTGGCGGAAAAATATGGCGACGACCGCCGCACGAAGATCGCCGCCGAAGCCCGCGAAGACATCCACGAAGAAGACCTGGTGCCCGACGAATCGGTGCTCATCAGTCTCACCGAGCGCGGATATATCAAACGTGTCGCCGCCTCCGCTTTCCGGTCTCAGAGCCGCGGTGGACGCGGTGTGAAGGGGCATACGACCAAGGAAGAAGACGAAGTTGTCATGCTCATCCCGGCGCGCAGCCTCGACACGATGCTCTTCTTCTCGGATAAGGGCAAGGTCTACTCCGAAAAGGTGTATCAGATCCCCGACCTCGACCGCGCCACCAAGGGCATTCCGCTGGTCAACATTCTATCGCTGGGATCGAATGAAAAGATAACCGCGGCCATGTCCATCCGTGAATTTACGCCGGATCATTATTGTATGTTGATGACCGGGCGCGGACGAATCAAGCGCGTCTCGATGGAAGAATTCGCATCGGTTCGCCCCTCAGGCTTGATCGCCATGAATTTAGACGAAGGTGACACCATGGGTTGGGCACGCCTGACCTCGGGCAAGGATGAGATCATCATCGTCACAGAGAATGGACAGGCTTTGCGCTTCGGCGAGACGAAGGTCCGCTCGATGGGCAGGCAGGCGGCTGGTGTGCAAGGCATTCGGCTGGGCAAGGATGACGCCGTCACCAGCATGGATGTCGTGGAGTCAGACGGTGCTCTGCTGGTCGTCACAACCGGCGGCTTTGGCAAACAGACCCCGCTCAAGGAATACACCCCCAAGGGACGAGCCACGGGCGGCATTTCCACCATTGACCAGAAAGCCATCAAAGAGATCGGCAAGATCGCCGCAGCGCGTGTCGTGCAAAAGGATGACGACCTGACCATCATGACCGCCAATGGAGTTGCCATCCGCTTGAAGGTGATGGATGTGAAGCAGTCCGGGCGGTCGACCAAGGGTGTCCACCTCATCAAACCGCAGGAAGGCGACAGCGTGGCGTCTGTGGCGAGGATCTCCGCGGAGGATCTAAAGAAAGCAGGCGCGCAACTGGAAGAAAAAGAACCGGAAGCGCAGCCGAAGCTGGTATAAAACGAAACGGGCAGGGTTCAAAACCCCGCCCGTTTTTTTTCTATGTTTTTGTAGTGGGTTTTAGAAAACGACTTTCCCCGTAGCAAAGAGCGCCAGCGCGCCGACGATGCAGACCGCCAGCATCAGCATGAACGCGAGCACGAACCGCTGGATGGACGTCATGCCTAAAAAGCGCCCCGGTTTTCCGCTCGAATAGCTTGACGCGGCGGGTTGATATTTGGCCTCTTTTTCATCATAAAATGGTTTTGACGCAGCTTCATTCCGAAGATCATCGAACATGGGAACCTCTTTATTTGGGAATCTTGTGTTCAACTGTTATTCCGAAAATGGAACTTTCGGATTCCTTTTTAAAAGTATATCACGCGACGGGTCTCAGCCTCACATCGCCAAAGCGGACGATTACGGATTTGTCATGTTCATCCAGCAGGCGCAGGCTTCCATCCATTTCGAGCCCATCCACCCGCCCGTTGATCGGGTCGGCGCTGCCCGTCATGATCTGCACCTGCTCACCGCGGAAGGCGAGCCGCTCTTCCCAGGCGGCGATGAAATCATCTGAACCGATGCGTTCGCGCCATGTGAGGAAGGTGGTGAGGATATCGCGCAGGATGTCCTCGCGCGGCGGCGGCTTTTTCTGTATCTCGTCTTCGATGCTGGTGGCTGGGAGTTGAAGCATTTCGGCAGGGGGCGGCGACGGCTTGTGGACGTTGATGCCCATGCCGATCACTAATGAATCCACATCCTCGCCAGACCAGACCGACTCGACCAGGATGCCCGCCAGTTTTTTGCCGTTCACTAAAACATCATTGGGCCATTTGATCTGGGGAGAAAGACCAAGCTTCAGGCACGCATCCACTATTGAGAGGGCAGAGAGTCCCACGGTCCGCGAAAGATGCGGGCGCATTTGCGCGGAAGGGCGCAGGATGAGACTCACAGCAAGCGCGCTTCCTTTCGGGGTGAGCCATTTTCGGTCCAGCCGCCCGCGTCCGCGTGTTTGTTCATCCGCGATCACCAGCGAGAAATCCTTTGCGTCGGTGGCAGCCCACGCCAGCGCTTCATCGTTGGTGGAGCCGGTGGATTCAAAATACCGCAGTCCGCCGATATTTAGTTTTGCCAGCTGTTTTTTGAGGGAG
Organism: uncultured Anaerolinea sp.; assembly: GCA_964372045.1. Classification (GTDB taxonomy): domain Bacteria; phylum Chloroflexota; class Anaerolineae; order Anaerolineales; family Villigracilaceae; genus Villigracilis. The sequence goes on from CAYJPO010000148.1 coordinate 4,082, forward strand.
GATTCGTTCATGGGACTCAATCCGTCATTGCGAGGCGCGCTCTTGTTCTCTGCGCCGAAGCAATCTCAGATGTAATCACAAGATTGCTTCGGCGGGAGAACGCCGCCTCGCAATGACGGACACGTTATCACTGAACAATATCGTACGGGTTGATGTTCGCCCCACCGACGCGGATCTCGAAGTGCAAGTGCGCGCCGAACGAATTCCCCGTGTTACCGGAGAGACCGATGACAGCGCCCTGTCCGACGGTCTGACAGGTGGTGACGAGGATCGAGCTTAAGTGGGCATAGACCGTCACATAGCCGTTGCCGTGATCGATCTGGACCACGTTTCCGTATCCGTAATTCCAACCGCCCTGCGCCATGGTGACCACGCCAGTGCCCGCCGCGTACACGCTCGAGCCTTCAGGCGCGCTGATGTCGATGCCGAGGTGACCGGGACCGTAGGCATTCCCAGAGAGACTGTGGTCGTTCGCAGGCCAGCCGAAACCGCTTGCCACCGGTCCGCCGCCACAGGCGTTGGTCGCATTCGCGCCGCCGGTGCCTGTATTTGCACCGCGTGAGGCAGTTTGCAGATCCGCCGCCCAGTTGCGCAATTCACGCGAACCGCCGGGGATCATCACCACAGTGCCGGGGTCCACTTTGGGATCGGTCAGATCTATGTGATTGCCGGGAAAGGAAATAATATCCTCCGGCTCCGCAAAGAACTCTTCTGCGACAACCTCGAACGTGTCGCCTTCCTTCCACTGGTAATACAAACCATCCACCGGCGGGATGACCAGCTCCATGCCGGGGCGCAGGTTGTGCGGGTTATCTTCAAGCACTTCGTTTACGTAAAGGATCGTCTCTGATTTGATCTTGTATGTTTCGGCAATGTTATACATGGCATCGCCGCGCGAAACACGATAGAAGACCGAGTCATAGCGCGGACGTTCTGGGATGTTCGTCTTCAATTGCAGGTCGCGCAAGATGGCAAAGAACCCGCCTCCAGCCGAGCCGACAGCGGGTACGCCGACCTGGGGTTGACCAGTCCCTGAATCAGGAGTCGCTTCCGCCGCGACGGTCACGGTAACGGGAGGCAGTGTGCTCTTGTAATACAAGGTTCCGCCCAACAGCGCCGCAACGATGACGATGGTCAGCGCCCAGCTAACGAGCGCAAAGCGATCCGTCCTTCTTTTGGGGCGCGGCGAAGTGGCTGGTTCATTGACCGCCGCCTCAGCCTGCGGTTCCGGTTTTGTTTTTTTCGAGAATCGTTCCAGGAATTTTTTCATTCTATTCGGCAGATAAAGAGATTACGCATCTCGTGTGAGGTTCTCGAGGAACTCCACATTATTTTTGGATTTTTCCATGCGTGTTATGATGGCTTCAGTGGCGACGGAGTTATCCATGCCTGCACCGGCGGGCGGCGAAGAGATCATCTGGATGAACATACGGCGCATCAGCCAGGCGCGCTGGAGCAGGTCGGGTCCGAGCAGCAGGTCTTCGCGGCGGGTGGACGAGCGTTCGATATCCACGGCAGGGTAGATGCGGCGTTCCTGCAGCTTGCGCGAGAGGTGCAATTCCATGTTGCCGGTGCCTTTGAACTCTTCATAGACCACATCATCGAGGCGGGAGCCGGTATCCACGAGGCAGGTGGCAATGATGGTCAACGAGCCGCCGTCTTCCACATTGCGGGCTGCGCCGAAGAAACGCTTGGGCGGATACAACGCAGAGGGGTCCATACCGCCGGAGAGCGTGCGCCCGGAGGGATTGACCACGAGGTTGTACGCGCGCGCGAGACGGGTGATCGAGTCCATCAAAATGACCACGTGGCGACCGATCTCCACCAAACGCTTGGCGCGTTCAAGGGCGAGTTCCGCTGTGCGGACGTGCGAGGTGACCGGCTCATCGAACGTCGAGGCGACCACTTCCGCATCCACGGAGCGGTCCATGTCGGTCACTTCTTCAGGGCGTTCACCGATGAGGGCAATGATCAAATGAACGTCGGGATATTTGGTTGAGATCGAATTTGCGATCTGCTTGAGAATTGTGGTCTTGCCCGCCTTGGGGGGAGAAACGATTAATCCGCGTTGTCCTCTGCCGATGGGTGCAATCAGATTTATCAAACGAGGGGCGAGGGTTGCCTGGTCTACTTCCAAATCAAAACGTTTTTCTGGGAAAATGGGGGTGAGGTTCTCGAAAACTTCCCTGCGTGTGGCTTCTTCGGGGTCGAGCCCGTTGATCGATTCCACCTTGAGCAAACCGAAGTGCCGTTCACTTTCGCGCGGCGGGCGCACCTGCCCGATGACGAGATCGCCTGCGCGGAGATCGTAGCGCCTCAATTGCGCCTGCGAAACGTACACATCCTGGTCACTGATACGATAATTGGTGGCTCGCAAAAAGCCGATGCCTTCGCTCATGATCTCCAGAATGCCGCCGCGCAGTTCGATGCCTTCCTTTTGCGCTTCCGCCTCGCGGATCAACATGGCGAGGGTTTCCTTCTTCAGGCGGTTCGCATTTGGAATGCTGAACGATTTCGCCATTGCGCGCAATTTGGATAGCGGTTCATTTTCTAATTCAAGTATTTTCATGTTGTGATCTCTTTATACAATTGGGTGGGATAGGAATGCGAAAAAACCAGTCCCCACTATGCCGGGCTGGTGGATTTCCTCATACTGATGTTGGTGATTTTGGGGTTTCGGTCAAGGTTATCGTCTAATGTCCAGATACACTGCATTTATTAATAGTTCTGGACAAATCTCAAATTTCAAACATCGGGGGAGATGAGGAAATTATAGCACCTACATCAATGAGTTGCAAGCGCTTAAGTACTAG
>CAYJPO010000149.1:0-6681 GCA_964372045.1 uncultured Anaerolinea sp.
ATTGAAATTCGCGTCGGCGCTGGTGCTTACATTTGTGGCGAGGAGACCGCGCTGTTCGAATCGATCGAAGGGAAGCGCGGTTTCCCGCGAGTGAAGCCGCCTTTCCCGACGACGCACGGCTTGTTCGGCGAGCCGACCGTCATCAACAACGTGGAGACGCTCTGCAATCTTCCGCTCATCATCACGGAGGGTGCGCAGGGTTATCGTAAATACGGCACCGAAAAATCTCCGGGACCCAAATTGTTCTGCGTTTCTGGTGATGTGACAAAGCCCGGCTTGTATGAGGTTTCTTTTGGCGCAACCATGCGCGAGTTGCTTGACCTGGCTGGCGGCGTTGCGAATGGAAAAAGACTCAAGGCGGTTCTGCTTGGCGGCGCGGCAGGTGCCTTCGCCACCGAAGCCCACCTGGATATCAAACTGACCTTCGAAGACCTGCGCGCAGCGGGGCTTCCGCTTGGCTCCGGCGTGGTGCTAGTCTATGACGAAACCCGTGACATGCGTGATGCTCTGCAACGTATTGGTCACTTCTTTGCTCATGAGTCCTGCGGTAAATGCTATCCCTGCCAGATGGGCACACAACGTCAGATGGAGATCCTGGATCGTGTTGCCAAGGGCACAGCCGAGTTGGGTGACTTCGTCCGGCTGGAAGATGTCGGCTGGACGATGACCGACGCATCCCTGTGCGGCTTGGGTCAGACTGCCGCCAGTGCAACTCTCTCCGCCATGAAATTGTGGCCAGAACTCTTTGTCGAAGGTCAAAAGTCGTAGGTCAATTGACCTTTGACTTTCGACTTTTGACTTTTGACTTGAAAAGGTGAATCAATGACTATCACTTTTATGATGGACGGCAAGGAAGTCAGCGCTGAAGACGGACAGACCTTATTGGATGTTGCCCGCGAGAATGGTGTCGATATTCCCACCATTTGCTATCACGAAGCGACCACAGCAAATGGACTTTGCCGTATGTGTGTCGTCGAAGTGGAGGGACAGAGAGTGCTCCAGCCTTCGTGTATTGTCAAAGCAGGCGCCAATATGAAGGTCCAAACCCGAAGCGAGAAGGTTGTCCGCGCGCGCAAGACCATTCTCGAAATGCTCGCGTCGACCATGGATTTGTCTGACGCACCCGAGATACTGACGATGATGGACGAATATGGCGCAAGCCGCGAACGTTTTCCCGATGCCGAGCGGCGCGAGTCGGATGTCAAAGACGATAACCCAATGTACGTGCGCGATTATTCGAAATGCCTGCTGTGCTGGCGCTGCGTGCAAGTCTGCGCGGACGATGCCCAATACACCTTCGCCATTAACTTCGAAGGTCGCGGTTACGAAACGCAGATCGGCACATTCTTCGATAAGCCCATCCCTGAAACCACCTGCGTGATGTGCGGACAATGTGTAGGCGTCTGCCCGACAGGCGCGTTGAAACCCAAACGCGAGTTTTTATTGGAACAGGGCAAAACACCTGCCGAGATCAGTGTCTTGAATACTGGTAAAAAGAATCGGTCCAAAGTCAAAGGTCAAAGGTCATAACGACCTTAGACTTGTGACCTTTGACCTTTTTGGAGGTACGATGATTAAATCCGACCGAATTACCACAACCACCTGCCCGTACTGCGGTGTGGGTTGCACGCTTCAACTTCATGTCAAAGATGACTTTATTTACAAGGTGACCAGCCCGTTCGATTCGCCTGTCAATCACGGCAACTTGTGCGTGAAAGGACGCTTCGGGTATGACTTTGTCTATCATCCCAAACGTGTGACGACTCCGCTGGTGCGGCGATATTTATTAGAAGGTAAACCCAAGCCCGAGGGTAGGGAGCAGGTCTTTGCTGTCAGTCAGGATGGAAAGCCGATTCCAGATTCTAAGATATCCAATCTTTGGGACTGGGTCGAAACCGATTGGGATACTGCGCTGAATATCACCGCCGATAACTTGGTTCGTATTTACAAGCGTGATGGTTCCGACGCGATGGCTGTCTATTGCTGTGCCAAAGCCACGAACGAAGATAACTATCTTTTGCAAAAGATGTACCGCGCGTTGTTCCGTACGAACAACGTGGATCACTGCACACGCTTGTGCCACGCCGGTTCGGTGGTTGCATTGCAACAGGCGGTCGGATCTTCCGCCATGAGTAACACCGCTTCGCAGGTGGTCCAGAATGATGTGTTCATCGTGACCGGCTCGAATACGTCCGAGAACCATCCCATCATCGCGTTGCAAATGAAGGAAGCCGTTCAGAAATACGGCGCGAAGATGATCGTCATCGACCCGCGCCGGATCGACCTGGTGGATATGTCGGAGATGTGGCTGCCGCTCAAACCGGGTACGAACGTGCCTGTCTTCTCCGCGATGGCATACGTCATCATTGACGAGAACCTGGTCAATCATAATTTTATTGATGACCGCACCGAAGGCTATACCGAGTTTTTGGCATCGCTTGAAAAATTCACGCCTGAGTATGCCGAAGAGATTTCCGGTGTGCCCGCGGAGGATATTCGCAAAGCCGCGCGTTTGTATGCCAAGGCGAAAAATGCCGCCATTTATTGGGGCATGGGAATTTCACAACTCTCGCACGGCACGGCGTCTGCGATGGCGTTGATCCATCTCGCATTTCTCACCGGTCATATTGGGCGCGACGGCACCGGCTTGAATCCGTTGCGCGGACAGAACAATGTGCAGGGCGCAAGCGATATGGGCGCAATGCCTTTTCATTATCCCGGCTACATGCGTGTGGATAACCCCGAGAACCGCGCCAAATGGGAAAAGACCTGGAACATCGAAGAAGGCAGCTTGAGTCTCAAGCTCGGTCTGACCACCACTGAGATATTGGGTCATGCCCACGAAGGCGGTATCCGCTCGTTGTTCATCATGGGCGAGAACCCGATGATGTCCGAGCCGAATCTGAACGAGACGCGCGAACACATGCAGCATCTGGAATTCATCATCTCGCAGGATATTTTCATCAACGAAAGCGGGGCATTTGCGGATGTCTTCCTGCCCGCGACTCCCTTCGCTGAAAAGGATGGGACGTTCTCGAACACGGATCGCCGCGTACAACGTGTCCGCGCTGCGCACAAGCCGCGAGGACAGGCGCGCCCCGACTGGCAGATCATCTGCGACTTGGCACTGCGCATCGAATCGAGACTGGGAGTGGGCACCTCGAATTGGAACTACTCGAACCCGGAAGAGATCCTGCGCGAGATGGGCAGCGTGAATTCCGATTACGCAGGCATCACCTACGAACGCATCGACAAGGTCGGCTTGATCTATCCGGTGCCGACGCTCGATCACCCCGGCACGCCGACACTCTTCACCGAATCCTTCCCGCGCGGACGCGGCAAATTCCACCCGTTGGATTATGTCCCTGTGCGCGAAGAACCCGATGATGAGTATCCGTTCATCCTCACCACGGGACGTCTGCTCGAGCATTGGCACGGCGGCACGATGACGCGCAACTCCGCGCTCAATGAGATCTACCCGGAAGCGCGCGTGGAAATGCACCCCGCCGACGCCGAGATCCATGGTATTAGAAACGGCGACCCGGTCAAGGTCCAGAGCCGACGCGGAGAGATCATCCTGCGCGCCACGATCACCGAAAAAACTTCGATCGGTGTGGTCTTCATCCCCTGGCATTTTGCCGAAGCCGCCGCAAACCTCCTGACGAACGACGCGCTCGACCCGCAGGCGTTGATCCCTGAGTTCAAGGCGTGTGCGGTGCAGGTCTTCCCGGCGAGGGAAAATGACCTGCCAAATCCTGAGGTCGAACTAAATCGAGGAAGATACTAGAATGAGACCTCGGAGTTTTCAAAAAACTCCGAGGTCTTTTGTATAATCAATCCATGTCCAAAAATTATCTTGTTCCCCTGACCGAAATCCGCCGCGAACAAAAAGTGGTGAATTCGCTTTTCATTGCCACGCTTGCACCTGCTTTTTCCATAGACGAAGCGCGGGCGTTCATGAAGCGAATTCGAGAGGAATTTGCAGATGCGTCCCATAACGTTCCCGTGTATATCATCGGCGGCGGGAATACCGTCACCGAATATTTTTCAGATGATGGTGAGCCAAACGGCACTTCAGGCAAACCTGCGCTGGCTGTTTTGCGTGGCAGTGGACTTGGCGATGCAGCCATGGTCATCACTCGTTATTTTGGTGGGACATTGCTTGGCACAGGCGGTTTGGTGAAAGCCTACACCGAAGCGGCGCAATCCGTTGTCAATATCGTCGAGCGTGGACAACGTGTTCCCGTCAATGTGGCGATGATGGCGATCCCATACAATTTGTTGGAACGGGTGCGTTTACTTGTTATAAAGAATCAAGGAAAAGTTTTGGGCGAAGACTACGCAGGGGATATTACGGTGACTCTTCAATTCCCGGTGGAGAATTACGAAGCGTTTCAAAAAGACATGCGTGAGATTTCCGCAGGGAAAATTCAGGCGGAAGTTATCGAAACAAAGGAAGAGATTGTAAAAGTTTGAGGTTGTGTCATGCTGAGGGGCGCTTTTACCCCGAAGCATCTCTACGCCCATATCAGAGACCCTTCGCTCGCCAAGAACGCTCGCTCAGGGTGACGTGCTCGAATCTCTGCTCGCCTTCTCTACCAAATACACAATGGACACGTAATCCTTCCCCGTCGCTTCTTTCATGCCGATCTCGCATGTGATGTTGGAGGAATAATAACCATCGTAATCCTTTCTGAGGATTTCGGCGGTTTCTTTTTCAGTAGCGGATGCGGTTAGTTCAGGATGAGTCAATCCACGGTCACCAGCGAAGGCGCAGCAGCCGAGATTGACCGGCACAACGGCAGACTTGGCGCACTGTTTGGCAATGGCGTGCATTTTTGAGTCGAGGTTGAGCTTGCGGGCGGAGCAGTTGGGATGCAGGATGACTTCTTCATCAACGTGGTGGATTTTGAGTTTGGGCATAACGTGGTCGTGCAAAAATTCCACGCCGTCTAGGATGGCGAGTTGATCCCAGATTTCCTTGTCTTCGGGGGCAAGGTCATCGCCGCAGGTTTTGAGAGTGTGCGTGCATGAGGTAGTGTCTATGACGATGGGATACTTGCCATGCGCTGACCAGCCCCACATTTGCGTGAGGGTTTTGTGAAGCGCGGCTTGGTATGCGGAATTGTATCCTTTGGATGAGAAGGGCATTCCGCAGCAGTGACCGGTGGCGTTGGGCGGAAGATAAAGATTGATGCCTGCTCGTTCTGCAATTATTTGAAAGGCAGTGGAAAGTGGAAAGTGGTGAGTGGGGCTGCCAAGTTGACGGGAGATGCAGGAGGGGAAGTAGATGAATTCTTTTTCACCACAGAGAACACGGAGTTCGCGGAGATTTTTTGGAGAGTGTGGGATGGAGTAATTCCATTTGGGAAGTTTTGTTTTGGTGATTTTTTCAGCAACCACTGAAATAGATTTGACGCCGTTCACGCCAATAATTTTTTCAGCAGCGTGACCAAGTGAAACGCCAATACCAAGCGTCTTTTCAACCACGGCAAAATTTGCTACAACCCACTCCGCCGACTTATTACTTTTTACTTCTTCCGCTCTTAATCGTTTAATAAACTTCCCCGTATCAATTCCCGCCGGGCACGCTGTTCCACACAGACCATCGAGGGCGCAGGTGTCTATTCCGGCGTAGGTGTAATCTGACATTATCTCGCTCAAGCCGCCGTCCTCGGCGGCGGGGACACCGCCTTGAGCTGACATCCTGGCGAGTTCTCTTTGGACGACGATTCGTTGTCTGGGAGTCAGAGTCAGGCTGCGGCTTGGACACTTCGACTCGCAAAATCCACATTCGATGCATTTGTCAATTTCAGGCGCGACGAGCGTGAGGCTTTTCAAATGAGTCACATGCGCTTGAGGGTCGTCATTGATGAGCACGCCGGGGTTCAACATGCCATCGGGGTCGAGCAGCGATTTGAGGTCGCGCATGATGGCGTATGCCTCGGCGCCCCATTCGGTTTCGACGAACGGCGCCATGTTGCGCCCCGTGCCGTGTTCGGCTTTGAGCGAGCCATCGTATTTGCCGCTGACGATGCTCACCATTGCGCGAATGAATTTATCGAAGTGATGAATTTGCTCGGGCGTATCGAATGCCTGATTGACAAGAAAATGCAAATTGCCATCTTTCGCGTGACCGAAGATGACGCCCTCGCTGTAACCGAAATCATCGAAGAGATGACGCAAGTCCATCACGGCATCGGCGAGATGCTGAGCGGGGAAGGCAACATCTTCGTTGACCGATGTCGTGCCGCGCGGGCGCATTGCGCCAACGGATGCGATGATGCCTTTGCGGGGTTTCCACAACGCGGCTTGTTGGATTGGGTCATCGGTGAATTGAACGTCGTGCATGGGATTTAATTCTTTGATGACGCGCGCCGCCTCTTTCTTAAACTGGAGCATGGTCGCTGCATCTGCGGCTTGATACTCCACGAGAAGAGCGGTTGCACCAGCGGGCAACTCTTTGAGGATGGCAGGCACGCCCGCGTTGTTTTCCACTGCGCGAAGCGATTCTCTGTCCATCACTTCGACAGCACGCGCTCCCGATTGTTTGACGGGATACACTGCCGCCGCTGCGTCGCGGATGTTTTTGAAATACATCTGCCCCGTGTATTTGTAGTTGAAGTCGGGCAGGGTGTGAAGCACGCCTTCGGCGATGAAGCCAAGCGTGCCTTCGGAGCC
>CAYJPO010000150.1:0-6381 GCA_964372045.1 uncultured Anaerolinea sp.
TTCTTCGCGCGCTTGGCGGTTGGATGAATTATTCATTGATCAGCTTCTGCCACGTCAGCGAATCGTCACAAAACACAGTACTGCGACTTTCAAGTCGCAGGCATATGGCGAGATGAATCTCGCCGTACTTAATCTTTGCGTTCTTCGCGCGCTTGGCGGTTGGATAAATTATTCATTGATCAGCTTCTGCCACGTCAGCGGACCGACGATACCATCCGCGCTGAGTCCATTCGCGGTTTGGAAATCCTTCACGGCATTGGCAGTCGCAGGACCGAAGATGCCGTCCACGGCGATGTTGTAGCCGAATTTATCCTTGAGCAATTTTTGCACGGCGCGTACCTCCTCGCCGCTCTTGCCCTGCTGCACCTGAATGATGAGCGCCTTCCACGTCACCGGACCGACGATGCCGTCTTCGCTCAGGTTGTTCTGCGTCTGGAAATCTTCCACCCTCGTTTGGGTTTCGTTGCCAAAGATCCCGTCCGCGCCCAGGTTGAATCCGCGTGCGATCAGCAGATATTGGATGGCGTACACTTCAACGCCCGTGTCGCCCTTCTTGTAGGTCGGGTAATCCGACACGACCACAGCCGCCGCTTTGATCTGCACCCAGAACGGACCGGTCGACAGTCCGAAGACCGCGCCGCCGGGTTCTTTTAGTTTCCAGTTGCCTTTATACGTCCCCGGGTTGGACGGGGCGACCAGGTTCACCGACACGTCGATGGTCTGCCCCGGCGCGACCGTGCCAGCGGTCAACTGCTGCGAGCCGGGTCCGCTCATCTGGTCGCCCGAGTCGAAGACCAATTGATAGCCCGAGGTCCATGTGCAGGAGCCGACGTTCTTCAACCGCCATGTCTTCGTGAACCCGGTGTTGACCGTGATGTTGGTATTGTCCTTGATGGTCACATCCTCCACGAAGGATGCCATATTGCAGGGCTGGCTGGTTACTGTGATCGTGATCGTGCCTTGTCCGGTTTGCGGGGCTTGGGTGGTCGCGGCTGAAACTGGTGGCGGGGTTGTGGCGCTAACAGTTTGCGGGACTGGCGTAGTCCCGTTCCCTTGTCCGGCGGCGGTGATGGTCTGCGCGGCAAGCGTGAAGATGATGCCCTCATTGCTTTCCTGCGTCGCGGCGGGCAGGTTGCAGGCACTGATGAGTGCGGCGATCAATAAAATGGAAGCTGCGATTTTGAATTTCATTTCTCATTCTCCTGAGTTGAGTGTATCGAAATTCCGCGCCGGATTCAATTTGACATTGGTACTACACAAAAAAACGATCCCCAAGAAACCTCTCAGGGATCGTCATCTACCAACTTACCAATTTACCGTTCTACCAAATTACCAACCTACTCCACGATATTGATCGGAAGTGTATTGTTCGCTCCCAGCGCCGCCACGGAAACCTTCTGCGCGATCTTCTGGGCGATTTCTGTGAACGCCAGCGCCGCCGCTGAATCCGGTGTCATTACCACGATGGGCTTGCCGCTGTCACCGCCGATGCGCACGTTCTGCTCGATGGGGATCTTGCCGAGGAAGGTCGTATCGGTCGCTTGTGCCAATTGCTCGCCGCCGCCCGAACCGAACAGGTCCATGCGCGTGCCGTCGGGCAGGTCGAGGTACGACATGTTCTCGACGATGCCGAGGATGGGCACTTCGAGCGTCTTGAACATGTTAAGTCCGCGCGATGCGTCTTCAAGCGAAACCAACTGCGGCAGGGTCACGATCACCGCGCCGCTCAGAGGCAATGCCTGCGCGAGCGAAAGCGCCGCGTCACCCGTGCCGGGGGGCAGGTCTACGATCAGGTAATCCAATTCGCCCCATTCCACATCGCCCAAAAATTGGCGGATGGCAGAGTTGAGCATCGGTCCGCGCCAGATGAGCGGCTGACCCGGTTTGACGAGCAGACCCATCGAGACCATCTTGATCCCATACGCCTGCGCGGGGATGATGCGCGGTCCGTTGGGTGGGGGCAGCTTCTCCACGCCGAGCATGGTCGGGGTGTTCGGTCCGTAGATATCCGCATCCATCAACCCGACACGTGCGCCTGTTTGAGCCAGCGCCACCGCCACGTTGACGGAGACCGTGGATTTTCCCACGCCGCCCTTGCCGGAACCGATGGCGATGGCATTGCGGATCGGCATTTGCATCAGACCGCGCATCCTGCCATCGTTCGGAACATCCGAGTCCATTTTGATCTCGACGGTCTTCACGCCTGCGACGCTTTTCAACGCGTTGCGGCAGTCCGCTTCGATCTTGCCTTTCAAGGGGCATGCGGGTGTGGTCAGCATCACGGAGAACGAGACTTTATCGCCTTCGATCTCTAGATTGCGGATCATGTTGAGTGTAACCAGGTCCTGACCGAGGTCGGGTTCCTGCACCGTGCTGAGTGCTTTCAGTACTGCTTCTTTTGTGAGAGTCATTGAGGTTCCTGTAAATAGGTGAAGAGTAAACAAGTACACAAGTGATGTTTCAAAGCCTGACTTGTCTACTTGTTTACCTGCTACCTTCCTTTACGCCGCAGGTGCAGCTTCAGCCTTGGCAGCCTTTGCTGCTTCTTTTGCCTTGCGGGCTTCTTCTTCGCGGGTGTAATTCTGCGGACGGATGCCGGCGTAGTACGCAGCGGGTTTGAGCAGTTTTTCCAGGTTGTATACGTTGCGTCCGTACGAGGCGATGGCGAAATCGTGGTCCATCTTGATCGCGTCGAACGGGCAGTACTCGGCGCAGAAACCGCAGTTCATGCAAATGTCCATGTCGATGTAGAACTCGGCGGGTTCGGGCACGGGCTTGCCGGTCTGCGGATTGTTCGTGCGCACGATCCAGATGCACTGCGGCGGGCAGACCTTGGCGCAGATGCCGCACGACGTACAACGGACTTCCTTTTTATCCTGTGTGCCTTCATCATAGACAAGGAACGGCACGTAGCGGAATTCCTCCGGCTGGATCAACTGCTCTTCCGGGTATTGCACGGTGAAGATACCGCGCGTGTTCTTGGAGGAGCGGTGCGCAATGCCTTCCGTTGTGTTATAGCGCTTCTTGCCGCGCACCCACCATGAAATATCTTCAAGATAGGTATCGGTGAACCGCTTGAGGGTAACGCCTAGTCCTTTAAGAATACCTTTTCCGTACATAGTTATCAGTTCTCCTGTCGATGTCGTTGCGAGGAGGGCGATCTTCCCGACGACACCGTACTTGCACTCGGTGCAAGTGAGCAATCTCAAATTACCTGGAGATTGCTTCGGGCTTCGCCCTCGCAATGACGATCGAATCTATCTATCCACTTCGCCCATCACGATATCGAGCATCGCCAACTGAGCGACAAAGTCCGCGATCTTGCTGCCGGAGCATATGGTCTCCAAAGCGGTCAGGTTGATAAAGGAAGGGGCGCGGACATGATAGCGGTACGGATTCGGCTTGCCGTTGGAAACGACGTAGAATCCAAGCTCGCCCTTGGGTGATTCGACCCGCCCATACGCTTCACCAGCCGGGACGCGCACCTGATACTGCGGCTTCTGCGAGTTGATCGGTCCCTCGGGGATCTGCTTGAGCGCCTGCTCCAAAATCCGCAGCGACTGGCGGATCTCATCGAAGCGGATGAGGTAGTTGTCCATCATGTCGCCGTTGTAACGCACAGCCACGTCGAAGTCGAAGCGGTCATAGACCGAGTACGGGTCGGCGCGGCGGATATCGTATGGCACACCGGAGGCGCGCAGCACGGGTCCTGTCACCGAATAGCGGATGGCGTCTTCGGCGCTGAGAACTTTGACTCCGGTCAGGCGCGCCACCAAAACTTCGTTCTCGTTCAGGAAGCGTTCCATTTCATCGACCTTGCCGGGCAGGCGGTCGTGGACGAGTCCCTTGATCTTCTGCATCACATCTTCGGGGATGTCGCGCACCACGCCGCCAAAGCGGAAGTAGTTGCACATCATGCGCGCGCCGGAGACGGCTTCGAAGATGTCGAGGATCAATTCGCGTTCTTCGAACGCATACAGCGAAGGCGTATACATCGAGCCGAGGTCGTTGATCAGCATACCGATGAAGATGAGGTGGTTCTGGATGCGGGTCATTTCCGCCATGATGACGCGGATGTATTCCGCGCGTTCGGCAACGGGGATCTTCATCAGTTTTTCGACCGTTGTCACGTACCCGAAGTTGTTCGCCATCGAGTTGAAGTAATCGAGGCGGTCGGTATAGGGGATGATCTGGAGGAAGGTGTTGCGTTCACCGATCTTGTCGTGGTTGCGGTGCAGGTAGCCCATGACGGGTTTCAAGCCGGTGATGGTCTCGCCGTTGAGCGTCACAGCCACGCGCAGCACGCCGTGCGTGGACGGATGGTGCGGTCCCATGTTGACCACGATGTTGTCGGTCTTCAGGTCGTTTTCGCCGAGCGGCTTGCTGAAGCGTTCCAGCGAAGCGTACAGGTCATCTTCATTCTCGGGTTTGTATGCTTCGGGGTCGAAGTTTTCGGGGAACTTGAGGTTATCGCGGAAGGGATTTTTCATTTCCGCAAAGGTGTGCTTGCCGTCGGGCCAGCGGCTCTTGTACGGCTTGGCTTCCTCTTCAAAGAAACCTTCCTTGTAATCCTTGCGGAGCGGGTGACCTTCGAAACCTTCCCACATCAGGATGCGGCGCAGGTCGGGGTGGTCGGTGAACTTGATGCCGAACAGGTCCCAGATCTCACGTTCCTGATATTCAGCGCCTGCCCAAATACCCACGAGGCTGGGAATTTCGATCGGGTCCACGCGGTCCACCTGAACCTTGAAGTTGATCACGGGTCCGCCCGTGGTGCGGAAGGCGTTGTAGACGATCTCCATTTTGTTATCGGCGATGTAATCCACGCCAGTGACATTGCTGAGCAAGTCATAGCCGAATTCGTCGCGCAGGGCTGTCGCTACTTCGAGGAGGTTTTCTACTTTGACGATAAAGCCGGAGAACCCGGGACGGGCGTCGGCGGTGACTTTCTCCGGGAAACGGGCAACCAGGTCAACGGTCTGAACAGAGGCGGGTGCGACCATTATGCACCTTCCTTTCGCGCGGCGGCGGCTTTGAATTCAGCGTTGCGGCGCACGTCGATCAAGTCAGGTCCCAGAACCGGCATGGGCACGTAGTTCGAATCGGTTTTGCCCTTTTCGTACCAACGCACCTTCTTGATGGACTGCTTGTCGATCTTTTCCTGAAGTTTGATCATGCCGGCGATCAACGCCTGTGGGGTGGGAGGGCAGCCGGGGATGTACACATCCACTGGCAGGAATTTATCAATGCCAGCCACGACGTTGTAACCTTCCTTGAATGGTCCACCGCTCGATGCGCAGGCTCCCATTGCCACCACGTATTTCGGCTCGGGCATCTGGTTGTACAAGCGGATGAGGGCGGGCAGCATTTTCTTGGTGACCGTGCCGGAGACGAGCATCATGTCTGCCTGGCGCGGAGTGGGGCGCATGACTTCCATACCGAAGCGCGCCATATCGTAGCGGGCGGTTTGTGCGGCGATCATTTCGATGGCGCAGCAAGCCAGACCGAACATCAGGGGCCACACCGACGAGCGCCTTCCCCAGTTGTAAAGGCGGTCGATCGTGGTGATGGCTACAACATTTTGCATGTCTTCCGGGATGTTGTAATTGGGTAAGTTCAAGCCGTCATTTTCCATAATGAGAGTTCTCCTCGAACCAGTCTTGATAGATTGCGTACAGGATGTCATCGTTGACGAGCGCAAGATCATCCTCGAATTCCGAAAGTTCAAGCGTCCATTTGTAAATTTGCTGAAGGGAAACCTCTGCGATGTCCACCCCCGGATGCTGTCTGCGAAGTTCCATCGCAATTGCGTACGTGGATTCCCAATTGAGTGTCATCGTTTGATGTTAATTCTTTCACAAACCATGCGATTATAGCATTTGGGTGGGAAAAGTCAATTGAATTATGCAAAAATATATTTGCAAAAATGGGAACATGAGTATAATCACCTTGTTCAGATGACAGGAACCCGCCTCGGGCTTAACCGGTAGTTGATCTGGTTCTCGGAGCTTTTTCTCCCCGACTTCCGTACTGCGACATTCATGTCGTAGTGGTATGGCGAGATGTTGCAGATTATCAAATCAACCTGGCAATCCTCTCATACTGGCAGAGCACGGGATTGCCCTGACGGGCACGCGTAAACCCCGTGCTAATCCTACCAAGTCCGCTCAAGCGGACTAGCCGACTTCAGTCGGCTTGGTAATCATAGCGCGGACGTTAACGTCCGCGCGGGCATGGCAGAAAATGTGCCTCGTTTTGCTGGAATAATTTTGAAAATTCCAACATGTCGTAGTTATTAGGCGAGATGAATCTCGCCGTACTTTGGAAAAAAAACAATGACCGCTTCCCGCCAAAAGATCCTGACCCATCTCAAGAAAACCC
>CAYJPO010000151.1:0-6162 GCA_964372045.1 uncultured Anaerolinea sp.
GCGGGAAAAATGAATCGAGCAGCCTTGATCCCTGACCGGAGAGAACGCCTCTTAATTCCTCCCCGAGTTCTTGCAGTTTACCCATTGGCGTGGTGCCCCATCCAGAATTTTTTCCAATCTCCCTTGCTATCATTGAGGGCGAGAAAGGCGTAGAGACTGCCCGCAAAGAACCCGAGCACCATCATCAAGACCACCCAAATGATCGAGCGGACGATGGACTTCTCACGGTAGACGATCCACGCTGAGAAGAGGATGAAGCCGGTGTACAAGTCCACCATCGAGACGATGCCCCACGGGTTTTGAAGCAGAGCGGCGCCATCTTTCCCGAAATCTCCGGCGGTGAAACCGTAGAACAATACAGCGGTCATGGCGAGCACGCCCAAACCGGAAATGACCTTGGCAATATTCATGTTCATATTATTTTCCTCAATTATTTCTGATCTTGTTTAAGAAATGTCATCCTGCCTGCACCGTCCGCAGGCACGCGTGAGCGAAAGCGACACATGCACCGCGCTGCGGATGCAGTGCCGGTGAGGATCTCTACGCCCAATATAAGAGACCCTTCGGTCGCAAAGAACGCTCCCTCAGGGTGACATAGTGTTTTTTGAGTCTGCTAATACTATTTCTTCGGCGGCATGGGCACGAGAACCGATGTCCCTGCTTTGTAGGCTTCATACTCAGGCTGACCGCCCCATTTTTCATCGGCGCGTTTTTCCAATAGGGGCACGCCGCTGATGCGGGTCAGCAGCAGGATAATGAAGATGGGGGAGATGAGAGTCACCCATTGCCAGCCTTGCAGGATGGGCAGGGCAATGATCGCAACGCCGATCCACAACACGATCTCACCGAAATAATTCGGGTGCCGCGACCATGACCACAAACCGGTATGGATGAACTTGCCTTTGTTCGCGGGCGTGGCATTGAAGGCGCTTTTCTGTCTATCCGCGGTGACCTCGATGCCGAAGCCGATCAGCCAAACGATGAAACCGATCACCGCGAACGCATCCAACCCAACCCGAACTGTGGATGTGATGGCTGCGAGTCCTGCCGCCACTGAGAAAGAAACCCACAGACCTTGAATGGTCCACGTGAGCAGGAAGCGTGGAAAGGACGGTTTGATCTCACGGAAGCGGCGGTCTTCTCCCGCAGCGCGGATGCGCATAAAGAGAAAAGAAGCAAGCCGAACCGCCCATACCAGAATGATGCCAAGTAAAAGAAAGGAACGGGTATCCACCGTTTCGCTCAAGGCAACCGCGGTCACGATGACGATGATGTACGTTAATCCGCCCGTCAGGTCGAAGAATGACTCGGTTTGCTTCATATAGGCTGGGATAAATGCGACCCACTGGATGATAAATGCCAGCAGGATACACAACGCATAAAGTGGGACGCCATTGATGGTGTACCCTCCCTGACTTCCGGCAAAAGCCAGCCCGGCAGCGATCAACACAACGATCACGAAACCGATCAGCGAACGTTTGGTTTCAGCATTCATTTTATTTTTCCTGTCTACGTACATAATTCCGCACTTTATGATGCGGGGTTCTTTGAAATGATCGCATACCCGACTGCCCCCGGACCCAAATGGGCGCCAATAACCGGGGTAATATCCATGGAATATGTGACTTCAGCGGGGAGTAAATGGGCAGCCTGTTCACGAAATGCCAGGGCTTGCTCGGGAGCATTTGTATGCAGCAGGGAGAAATGCTCGATGGGCTGATGCTCTTCCAACATGTTCAAGAGTCTGGCTTCGGCTTTGTGCGTGGTGCGCACCCGTTCCGAACCGGGCAGTCCGTTCTGCATGGTGAGGATCGGTTTGAGCTGCAACAAACTGCCGATGCCTGCGATGAATCCGTTCATGCGTCCGCTGCGCCGTAGGAATTCAAGTGTATCCAAGCGCGCCGCGACAAACGTGTGCGCCTTGAGATCATCGAGCGCCGTTTCGATCTCTTGCATCGACTTGCCTTCTGCTGCCATGCGGGCGGCGCGTTCCACTTGAAGACCCGTTCCCAGACTAAGCTGCCCCGCATCCCGCACTGTGACGGGGATCTGTTTGAATTCCTGTGCGGCATTCCTAGCCACATTTACGGTGGCACTCAGTTTTTCTGAAATGTGAATGGAAAGGATCTCGGTACAACCCTTATCTGCCAGGGTCTGGTATGCTTCTTTGAATGCGTCCACGCCCGGCGTGCCGGTTGTAGGGTGAGTGGTGTACCCCGGCAGGTTTGTGTAAAATTCTTTGCGGGTGATATCCACACCATCCAGATAGCCTTTGTCACCGATATTGATAAAAAGCGGAACAACCTTGATCGCTAATTCTTGGATCACATGTTGAGGGAGGTCACAGGTCGAGTCAGTAACGATTAATATAGACATAAATTGTCCTTCCGTTTTCTGCTTATTGATAAGGGAGTCCCCGTACCGTTCTAAATTGATTATACAGTGATTGGGTGTATGGAGGCGCTTTGTAAAATCGACCTTGCTTAATCCATTATATCCCCTTCTTCCGATGCAATACCTTCAAGTAAAATCAATCGATGACCCAACCTGTTGAACTTCCCGTTTTACCGTTTGATTCCAAAAAGAAATTTGCAGATTGGCTTGCAAAACAGCATGATAAGTCCGCCGGTGCCTGGCTGAAGCTCGCCAAAAAAGCGTCGGGCATCCCATCCGTGACGTATGAAGAGGCGTTGGATGTGGCGTTGTGCTATGGCTGGATCGACGGTCAGAAAGGGAGCTTTGACGAAAAATACTTTCTACAGAAATTCACGCCGCGCAGACCGAAGAGCATCTGGTCCAAGATCAACACTGGGAAAGTGGAACGTCTGATCGCGAGTGGCGAGATGAAACCGTCGGGGTTGAAGGCTGTCGAAGCGGCGAAACTGGATGGACGGTGGGATGCGGCGTATCGGTCGCAGAAGAATATCAGCGTGCCAGCGGATTTCAAGTCCGCATTGGGTAAGAATAAGAAGGCAAGGGCTTTCTTTGAATCGCTGACAAGTGCGAAACGTTATTCCTTCCTTTTTCGTATAGAAACTGCGAAGAAAGCCGAAACGCGTGAGAAACGCATCCGCCTTTTTGTGGAGATGCTTGAAAAAGGCGAGACGTTTTAGCCGCAGAATCCAACAATCCTAAACTTATTCTACAAAAAGGAAACCCCATGACAACCAAATACAAGATACGACAAAACCTGATCTCCATCGGAGATGACTTCTGGATCGAGAATGAGGAGGGCAAAAAGACATTCAAAGTGGACGGTAAGGTATTGCGCATCCGCAAGACGCTGGTGTTCGAAGATGCCAATGGCAGGAAGCTGGCTCAAATTCAGGAGCGTCTGCTGACCATCAAGGATACGATGGTCATCGAGGACGCGGATGGCAAGGACATCGCCACCGTCAAGAAGGCGCTGATCGCCCCCTTCCGCGATCGTTGGGATGTGAAGGTCAAGAATGGACCCGACCTCGACGTGCAGGGCAACATCCTCGACCATGAATACACCATCACACAGGGACGTGAGAAGGTCGCCGAGATATCCAAGAAATGGTTCCGCCTCACCGATACCTACGGCGTGGAGATCGACCCCGGGCAGAATGAGATCTTGATTCTGGCGATCACGGTTGCCATTGACATGATGGCGCATGATGATAAGAAGGGCAAAAAAGACAAGCTGGTGAAAAAAGATAAATAGCAAGCAGGTCATCAGCCGCGAGACCGGGCTGCAATGCTGTCATCAATGTGGGTTTTGGGATGATGTATTCCCGCCCTTCAATAAATGATCGACCTATTTTGAGATTCAAAAGGCGTTCGAGTTTTCTCGGACGCCTTTTTGAAAGTTCAACGGGGGAATTTAGGGCAATTCAGGCAGTGGAACCGGAACGCGGAATTCGTGAATGTATTCCAACACTTGCAGGGCATCGTCTGAAGCCTGAGTGAAGGAGCGTACATTCGTGGTCTCATTGCCGCGCAAGTGGTGGACCGTGCCCAGAATGTTCAGGCAGTCGCTTGCCCAGAGCAATCCGCTGTCGTCTGCTTGACGGAGCACCCACATGTAGCCGTTTCCAGAGCCAGGTCGGCATTCCATGCTGCCGCGCTGGTAGCCGTATAGCTCGGTGCGGTCATAGTTGAAGCCGCGGAAATCGAAATAGACAATGCCGTCCAATTCGCCCGGCAGCGTTCCCAGTTGATTGATCCCAAATATCGAGTTGATGTAGATGATCTTGTCCAGGGTCATCGTGCCGGTTTTGTCGGCAGCACCGGCAAGCAGGGAAGCGGCGAGCAATAGATCGTGGTTGTTGAGGGTGTTGTTGACATTGCCTAAATTGCTGTAGCCGATCTGACCGAGCAGTTCGATAGCCGTTGCTGAAAGAACCGGGCGCGGCTCGGCGGAAGGTCCATCTCCCTCCGGAGGACCCGAACCATCCGGCGGTCCGCCCCGCACGATGGGGCTGGTGTCTGTGGTGATCCAATGTCTCTCCTGCATCATTTTGATATAGAGCGCCAGATTTTCTGCCGGAGAGTCGATGGTCTTCCAATCGTCCCCGAGCAACATCATGATGCGCCCTGCCGGATCAAGGTCGAATGCGGAAGCGGAGTTCATCGATTTGATCGCTTCGTCAAACGCGTGGAACAAAACGGCATCTGGCGCGCGCCCAAGGTTGAGGCGACCAAAATCGACGGCTTCGACCCAGGTCGCCATCTCTTCGGTCAGTTCGCAGAGGATGTCAGCATTCAGATCGGTCAAGAGTTGGAATGGTTCGCCTGTGATGGTGGAGATGGGCTGGACACATCCATATTCATCCAGAATGGGTACGCCATCGACATCCCTGAGGATGATGTACAAGTCGCCATACAAGGAACCGTAGTCAATTTTTCCGCTTCCATCTCCCGATGGCATGGTGGGGACAGGTGTGCTGGTGGGCAATGGGGTCTGGGTGGCTTTTGGACCTCTGGTTCGTGGTGCTTTGCCCATCAAGTCAGTGTCTGTGGAATAGCTTGCTTCAACGGAACTGAAGGCAAGCAATCCCAAAAGGAGAGTGGTTAAGACAATTGCGGTGATAAACCGCTTAGCGTTCATGAAACCTCCTCATGTTGGATCAATTGGAACAAATGGGACGATGAAAAGCTGGAAAGCCGTAGTTACCTCCTTTCGTATGTAATGCAAAACAAAAAACCAGCCATGCATTATAGAATGGCCGGTTTCGCTTTTTGCTCCACGGGTTGGCATTACCAGAAGGTAATCAGCGACCAATACAACCCGTTTCAAGGCTCCAGGGGAATTCAAAAGCTAAGTTGTAGTTTCACTGTAGCATTAATTTGTGAAAAAAACAACAATCAATTGGTTATAACAACACTTCTTTTGGGTCGATGACCAGCAGGATCTTCCCGGCGGACATGTTCTTTTGATAATGTTCCAAGCCTGCCTGTGCTTCTGACAGCGGGATGCGTTTTTGGAACGTGACTTGAATATCGGTACCGGTCAACTGTTGGACCTGCCGGGCGACATTCAAGACTTTCAGCAGTCCTTGTTGCTTTGACCATGTGCCGAGATAGAACCCTTCCACGCGGCGGTTGTAGAACCAGAGCGAGTTGGGGTTGACCTGCGCTGGCGAAGCGGATAGGTTGGAGTACAAAAGGATCTGGCTGTTCGCGGGAGACGCATCCACCAATCGCTGGGTGAACGCTCCACTGATGGCATCCAGCAAAAGGGTCGCGTTGAGGCGGTGGGTGAGTTCCGCCAGTTTGGAATCAAAATCCGCATCCTGGCTGACGAGGACACGCTCCGCGCCGAGTGATCTGAGCGCCTCCGCTTGCTCGTGTCTGCGCACCACGTTGATGAGCGGAATGTTGCGCTTCTTTGCCATTCGCACGAGCATCCGCCCGAGCTGACTCGCCGCGGCGGTGTTGACGAAGGCGCGATGCCGACCCTGTTTGATGATGTCGAAAATGATCACGGCGGTCATCGGATTGACGACGAGGGTCGCGCCGATATCGAAGGGGATCTTCTTTTGAAGGGGAATGCACACTGCGGCTTTGGTCAGCATGTATTCCGCCCACGTGCCGTTCTGGTCCGATGAGCGCGTGCAGACGACGCGCCGCCCGAGCATGAATTTTGGGAGCAAGCCCGCACCCGCCGCGACGACCGTGCCGCTGCCTTCCACGCCA
>CAYJPO010000152.1:0-6079 GCA_964372045.1 uncultured Anaerolinea sp.
AGGATGACCCACAGCCAGAGTTTGGCAGTCCAGCGCAGCCATTTGGGGTAGCTGACCACGGTTAGACCGAGGCTGATGAGCAGGACGGGGTTGGTGGGGTAGGCGAGGTTGGAGAAGCCGTCGCCGAAGATGTAGGCGAGCACGGCGGTTTGGCGCGTGACGCCGATAAGATCTGCAAGCGGCAGGACGATGGGCATCATCAGGAAGGCTTTGGCAGAACCCGATGCAATGAAGAACTCGATGCCAAGCGCAAGCATGTACACAACGACTGCGGCAGGAAATGCGCCGAGTTGTTGAAATGGGTCTGCCGCGGCGTGCAAGATGGTGTCGGTTGCGCCGCCGCTGTCGATGATGAAGCGGATGCTGGCTGCCATGAGGATCAATGGAACAGAGGGAGCGAGTCCGCCCCAGCCTTCAACGAGTCCCTGCCAGACGGTCTTGCCGCCTTTGCCGGAGAGAAAACCCGCACCCAGCCCGCCGATGAGGAAGAGAATGCCGACGAGGGGCAGAGCATAATCAGAGATGGCTGGCACGAACGGACCGGCAAGCATGGTGATGAAGATGAAGATGATGAAGATGCCGAAGAAATTCATGGCGCGATTCTGCTTCGGGTCTTCTTCAATGAAGGACGCGTCCATGCTTTTGCCCACAGGGCTGCTGCGCTTGTACTTCTCGCGTTCGGCTTTGTCTTCGTCATGCACGAGCGAGGCTTTCGGGTCTTTGTCGATCTTGCGCGCATACGCCGAAAGGAAAGATGTAAAGATAAGGTAGATCACGGCAAAGACGATGATGCGCAGCCATGCGCCGGAGAAAAGCGGCAAGCCTGCAAGCTGTTGCGCCACGCCGAGCGTGTACGGATTGGAAATGGCGGCGGAGAATCCCATGTTGGTGGCGAGGATGGACATGCCGAGTCCGACCAGCGCATCCCAGCCGAGGGAATAGGAGAGCGCGATCATCACCGGGACGAGCAGCACGACTTCTTCGAAGGTACCGAGAGTCGCGCCGAGGAACATGAATGCCAGTGAGACCATCCACAGCAGGGTGTATTTCCGTCCACTGAAGCGCCGCACGATGCGACCGATAAAGGCGCGCAGGGTGCCGGTCTTGTCCATCACGGCGAAGGCGCCGCCCGCGAAGAACAAGACGATGATGATGACGATGACGGTCAAGCCGCTGGAACTGCCGAGGACTTCGAACGGTGCCACGAACCAGCGCCAGATGGGATAGTCCGGTCGTTCGATGAATTGGAAGGAGGCGGGGTCGATGGTCTCGCGCCCGTCCACGTCGATGCGGGTATATTGACCGGCGGGGATGACGAGGGTCAGAATCCCGGCGATCATCATCAATACAAACAAAATCACCAGCGACTGTATGAATGCCCGCTGGCTGATCTGCGCACCTGCTTTTTGTTCCATGGGATGCTCCTTGGTGGGTGTTGCAGTGAAATTTACCACAAATCCCGGTGTTAATAATCTGAGAATTCGATCCTGGATGAAAAGGAGGGGATGACGATATTGGAAAAAACACCAACCTGACCTGTGTTCCTACAGAGGATATGCACATGCATGTAATAGGTAAATGAACAAGCTGCCCGAATTTAAACCTGGAGCGGCTTGTTCATTTAAACGGTCGGGTAATCCCGTGTTTCCAATGGATGGAATTTTTTGTATTCGGTCATGGCTGGATGTTCACGGGTGAGTATTTTTAACACATACGGGATCTTCGAAATCTTTTGGTATTGCAGATAACATGCGCGGGTGGCGTGATACACATCCAGCGCGTCGAGGCGTTCTTCGAATTGCTCGAGGCGAGCGAGGAAATTCTGGAAGTCGCGTCCGTCTTTCGGAGTCCATGCGGTTTCACTGACTGCTAGCAAACGGGGGAACATCTGCCAGTCCAACCGATTGCGGGAGTAGATGTATTCCGTCCACAGCGGCGCTTCGATGCCGATGATATTCGCGGCTTGCTCGTCGCTCACCTTGGGGAATTGCGGCTCGAAGCTGTAGGTACGGATCAACTCCATCGCCTTGAATGAATAGTCCAGATAAAGATTCGAGAAATCCGAAACGATGGTCTTGCGTCCCTTTTTGAGCTCGGCGATGCTCTTCTTTTTGTTCGGGAAAAACCAATACTGATTGATGACATCGCCATCCAGCTTGTCGTGCATGACCTCGCTCCAGGCGATGACCTTGATGCCTTTTGACTTCAGAATAGTAACGAGGCGGTCTTCGAAATAGGTTTGAAGCTCACTGCCGTTCTTCAAACCTTCGTCCGCCATGCGGCGCTGACAGTGCGGACATTTCTTCCATTCTTTTTTGTTGACCTCATCTCCGCCGATGTGGATATGCCCGAACGGGAAAAGCCCGGCGATCTCGGTAAAAACATCTTCCAAAAATTCGAAGGCGAATTCCCTGCCCACGCACATGGGTTTCGAGAACGAGGTGAACGTGGCGCGTACATCCACTGCTTCACCCGCGCAGGAAAGTTCCGGGTATGCTGCCATCGCCGCCGCCGCATGACCGGGTGAACCGATCTCGGGGATCACCTCGATGAAATTTTCTCTGGCATACGCCACGATCTCGCGGATATCATCCTGTGTGTAGTACCCGCCGTACGGTTTATTGTCGAAGACAGGTTTTGCCAGAAGCCATCCGTTGATTTGCGTCTGCTTGCGGATCGACCCGACCTCTGTCAGCCGTGGATATTTCTTGATCTCGATGCGCCAGCCCTGGTCATCGGTGAGATGCCAATGAAAGCGGTTGAGCTTTTGCAATGCCAACAGGTCAAGGATGCGTTTGACCTCTTTCGGCGCGAAAAAATGGCGGGACACATCCAGCATGAATCCTCGGTGGGGAAAGCGCGGTTCATCTTCGATGTGCAAGTGGGGGAGTGTGACCGGCTGCGTGATGCCAGTTTTTTCGATCTCCGCTGGCAGGAGTTGACGCAGCGTCTGCGCGCCGTAAAAAAGCCCGGCGGGTGTGGAGGCAGAAATGCGAATCCCATCTTCATGGATGAGTAGATGATACGCTTCCCTGCCGCGAATATCCCGATCCAACTCAAATTGGATATCGCCGTTCTCGCGAACCAATGGCAAGCCGGTGATCCTTTTCAACAGACCGGCGGCGATGATTCCATCCGGTGCATACGAAATGGAACTGTTCGGGTCGACCGTAAATGCCCCATTGTTAACTGTCAGCTTTTTCGGTTGCGGGATGATTGCCAAAGATCGCTGCATAAAGCTCCAAAGGATTTTCTAATTTGGTGATCTTGTAAAGATAATAATACAAATTTCATTTGCGGGAAATTACCAGTTTCTCCACCGTACATCGCGCCAAATTATGTCGTTGCGAGCCGCTGCTCTTGGTCGGTGAGCAATCTCATTCTCAACTGAATTTTCCTTCGAAACAAGAGGTTGCTTCGTCGGAAAGAGCAAAACCCTCCTCGCAACGACATTTGTACGATAGAGAATTTACCAGTTAAAAATTCAGGAACATTTTGGAGGCGCTCTTCGTCATGGATGGGTTGAAAAGGAGAAACAACATGAGCCCCAAAATTTTATTAATACCATTCCTTGCCCTGAGCTTTATCGTGATCGCCTGCCAACCAGCTGCAATTCCCAGCTCCTCTAACGAGCTGCCTACGCCTGTCGTTGAAACCGACTCAGCCTCATCCGGTTATCAGCTAGTGACCGTGGTTGATCTGGCAGTGGAGGTTGGTGTGGGATCCCCCATTCCCGTCCATGTGATCGTGAGCGGCGATCTCCCTGATACCTGCGCCCAGATCGAATACACTGAAATAACACAGGATGGAACGAACTTCATCATTGAACTGTCCGCGATCCCTTCAAATGCAGACGGTTGTATACAGGATACTCTGCCCTTTCGGATGAGCATCCCGTTGAATGTGATCGGCCTGCCAGCAGGAGATTACTCGGTGACCGTCAACGGTTCACGCGCGGACTTTCGGCTTGAGTCTGGCAATTCAACCTCATCTCCGCCGACAGCGGATCCCCCCATCGTCAAAGACGATATCCAGGTCGATGATGTGACCATTGAGGTCGGTGTCGGTTCGCCGATCCCGGTCAAGGCGGTCGTATCGGGCAACCTGCCGAACGCATGCGCCCACCTGGGTGAAGTCCGCCTGCATCGTGATGAGACGACGTTCTTCGTCCAGCTTCTTGCTTACCTTCCGGAGCAGACCGAATGCACCCCCGACGTGATCCCCTTCCGGCTCGAGATTCCCTTGAACATCGTCAACCTTCCGAACGGGACGTATGAGATCATCGTCAATGGAGAGACCGCCAATTTCACCCTTCCGATAAAGTAGGTTGGTTCGGATCCTGAGAACGATAAAATCGACCAGCCCGCGATGATATTCGTGGGCTGGTTTTATGTTCATACTCTTGATGGGCATGGATCGTTATGGGAAGATAGATGCTCACTTCATGATCTCAGCCCACGCCTCAGCGCTTTTCCCGTTTGCAAGTCTTTCAGTATTATCCTATGATGATTTCCATTTATAGAGCAATATCAGTACACTGATAACAAAGATCAAGCCGGGAACACTTGCTTCGAGCCCAAATGTTCCACCCGTTAACCATTCTGGGACTTCGGCAAAGATAGGTTTCAATAAACCGGTTTGATCTGTACCGCTTACGCCAAATCCAAGGACACCTCCCTGTATCAAATTCGCCATAAAATGCAATCCCAGAGGCATTGCCAGGCTGCGGGTACGGATGAAGGCTAATCCAAACAGGATCGAGGCGAGGAAAATATTGATCCCAGCCAGAAGTTTGGCGTCTCCCGTCATGCCCGGATTGTTCAAATGGGTGAGCAGGAAATAACCCGCCAGGATCACTTGGGCGGGCCACTGTCCAAGTCCGCTGATGAGCCGTTGAAAAATGAATCCACGAAACAATAATTCCTCTGCTATCGCGACTCCTGCAAAGAGCAGCACAACGGATGGCAGGGTTGGTAAGCCCGTCGGATTCCATTGCCAATCGACCCAGCCAAAAAGCCACATGATCAGCGCCGGGATAAGCATCAGCGCAGAACCCATCAAGCCGCCCAGACAAAGTTCCCTGAACCAACGCAGGTTAATCGTCCCCAGCAATTCAGCCAGTGGTTTCCGGCGCAGCAGTTGACAGATCCACGAAGCGAGCGCAACGATAACGGCTTGCAGTTCCATTGAGATATCCATGGAGTTTTGTTGCGCAACCAGCAAAGCTGGCATCAGCATGACAGCCATCACAAGAAAAAAGATAAGGATCCACCAGCCGTTGCGTAGTTGACGTTCGGAATTTATAAATGGATTAATGGACATAAGCCACCTTTGTTAGGCATGTGCCTATACCAATCAATTGACCAACAACCCGAATAAGTAAAGGCTGATTCCAAATGAAGCGTGATTCATCAAACTCCGAAGCCTCGCCTGCGCAGGGTTTGGCGTCTTTGATGCGGCAAATCCAAGTCCGAATGCGGGTTGCATGATAAAGAACGGCGCCAGGACTGTGACAACCCCGAAGAGGATCGCGGGAACCAACATTGGGTGTTGAAGCCAGTTGTTGCCGACCAGCACAAGGAAAGCGACCGCGAACGTGACACCGATCATGTAGTGAGCGATCCATCCGACAGTACATTCCGCGCTTTTCTGTGGGGCAGATGCAATATTCGAGTGCTTGAAAGTTCCTTCCGGCATGTATCGGAGCCAGCGCCCAACCAGACAGTAGTTGGGCGCTGTGATCTTAAAGACATGCTTGAGAAACAGCGCCCACAGATCCGTGGTGAGAGTCGCACCAAGCCCAATCAGGATTGCGTTCATGAGGGTGAAAGCCAGATCATTCACGAGTCACCGGTTTGTTGGTTTTGTACACCTGACCCATCTTGCGGACCGGGTTCAACGGCATTTACCGAAAGCAATGGCATTCCCAGGTCGCGTACCTTTTTCAATATTCCGTGCAGCGCGGACTGATCGATCACTACACCGGTTAGGAGTGTATTGCCATCTTCTT
The DNA here is from genome assembly GCA_964372045.1 of uncultured Anaerolinea sp. Taxonomy (GTDB): domain Bacteria; phylum Chloroflexota; class Anaerolineae; order Anaerolineales; family Villigracilaceae; genus Villigracilis. The sequence continues at coordinate 6,011 of CAYJPO010000152.1, forward strand.
CCAGCGTGATGGTCAGTCCTTCAAACCATTCCATCCATTGCTGACCCAGATGTCCTTTGATCCTGATGT
>CAYJPO010000153.1:0-5971 GCA_964372045.1 uncultured Anaerolinea sp.
CCGAATCTTTGAAGTGAGATTCCGTTTCGGGCGGGAAGGAATCAAGCACAGGCGTGTTGACATCGAAAGCGACATGACCGAGATATTTCCGCGCGGCTTTGAGCGCGTCGCGCGCCATGATGCGGAAGGTGGTCAACTTGCCGCCGCTGACGGTGAGCAAACCGCTCTCGTCCCAGATGGCGTGTTCGCGCGATTCTTTCGACGGGTCGGCTTTGCCCGTATTGACAACGGGACGCAGACCCGAGAACGTGGACACGACATCCTTAAAATCGAATTCCTGCACAGGGAAAACGAAGCGCAAGGCTTCCATCAAATATTCGGCTTCGGAGGAACTGATGGACGGGTCGGTTTGAATTTCCGTTTTGTGATCGACATCGGTCGTGCCGAAAAGGATAGCGCCTTCCCACGGAATCGCCATCACAGGTCGTCCATCGCGCGGATGCAGGAAGGAGACGGCACGTGTGATAGGCAAACGGTTGAACGGCAAGACAAGATGACTTCCACGTAAAGGGCGCATTCTTGGCTTATGTTGGATCTTCCCGCGCAGTTCATCTGCCCATGCACCGGTGGCATTGATAACCACCTTCGCGCGGACTTCGGCTTGGCGTTCGGTTTCGCCCGAGGTATCGCGCAAGACCACGCCGCAGACTTGTCCGCTTTGGGTTCGCAGCAATGAATCAACTCGGGCGTAGTTCAGCGCAACTCCCCCATCCGTAACTGACTCGCGCAAGAGGCGCAAGACCAGGCGCGCGTCGTCGGTATTGGCGTCGAAGTAACGATAGCCGCTGCGGAGTGCGGGCGTGGTCAATACGGGACATAACTCGCGCGTGTCGTCCAAGTCGTAAGAACGATGCGTCCACTGTCCCGCCATGATGTCGTAAATGGTCAGCCCCGCGCCGAAGACCCAGCCGGGCATTTTGTCGCCTTGCAAACAGGAATACAAAAAGCCGAGGCGGTTGACGAGTCCGCGACCTTGCTTCAATAAATATTCGCGTTCGCGCACCGATTCGAGTGTCACTTTAACTTGCGCGTTCTTTAAATAGCGCAATCCGCCATGAACCAGTTTCGAGGAACGGCTGGAGGTGCCCGAAGCGAAATCGTCAGCTTCGACGAGCAGGGCGCGCAGTTTGGCGTGCGCCGCCTGACGCAAAATCCCCGCGCCCGTAATCCCCCCGCCGATGATGATCAGATCCCAGGGCTGGTTCAGTTCAGCCCAGATGTTGTCGCGCCAACCGTGAGTCCATTGCATAAAATTCTCCTTATGTCATTGCGAGGAGGGTGCTTTTCCCGACGAAGCAATCTCCCAATTACATGGAGATTGCTTCGCCCCTGTCGGGGCTCGCAATGACATTACACAAGTTTCCCCGGGTTCATCATCCCATCCGGGTCGAACGACTTGATCACTGCACGCATGGCGTCCATGCCGAGTGCGCCTTTTTCAGCGGGCAGATATTTGGCGTGATCCATGCCAACGCCGTGTTGATGCGAGATCGTCCCGCCGTATTTTTGCAACGTCAGGCTGGCTTGATGTTTCATGTCAGACCAGCGGGCGAGTAACTCATCCGGATCGGAAGGTCGCCTGAAAAGATAGGTCGTGTAAATGCTCGCGCCATCGCGATAGACGTGCGAAAGATGCGAGAACGCCAGCACGTTTTCGTTGTACTTCGCCATCGCGTCCACGATGGACTGCGGAATCGCCTTCGACGCCTCAGGCACCTGCGACCACGGCAGCGCGGTTTCGAGCGTGTCGATTGCCACACCTTTTTCCCACAACGTGTTTCGCAGATACGGCGAAAGGAAGCGGCTCTTCTCCCACGTGTGCCCCACGATGGTGCCGACCACCAGCCCGCCGTGTTTGCGGCAGACCGCGCCCACATCGGCTCGCGTGCGGTTGAACAGTTTGCGCGACCCCGTCAGACCGAACATGAGCAGACAGCGTGTATCGCCGTAACCGATCATCCGCAGACCGCGATTCGCCATGCCCACCCAACTCTTGCCCGAAAGGATGAGCGTGGTTTCCGTTTCAAGTGGATTGCTCAAGCGCAGCATGGATACGGGTAAATCACTTTGGACAATTTCCCGCACCGCATCCGAGCCCTGCTCCCAGGAGGGGAAGAAAACGCCGAAGAAGGATTCCACCTCAGGCACCCGCCTCACGCGGACTTTGGCTTGAGTGACCACCCCCAGCCTTCCCTCCGACCCGAGCAGCATCTCGCGCACATCCATCCCCGCCGCCGTGGCAGGGACGGGTTTGATCTCCAACCCTCCGCGCGGCGTTTCGAGCAAGCCGCCCGCGAAGAGACTTTCGATCTTGCCGTAACGGTACGATTGCTGTCCGCTGGAGCGGGTGACGATCCAACCGCCGAGCGTGGAATATTCCCACGACTGCGGGAAATGCCCGAGGGTGTATCCGCGTGCCTTGAGTTGTTCTTCGAGCTGCGGACCCGCTACACCGGCTTGAAAGTTCGCGAGTCGACTCGTTTCATCGAGGTCGAGCAGTTTGGTCATTTTTTCGAGCGAGAGACTCAGCACGGGTCTGTCGTTCGGGCAGGGTGTGATGTGACCGACCACACTTGTCCCGCCGCCATAGGGAATGACCTGCGCGCCTGCGTCTTTGGCGTATTTCAACAGTCCGCGCACATCTTCATCTGATTCAGGGAATGCCACACCATCAGGGAAAGAGTTCACGCGTCCATAACGCATGTCCACCCAGTCGTGCGTGGACTGTCCACGCGCGTGCATGAGCCGCTCTTCGGCGGATGTATCCACAAGCGGATGGGCAAGCAAACGAGATTCGCTCACAGCGGAGAGAACACTCTCTTTGGTCGCATCCGGTTTCGGGTCGAGTTGACCGAGGCGCTTTGTCAAATAATCAAGTGCAGAGTGCGGCACAGGATAATCCGTGGCCACGTTTCCCCATCCATTCCAGCGTTTCATAAGTTCTCCTTTGTATTCATGTCATTGCGAGGAGGAGCGAAGCGACAACGAAGCAATCTCATAATTTCAGGAGATTACTTCGGGCGAAAGTACACCGCCCTCGCAATGACATTGATTACGATGATCTCTTCCACAACGCAAGGCTTTCATTCATCACATCGCGCGTGAGGGTTTCGGCTTTGAGGTAGGCGTTCTTTTTTGCACACGCAAGCAACTCGGTGTAATAGGCGCGCGAGCGTTCGCGGTTATCAGCCGCCACAAAATAATGTTCCGCCATCACGTGATACATGCCTTGAAAACTATTAAGCAGCAAACGGAAGATGGGATTCGCCGCGCGCAGGGTGAGAAGATGATGCACCTCCCAATCGGCATCGGAGAATGCGGTGGGAGTATCTTCGATGGTTTCAAGTTTTGCGAGCAGCGCAGCGATCTCCGCCGACGCCGTTTCCATTGCCTGACGGGTATACGCCGGTGCCAGCAAAACACGGATCTCCAAAAGATGTGACACGAAATCGGGCGTCTGCTGCGATGGTATTTGCGCCAACGTCGAGAGTACGCCCATGCTGCCCTCCAGCCAGTAATCGCGGACGCGCGTGGGCTTGCCGTGTTGAATATCAAGCCAGCCATCGCGGGCGAGTCGCTGCAAGGCTTCACGCAGGGTCGGACGGGTGACACCGATCTGCGCCGCAAGGTCACGCTCGCCGGGTAGATAAGTGTTGACAGCAAAACGCCCGCTCAGGATCGCATCGAGCAACCTTTGCTCGGCGACCTCGGCGGGCTTTTGGATGGGCTTCCATTTGTTCATGCGGCTCCTAACTGGTAAGTGGTCTGACCAGTTAAAGTATACGATATTTTGGGAGCAGAGTCAATAACTCCCCCACTCCGCATCACTCATGTATACTGCTGGATGAATGGACAAAAAGCTTCTCCGCACATCTGACCTTGCCCGCGCGGTGGGAATCCATCCGAACACCGTCCGCCTCTACCTGGACTGGGGGCTGATCCCACCCGTCGAACGGAGCCCCAGCGGATACCGACTCTTCACCCAGCGCCACCTCGATTGTCTGCGACTGGCGCGCACCATCTATGCCGCCCCGTATCCTGGCAGAGGATTCCGCGCATTGGGCAATGAGATCATCCAATTCGCCGTCCTGGATGATTGGCAAGGCGCGCTGGAAAAAGCGAACGAACATCTTGCCGCCGTAAAGGCAGAGTTGAAACAAGCGAACAACGCCGCTGACCTGCTCGAGCACTGGGCGCAAACCATGAACGAGTACGCGGACGGAGAGCCGCTGGCGATCGGAGAAGTATCCAAGCTGTTGGGCGTCAGCCTCGATGTCATCCGCAACGCAGAGCGGAACGGGCTGATCGACGTTCCAAGGAACTCGTACAACAATTACCGCCTGTTCGGGAAGAAGGAGATCGAACGCCTGCGCATCATCCGCATGTTGACAAAGGCGGGCTACAGTCACATGGCGATCCTGCGCATGTTCCTTGAATTGGATGCGGGCAATACCCGCGACCTGAAAAAGATCCTCGACACGCCGCGCCCGGATGAAGAGGATATTTTCACCGTCGCCGACCGCTGGCTCACAACCCTGCATGAACAGAAAAAACTGGCGCAGCGGGTGATTAGTTTCATTGAAGAAATAATTGCAACTGGGGGGAATACAAGATCTATAGCTCGCTCTTAATGCGAAGTGTCGCCGTGACCCCATGGCGACACTTCATCGAATGCCCCCCGCAAACTGCACATCCCATCAAAGCATTCTTTCCCTAGTCTGGGACACCTTCATCCTTTTGCTTCTGCGTTTGCGAGGCTAACGCTAAAGACTTTAAGTTCCGACTGGAAGGTCATCCATACGGTCATCAGTAGGACCAGCACACCTGGCAATGCAAATACCAAGATCAAAATGCTGTCCTTTTTAGACTCTCTTTTTATACACCCGCATCGCAAAGACATACGCTACGAGCATGATCCCGATACACCACGCAAGAGCGACCCAAATGTCGTACCCCACCGGCTGACCCGCCAACAGCGCGCGAATGGCATCCACGATCGCAGTCACCGGCTGGTTTTCGGCAAAGGCGCGGACAGGTCCCGGCATGGAAGCGGTCGGCACAAACGCCGAGCTGATGAACGGCAGAAATAGAAGCGGGTAGGCAAAAGCGCTTGCACCGTCTATCGATGTTGCGGACAGTCCGGCGATCACCGCGATCCAAGTCAATGCCAGCGTAAACAGCGCGAGGATCCCAGCCACGGCAAGCCATGACAATATTCCCGCCGACGAGCGGAAGCCCATGATCAGCGCTACGAGAATGATGACGAGGACCGAAATCGCATTGGATACCAGTGAGGTCAGCACGTGCCCCCACAGCGCGGCTGAACGCGCGATCGGCATGGAGTGGAAGCGTTCTAAGATGCCTCTTTGCATATCCAAAAACAGACGGTAAGACGTATAAGCGATGCCGCTTGCGATCGCCATCAGCAGGATGCCGGGCAGCAGGTAATTCACATAGTTATCCGTACCGGTTTGAATGGCGCCGCCAAACACATAGACGAACAACAGCATCATCGCGATCGGTGTGATGGTGACTGTGATGATGGTGTCCATGCTGCGAAAAATATGGCGCATGGACCGTCCAAGCATGATGTTCATGTCGCTTAAGAAATATTTATTCATTGTACGTTTTTCTCCTTCTTGCCGATGATCGCGAGGAATATTTCCTCCAACGTCGGCTGTTTTTCAACATATTCCACCTTCGCGGGCGGGAACAGTTTTTTTAGGTCTGCGAGCGTGCCGTTGGCGATGATCTTCCCTTCATGCAGAATGGCGATCCGGTCGGCAAGCTGTTCAGCCTCGTCCAAATACTGCGTGGTCAGGAATACGGTCGTGCCATTATTAGCAAGCTCTTTGACAGTCTTCCAAACCTCGAGGCGCGCTTCGGGGTCAAGCCCGGTGGTCGGCTCGTCAAGAAAAATGACCTGCGGCTTCCCTACCAGACTCATGGCGATGTCGAGCCTGCGGCGCAT
>CAYJPO010000154.1:0-5952 GCA_964372045.1 uncultured Anaerolinea sp.
GCATCCGCTCGCCGGGTTTATGGGCGGCAGCCAGTGAACTCTCGAAGATCGGCTATGTGACCGTCGCTGCGCCGCGCGATCAATCCTCCGGCATGGGGCGCAGCCTGCCCAGCACATCGGATGGCACCATCCGCAAGGAACAGGTACAGGTCAACGGTCAGGAATGGAGCGTGTACGCGGTGGGCGGTTCCCCGGCACAGGCAGTCCTGCATGGCGTGCTTGAGATCGTCCCGCATAAACCGGACCTTGTCGTCTCGGGCATCAACTACGGCGAGAACGTCGGGCTGGGCATCACCATCTCCGGCACGGTCGGCGCGGCGATGGAAGCCGCATCGATGGGCATCCCCTCACTGGCAGTCTCACTTGAAACAGACCCGCATTACCATCTCACTCATTCCGACGAAATTGATTTCAAGACAGCGGGACATTTCACCGCCTACTTCGCCAAACTTCTATTAGATAAAAAACTGTTCGACGGTGTGGATGTGCTGAAAGTGGAAATACCGCGTCACGCCACGCCGGAAACGGAGTGGGAGGTCTCAAGGCTTTCCCGCCTCCGATACTATAAACCAACCCCCTCCAAGCGTTCATCCTGGGATGAGCCGGGTCCCATCGGCTACGAGCACGACGAAAACCTGCCGCACGAACAGGAAGGCACAGATGTATACGTCCTGCGCACCAAGAAGCTGGTCGCAGTCACACCGCTGAACCTGGACATGACCGCCAATGTGGATTTCACCGAGTTCGAAAAGTACTTGCGAAAATAACCCCAACCATGGAATCCAGAAGTTTTACTTCTGGATAATATTTCCGAAAGTAGGACTTTCGGAGTCCGGTAAAAAAATGCCGCAGAGAAAACCTCTGCGGCAAAACTTTTAAATCACGCGCGGACCATCGTCAAAAGCATCTTGAATTTCTGATTCGCCTTCAACGCGTGCGGCTCGTTCGCAGGCATGATGATGGCATCGCCCGCGCTCAACCGGAACGGCTGACCGGAAATGGTCACCTCGGCTTCGCCTTCCAACACGTGGACTAACGCATCGAACGGGGCTTTGTGTTCGCTCAAGCCCTGGTCGGTATCGAAGGCGAACAACGTGACGTTGCCCGCTTCAGCCTTCGTGATCTGGCGGCTGACCACGGAACCCTCCTGATACTCGACCATTTCAGCAATATGCAAGATTTGCGATTGCGGTGCAGTTGACATGATTACTCCATTCTTGTGAATTGATAGACGTCTCACCCATGCTGTTATCTTTCTTCCGGCGGCTTGACCATGCGAAACTCGCGCCACAAAAGCAGGTCATACACGATCTTGAGTCCGCCGGAGATGAAGAACGGCGCGCTGAACAAAACGGGGATGCTGAAGAATAGTCCTGTTAGCGCGGGGGAAAGGGAGGCACCGATGGAGCGCGCGATAGCGGTCACGCCTGAGGCGGCGGACCGTTCGTCTGGAGCCACCACGGCCATCGTGTAGGATTGACGCGTGGGCACGTCCATCTGGGAAATGCTAAATCGCAGCAAGAGGAGTCCGATGGCGAGCGGCAGAGTCGGCATCAACGGCACGAGGATCAGCAGGATGTTGGAAGGGATGTGCGTGAAGACCATCGTGTTGACCAGCCCGAACTTGTCCGCGATACGAACCGCCAGCAGGGATGAGATGCCCGCCAGAATGTTCGCGCCGAAAAAGATACTGCCAAGAATTCCGGAGTCCACGCCGAATTTGACGTGGAACCAGTAGGCGATCATGCTTTGTACGATGAGCCCGCCAGCGAAGGCGTCGAGCGCGAAGAAGGCGCTGAGCTTCATCACAACATTTCGTGACTTGTGCAAGCCCAGAACTTTCTTTGTTTCGACAGCTTCGTTCCGCGTTTCAATGTATGGAGAAAGCTGTAAAAAAAAGATAGTCAACAGCAAGCCACCGATTGCATAACTGGTCAGGATGTAGCGATATGAAGCCAGCGCGGACCAGCCTTGAGCCTGTAAAAGTTGAGCCAGCCAGCCGCCTGCGAGCGCGCCTGTCGCCGTGGAAAACGAACCAGCGAGGTTATACCAAGCGAAAACTTTGGTGCGCTGTTTGTCATGCACAAGTTGACTCAACCCCGCCTGCTCCACCGAGAGGAAGGGACCGATCTCATTTCCGCTCGGGCTGATGACTCCGACGATGGCGGCGATCATCAAGACGACGATGTTATTCGTCATCAAAAAGACGACGCCCGCACCCAGCATGAGCAATGCGCCGATGATGAGTGTGCGCTTGCGCCCAAAGCCATCGGCATGGGTGGTGAGCCAGAGTGAAATGCCTGCATCCCCTGCGAGGGTGAAGGTGAAGAGCAAACCCGCCTGTTGCTCGGTAAGACCGACCTCAGAGAGATACAAAACGAGGATGACCGAGAGAAATCCGTAACAGAAGAGGCGGATGATGCGTGTGGAAAAGAGCAGGGGAATATCGAGAGTGGGGACCATATTTATCGCAGCCTTCGATCTGTGTAGGGTAGGTTAAGTTGACAACTGCGAAGCACGCCAAGACCGCCAAGCCTAATGGTTTTTCTTTGCGTACTTCGCGAGCATCGCGGTAAAAATTCTTCTCTATTGCGAAAATGATGCGATAACGCCATCCGGGTTGACGACACTTTGCAGAGTCGCGAACGGGATCGTCACAGTCTGTGGACCCGCCGCATATGGCGCGACTTGGTATTCATCGAACGTGACGATCAAGCCTTCGTTGGAAAGATTCCAGCGTGTGAAATTCTCGGGCAGAGGGTCAGCTCCAGCGGAGAAGGAATCGAAGCCGATATCACGCGTTAGGAGTTCGGCTTTGCACGCATCCGAAATGACCTGCAAATAATTCGAGCCGGAGATGAACAACTCATCAAGGGTGATCTCCCTGCCGTTCGCAAGGTCATAATTGATGGTGATGCTGTAATGACCGGGGTGCGCCGCGCCATCAGCGTAGAATGAAATGCTGTACTTGATACTCCACACTTCCCCGCGCTGACCGATGACCTCATATTGCAGATCGAAGCTGCTCCCGGCGGCGATCGGCGGAGTGGACGAATTCGCAACCGTTCCTTCACGGAACGCAGTTATCTCTCCCTCAGCAACCTGCTTGAGATACGTGTTGAAATTTTGCACGCGCACATCATCGGACCCTTGCAGGAAGGGGATCTGCGCCTTGATGGTGTACGGCGGCGCATCGCCCGCTTCATCCACCGGCGACGATTGCATGGTCAGCGACTGGCTCAATGGCTGGTTCGGATCGACAGCAGGCGCAGATGTTGGCACATCAACCGCGGGTTGGTCTGGCACGGGTGTACCCAACGCAGTACAGGCAAACGCGGTCATCAAAAGAGCGGTCAGCAAAAACATGTTTTTATTCTTCATAGCAACTCCTTGAGAATGGCAAGCGTCTCCGCTTTGCCGCCATATCCATTTTCACCGCCGGGACCCACGCACGAGGGACAGCCGTCTTCGCAGGCGCACTCGCTCACCAGTTCATACGCGCGGCGGATCAATTCATCGTGCAGTTCGAATAACTTTTCGCTGAAGCCGATCCCCGCCGGAACGAGATCATAAAGGACGATGGACGGCTGTCCATTCACCGCCGCCCACGCTGGCTCGGAATAGTTGCCAAGGTCGCCCGCATCGCACATCAGAAACAACGGTGCGAGATTGCTGAGGACGAATCCCAGCCCAGTGAGTCCGCTGCGGATGCGGACATTCTGTTCCACCTTGCGATGACAGCTATGGCAAAGCGTGGTCAGATTTTCGAGTCGGTTCGCCTGCTCGCGCGCAACTTGAACGGAGTCCAAAGTCTCTAGACTTTGGTTGTTTGCGTTTCCTCGAAGAAACGCCCGAAACGGCAGCTTGTGATGCACGTCATGATCGCGATTCGTCTCCGCCGCGCCGCACACCTGACATTTAAACTGGTCCCGTTTTCTGACAGCGAGTCTTATCTTTTGCCAGTCCGGTCCGTAGTCGTTCGGGTCGTTGGTCCACATGCCCGCGTCACGCAGACTTTTGAGCGCGGACTCGGACAGCACGATCCAATAGCCTGTCGTCTGCAATTCAGACGGCGGCAGGTCGAGCGGTTCCTGCCCAAGATTCTCATTCGTGAACCAGCGGATCTTGCGGAAGCCGACCACCTGTGTGGTGACCTGGATCTCACCGTAGCCTTTTTCACAACCCTTGACCGCGAACTGGTCATTTAATGAAGTGATCTGAATCTCCGATTGCTGCTGCGACTCGGTGTAGTAATCCAACCCAACCGGCACGAGATGAGCGATGTGATTTTCAAGGTCGAGTTCCTGCACGAGATACTGTTGGGCTTCGTGCATGTAGATCGCACCGGGATGCACCATCCAATTCGCGGATTCGCCGTCCACGGTTCCCACGATCGTCGGTCGTCCATCGTCTGCGGTCGTGTGCAGCACCACACTTTGCGGCGACGCAGAGCGCAGGGAAATATTCGCGGCGGGATATTGATCCTGCATCCAGTAATATTTTTCGTTCGAGAAATGTGCCTCCTGATTGGAGACCAGAAATTCAAGATATTCATCCACCAATTCATCGGAGAGCGAGCCGAAGCCTTCGCCGCGTTGGAACGGCAGTTCGAACATGGCACAGCGTAAATGTTCCAATAGAATAAGCAAATGATTCGGGTTGACCAGCGCCATTTCCGGCGAACGCTCGAAGAAGTATTCGGGATGATGCGCGAGAAATTGGTCGAGCGGATTCGGCGATGCGACCAGGATCGAAACGGCGGGCAAGTCGCCGCGTCCCGCCCGCCCGGCTTGCTGACGCGCACTCGCGATCGTGCCGGGATACCCGACCATGAGCGCCGCGCCCATCCCGCCGATATCAATACCAAGTTCGAGTGCGTTCGTGGCGACCACGGTTTTGACCGAGCCGTCGCGCAAGCCTTGTTCGATCTCGCGGCGTTGGTGAGGGAGATAGCCGGAGCGATAACCCCTTATTCGATTGACGATTTCAGATTTACGATTTTCGATGCTTCGACCGTACTCAGCACTAGTTGGGGATTGCAGATGGGTTAGGAGAATCTCCACACTTCGGCGGGATCTGGCAAAGACCACGGATTGAACATCATGCAACAATAAATTATTCGCAAGCCTCACACCTTCGAGCAGACTGCTTTTCCGCAATCCCAACATCGCATTCGTGACCGGCGGATTGTAGATGATGAAATGACGTTCGCCGCGCGAAGAACCGTCGTTGTCCACCAGTTCAACAGGTTCTTCGATGAGGGTCTCCGCGAGTTCCTTCGGGTTGCCGATGGTCGCAGATGCCAAAATAAATTTTGGCGTACTCCCGTAGAATTTCGCCACGCGCTTGAGTCTGCGGATGACGTTGGCAACATGCGAGCCGAAGACTCCGCGGTAGGTGTGGGCTTCGTCGATGACGATGAATTTCAGGTTGGGGAAGAAATCGCTCCAATTGGCGTGGTGCGGCAGGATGCCCGTGTGCAGCATATCCGGATTCGAGAGGATGATACGGGCGGTCTTGCGGATGGTGGGACGATGAGATTGGGGAGTGTCGCCGTCGTAAATGCCAGTGAGCAGTGATGAGTGATCAGTGATCAGTGGGCGTAACACTGTCAACTGTTCACTGATCACTGCCAACTGATCTTGTGCCAGAGCTTTGGTTGGAAACAAATACAACGCTCTCGCTTCCGTGTCTGCGAGCATTCTTGCAAGGACAGGCAGGTTATAGGCGAGAGTCTTGCCGCTGGCGGTGCCGGTGGCGAGGATGAGATTACGCCCGGCACGTGCATGAGTCCATGCGGCGATCTGATGGGAATACAGCAGGGAAATCTGTCGGGTTGTCAAAGCTTCCCGAAGCGCAACAGGCAGATCGTCGGGAAAAGGATGCGTTTGAGCGGCGCGCGGAGGAGTCGTCCGCCACGCAAAAATATTCGGCGCGGTTTCGTCATCCTGC
>CAYJPO010000155.1:0-5870 GCA_964372045.1 uncultured Anaerolinea sp.
CCATCGTCCCCACGTTCAGGTGCGGCTTGCTTCTGTCAAACTTTCCTTTCGCCATGTTTCGCTCTCCTTATCGTTATACAAGTATGCTATTCAGCAGCTTGAGCCCTCAACGAGACTCGAACCCGTGACCTCACCCTTACCAAGGGTGTGCTCTACCGACTGAGCTATGAGGGCTTGACGTGCTGTTTTCCCCAATCGGGGAGCACCATCGATTTCGGTGCAGGTGGGCAGTGAAGGATTCGAACCTCCGAAGTCTTCTGACAACTGATTTACAGTCAGTCCCCTTTGGCCACTTGGGTAACTGCCCAGGATAAATTGTTATACGATCACCGAGTTTTCTCTCACTCGGCAATCCAGAGCCGACGACGAGAATCGAACTCGTAACCGCCCGCTTACAAGGCGGGTGCTCTACCGATTGAGCTACGTCGGCAAGGCAATAAGCGGACAGATTATACCAAAACAATCCACCGAGTCAAGACAAATTACGATGAAATGGGAAAAATGCATGGGGCAAATTCAGCCCTTGACATCTAATGCAGGATGGTTTATTATTTAGAACAAGTGTTCTAATATGGAAAAGACAAACCGCTTCGCCATGATGATACAAGCTTTGACGGAACTTGTGGAAGAAGAACAAGCTCCCTCGGCGTCTTTACCTGTCTCTGCAACACCCGCAACCCCATCAACGCCTGTTTTACCGGTATTGAGCTCCGTCCTTGCTGACATCTCCCCTCTTCCGCACGAAGCCATCTTCCTTGGCATGGCAGAAGACGGGTTGCCCATCCTTCTCAACTTGTATGATCCCGTCCCGGGACCCATCCTCATCACGGGGGATCCATCCAGTGGGAAGACGGCGCTGCTCCAAACCATCGCGCGAGCGGCAGAACTACTGCATCCGTCAGACAAGGTGCAGTATGGGATTATCACGCAAAAGCCTGATGAATGGAAACAATTCTACAGGAGCGAGAACAGTGCGGGTATTTTCCGCACAACGGATGATAACACCCGCGAACTCTTGAAATCCCTCGTGAGTTGGGCACATCGCAACAAGGGCAGCGAACAATCCATCCTCTTGTTGATCGACGACCTGCTATCCATTTCAAAACTGGACGAGCAAACCCAGCAAGATCTACGCTGGCTGCTCCTGCGTGGACCCCATCGCCGCATTTGGCCGTTTGCCACAATGAGTGCAGCACATGCGCAAGAGTTGGGTGATTGGCTCGATTTCTTTCACACCCGTCTCTTCGGTCATGTTAAAAATTCTGGAGATGCTTATTTCGTTACAGGCACCCGGGAGGAAGGGCTTGAGTCCCTTGCCCCCAAGACCCAGTTCGCAATGCGCGAAGGAAACAATTTACTTCGTTTTCTGATCCCGCCCATTGAGTAGAGAAAGGAAAAAGAAATGCACACCGGAATGTTGTGGTTTGATAACGACCCGCGCACGACCTTGAGCGTGAAGATCCAGAAAGCCATGGACTATTACAACAAGAAGTTCGGGCGCATTCCCGATCTTTGCCTGGTACACCCCAGCATGATGGAAACAGGTCAGAGGCAGATCGAAATGGGGAAGCTGGTCGTCCGTCCGTATCGCCCCGTCATGCCCGGTCATTTTTGGATCGGCGTGGAAGACCAAAAGGCAAATTGAGATGTAGACTTTCCTTTCGCCATCCTATATCTCTTGCAAACCTCCCGTATAACTGGCATACGGGAGGTATTTTTATCCCATCGCAACAACGAACGCGATCGCATGCGCTGACGTGTGGCTCAAACTCACAGACCAGGTCGTCAGCCCAAGTTGACCCGCCAGACGTGCGCCTTCGCCGTGTAAGACCAGATAGGGGGCATTTTTCTCGTCAGACCGGATTTCGATATCCAGCCAACTGACATTTCCGATCCCACAGCCCAACGCCTTGGCAACCGCCTCTTTGGCAGCGAATCTCGCCGTCAGCGACGAAACACGACCGTTGCAATCAACAAGTTCCGTTTCCGTAAAGATGCGCAAGAGAAAGCGGTCGCCGTGGCGGGCGATCGCTTCCTCGATACGCGAAATTTCGGCAAGGTCAACACCGGTTCTCAGGATCATGGCGATAGTTCTATCAACTCAATATTAAGGACCTGCGGTTGCAATGATGAGCCGATCCGGGTCGATATATTTTCGAGCCGTTTCGACCACATCCGCCCGCGTCACCTTGCGGACAAAGCTTTCATAGCGCAGGTAATAATCCATCCCAAGGTTATAACGGTGGATATTCAGCAAGGCACTCACCACGCCGCCGTTCGACTCCAGGGAAAGCGGAAGCCTGCCAATGTAATTCGCCTGATTATCGGCGAGTTCCTCTTTCGTTACGCCATTTTTGATGAAGCGGCGCAACTCCCTTTCGATCAATCCCAAAGCCTTTTTTACATTCGCCGGGTTCACCCCAGCGTTCACTTCCCAACTACCGGGACCGATCCCTGCATGCAGGCTGGAATAGGCGTAATACGCCAACCCGGATCTCTCACGAACCACATCGCCGATGCGCCCCATCATGCCAAACTGCCCGAGAATGGAATTACCCAGGGAAGCCGCCATGTAGTCAGGGCTGGTCCGATTGGGTCCGATCATCCCTACGATCAAATCGGATTGGGACTTGCCTTCGATCTTGTGATGACGTTTTTGTGCCCGCTTGAGGGCCTTGAGCGACGGCAGCGACGGCGTCTCAGTCTGACCCGGTACCTGCCAGCCACCGAGGAAGCGTTCCACCTCCTCGACCACTTTCTTCGGGTGGATCCCGCCTACAATGGCGATGACCATACCCCGAGGTCCGAAATGACTGCGGTGAAATTTTTCCATATCCTCACGAGTGAGCGAGCGGATCGTTTCCGGATATCCGTCGCTTGGTCGTCCGTACGGATGATCCTTGTATAGCATTTGCTCGAAGAGCAGGCTGGCTGTGTCAGCAGTATCCTGGGAGCGCAGCGCAAGCCCGGTCAACAACTGTGTACGCAGACGTTCCAATTCCGCTTCCGGGAAGGTCGGCGTTTGCAGACATTCTGCAAGCAACCTGAGGATGAGCGGAAGGTCTTCCACCAATGCGCGCCCGCCGAAGTTTGTGTTATGAACACCGGCATCAAAGCCCATGCTTGCGCCGACGGTTTCGAGTTCGTTGAAGATGCCATCGAACGTCTGCGATTGTGTGCCGCGCATCAACATACTGGAAACGAAATCGGCAAGACCGAGCTTTTCATCGCTCTCGAAGATCGCTCCAATGGGAAGGTACCCACCGATATGCACGGCCGGGCTGTTGAAGTTCGAACGCGCAAGGACCGAGATGCCGTTCGGAAGCGTCGCTTGATGCACATCTTCCGGGCTGGGAAAAGACGATTTTGAAAGGACAAATGTGGATTTAGCCATTACGCCCTTCCCTTCGGGATATATGTTCCGACGACACGGGCATTGGGCTGGAAGTACCTCTGTGCCACTCGTTGTATATCCTTCGGCGTGACTTTGGAGAGACGCTTGAGGTAGGTCGTGTACCAGGAATAATCCGAGAACATCTCGGTATAGCCCATCCAAAAGGCTTGATGGGTAATGTTCTCACTACCGTAGGCAAAGACGGCGCGCGCCTGTTTGACGGCACGCTGAACCTCGTCTTCGGGAACCAATTCCTCCTGCAGTTTTCCAAGTTCGACGTCCAATGCCGCCAATGCCTCTTCGGGCTTACGGTCATTTCGATGAGTGATGGTGAAGCGATACAAATACGGATCGATCGTGGATTCCGACCAGCCGGAGACATCCACTGCGAGTTCCGTATCGACTAATGCCCGATAGAGACGACAGGTTTTATACGAGAGTCCGCTGGCTCCGTTGAGCAGGCTTTCCAGGACTTGAAGAGGGAAATAATCAGGGTGATTGGCATTCGGAAAGCGATAGGCGATCTGTGAAAAAGTTGTTTCGCCGGGTCCTTCCACCGTAAGCCTGATCTCGCCTCTTGGCTCGGGCTCGGTTCGGGCGAAGCGAATGGGAGTCGGTCCTTTCGGGATCGGCTCGTACAACTCTTTGATTCGTTTCAGGATGGATTTTGTTTCAAAGTCGCCTGCCAGCGCGAGCACAGCGTTATTCGGGACATAATAGGTGCGATAGTGAGAAAACAGGTCATCCCGCGTGATGGTATGCAGATCAGCCATGTCGCCGATGATCTCATGATGATAGGAATGTACCCGAAAGGCGGCATGCTGTACCGCCTCGCTCAACAGGAAGGTCGGCTCATTTTCCGAACCTTCCCGCTCTGAAATAATGACCGTGCGTTCGGATGCCACTTCTTTTTCAGCAAACAGGCAATTCGACATGCGATCCGCTTCGAGACGCAGGGCAAGATCGATCTTTGCAGCGGGCATCGTCTCAAAGTAGCGGGTGGAATCGCGGGAGGTCGAAGCATTCCAGCGTCCACCATCGCGGGAGATGGATTTATCAAGGATCTTTGACGGGAATTTCTTTGTCCCCTTGAACATCATGTGCTCGGTCCAATGAGAAATGCCGGTCTTGCCGGTGGCTTCATCGCGCGAGCCGACGCAATACCAGACCCACGAAGAGATGATCGGCGCGGTATGGATTTCCTTAAGCATGACCTTCATGCCGTTCTTAAGGGTAACTTGCGTGACGGGGCTTTTCATGTACCTCCAAGATAAATCTCGATAATCGGGATACGGCGCGCAAATCTTTCAGGAAATTGGGACAAACGTCTTTGGTCCACAAAGCAGCAAAGTCACAAAGACACAAAACCTCCGAATTTCTCCCTTTGAGGTCTCATGCCTTTGTGGAAAGCAGTCGAATGATAAAGCGGCGTTAAAACCGGCTCACCTACTCACAGATCGGCTGTCCATCCACATTTGTGGCTTCTGGATCCACGAAACAATAAAGCGGTTTGATCACCTGCTGCAAGCCGACGAATGGCTCGTTGAGTTCCGTTTGCGAAAGCGGGATATTGACCGGGACATCCAACACGACCGGTACCGTCGTATCCACAGGGACGGTCAAATTCAGGAGGACGGGCAGGGTCGTCCCCTGCGGCAGGATGATGGTGGTGTTCGCCTGCGCGATGTTCAACCCCCCGGTGTTGACCGTGACCCGCGCATTGTTGATTGTCACATCCTGGCTGAGGACGACGTTCGTCTGCTGGTTGAGCGCGAGGTCGAATTTCACAGGGATGGATGTCTCCACCTTCACATTCGTTTGAATGCTGGCACGGTCCATCTTTTCAAAGTTTTCATACAGCCCACCAGGCAGGTCCACCAGGCTTGTGCTGACCTTCAAGATATTGTTGATATCCAATTTCAGGCGATAGACACTGATCACCAGGATGATCAAAATGATCGTGATGATGATATTGATGGTAAGGGAGATGACGCTTGCGGTCGTCCAAAAACGGGGACCGAATACGGAAGTACGAGTCCTGGCTGGCTCCGGGGTTTGCTCAGGCTGCACCCCAGCCTCCGGGTTGGGTGAACCGCTCGAGGCTTTCAGTTTTGATGCGGACCTGTCTTTACCGGATCTGGCTTTAGGGGTCGATGCCTCTGCTTTGTCAGTCGTATCCTTTTCATCTTTCGACTGTTCAGGCAAAAAAGACTCAGGCTCTCCAGACCTCTTCGGAAGGCGGGTGAGAGGTGAAAGGCTCGCCAGTAATTTTCTGAATTTTTTGACAGGATCTTCTTTGATGGGTTCGTCCGACATGGTTGTCTCCTGTATTTCGATGACTAATATTAGCATAGAAATGTGCTGCTCATGCACCTAACAAGAACCTCCATATGTCGCAGCGCCCCATCGCATGAGAAAACCGACTCTGTAACAAAGGAGGTGGGAATGAGGAGAAAAAAAGGATGAGTTTCTTGTA
>CAYJPO010000156.1:0-5857 GCA_964372045.1 uncultured Anaerolinea sp.
GCTAAGATAATTGGGGGATGCTGCGGCACTACCCCCGAACACATTGCTGCATTAAAATCGGCGCTTGTATAAAAACTGACAGTCACTTGAAAAAGTGGCTGTCAGTTTTAACCCTGAAGCTGAGGAAACAGAATGCTCGAAGAACTTTTCGCCAAACCCGTCGGATTCTTTTTGATCGTCATGGCAATCATTCTCATCACGCCGCTCATTTCCGAGCGGCTGAAACTGCCGGGTATTATCGGTATCATCATCGGCGGCATGTTGATCGGTCCGCATGGGTTCGGCTTTTTGGAAGATAACGACCGCATCCAGTTCCTTTCCACCATCGGCTTGGTGTATCTCATGTTCAGCGCCGGGCTGGAAGTGGATATCAATCAATTCATGAAAGTCCGCGCCCGCGCGTTGGTGTTCGGGCTTATCACCTTCACCTTCCCGCAATTGATGGGCATGGGCTTGGGGTATATTCTCGGTCTCGACTGGCTGGGTATGATCCTGCTGGGCTCCGCCTTCGCCTCACACACGCTGATTGCCTTTCCCATCCTCACCAAACTCGGTGTGACGCGCAACGAAGCGGTGGCAGTCACCACCGGCGCAACTGTCCTTACCGACATCGGCGCGTTCATTATTTTGGCGGTTGTGCTTGGCGCAGAAAAAGGCGGACTATCGTTTGGTTATTTCGCGCAGTTATTTGTCTTGCTGGCGTTATTCACCGCCGCCATCATCTTCGGCTTACCGCGCTTCGGTAAATGGATCTTCCAAAAACTTACCGGGCGTGCGGTTGAATTTCAATTCGTCATCGTGACGTTGTTCGTAGCAGCGTTTGTCGCCGAGGTCATCGGAGTGCATGAGGTGGTCGGCGCGTTCCTTGCCGGGCTGGCGGTCAACTCCATGCTGCCGCGTCATAGCCCGGTGGCGGGGCACGTGCTCTTCATCGGCGAGTCGTTTTTCATCCCGGTATTCTTGTTATATAGCGGTCTCATCACCGATCCGCTGACCTTTCTCAAAAGCCCGCAGACCCTCATCGTTGCCGTCGGTGTCACCATCGTCGCTTATGTCTCCAAATTGATCGCGGCATGGATCACCGCCAGGATCTATAAATACACCAAATCCGAATTCTGGACGGTCTATGGTTTGTCTCACGCCCAAGCCGCTGTGACCATTCCCACGCTTGTCATCGGGTTGGAAACTGGACTATTTGACGCCACCCTTTTCAATGCTGCCATCTTGATGATCCTTCTCACTTCGATCACTTCGCCTCTCATCGTCCAGCGCTTCGCCCCTGACCTTCAAACTGCGGTGGCGGATAAGGAGCCGACTCAACTCTTTGGGCGGGTTCTCGTGCCCGTTTCTGAAGCGAAATCGGATGGGCTCGTTGCGCTTGCCAATTTGCTGGCTCGCAATGCAAAAGGAAAAGTGTTGGCGGTCAGCGTTGCACAGGATAACGGCTTTGACAAGGAAAACAGTTTTGTAATGCACAAGGAATTGCTGGGCAAGGTCAGCCAGAATATGCATGATCCCGAAGCGCAGATCGAGTTCATTCCGCGCCTTGCAGCGACTCATTCGCAGGGGATTTTGCACACGGCTCATGAAGAAAACGCATCGCTGATCGTCATGGGTTGGCGTGGCAAGCGGACTCTGCGCGAAAGCGCCCTTGGCTCGGTGTTGGACGAGGTCATTTGGGGTTCGGATACCCCAGTGGTGGTTGGAAAATTATCCCAGCCATTGAATAGCATGATGCGGGTGGTGTTTATCGTCCCGGCGAAGGCTGTTCCGCCGGTTGCCTTGCGCCGCATGTTGGATGCCAACCTTGCGATTGCCAAATCGTTGAATGTCCCGCTCCTCATCCGCGCAGATAAAAGTTATATCCAATCCTTCGAAGCCCTGCTGGCATCCAATGAAAGCGACCAGCACGTTGAAATGGAATTACTGCAAGGCCAACTCAAACCGGAAAAGTTGGAATACGAAGCCGTAAGTGATTTCATCGTCCTGCCCGGGTTTGGCTCTCGCAAACGGGTTCAAGACACGCTTGGGAAACTCCCCGAACAGGTCGCTGAATATTTTGACGGCAACCTCGCCATCTTGCATTTTGATAAATAATCTGGAGTCCGGAAGCTTGCTTCCGGACTCTTTTTACTGCTTATTTATGAAGGACTGCGAAAGTTCTACTTTCGCATAAAAACCCCGAAGTAGAACTTCGGGATTCCAGAAGATGCTATTTCAGATAAATATCGAAGAACTCGATCGTACGCTGCATTGCGCTGGAAAAATATTTCGAGATGTTATGGTTGTCGCCGTCGTAGGTGTACAGGTCGGCGAGCTGACCCTGCGCCTGCGCCAACTCTGCCAGCCGGATGGAAAACTCCAACGGGACGTCTTCGTCATTGGTCCCGTGGTGAAGCTGTATCGGTCCCGAAAGATCCGAGAGATAAGATGTCGCAGAGACCGAATCCCAGAATACGGGATTTTGCTCCGGCGTGCCGTACATCTCGATCCACGATGCTCTCCATCCTCTGCCGGTTGAACTTGGGGATGGGGTGAATGCGCCTGTGCGACGCCAGTTATATAACAGATCAGTGTATGAGGCGACCACCCCTGCCCAGATCACGCCCACTTTGACCTCATTCGAAATGACCATCGCGCGCAATGTAAGATAGCCGCCCATCGAATGCCCCCACATGCCGATCTTCTCCGGGTTGACCTGCGGATGCTGTTGGAGCGATGCGACTGCGTTCATCACGTCGAACTGATAACCGGGGCTGCCGTATGCGCCCGATGCTTCGCCCTCGGATTGGTCATGTCCGCGATAATCAATGCGGAATACGACATAGCCCGAGCGCGCGATCTGGTCAACGTATGCGATGTACCGTTCGGTTGTTCGGTAAACATTGGGCGGGATATAGCCGTGATTGAAAACGATAGCAGGAAAACCCCCTTCGGGCGGGTCACCGTTCGGGATGGTGAGCAGGGCGTAGATCTTCAAGCCCTCTGAAAGATAATAGGCATAATAACGGCGGTAATTTGCGCCGCGCTCCAGTTCCTTGACGATGGTGATCTCACTGCCGGGATAATCCCCATTCCGCAGGGCAATGATGCTCATGGGGTGCGGGACCGGTGTCGCCGTTGGCAGGGGCGTATACGTAAGCGTTGGTTCAAGTGTGGCGGTCAGGGTCGGTGTTTCAGATGGCGGGAGGGGCGTGCTCGTTGGTAAAGGGGGAGCTCCCGTTGCGCATGCGGCAAGGATGATTGTCATGGTAAACAGAACCAATAAAGCTCTTCTCATTTGCGCTCCTATACGAATCTAGAGAACAAAAAGAGGCAGTCCCTTACTGCCTCAACGTCATGATTTTTGTAAAACAAGGATGCCTTGGGAAAATGCATCCGCCGATATCAGCAGGATGTTTAGCCGGACACCTTGTTCCTCCCATTTGTTTTTGACAAGTAAAGCATTTTGTCTGCGTGTAATAAGAGCGAATCCGCGCTGTCTTCATTATCCAGATCGGCCAGCCCAAAACTGGCAGTGATCTTGATGGACTTTGAGAATATATGCTTCTCGATGGAGGCGCGCAGCCGTTCAGCCGCGATGGCGGCATTTTGAAGACTTGTTTCGGTGGAGATAATGATGAATTCTTCACCTCCCCATCTCGCCAATATGTCAGTATTGCGAAGACTTTTTTGTACGAGTTTTGCGATCTCATGTAGTATCGTATCTCCCCCGGCATGACCAAAGCGGTCATTGACTGCTTTGAAATGGTCTATATCGAACATGATGACCGAGAGCGGACGGTTGTAGCGTTTTGCTCGTTCAACCTCCATATGGAGCGAACGCCAGCCCTTCCGGCGGTTGAACAGATCCGTTAGACTATCGGTGTTTGCAAGTTTCAGACGCTGTATCGCTTCTCTCCAGCGGCGGATCGCAAAGATGGAAATGTATAACGGCATGGCGACCGCCAGGGCGACCATGATCTCATCCAGTTCCCATGTTTCGTGTTTTCTTGAAAACTCGTAAAAAGCTTCAGCCAGGTCGAAAGATATGACCAGGTAAAACGTTGTACAGCTCAGGATCAGCAATACCAGGAAATCCAAAATGGAATGCCGGTTTTCACGATACCAATCGAAGAACTTGACGATAAATGGTTGTTCGGTTTCATTCAATAATGGATACGGAAAATTGGTGACCGTCATTTTCACCTCGTCTCTAAGCCATGGAAATCAATTCATTTATATCATTTCCGTTCAATTGGTGCAGAGCCATTGCATATCAGTTTCCAGCTTTGAAGATAAACTGCGCCGGATAGCCCCTTGATTGGGATGATGTCCGGCGCGGTTCTGCCAATGTGCGGGTGGTATTGTTTGAAGTTTACCAGCCTTCGTGATGGACGTAGTCCGCATCCGGCTTGCGCCCGCGCTTCAGGGACGGTGAGGGGACATCCGCGGCGCGATACCCGACCGCGATCACGCCCACAGGTGTGACCTCCGCCGGGATGTTCAACACAGCCCGCAGTGTGTCCAGATCCTGTGACCCGACGAAGGCTCCGACCAGCCCTTCGTCTATCGCGCCGAGCAGGGCGATCATCACCGAACAGCCGATATCCACGAACCAATAGGGCACGGGCCAGACGATCTCGTTGCCGTCGTCATCCACTTTGTCCGCCTCCTGATAGCGGCGGTGATAGGCGGTTTCGCTGGTGCAGGGAATGAGAAGCACGGGCGCCTTGGAAATGAACGGATCGAACCCGCCTTTGACGTATTCCTCTTCATGGCAGGTCGCGGCGATGGCTTTTTTCAGGTCGCTTTGGGTGACGATGATGAACGACTGTCCCTGTGTGAACCCGGCGCTCGGCGCGTGACGGGTCAGGTCCACGATGCGCTCGATGATCTGCGGATCGACCGGTTTGTCTGCGAAGTTCCGCACCATGCGGCGTTTGAGGACGGTGTCTTTGAGTTCCATGCTTGTCTCCTGAATTGATGATTATGCGGAATATGGAAGCACGTAGAACAGCATGACCAGGAACATTGCGGTATTGCCCGCAAGCACACAGACATGCCAGATCTCGTGGTTCCCGAAATACGGCGGAAATGGATTGGGCTTGCCGAAGGCGAAGATCAACGCACCGATGGTATAGAACAACCCGCCTGCGAGCATCAAAGAGATGGCTCCCATGCCAAGCTGGTTGTAAATGGGACCGATCAAAAAGATCACGGTCCAACCCATCAGCAGAAAGCTGATGTTCGAAAGCAGCACGGAGATCTTCGAGAAGAAAATGGATTTGATTGTGATGAAGAAGACGGCGAGACTCCAAATGATCCCGAACAGCACCCAGCCCGTCGCGCCGCTTAAGATGGTCAGGCAGAAAGGTGTGTACGTCCCGGCAATGAGGATATAGATGGCGTTGTGGTCGAGGATGCCGAAGACTTTCAGGTATTTATTGAAGAGCAGGAAGAAATGCAGCAGAGTGCTAAATAAGAATGAGAGAAATAGACTGACCCCGTAAATGACGAACCCCACCACGTGGATGGGTTTTCCGGCAATGGCTGCCAGTGAGACCAACACCGCCAGCGCAGAAATGGAGAGGATCGCGCCGATGAGGTGGCTGATGGCGTTGAAATATTCGTTACTGTCCGGTGCGGAAATGAGCGGGTCGAGCGTCGGCTTTGGCGATGTCATGGGCGCGAGTATAACGTACTCCATGACTTCTTTGTTCAGCGCCGGTGGATGGGAGTGTCGAATTAACGTAAATAATGATTATCGCGCCCGGTGCGGGCTGACCCGCAGGGGGGGCTTCGCTCAGCCCTGCCTCAGTTCGTGAAAGTCCTTCGGACTGCTTGCGCTAGCCCCGAAGGGGCTTCCATGTTCTGA
>CAYJPO010000157.1:0-5574 GCA_964372045.1 uncultured Anaerolinea sp.
TTCTTGAACAGCGGACCGGGTTGATTCAACTTCTGTCCCGGCTTTAATTCGCTGGGTTTCCAGTAGGACGAGATACTATCTCGTCCCACGCGGTAACGCAGAACTTTATGCGTGCCGATGGCGTCGGTCACGTCTTCGGTGTATTGCTCGCCGAAGAGGGGAGTCTCATAAGCGAAGAATCCGTGCAGGCGTTCGGAGGTGAATGGGATGAACGGCGCGAACATCACCTTCAAAGAGTCAATTGCCTTCAACGCGGTGTAGATGGTCTTGGCGGCGCCGTCCTTGTCCGTTTTTACGGCGGACCAGGGTGCGTTCACGTCAAGGTATTGGTTGACGACCGTGGCGAGCTTCATCGTCTCGCTCAGGGCAGAGCGCAGGCGCACGGCGTCGAGTTCAGCGCCCACAGTGTTGAATCCTGCCTCGATGGTGGCGAGCAGTTCCAGGTCCGCGGGGCGAAGCGTGCTCGTGTCCACATCCGGCACAAACCCTTCCCAATGTTTGTAGCAGAACGACAGCACACGGTTGGCGAGATTGCCCCACGTCGCCACGAGCTCGTTGTTGTTGCGCGCCAGGAAATCCGCCCAGTCCCAATCGCTGTCTTTGGCTTCAGGCATGTTGACAGTCAGGTAATAGCGGATGGCATCCGGGTCGTAACGAGTGAGTGCGTCGCGTCCCCAAACCGCCCAGTTGCGCGAGCCGCTGATCTTTTGCGACTCGAGATTCAAGAACTGGTTGGCGGGCACATCATATGGCAGGATGAGCGGCGCATTCTGCTCGCCTGCAAAGAACTCCATGAACGCGCTGCCAGCGCCCATCAACTCGGCGGGCCATTGCGAAGTATGGAAGAAGATGTTGTCCTTGCCAATGAAATGGAATTGCTTCGCGGCGGGGTTGATCCACCAATCGCGCCACGCCTCTTTATTACCCGATAGCTGCGCCCACTCAATGGGAGCGGAGAGATAGCCGATAACGGCTTCGAACCACACGTAGAGCACTTTGGTCTTCCACTGGGGCTCATCGATCGGAACAGGGATGCCCCAATCCAGGTCGCGAGTGATCGAGCGCGGCTTGAGTCCTTCGGTTTCGATCTTGCGGAGCGATTCACCCAGCACGGTATCACGCATGTGATCAGAACGAGCCTGCAAGAACTTCTTGACTTCCGGTTCGAGCTTGGATAGGTCAAGGTAGGAATGTTCGGTATCGCGCAGTTCGAGCGCACCGTCGCCGGTGGTGGCACGCGGATTTATCAACTTCTCCGGCTCGAGCACGTTACCACACTTGTCGCATTGATCGGAGCGTGCGTTCTCGAACCCACAGATGTAACATGTCCCTTCCACATAGCGGTCAGGCAGGAATTTTTCGGCTTTGGGCGAGTACCACTGCTTACTGAATTTGCGGAATAAAAATCCGTTCTTTTGCAAAGCGAGGAACATCGCCTGCGAAACCTTGAAATGGTTGTCGCTGTGGGTGGTGGTGTACAGATCGTAGGTGATGCCGAGCTGTTGGAACAGCTCGATGAAGCCTTCATGGAATGACTTATACACTTCCTCAACCGGCTTGCCGAGTTTGTCCGCGCTCATGGTGACGGGCGTGCCGTGCGAGTCTGTGCCGGTGATCATCAGCACCTTGTTGCCCTTGAGGCGGTTGTAACGGGCGAAAATATCACCGGGCAAATGTGAACCCGTGATATTACCCACATGGATCTCGGCATTGGCATAGGGCCAGGCGACTGCTACTAATATGGTTTCGGTCATGAGGTTACTCCGTAATTGGTTAATGGATGATGGTTAATGGAAGGAACTCACATACTATGTTCCATTAACCATGAACCGCTCTTATTCAAACAAAAAGGCTGTCCGCGAAATGGACAGCCCGTTTTTTCAGATACGACGGTCTAACGTGCTTTCCACTTGGCGCAGGAGGACATTCGCATTGTGCTGTTTATGGGGCGCATAGCCATGGTTATTAGCACCATCGGGAAAGCGGAAGTTAATTTCATGAGAGTTATTTTATGGCAAGCGCGGGTACTTTGTCAATGGCTGGTTTGGGTCTCATGCGCTGAGCGATGGCGAGGGACAGCAGTAATAAGATGGTCGTGCCCAGACTCCACAAGTCGCTGCCGGTCAGCGCCTGCTGGGCGAGCGCGAAGAAGGAGAACAACCCAATGGTGGCCGTGAAGACGAAGGCGAAGACATAACTGCGCTGTTTTTCCACCATGGTCCCGATGATCCAAACCAGGGGCAGGACATAGAGGATCTGGTCATATGCCCAAAGATAGAGCGTGGCGATGAACGAAACAGGCAGGACGAGGTTGAAGATCTGCCAGTAGGTCAGTTGTTGATGGTTTCGCCACAGATAAAAGGCGCAGCCCACAAGCAGGACCAACATTCCAGCCGTTCCCAGCGCGGTGTAACAAGAGTTGTTCCCGTTACAGGCGAGATACGAAAAACTCCACACGTTTGACTGAACGCCCAATCGACGGTCGAACGCCGCCTGACTGCTGTTCAGAAAAACCGATACCCAATCAGGATCGATGGCGAGACCGATCAGCAATAATAAACTCCCGCCGAGGAGGATCCCGAAAATCGCCTTCCATTGACGTTTCATCAAAAACACCAGCCCCAGCAGGAAAAGGATCGGTACTCCCTGCGAAGGCTTGAACATGGTCAGGGATAGCAGCAACCCGGCGAGGATGAGGCGGTCTGTATCCAGAAAATACAAAGCGCCGAATATGCACAGGAGGGTCAGCGGACCGAGTGAGCCGATCTGTAAACTCAAATAGATGGGACCGAAGAACAGTAGGAAGAGCATGATGGGCGCGAGCAGGCGGTTATGTGCGGAGGTGTTCCAGCGCTTCAGGAGGAAATACACCACTATTGCGATCGCCGCCTGTCCCAGCCATTGCCAGATGAAATAGGCATGCGCAACCGATACCAAACCCAACGGAGTCAAAAAGACTGCCAGTGGCAGCGGATAAAGAAAAGTCGGCTCACGCGGTGTGACCGAGCCATATATCTCATGTCCGCTTGCCCAGTGGGCGGCGTCGTAGGGGCTTTCGCCTTCCAGAAGCAACCTGCCGGAAAGCCAAAAGACGAAGAAGTTCGAGCTGTAATAATTCTTACGGGAGAAATTTTGCGTGGCGCGCCATTGGAACATGGCGGCAAGCAATGCCAATGTGACGAGGATGCCGATGACTTTAAGAGTTTTGTCTGAACCCGCTTTCATATCCAGCCGCTATTCCAGCAAGTCTTTGAGTTTGGCAAAGGGTGATTCAGGGGCTTCGGGGCGATGTCCGCAGTCCTTCTCGTTGAGGTTTTGCCCGCACTCCGTACACAACCCTTGGCAGTCTGGTTTGCAGATGGGGTTGATGGGGATCTCCAACAGGGCATACTCGCGCAAGAGTTCCTCAAGGTCGAGGTGGGCATCATCGGGGAGCAGCAGTCCCGAGTCGGTCAGGGAACGTTGGTCGAAAGCGTACAGTTCGGCGAAAGACCAATCCAATTCGTACTCAAAGTTTGTGAGACAGCGCGCGCAGGTCGCTGTGCTTTCTGCGGAGAAATCTGCCTGGGCGATCAATCCCTGCGGCGTCTTGCCGACATTGACCACGCCTTCGATATTGCGCAGTTCAAGGTCGTCGCCAAATACGAATTTATCGAGGGCGAACGGGAAGTCGTGGTTATAGCCGATCTCTTCATGAATGATGAAGCCGACATTGAAACGGAAAGGTTTTTTGGGGTTGGTCATGGGATTTCAGGAATGTTGAATGCAGAATGATGAATGAACTCCATTCATCATTCTGCCAACTTGCTGATTGACTAGATCTTTCGATCCACAATATATCTCGCCAGGTTTTCGAGCGCGTCGCGTTCGGGGCAGCTCTCCAGCGGATTCAGGCAGGCAAGCGCGCGTTCCACGTGCTGTTCGGCTTCGTGCATCGCCCGTTTCGCTGCGTCCGTGGCGCGGATGTTGTCCACGAGGCGGGTCATGTTCTCGCTGTTCGTCCAGCCGCCGTTAGGGAGGGATTGCACATCCGGGTCGTTCGGGTTGGCTTCGGCGTAGTAAATGGCTGGCAGGGTCACGAGACCGTTCAACAGGTCCGAGCCGAGCGGCTTGCCGACCGCAGATTGATCGCCGACGAAGTCGAGGATGTCGTCCACGATCTGGAATGCCACGCCGATCTGGTATCCAAAATCGCGCATCGAGTCCACGACGGTTTCATCCGCCGGGCTGACCATCGCGGCAGAGCGGGAGGTCATTTCAAAGAGGGAGGCGGTTTTGGCGTAAATGCGGTTGAAATAGTTTTCGCGGTTGATAAGTCCACGCGAGGTGAACATTTGCGTCAGTTCACCGTTGACGATGGTTGCCAGTGTTTCGGAGAACAACTTCATCAGCGGCAGGTGATCGGTGTCGGCGGCGAGTTTGGCGGCGCGGGCGAAGAGAAAGTCGCCGGTGAGGACGGTGGCGGGCGGTGACCAGCGCGCATTGAGCGTGGGCATGCCGCGGCGCAGAAGCGCGCCATCGATCAGGTCATCGTGGACAAGGGTGGCGGTATGAAGAAGTTCCACGGCGGCGCCAAGCGTGACGAGTTTCTCAAGGGGCGCACCCAGCATATTTCCGACGAGCAGCCCAAGGGTCGGGCGGATGCGTTTGCCGCCCGCGGCGAGCAGATGTTCGAGCGCGGCACGCAGGTCGGGATGAGCTTCATCCGCCTGTATCCGCATTCGTTCTTCGACAAGTTTGATCTCTTCTGTAACGGGTGAAAGGAAAGTAACTGCGTTCAAGTCAATCTCCCCATGCAAAGAGGCGCTCAGCATTCGCTGTGGTAAGGGTCGCGATCTCGGCAGGGCTTTTGGAATGGATTTCCGCTATTTTATCAGCAATATGGCAAACAAAGGCAGGTTCGTTTCTTTTGCCACGAAACGGAACTGGTGTAAGGAAAGGCGAGTCGGTTTCGATCAACAATCTGTCAAGGGGAATTTGTCTCACGATTTCGCGCTTTTTATCCGCATTTTTATAGGTGACGGGTCCAGTCACGCCGATATAAAAATTGAGCGCCATCGCTTTCTGCGCGGTCTCCAACGTACCATTGAAGGAGTGCAGCACGCCGGGTTTTTCCCGTAGTGAGCCTTGCAAACTGCCCTGCCATTCCGTCAGGATGTCCAACAGGTCTACCGAGGCCTGCCCGAACCACTCGTCGTTCTCCTCGCGCATATGGATGACCACAGGCTTATTAACGTCACCGGCAAATTGCAGTTGTTGTTTTAGTGTCTCGCGCTGAAATGCCCGCTTTTCGGGTTCCTTGACCCAATAGTAGTCAATGCCGATCTCGCCGACCGCCACCACTTTGGGATGCTGCGCCAGTTCCTTTACTTGCTCGAACGTTTTTTTGGAAAATTCATCCAGGTCGGTGGGATGGAACCCGACAGCCGCGTAGATATTCGGGTTTTCCTCTGCCAACCGCACCGCCTCTTTACTGGACCTTAGGTGGAGTCCTGGAACCAGAAGCCGGATCAACCCCGCATCCTTTGCGCGTTGGATCACTTCCGCGCGGTCGGGGTCGAATTTGTTGTAATC
>CAYJPO010000158.1:0-5534 GCA_964372045.1 uncultured Anaerolinea sp.
GACCGCATCCAAACGCCAGCCGGGACGCGACAGACTGCGATTGATTTCTGCGGTTTCACACTTACCCGAATCAGCTTCGAGTATCAGTCTGAATGAATTTAATTTCGCCACGCTCACCATCTCGCAAGCCTGCACTGCCTGCGGCGCATGTGGACGAGCCTGCCCCACCGAGGCGTTACGCTTCGAAACGAATGACGAAGCGTCGACCTACAGCCTGACATTCTCGGCGCAGAACTGCATCGGCTGTGATCTGTGCGACCACGTCTGCCTGCCGGATGCCATTTCACTCAACCACGCGCCGAGCTTCGAAGAAGTTTTCGGCGTGAAAGAAGCTCAGGTTGTCGAATCAGGCTCCCTGGTTCGGTGTGAACGCTGCAAGTCCTTAATGGCGGCGCGTGAAGGTGTGAAGTTTTGTTCGCTATGCGAGTATCGCCGCGCCCATCCATTCGGCTCGATGATGCCGAAGAAAGTTATACGAGAATCCCGCTCATGATCGTAGATGTGACAAGATCCAGCCTGTCCGAAATCAAGAACCCGGCACTGCGCGAGTACGCGAATATCTACGTGCAGATCTATCAGGATTTCATGGATCAGGTAAAAGCGATGGGGCTCGAGGTCGAGAGCGAAGATACGACCGCGCTTGTGGCGGAAAAGACCGAAGCGCTGCGAAAGAAGAGCGCGACCGTCCGCAACGGCGACAAGAGCATTTACACCAATCGCATCTCGCCTTCGTGTGTCGCCTGCCAGACCGGCACGAACAGTTCGACATTTTTCATTTCGCTGAAATGTCATCGCGATTGTTTTTATTGCTTCAACCCCAACCAGGAAAATTACGATTACTTCCGCGAACACACCCGTGACGTGGTAGCCGAACTCGACGAAGCACGCACATCGAAATCTGCACTTGGGCACATCGCGTTGACCGGCGGCGAGCCGCTCTTGCACAAGCAAGAGACCTATCGCTTCTTCGAGCACGCGCGTGAACTGTATCCGGCTTCGCATACGCGGCTGTACACCAGCGGCGATCATATTGACCGCGTCACGCTGGAAGAATTGCAGAAATCCGGCTTGAAGGAAATCCGTTTCAGCATCCGTATGCATGATCTCGCCAAAGGACAGATGCACACCTACGACCGCATCGCTCTCGCACGTGAGTACATCCCGAATGTGATGGTGGAAATGCCCGTCCTGCCGAACACGCTGGAAGAGATGAAAGATGTCCTGCTGCGTCTCGAAGAGTTGGGCATCTTCGGTATCAACCTGCTGGAGTTCTGCTTCCCGCTCAACAACGTCGAGGTTTATCGCGAGAAGGGTTACAAGGTTAAGGCGCGACCGTTCCGCGTGCTGTATGACTACTGGTACGCAGGCGGACTTCCCATTGCGGGCAGTGAATTGGTGTGTTTGGATCTGGTCGAATTCGCGCTCGAAAAGAAGTTGAAACTCGGTGTGCATTATTGCTCACTGGAGAACAAGCACACCGGTCAGCTTTACAAACAAAACGGCGGACAACGCCTGCCTGCGCGCATCCATTTTTCGCAGCGCGATTACCTCCTCAAGACCGCCAAGGTCTTCGGCGAGGACATTCCCGCCGTGAAGCAAGTGTTCGACAAGGCAGGCTATCGCGAGTACGTCGTCAGTGAAGAACAAAACAGCCTGGAATTCCACGTCAACCAGATCAGCAGCTTGAAGAAGCTCAATGTCGACATCGGGATCGCCAGTCATGTAGTCGAAATGCGCAATGACGAACCGGTCTTGCGCGAACTTAAAGTGGATGTCACAACACCACAGACGTTCCGTCTTTCAAAAGATTTATAAGGAGAAATACCATGTTTCATCTTGGAACCACAGAATTGATCATCATCCTCGTCATCCTCGTCCTGTTGTTCGGCGTGGGACGCATCAGCAAGATCGCAGGCGAACTGGGCAAAGGCATGAATAGTTTCCGCACCGGACTCAAAGGCGACGAAGAACACTCCGATGCCAGCGAGAAAAAAGAATAGGCGTTTTCCGTGACCGCAACTGTGACCGTTGAAAAGAAGGACAAACGCAAATGGCGCGATGTCTTTCGCGCGTTCGGACGCGCCCATAAAAAAGCCAGCGTTCAACTGGAAGGGTCCGCGCCGCTGCTCAATCACCTCAACGAGCTGCGGATTCGGGTCTTCAAGGCGTTCCTGGCATTGATGGTCGCCACCGGCATCAGCTTCGTATTCTCCCAACAGGTCATCGGCTACCTTGCCATGCCCATCGGTGGGACGTCTAAACTCGTCTCCATCGAACTGACCGAGAACATCGCCATTTTCATGAAGGTCTCGCTGCTGGGCGGGTTTATCCTCGCCATGCCGGTCATCGTATATCAGATCATGGCGTTCATCCTGCCCGGCTTGAAACGCAACGAGCGCGGCTGGCTGCTCGTCATGGTTCCGTTCGCCACCTTGCTCTTCGCGGGCGGAGTCGCTTTCACATGGTTCGTGATGCTGCCCACCGCCATCCCCTTCCTGACCGGCTTCATGGGCATCACCACGCAGGTACGCCCTGAAAACTATTTCGAATTCGTCACCAGCCTGATGTTCTGGATCGGTGTCTGTTTTGAAATGCCAATGGTCATCATGTTCCTGGCGAAGTTGAAATTCGTCACGGCGAAACAGCTCGCAGCCGGATGGCGCTACGCCATCGTGATCATGGCGATCGTCGCCGCATCTGTCACCCCGACAGTGGACCCGGTCAACATGGGCTTGGTCATGGCGCCGTTGATGGGTCTGTACCTCATCAGCATCGTTTTAGCCGCGATAGTCGGCAGAGGTTGACATGGATATTTTTGGGATCGGCGGAAACGAACTGATCGTCATCATCTTACTGGCAGCCATCATCCTCGGACCGGAACGCCTGGCGCGTTCGGCGCGGGAGATCGGCAAATTCGTCAAGAACGTAAAATCCTATTTCACATCCCTCTCCGGCGAATTGAAAGCGGAGTTGGATATCCTCGATCAAATGGAAAAGGTCAAGAAGGATATTCTCAAGTAAATTCTCTCACCCACTCGGGTGAGATGGGAAATACTCCGGAATGATGATGTAAAAAAACGCATCTGCCGGTATCATAAAAACAGACGAAATATCGTCTCATAAAAACCACTCCGATCCATTTTGCCTAAAACGCAAGTCACGGCAAAGCGGACGGTCCCCGCAAGGGGACAAGGGTTTCCCCGGAAACAGGGACGCCTCCCGAGATCTCGAATGCAAACGGGATCAAATTGAAAAGGAGCCATTGGCTGTGCAACTCTCTAAAAACTCGCCTGGCGCTCTGCTGGCGAGTTTGTTTTCTCCGAATAAAAATAAACCCAGGCTGCTGCTGGTCACAGGTCCGCGAGGGACAGGTAAAACCCTCTGGTGTCTGGACCTGGTCGGGCGCGCCCACGCGCGCGGACTAAACCTTTGCGGTCTGGTTTCCCCATCCGTTTTTATCAATAATAAAAAGGTCGGCATCGGTCTCAAGGATCTGCAGACGGGTGAACAACGCCGCCTCGCCTATCGCAAAGGTGATGAAGACGGCGACATCCAAACGCAGGATTGGCAGATGGTGGCAGAGACGCTGGAGTGGGGCAATTCCGTCCTTGAACAGGTCAATACCTGCGATCTCTTTATCCTCGACGAAGTCGGTCCCTTTGAACTCGAACACGGCATCGGTCTCATGGCTGGACTCGACATCATCGACTCGGCAAAAGACTTCCCGTGCGCGGTTGTTATCCGTCCGTCGTTGATCGAGAAAGCGCTCGCTCGCTGGAGTTGGGCGGAAGTGATCGATCTTGCATCGGAGGTGGATTCATGATCCACGTCCGCGATCTGACCGTCTCGTACGGAGCAAATTCAGTTCTGCAAAACGTCACCTTCGACGTGCGCACGGGGGAATGTCTCGTCGTCACCGGCAGTTCCGGCTGCGGAAAATCCACATTGGCGCATGTGCTTACAGGACTCATCCCCCACTCGATCCCCGCTCAAGTCACAGGTTTAGTTCTGATCGCGGAGATGGATGCGCTTGCTTCTTCGGTAGACACCATCGCTCAAAAGGTCGGCATCGTCTTTCAAAACCCGCGCACGCATCTTTTCCATTTACGAGTAGAAGATGAAGTTGCCTTCGGTCCGCGCAATCTCGGCATGACCGAAGAGGAAGTGAACGCGCGAGTCGATTGGGCATTGAACGCTGTCGGACTTGCGGACATGCGCAACAATAAACCCGCCACCCTCTCCGGCGGACAGATACAACGTCTCGCCATTGCCGCCGCGCTTGCCATGAATCCCAAAGTGCTGGTGTTGGATGAACCCACCGCCTCGCTGGATGTACCCGGCACGCAGAACGTCATCAGCGCGCTTGAAACCTTGAAGAGACAATACGGCTTGACCATCGTGCTGATCGAACATCGTCTCGCCGAAGTGCGCAGGCTGGCAGACCATGTGCTCATTCTGGATGAAGGTCGCATCGCCGCGCAGGGACGTTTTGATGACGTACTCCGGAATCACGCCACGCTCAAAAAATACGGCTTGCGCCGTCCCACCGCTGAAAGGCTTGCCGATTGGTCGCGCCTGCTCATCCCCAACGGACATCATCCCGACCACCAACAGCCGCTGCTCGACCTGCAAGACCTCACCGCAGGATATGACGGTCATCCCATCATTCACAATGTGTATCTTAAGATCTACGCGGGCGAGTTCGTCGCGCTGGTCGGTGATAACGGTACGGGTAAATCCACGCTGGCATTGGCGGCGGCGGGTTTGCTTAAACCCATCCACGGCAATGTCACGGTCAACGGTACAGCCCGTCCGCGCCCCGGCTTGGATATTGCGCTGCTTTTTCAGAACCCGGCTGACCAGCTCTTCACCGACTCAGTGGATGAAGAAGTCGCCTTTGGTCCGCGCAACTATCGCAGGTTTGATGCAGACATTCACGAACACACGCTCACCAGCGCCGACCTGCATCAATTGCGCGCGCGTCGCCCGTTTACACTGTCCATCGGTCAACAGCAGCGCACTGCGCTCGCCGCGTGCATCGCACTCCGCCCCGCGCTCGTCATCCTCGACGAACCCACCCTCGGGCAGGATTGGCGTCATCTTCAACAGTTGATGGATTGCCTCGCGCGCTTGAACCAGCAAGGGACTGCCATCCTGCTCATCACACATGATTACAAACTCGTCCATCATTATGCAAAGCGAGTCATCTTGATGGAAAAAGGTCGCCTCATTCTCGACGGGAAGATTGCTCCTGCTTCGGGAAGCAGAATCAACGCTGAAGGTTTTGTCCATGTCGCATCCTGATGCCCTCATCTGGGACGACCGCTACTCGAACGACACGCGCTGGCAAAACCTGCGGTCTCCGCGCGATCTGTTAACCACGAATCAGAGTCTTTTACCCCGCAACGGACTCGTCCTCGACGCCGCCTGCGGCACAACCCCGTCGGGTTTGCATCTCGCCCGTCAGGGATGGCAGGTCATCGCTTTGGATGTGTCGAATGCCGCTTTACGCATCGCCCAGTCCGAGGTCCAGA
>CAYJPO010000159.1:0-5341 GCA_964372045.1 uncultured Anaerolinea sp.
GTGTCCCGCGTGGGACTCCCTTATGGTTTGAGCG
Source organism: uncultured Anaerolinea sp. (assembly GCA_964372045.1). Lineage (GTDB taxonomy): Bacteria > Chloroflexota > Anaerolineae > Anaerolineales > Villigracilaceae > Villigracilis. The sequence goes on from CAYJPO010000159.1 coordinate 35, forward strand.
TGGTTGCAGTTGCGAGGAAAGTAGAGACTGATGGATGAAACCCAACGGAGGAGCAAGCTCCGGGGACTTAGCGTGATCTTCCCGGCGTATAACGATGGCGGGACCATTGCCAGCATGGTCGTCGCGGCAGGAATCGCATGCAGACAGGTCACAGATGATTTCGAGATCATCGTGGTCAATGATGGCAGCGTTGATTACACCGCCAGAGTCCTGGACGAATTGAAGAACCGGTATGTGGAACTGCGCGTGATCACCCATGAGAAAAATCAGGGATACGGCGCGGCGCTTCGCAGCGGATTTTCAGCAGCGACAAAGGACTGGGTGTTTTATACCGACGGCGACTCGCAATACAACCCGCTGGAATTGATCCAACTGGTGGAAGCGCTGGACGGCGGTGCGGACGCGGTCAACGGGTACAAATTGTCCCGCAACGACTCGTTCATGCGTATGGTCATCGGACGCGCCTATCATAACCTTGTGAAATTCCTTTTCCACATTCATATTCGGGACGTGGATTGTGACTTCCGATTGATCCCGAGGAGGATCCTCAACGAGATCGAATTGATAAGTGTCAGCGGGGCGGTCTGTTTGGAACTGGTCAAGAAGATCGAAGATTTCGGCTATGTGTTCGCAGAGGTGCCCGTCAATCATTATTCGCGCAAATACGGTGTGTCCCAGTTCTTCGTTCCCTGGCGCATCATCCGCACCTTGAAGCAGATCGGGGAATTGTATTGGTCGCTGGTCGTCAAAAAAGAACATCTTCGTAAAAAATCATGATGGACCTCAAAGCGGAATTTCACGGCCAGAAGGTGTTGATCACAGGCGGGCTGGGGTTTATCGGCAGCAACCTTGCCCGCAGACTATTGGATATGGGCGCTGTCGTCACCCTGCTCGATAATATGGACCCGGAGTCAGGCGCGAATCTGTTCAATGTGGCGGATATCAAAGACCGCGTACAGATCATCGAAGCGGATATTAACGATGAAGCGAAAATGAAATCTGCTGTTGAGGGGAAAAAGTACCTGTTCAATCTTGCGGGACAGATGAGCCACTTTGGCAGTATGCAGGATCCCTTCAAAGACCTGCAAGTCAATTCCATGGGGCAGTTGCGGTTACTTGAAGCATGCCGGACGACCAACTCCAAGATCAGCATTGTGTTCTCAGGGACGCGCCAGGTATATGGTCGCCCCACATATCTGCCTGTGGATGAAAACCATCTTCTGACGCCGCTCGATAACAACGGGGTGAGCAAGCGGGCGGGGGAGATGTACCATATCGTCTATAACCGAGTCCACGATATGCAGACCTGTGTTCTGCGCATGACGAATACGTACGGTCCGCGTATGAAGATCAAGGACGATAAATTGACCTTCATCGGCTGGTGGTTTCGTCAACTGCTCGAGGGAAAACCGATCCAGGTCTTTGGCGATGGCAGTCAGATACGAGACTTTAATCATGTGGACGATGCCATCCATGCGATGCTGATGTGTGCCTGTAGTCCCGCCGCGAGTGGAAAGATCTACAACCTGGGCGGTCCTCCCATCAATTTACTCGACCTAGCCCGCCTGTTGATCGAAGTCAATGGCAGCGGACGCTATGAGATCGTGCCGTTCCCGGTAAATCGCAAGCGGATCGACATCGGTGACTATTACGGGAATTACAACCTGATAAAGTCTGAGGTGGGTTGGGAGCCGCAGGTGCAATTACGTGACGGTGTGAAGACGCTGCTGGAGTTTTACAGGCAGCATTTGGATCGTTATCTCTAAAATGGAAACCATTCCCGTCGTCGACCTGAACAAACAATACCGGTCCATCCGCGCTGAATTGGACGATGCCATCGCGCGCGTGCTGGCAAAAGGCACGTTCATCCTTGGCGGCGAAGTAGCGGTGTTCGAAAGCGAGTTTGCCGAATATTGCGGAGTCTCTCACGCGGTTGGAGTGGCTTCGGGCACGGAGGCTTTGCAACTGGCATTAATGGCGTGTGGGATTGGCGCAGGAGATGAAGTCATTGCGCCGTCTCATACGGCAGTGGCGACGATCGCCGCCATCGAGATGACCGGTGCAAGCCCGGTGTTTGCGGATATCGAACTCACCCGCTTCGGGCTGGACCCGGGAGCGGTTGCCGCAGCGATAACGGATCGAACCCGTGGCATACTCCCAGTTCATTTATACGGCTGCCCTGTGGATTTGAATCCCATTTTGGAGATGGCTCAGGCGAAAAATATCTTCGTCATCGAAGATTGCTCTCAGGCGCACGGCGCGATGTATCACGGACGAAAGGTCGGCGCGTGGGGTGACATTGCCGCCTTCAGTTTTTACCCCACCAAAAATCTCGGCGCGCTGGGCGATGGCGGTGCAGTGGTGACGAAGAATCCGGAACTGGCAGAGAAGGTGCATCTCCTTCGTCAATATGGCTGGAAGGAGCGTTACGTCAGCCAGATCAAAGGCATGAACAGCCGACTCGATGAACTGCAAGCTGCGGTCTTGCGAGTCAAATTGCGCCACCTCCACGGGTGGAACGAGCGCCGCAGGCAATTGGCTGACCTGTACCTTGAATTGCTATCCGGCATGGACTTGGTTTTACCGGTCAAGCCGGAAGATGGAGAACATGTTTTTCATCAATTCGTCATCCGCCACCCGAAGCGGGATGCCTTGCAGGCGCATCTTCGGGCGCAAGGGATTCACACTCTGGTGCATTACCCTGTGCCGGTTCACTTACAGCCTGCGTATGCAAACTCAACTCCAATGGTCAGTACCCTCTCAAAGTCCGAAAGAGCCGCGCGTGAAGTGCTGTCCCTGCCCATGTTCCCCGAGTTGACCGGCGAGCAAGTCCGGCGGGTGAGTCAGGTCATCCGCGGGTTTAGCGGCGCGAGCTAGTATCTCGCGTCACCCGGCTTCGCAACTTTTTGCACAAATGGGGTAAGAATATATGGAATAACAATCATAACTTGTCTAAAATTGTGACAAAAGCTACTATTACCTTTGTTGAAGTCGTGCGATAATCTTAAAGCGTCGTTTTGCTGATTCAAAAACGATTCCAAAAATCACTGGAGGCTGTATGGCTAAGTTCACGCGTGAAGACGCACTTGAGTATCATCGTTTGAAAGGCAAGCCCGGCAAGGTGGCGATCATTCCGACCAAGCCGATGGACACCCAACGAGACCTGAGTTTGGCATATTCGCCCGGCGTGGCGGAACCGGTGCTCGAGATCGAAAAGAACCCCGAAGACGCCTATGAATACACGTCGAAGGGCAATCTGGTGGGGGTCGTCTCCAACGGGACAGCCATTCTCGGTCTCGGTGACCGCGGCGCGCTGGCAAGCAAACCCGTGATGGAAGGCAAAGGGGTGTTGTTCAAGAAATTTGCGGATATTGACGTGTTCGATATCGAAGTCAACTCGCATGACCCGGATGAGATCATCAAGGTCGTTGCCGCCATCTCTCCGACCTTTGGCGGGATCAACCTCGAAGACATCAAAGCCCCCGAATGTTTTTACATCGAAGAAGAACTGAAGAAGATGCTGGACATCCCGGTCTTCCACGATGACCAGCACGGCACAGCCATCATTTCCTCGGCGGGTCTGGCGAACGCTTTGGAGATCGTCGGCAAGAAACATGAAGAGATCCGCATCGTTATCTCCGGCGCGGGCGCTTCGGCGATCTCATGCGCGGAACTGGCGATCCGTTGGGGTGTGAAGCGCGAGAACATCATGCTGTGTGACAGCAAGGGTGTGGTGTACAAGGGTCGCAAGGAAGGCATGAACAAGTACAAGGAACGCTTCCTTGTCGATACCGATGCGCGGACCCTCTCCGATGCCTTGCGCGGCGCTGACGTTTTCTACGGCTTGTCTGTGGCGAATGTGATGACGCCGGATATGGTCAAGAGCATGGCGAAAGACCCGATCATCTTCGCAATGGCGAACCCCGACCCGGAGATCCGCCCTGAATTGGCGAAGGAAGCACGCAAGGATATCATCATCGCGACCGGTCGTTCCGACTATGCCAACCAGGTTAACAACGTGTTGGGTTTCCCGTTCATCTTCCGCGGTGCGTTGGATGTGCGAGCCAGGCAAATTAACGAAGAGATGAAGTTTGCAGCTTCCAAGGCGCTGGCAGCCTTGGCGAAGGAAGATGTGCCCGATTCGGTCATCCGCGCCTATGGCGGCGAGCCGATCAAATTCGGGCGCGAGTATATTATTCCGACTCCGCTCGATCCGCGTGTGTTGCTGTGGGAAGCTCCCGCCGTGGCGGAAATGGCAATGAAGACCGGTATCGCGCGCAAGCCCATCGACATCGACGAGTACAAGGAACAGCTTGCATATCGTCAGGGCAAGGGCGAGCGCATCCGCTATTTCTTCCAGAACAAGGCGCGCTCGTCGGGCGGCAAGAAGCGGGTTGCCTTTGCTGAAGGCGAAGAACAGAAGATCATCCGCGCGGCGTATCAAATTCAAGACGAAGGCATCGCCACTCCCGTGTTGATCGGTCGTCAGTCTGTGATCGAAGAACAGCTTAAGCAATTGAGCTTCGATTACAAGCCCATCATTGTGGACCCGAATACCTTCGAAAAATTGGACGCCTATGCCAAGGCGCTTTACGAACTGCGCCAGCGCAAAGGCATGACGATCGTGGATGCGGCGAAGAACATCCGCGATACGAACATCCTCGGCTCGATGATGGTCAAGATGGGCGATGCCGATGCGTTCGTCTCCGGCTTGACCTTTGATTATCCCGAAGTGATCCGCCCGGCATTGCAGATCCACCACACGGCTCCGGGTCTGGCGCGCGCGGCGGGTGTGTACATCATGATCGTGGAGGATAAGGTCTTCCTCTTCACCGATGCGACCGTGAACATCGACCCGACCGCAGAAGACCTCGCGGATATCGCCATCCTCGCGGCGGATTACGCCAAAAAGATCGAGCTTGACCCGCACGTGGCATTCCTGTCGTTCTCGAACTTCGGTTCCACACCGCACCCGCTCTCGACCAAGGTCAGCAAGGCAGTGCAGATGGTCAAGTCCCGCCGACCCGACCTGCGCGTGGACGGCGAAATGCAGGCGGATACGGCTGTCGAGCCGTCCATCGTCGAAGAACGCTATCCGTTCAGCGCGGTGAAGGATGCGAACGTGCTGGTCTTCCCGTCGCTTGAGTCGGCGAACATCGCCTACAAACTGTTGGCGCGTCTCGGCAATGCCAAGGCGATCGGACCCATCCTGCTGGGCGTCGGCGCGCCGGTGCATGTGCTGCAGACCGGTGACGACGTCAACACCATCGTGCAGATCACTTCGGTGGCTGTCATGGATGCGATGGG
>CAYJPO010000160.1:0-5206 GCA_964372045.1 uncultured Anaerolinea sp.
TTTTTATTCCCCAAAACCTGCGGGTGGGATTCCCAGCCCCTGGATCAAGCGCGCCCAAAAGTTGACTTGCGCGGCGGTGCTGACAAGGATGACAAATTCGCGCTCGTTGAACTCGGCTTTTACTTTTTCAACAATATCCGGGGGAAATTTCAGCGGCGTGGCGGAGATCAAGCGGGTGTAGGTGATCGCCAGTTTTTCGCGTTCGGAAAAGGAATTCACTTTCTCGAAATCGCCGCGCAGGGATTCGGCTTCTTCATCTGTGATGCCGAAGTTGCGATATTCGTAGGAATTCATATCCACGCAAAAGGGGCAGGCAACGGCATACGAAGCGGTCATGCGGATGAGTTTCAACATGCGCTTGTCCATGCGTCCGTCTTCGTGCGCTACAAGCGCCTCCATAATGCCGGACCCGATGGCGGCTTTGGGATACCAGGATAGGATACGCGGCGGGAGCATGATCCTGCCGGTGATCTTTTCGGAGATGAGGATTCCGAGTTTCAACAACAATGGGATTTTCGATGGTTGGGGGATGAAGGTCATGAGCAAATTATAAACGTCGGTGAACAATCCCCGTGAAAAGCGGTCACGGGGATCGATGATCCATTGAATGTTCGTAAAAAGTCTAATCAGTGCTGATGGCTTCCGCTGCCGAAAGCATGTTCATAGACCAGCACGGCATAGTAGGTCCACGGGAAGGCGGGGGAATACGAAAAGCTGGAAAGCATGGGGGTATGCGAGGTGGTGGATTTCAGGTTGGTTTCCAGGAAGTCAAGCATTTCATTCCAGGCATTCCCCTGTGCGCCGCCAGCCTGGATGCCTTCAGCATCTTCAACGAAGGCATGCGGCTGTCCATCGTAGATCGTGACCTGATGCGGGATGCCTGCTTCTTCAAGACCTTTTTCAAAAGCTTCCACTTCTTCCAAGGGAATGGACTGGTCTGCACCGCCGAAAATGCCAAGCACGGGTCCCGGCAAATTCTTTAATACTTGCGGGTCGGTCTCCGATGAACCATAGAAAACGACTGTGGCAGCCAGGCGGGGGTTATGCAAGCTGTACAAAAGTGAAACGCGTCCGCCATAACAGAAGCCAACGATCGCAATACGGGAGGCATCTACCTCTGCCTGAGATTCAAGCCAGGCGTGGACGGAATCGAGGTCAACATTCACATCCTCCTGTTTGGTGTTGATGACCTGCCAGATGGCGCGCGGGATCAGAGACGTGGTCGAGCCACGGAACGTATCTGGCGCAATGACTAGATAACCTTCTGCGGCGAGCAGATCTGCTTTGGAGAGGATACTTTCATTCAAGCCAAAGAACTCGTGGATCATGATGACCGTGGGGAAGGGTCCTTCCCCTTCCGGCTTGGCGACGTATGCGCGGATGTTGGGTCCGCCGTTTACGACGGGGATAGTTGTGTTGCTAACGGTTTCGACGCGGTTCTTGCCAATGAGCGTATCGACGAACAAGCTCAAGGGAAGCAAAAGGATAAGGAATCCCAGAACCGCAACAAGTCCAAGAAGGATGCGTTTAAATGTTTTCATCAATATCTCCTGACAGGGCGAATGCTTGCTATTGTACGGAGCGAATTCGGTCATTTTCTATCAGATTAGGTTTTGAAAAGCGCAAAACTTGGCAACAAAATTCATATTCTTGATTTCGGCTTAGGATTATTGAATTCAGGAAAGAAATACTTCAATTTTACAAACTTACTATTGACAAAATCAAAAATATAATTAAAATAATTAAAGTAAGTTGTCGAAATATCAACTTTTTTGAGGCGTTAATGAAAGATTCCGAAAACAACCTGCCCACAAATTGGGCTGTGCGGTTCTTTACGATCTTCACTGGTCAGGCATTTTCCCTGTTCGGTTCCTCCTTGGTTCAGTTCGCTCTGATCTGGTATTTAACCCAGAAAACCGGTTCTGCCACTGTGCTGGCGACGGCATCTCTGTTTGGGATGCTGCCGCAGATCCTGCTTGGTCCCATCGCCGGGACCATCGTAGACCGGGGCAACCGGCGCATCATCATGATCATGTCGGACGCGGCGATCGCTCTCTCCACGCTTTGTCTTGCATATCTGTTCTGGGTTGACACGGTGGAGTTCTGGCAGATCTATTTGATCCTTGCCATTCGAGCAGCGGGAGGCGCATTCCACTATCCGGCGATGGCGTCCTCCACATCGTTAATGGTTCCCAAGGAACAGCTTTCGCGCGTGGCAGGCGCGAACCAGACCCTGCAGGGTTTGGTGGGCATCGTCGCACCGCCGGTGGGAGCCCTGCTTGTGGCCGCCATTCCCACGCAAAGCATTTTGATGATCGACGTCGTCACGGCGATCATGGGCATTACGCCTTTGTTCTTTTTTTCTGTCCCGCAGCCTCCTCGCGCAGAAACGCACTCATCCGCACCTCAGGCAAGCTTTATGCAGGATCTGGCAGCCGGTTTCAAGTACATGGTAGCCTGGCCCGGTCTGCTGATGTTGGGACTGATGGCAACCCTGCTGAACTTTTTGATCGCTCCGACATCCGCGCTTACGCCGCTGCTGGTGACGAAGTATTTCAAACTCGGCGCATTGGAATTGGGAAGTCTCGACTCGTTATTTGGGGTTGGCATGATCGCAGGCGGCATCATTCTCGGAGTTTGGGGTGGGTTCAAGAAAAAGATCCTCACCTCGCTGATGGGGATCGTGCTGTTCAGCTTTGCGATCCTCGCGATCGCCGCCGCCCCCGCGGACAAGTTCTGGATCATGCTCGTCTCCATGTTCGCTTTTGGGCTCATGATGCCGCTGGTGAATGGTCCCATCCATGCCTTGTTCCAATCGGTTGTGGAACCTGAGATGCAGGGACGTGTCCTTTCCCTTGTCAGCAGTGTGGCGCAGGCGATGATGCCGCTCAGCCTCATCGTGGCGGGTCCCGTGACAGACGCCACCAATTACCAGACCTGGTATTGGGTGGCTGGGATATTGAATCTGGTCATCGCCCTGGTCGGTTTCTTCATCCCCGCTCTGATGAATATCGAAAGCAATCACAAGAACGCCCAGCCTGAGAGCATTGAAAGCGCGCAGGTCATCGCTCAATAAATCGGTGGTTTCGTCCTCCAAGACGATTGCTGCGGGTCGCGCTTTGAACGCGACCCGCAGCGCCTTTAATAAAGCGGAGAAAATAAAACGCTTTATAATTGCCGGGCTATGTCCACAAAAAAGAAAATATTCGCCTATTTGGAAAGAATCCATCCGGTCATATGGCAGGTGTTGTGCCTGGCGGTCTCGATCGGCATCTTCAGCTTTATTCTGGTCAACCGCTCGCCCAACCTGCTGCGCCCCATCAGCATGTCCCTGCGGACGGGGTTCGGGGTGGTCATTCCGATCACTGCGCTGGCGATCTACATCCTCTTCCGCGTTCCGGGGCGATTGGGGGAATTATCATTAATGGCGGCGACCATGGCTATATTCGCTTTAGGGCTTGCCGGGCTGTGGGCATCCGGGAAAACCATGTCCATCCTTATCAACGGCTTGATCCCCGTGAGCGACGCCACGAACTATTACATCGATGCGACCCGTATTCTTTACGGGATCGGCATTTCCAACTTCACGGCGATGCGACCCTTATTTGCCGGGCTTTTCGCCACCTTCCTCCAGCTATCCAATTGGAATCTCATGGCAGCCACCGGGATCTTTACCGCGCTCGCAGGGTTCGCATGTTACCTGCTTTGCCGGGAGATCCAAAAGACGCACGGCGCTGAGATCGCCACGTTCGTTCTGATGCTCGTATTCCTTTACTATCGGCATCACAGCGGCACGAGCATGTCCGAGACGCTTGGGGTAACGGTCAGCCTGCTTGGAACTGCTCTGATCTGGCAGGGCATATCCAAGCAACGCGAATGGATAGTCTTATTCGGGATCACATTGATCGCCCTAGCGTTGAACGTCCGTCCTGGGGCGATGTTCGTCCTGCCTGCGCTTCTGGTCTGGGGCGGATGGTATTTCCGGGGGCAGAGGCGGTTCTCACTCAAGTTTTTCATCATCGGCGCGGTCTTGATCGGCTCCATGTTTTTCGTCAACGGGCTCATGATCGACCAGCTCGCCGGGTCGGATGCTGCCGCCTTCGAAAACTTTTCGTGGGCGTTTTACGGGCTTGCCTCCGGTGGAAAATCGTGGACATATATCTTCGAGGCACACCCAGAATTACGATTATTAAATAATACAGAGGTAACTCCCGCCATTTACAGGCTCGCCTTTGAGCTTATCTTGACGCAGCCATCACTTATCATCAAGGGCGCTCTTTTTTACTGGCAGATGTTCTTTTCGAACACATGGTACAACGCCTACGCCTTCGTGGCAGGAGAAAACTATTGGGTCAATGAAGCGGCGCGCTGGGGAATGTACATCCTCTGTGGATTGGGAATTTTCAAATGGTTCAGAGATCGCAAAGATCCTTACGCAAGCCTGGCATTGATCACCGCCCTGGGTGTGCTTGCATCTGTCCCATTTGTGCCGCCAACGGACGCGTACCGGGTCAGGTTGTATGCGGCGACCATTCCATTCTTTATCCTGCTCCCCGCCATCGGGTTATTCCTCTTACGCGAACAGATGCCTCTTCATTTTTTCCAGCCAGAAAATAATCCGGAAATCCCGGGAAGTTATTCAACTGCGGTATTCTCTCTAGTATTGGTCTTCGTCATGATCGCTGCCCCGATCCTGGTGAAAGGGTCTTACGCCATTCCTGCCATCCCTGAGCAGAATTGCCCGCCTGAAATGGACAGCATTTATGTGCGGTTCGACGAAGGTACTTCGGTCAACGTCCTGAGGGAAAACATCCAGTTCATCGATTGGATGCCGGACTTCCATGCGAGTATTTTCCGACGAAATTCACACGACCTGGCTGATATCAACCTGACCCAGGTGATCGAAACCATCGTCCCGCCGGGCACGATTTTTTATGCACTCGATTTCAAATCCAGCCAGGAGGTGCTCGTTATCATTGACACGACCCTTCTGCCGGAACCCGGGACGATGCTGCACGCCTGTGGAACCCCGGATGTGCGCCCGGAAGTCTCTCAATATAGGATTTTCTACGTAGAAAGTGTCGTTGAAGGCGGGTAAAAGAAATCATTGCCTCCCCAAAAACACGTGGTATAATTTTGCCCGCTTGTCTGATGGAGAGGTCGCGTAGTCTGGCTTAGCGCGCACGCTTGGAAAGCGTGTAACCCA
>CAYJPO010000161.1:0-5112 GCA_964372045.1 uncultured Anaerolinea sp.
GTTGCGCCGAGGTAGGTGTGCGTGGGCATATTGAGCGTCTTTGCAACCTGTGCATAGGAACAGTCCAGCATGGCGGTTTCGACCGCGCCCATCGGTGTGGCGCCTTTGCGCATGTCGAAGATCGCCGCCGCGCCGCCCCAAACGATCGGTGAACCCGGCTTGGCAAGTTGGTGAATAACGATGCCCGCGAAACATTCCGCTGTGTGTTGTGTGACCGTACCCAGCATGGTCACGGGAGCCGCCGCGCCTGAAAGCGGGACGGATACGATCTCGGCAGGAATGCCTGAGCGCGCCAGCGCGATGAGATTGCCTCCGCCGAAGTTGCTCCAGATGAGTGGCGGGGCGGGGCATACATCAAAGATGGCGCGCGGTTTTTCGCGTGCGGCTTCAGGACTGCCCGCGAAGAGCGCGAGCATGTCGATCATTTCCTGCACGGTCTTGTTCGTGAACGCGCCGGTGACGATGGGTTTCTTGGAATAAAGCAGGGCGAGATAAAGCCGATATGAATCTTGAATGTCTTTGGGGACATCGTGACAGATGACCGCCGTGGACTGCGCGTCATACTGCGGGATCTGCTCCGCCACTTTGATGAGGCGCAGCAGATGTTCGGTTTCGGTGGTGTCGTGTTCGAGCGTCTCCGGGTTGAGCATGGTAATGCCGGATGAACCCGGGTCGAAGTGGACCGAGTCACCACCATAGTGAACGACGGGGTTGCCATCGTAATCGTATAAATAAAATTCCCGCGGCACACTTTCCAACGCCTTGTGGACAAGCGCAGCGGGAATCCCAACGACGTTATTATCGGGATACATGATCGCGCCCGCGGCAGCGAGTAAGTCCCGCGCTTCAGGGTTTTGCACCTTGACGCCAGGACAGCGCAGAAGCTCGTAGGCTTCTTCCAATATTCGGGCGATGATTTCATCGCTTAGGAGAGTGAGCTTTGGTCTCATGGGACACCTCTAAGTGGGAATAGATTCTCTTTGGCGAAGAGAGTCAGGGACAAGTAACGAGGTGCAAGAAATGAATTCTCTCACGCCTCGTTACTCGTTTCTCATTTCTTGTTACTTCTTTTCTACCGACTTGATAATTCTTTCAAACTCTTGACTTACCTTTTGTTCCAGCAAATCCGGCTGGTGTTCCTTCAAGGTCTTGCGTGCCTTGTTCAATGCCCAATCGCGGGCATCGTCTTTCTTGATCTCCCATTCCGTGTAGGGACGGCGATCCAGGAATTGCGGGAGGAAGAGGTCGCGCGTATGGTTGCGGGTGTGCTTCTGGGCGAGATAATGTCCACCGGGACCGACGGCTGCGATGGCATCGAGCGCGAGCGTTTCCTCGTTCACGACGATACCTTGCATCATCTTGTGGATGATGGAGAAGATCTCGCAGTCCATCATCATCTCGGCATACGACCAGATGCGGCTGCCGTGCAGGAATCCGCAACCGAGCAGCATGTCGGACATGACCACGCTTGCCATGAAGGTCGAGAGACTTCCTTCCAACCCGGCTTGCCAATTCGGTTCTTTCGCACCGGTAGCGAACGAGCCCATCGAAAGTGGGATGTTGTAGAAATCCGAGAGGACGTTGGTCGCCGCACCGAAAAGGAAGTCTTCCGGTCCGCCACCGGTGTATGCGCCTGAACGCGGATCGGATGAAGTCTGCGCGGCAGCATAGAAGACGGGCGCACCGGGATAAGCCAGTTGTAAAAGTGCCGTGGCGGCGATGACTTCCGCGTTGCCGACGGTCAGTGTGCCAGCCATGGTTGCCGGTCCCGTGGTGAGGCAGGCAGACATGGTCATGAAGCCTGTGGGGATCCCGGCTTCAGCGGCGATCAAGGCTGCGTCGAGCGAACCGCCATCATGTCCGAGTGGAGGCGCTGTGCATTGCATCAACGAAAGGACGGGACGTTCGCGAAGTTTATCTTTTCCACCGGCGAGGATCTCCGCCATCTCCACTGCGGCTTTCGCTTCATGCACGTTGTAAATAGATTCGGTCTGCACATGTTTGGTGGAGTTTTCCCAAACAGCTTTCAGTTCGTGCAATCCGCGCGCTTCGACGGGCGTATCCTGTGCGGAGAGGGGAACCCAGTGGAAGGCAACCTCCGGGGTCGCATCAGCCACCCGGGCGATATCGCGCACATCCTGTAAAACTGACGTGCGCTTCTGCTTTGTTTCGATGTCGATGATCTCCACGCCACAGCCATCGGTGCCAAGACAGACGTGATTGCCGTCGAGTGGAAGATTTTGCTGAGGGTCGCGCGCGCCGAGAATGTATTTTGGCGGGCATTTCTTTAACGCATCTTCGATCAGTTGCGGTTTTGCGCGGACGATCTTCTTTTCATGGTCCACATCCGCGCCGTGAGCTTCCCAGATCTCCAACGCCCGCTTGGATGGGAATCTCACACCGACGTTCTCAATGATGTGCAATGTGGCTTCGTGGATCTTTTGTACTTCTTCTTTTGTCAATACCTCAAGTTTCAACTTGGGATCGCTGATGGTTTTAATATTCTTATGAGACATAGAGCCCTCCCGAGGCTATATCTCTCGCTCTCTCTGGTTGATTAACGACCCGGTGACGAACAATCAGAGTTTTCGCCACCGGGTCATGTGTTTACTTATAGATCGCGTGTCACCAAATTATGCGCCCGTTTTGCCGAGCAGGTCCTTGGCGAGCTTCACCGCACCGACGGCATCTTCAGAGTAGCCGTCTGCCTTGATCTTGTCAGCCCATTCGCGGGTGATCGGTGCGCCGCCGACCATCACTTTGATGCGCGGGCGCAGACCTTCTTTATCCAGGTCTTCGATCACTTCGCGCTGGCGGACCATGGTGGTGGTGAGCAGTGCGCTCATGCCAATGAGGTCTGCGTTGATCTCAAGCGCCTTGCCGATGATCTTGTCGGCGGGTTGATCCACACCGAGGTCGGTCACTTCGAATCCGGAGGCGCTGAGCATCGTGCCGACGAGCGTCTTGCCGATCTCATGAATATCGCCTTCAACGGTGGCGAGTACCACGCGTCCCATGATCTCACGGGTGGCGCCCATCTTGAGCAGTTCAGGTTCCAGGGTGGCGACTGCGGCTTTCATCGCTTCGCCAGCCATCACCAGTTCAGGTAAAAATGCCTCCCCAGCTCCGAACTGGTCACCGATGTAATTTACACCCACCACAAATCCCTTCGTGATCGCATCCAAGGGGGGGATGCTCAGATCGATGGATTTTTGCGCAAGTTCAACGGACACATCCGAATCGCCGTCGATGATGCTTTGTGCCATCTGTTTGAATAATTCATCCGACATTTCAGTTCCTCCAGGTTATTTTGAAGATTTTTTGATCAAGTGCGAGACTTGTTTTTCTTTTTCTCTCAGCAGCTTCGCCGGGACATGGAGATAGTTTTCCAGCCATCTGCCCGATTCCATCACATGTTCAAGGGAAACCTGCACAGCCTGGTCTGCATCTTTATTCTTGAGCGCTTCGAGGATGGCTGTGTGTTCGTCATGGGTTTGAATGACACTTCCCGCAAGAAGTTCCGGGTTTCGGAACAATGCTTCGTAAAGCAGCCAGTCTGGGAAGGCGTTGGAGACGAGCGCATACAATTGGATCAGCAGAGGGTTGCCGGAAGCTTCGGCGATGGCGTCATGGAATTCACGGCTCAGTTGACGTTCCTGCGGCATCTGGTTCAATTCCACATGCCGGTCCATATCTTCCATGATCCTGCCGAGAACCGTCAGTTGTTCGGGGGAGATATTCTGTGCCGCCTCGCGAGCGATGATCGCTTCGAGCAGGAGGCGCAGGCTGTATGCTTCCAGAATATCCTTCGTAGACATCTCACGGACGCGGACGCCGCGATAGGGGACCCGTTCTGCGATGCCCTTGGCGACCAACAGATCCAGCGCTTCGCGCACGGGGGTCATACTTACGCCCATTTGTCCGGCAATTTCCTCCTGCCGCAGCCAATCTCCAGGCGCATATTTGCCCGCAATGATCTGCCGGTGAAGGGCATCAAAAATCTCTTCTTTGAGAGGTTTATGAGTAAGTTCTCGTTCTGGGATTGACGCCATGATTATACATTATATATAATCACGTCCGATTTCGGAAGTGCCCGGTGTCACAAAAATGTCATCGTGTATACTTATCTTATTGGAGAATACATGTCTGAAATTGACCTTGCTCCGCTAAAGCCTGCAATTGAACGATATATTTCCCAAGGGCGCTCTGGGTTGCTGCCAGCCTTGCACGCAGCACAAAAGATCTATGGCTGGCTTCCAGAAGAAGTCGCTTCCGAAGTTGCAAAAAGCCTGCGCGTTCCACTTGCGGATGTCCACGGCGTGATCGAATTCTATACAATGTTCAATAACAAGCCGATGGGGAAACGGATCATCCGCATTTGTACGGACCAAGCCTGTGCCTTGAAAAATGCGGATGGATTGCTAAATCACCTTTGTGCACATTACGGAATTGAACCGGGTCAGACGACGGAAGACCTGTCACTGACCATTGAAGCGAGTCCATGCCTTGGGCTGTGTGAGCAGGCTCCCGTTGCGCTCGTGGACGATGATGCCGAGACGAACATTTCCCCGGATTTCCATGCCTACGAGTTGGGAATTCCGCGCTCCATCGTGCATGGACCCTTGAAGATCCTCACCGCGAACTGCGGAAACGGCACGACCAGCTTGAAAAAATACGGCGAATACGCCGGGTTGAAAAAAGCCAAAGCCATGAGCCGCATCGAGATCATCGAAGAGGTCAAAGCTTCCGGCTTGATCGGACGCGGCGGCGCAGCCTTCCCGACCGGCATCAAAGGCGAAGGCGCAGAACGAGCCGTCGGCGATCAAAAATACGTCGTCTGTAACGCGGATGAATCTGAGCCTGGCACATTCAAAGACCGCGTCCTGCTGAATGACGACCCTCATCGCGTCATCGAAGGCATGTGTATCATGGCATATGCGGTCGGCGCGACGAAAGGCTACATCTATATTCGCGGGGAATATCCATACATTGTGCCCGCCCTTGAGAATGCTTTGCAGGAGGCGCGTGAGGCGGGTTATCTTGGCGGGCATTTTGACATTGAAATTCGCGTCGGCGCTGGTGCTTACATTTGTGGCGAGGAGACCGCGCTGT
>CAYJPO010000162.1:0-3595 GCA_964372045.1 uncultured Anaerolinea sp.
GATGGTTGTTGGGTTCATGAGTTTCTCGCGATTTGGTTTTGCTGAAAGCTGAGCGTTGATTGCTAATCATAGCGCTCAGCATTCAGCGGTCAGACAATGCTTGCTCGAAGTATAATTCTATTCAACGAGGTGGACGATGAAAAAACTTCTCTCCCTTTTCTTTGCAATCAGTATGGCAATCTCCGCGTGTGGGACGGCATCCACGCAACCCACACTTCCCGCGCAAACAGGAACGCCAACCGTAACAGCGACACAGACACCTACATCTACCATCACAGCACTGCCCACCATCCCAACCTTCACCCCGACCTTCGATGTCTCGACCATTGTCACGGTCACACCTGCGGAGCAGATAAAATGCCCACAAAAGACTGATAGCCGCGAAATTCTATTACCTAAACCAGTAAATGAAGGTAGTTATCCTTCAGATGATATTGTTCAACCTATCCTCGACTTCCTGAATTCAGGTGGAGGGATAGAATACTTAAGGATAAAACTTGAAGAACTTTACAAAACATATTCTCCAAGAATTATTTCAGTTGACATAACTAACGACAGGAATCCTGAAATTATTCTTGATGGCGTTATCAATGAGAATTTTCTTTATTCTCAAGATCATATATTAACATGTATGGATGGTCAGTTCATAAACCTTGATATTGTTCTCGACCGCTGGGGAAGCCACCCTTCCTTTCAATGCTGTATTTCTTTCGTTGAAGATTTCAATACCGATGGTGTTCCAGAGATCGTAACAGAGTATGGTTATGGAAGCGGAGGAAGTTTTCATGATGTTTACGGATGGGATGGTTCAGCACTCAAGCGATTCACTTGAGTTGAAGCATCAACATTTACAGACGAAAAGATAGAATCAGATAGTCGTAATGGATCAAAGAAGCTGATAATTATTTCCAAGGACAGCATGGAGATATCTCGCCATTTTGATCAGACCA
The DNA here is from genome assembly GCA_964372045.1 of uncultured Anaerolinea sp. Classification (GTDB taxonomy): domain Bacteria; phylum Chloroflexota; class Anaerolineae; order Anaerolineales; family Villigracilaceae; genus Villigracilis. The sequence goes on from CAYJPO010000162.1 coordinate 951, forward strand.
TTAGAGACAGAATTTTTATACTTGAATGGAATGGGGAAAATTTTGTAATCTCAGAAAGATATTCCGCCCCAAAGTTTAGATTTCAGGTAATTCAAGATGCCGATTCATTTGTTAATAATGGTGATTTCCCAAAAGCATTTTCTTCTTATCAAGAAGCTATTTTTAGCGATACAGTCGATTGGTGGTCATTTAGTCGTTACAAACAACAATTTCAAGCTAGTTATTGGGGTTCTGAGGCAACACCAATAACCATAATTCCCAACCCCGCCGAATATCCCAGCCTCGCCGCCTACGCCTATTACCGCATCATGCTCCTCCACCTCGTGCAGGGACAGGAAGCAGAAGCCGCATCCACGTACCAAACTCTGCAAGATACCTTCGGGTCAAATCAATATGCCGCCTCCCTACGTGGAGATGGCAACTGCCTTTTGGGAAGCGTATCAGTCCACGCACAAGATGTACGATGGCTGTGCTGCGGCAATCCAATACGCGGTAGAGCACCCGGAGATTCTGATTCCACTCGGGAGTGATTATCACGGCTGGCAAAGTAATATCTACGTGCCTGCGGATGTGTGTCCGTTTCGATAAGAAGAGCAGCGATCAGCCGTCAGCTTTCAGCAAGAAACTGACTACTGACGGCTAATCGCTGATAGCTTATAATTTCCATCCATGAAAGATTTCCGTCAACTCAAAGTGTGGGAAAAGGCACATCAACTCGCGTTGGCTGTGTATAAAGTGACGAAAAGTTTTCCCAAAGAAGAACTGTACGGGCTAACCTCACAGATTCGGCGCGCAAGCATGTCCATTCCAACCAACATCGCGGAAGGCTGCGGACGTCATACCGATAAAGAGTTTGCCTATTTCCTTCAAATCGCCATGGGTTCAGCTAGTGAGACCGAATATCAACTCCTGCTTGCCCGCGACCTTGAGTTTCTCCCCGACGAACAATATCAAAAACTCCATAACGATGTCACCGAGGTAAAACGAATGCTCACATCCTTCATGCAAACCTTGCGAGCTGACCGCTGATGGCTGATAGCTATTACGACTACGTGATTATTGGAAGTGGCTTCGGGGGAAGTGTTTCAGCGATGCGTTTAACGGAGAAGGGGTATTCCGTGCTCGTCCTGGAAAAGGGGAAACGCTTCAAAGACAGCGACTTCGCAAAATCCAACTGGCAGTATTGGAAGTATCTCTGGCTGCCTGCGTTACGTGGACACGGCATTATGCAAATTTCCATCCTCAAAGGCGTGATGGTTTTGCATGGCGCGGGTGTGGGCGGCGGCAGTCTCGGATACGCCAACGTGCTCGAAGTTCCTACCGACGAAACCTTTGCAACTCCGGCATGGAGTCAAAATATCAAATGGGGTGATGTGCTTCGTCCGCATTATGAAACGGCAAAAAGAATGTTAGGCGTTGCCAGAAACCCGAAACTTTGGAAAGCGGATTTGCTTTTGCAACAAATGGCAGAGGAACGCGGCATGGGTCACACCTTCCGTGCGACAGATGTCGGCTCTTACTTCGGGGCGGCTGGGGTGACCGTCCCAGACCCGTACTTCGGCGGAGAAGGTCTAGATCGCGCGGGCTGTCAGCACTGCGGCGGCTGTATGGTGGGATGCCGTCATAATGCAAAAAATACACTACCAAAAAATTATTTATACTTTGCCGAGAAGCGCGGGGCGAAAGTGGTTGCGGAAGTTGAAGTCACCGACGTTCGACCTTTGACCTTTGACGAGAATGAGTCGAAAGTCGAAGGTCAAAGGTCGGATGCTCGTTATGAAATTACGTATCGTGACTCGACCAAACTTTTCAAACAAACCCACACCGTCCACGCGAGGAACATCATTTTCTCGGCGGGTGTGATGGGGACGATGAAATTATTGCTGACCCTGCGCGACGTGAAGAAGTCGCTGCCAAACCTATCAGCGAAACTGGGGACGATGGTCAGGACCAACTCCGAGGGTCTGCTCGGAAGCGTGGCGCGCAAGTCGGACATCAATTACTCGGAAGGCGTGTCCATTTCATCGATCTATAACCACGACGAGATCACACGCATCGAGCCAGTTCGTTACCCGGATGGCTCGTCGCTCATGCGTTTCCTTGCTGCGCCGCTGATCGACAAGAACTTCAGCGTCCCACGCCGCATTCTCAATTTCCTTGGCTGGACGTTCACTCATCCCATTGACTTTGCAAAGGCGCTCATTCTGCCAGGCTGGGCGCACAATGTGACCATCCTGCTCGTGATGCAGCACGCGGATAATCGTATGCGTTTCAAAGTGGGCAAAAGTATTTTCACACTTTTCCGCACCGGCATGGTCGCGGAAGAAGAACCCGGCTACACCATCAACGCGCAGGTGGAAGGCTCGCATGAAGTGACCAAGGAATTTGCCAAACGCACGGATGGTGTGGCGCTCGGCTCCATCGGCGAGAATTTGCTCAACCTGCCCACCACCGCGCACATCCTCGGCGGCGCACCGATGGGCACGTATGCCGAAGACAGCGTGATCGACCAGAATTTTGAAATTCATAACTACAATGGCTTATACATCATCGATGGCTCGGTCATGCCCGCCAACCCCGGCGTCAATCCATCGTTGACGATCACCGCGCTGGCAGAGTACGCGATGAGCAAGGTAAAGGAAAAG
>CAYJPO010000162.1:3695-5099 GCA_964372045.1 uncultured Anaerolinea sp.
TCAACGTCGTCCCATGGCAATGGGGCGATTTTGATTCGGGATGAAATTTGACTGTGGAACTCGCGCGCGATGGATGGGGCGAGCATATTATCCGGCGAGTGGCAGAAGACGAACGCATCTCGCTTCGCACCCGCTGATATTTGATCCACGACCCGGTCCACCCACTCGCCGATAAAGGGTTGATTCTGCGCCATCTCGGGATGACCGATAAAGCGCAGGAACGTGAAATCAGTGGTGACTTCCTCGAAGACCGGTACGTTCGGTTTGCGCTCCCGCGCTTCGAGCAGACTTTCATACGCGCTGTCTTTGATGGACTCATCCCCCGCCAAACCCCGGATCGGACGCGTATCGATGACCACGCGCGCCATGTTGTGTGCAGACAATAACGTATTCAACGAATCACGGTGCGGCTCGTCGAACCAGTCGAGGTGACGCACTTCCACACCGAGTCTCACATCGGTTGGGAAGGCGTCTAAAAAAGTGGCAAGGTCAGCCATCAGCGCAGGCGAATAGCTTGGGGGTAACTGCAAAAACATCGGTCCAAGTCTTGAGGCGAGCGGGCGCATGATCTCAACGAACTCTCGGGCACGCTCCACATAATCCGACAACTTCCCGTTATGACTGATCGCTTTGGGGATCTTCAGGCAGAAGCGGAATGTCTCCGGGGTCTGCTCGATCCATGATGCCAGAGTCTTCAGCGCGGGCGTGGCGTAGAAGGTGGTGTTGCCTTCGATGCTCGTCAGGCGGCGGGCGTACTCGCGCAAAAAGTCTGACGACTTGGTGCCTTTGGGATAGAAATTGCCCACCCAGCCTTTGAACGACCAGACCGGGCAGCCGATAAAAAGGGACATACAAATATTATATGGCAAAAGCGAATGTGTACATCGACACTTGAATTTCAAATCATCCCCGTGTTATGCTGGGACTGTACAAGGTTATACCAGTATCGCAGAAAGGAGATAACCATGTATAAAAAGATCCTCGTCCCGCTGGATGGCACACCTCAGGCAGAAGAAGCCCTGCCGTATGCCGAGGCGCTCGCAAGATCGGATGACGCGGAGCTCATCATCTTGCGCATCCCCGACGCACCAGCCCCTGAATTCCTCGCGGGCGACCCGGGACTTGCACACAAGATCCTCAATGAAGCGGGGGGGGAAGCCCAACGGTACGTGAACAAAACCCTCAACACGCTGGTCACTGAGCACGTCAAGGTTTCGGGCATCACAAGGATAGGTCCCGTGCCAGATACCATCATCGCAGTCGCCGAAGAGACCCACGCAGACATGATCGCCATGTACACACATGGGTACACCGGCATCAAACGCTGGCTGATGGGCAGTGTTGCGGATGAAGTGATCCGACATACCCACATTCCGGTGATGCTTATTCATCCAAATTGAGCTT
>CAYJPO010000163.1:0-4848 GCA_964372045.1 uncultured Anaerolinea sp.
TACTCGTAAAACAGCGGTAATGGCGGTACGGATTCATCGCTAAATTGATAGGCAGTCAGCACAGATTTGCGCGCTTCTTCCAATTTTTCTTGAGAATTGGCATGAATTTCAAATAAGGGCTCGCCCTCGCGGATTTGGTCACCCACTTTTTTGAGGATGAGGAAGCCTACGGCATAATCGATGGGATCACCCTTCTTGGCGCGCCCCGCTCCCAACGCCACAGACGCCTCACCCACGATCCGGGCGTGGACCTGAGAGATGAATCCGCTTCGGGGAGCTTTGACCACTTCGATGAATTTTGCACGCTCGAACTTCGAGATGTCATCCACATAAGAGACATCCCCGCCCTGAGCCGCAACAAGCACGCGCAGCTTCTCCAACGCACTGCCATCCGCAATGGACTTCTCTGCCATGGCACGCGCTTCGGTCAAGTCTTTTGCACGATTACCGACCACCAGCACATGCGCAGCTACATGCAGACAGTGCTCCACAAAATCAGGTGCACCGCCGCCTTTCAGGGTTTCAATGGCTTCGATCATTTCGAGCGCATTACCCACCGCCGCGCCTAAAGGTTGATTCATATCAGAAAGCAGGGCGACCGTTTTGCGTCCGGCAAGGCGACCGATATCCACCATCAACCCGGCGAGTTCGCGGGCTTCATCCAGCGTTTCCATAAAAGCGCCAAGACCGGTCTTTACATCCAAAACAATGGCTTGCGCTCCGGCTGCAATTTTCTTCGACATAATGGACGACGCGATCAACGGCATAGACGAGACCGTGCCGGTGACATCACGAAGCGCATACATCTTGCCATCCGCAGGTGCCAGGTCCATGGATTGACCCGTAAGCACGATCCCCTTTTCTTTTAACTGCTTTTTGAATTCATCGGTGGAAAGATCAACGCGATAGCCCGGAATGGATTCCAATTTGTCGAGCGTGCCGCCGCTGAACCCCAACCCGCGCCCGGACATTTTGCCGACAGGCAATCCGCACGCTGCGACCATCGGCATGACCGAAATACTGGTCTTGTCACCAACACCACCGGAGGAATGTTTGTCCACAGCGATGTCTACGATCTTTGAAAGATCGAGCACCTGACCGGATTTCGCCATCGCCAACGTCAGGTCGGCGGTCTCAACGGGTGTCATGCCATTCAGTAAAACTGCCATGGCAAATGCAGAGGCTTGGTAATCTGGAATATCCCCTTTGGTGAAGCCGTGAATAAAAAATTCGATCTCTGCGGCTGTAAGCTGCAGCTTGTCGCGTTTTTTAATGATGATATCTACCGCGCGCATTTAATTCTCCTTATAAAAACCTGCGCGGTTATTTTATCGCATTTTGTCAGGCAAAAATAAAGGGCAGGGTTTCCCTGCCCTACTTTTCCAATTGCTGCCCCTCTTTTGTATCCTTGACCTTCCAACCAAGGGCGGCGATCTCATCCCGCAGACGATCTGAGGCGGTGAAGTCCTTGTTCGCACGGGCTTGCTTGCGCTGTTCAAGCAGGGACAAGACTTCATCGGAGGGCGCATCAGTTTCCACACGTTGGGCAGCCATGGTCATCTGCCACACTTCGGGTGGGATGTCTTTCTCGATCGGCTCTGGTGTGGTGCAAGTGCCCAATTCGCCCAGCGAAAAACTTGCACCGGATGCGTACATTTCACCCAGTCCGTTTTTCAGTACCGTAACCGAACTGACGCCATGCACATCACAAACACCTTGTTCACAATCCATGATGATGCCGGAATGTTCGTCCAAGCCAACGATGATGTTATCCGCGGGTGTCAACCTCTTCCACTGTTCGAAGCGTTCCATACCGACGAAACAGCGGCTGGTATCCAGATCCACACCGCCTTCGGCATTGTTCCAATGCGGAATGAAGGATATGTGCATGCCAAAATCGGAGAAGAACCCGAGACCATCTTTGACGTGAACATCCTCACCCACTTTGTAGATCTCATAAACAGGCAGAACCCATTGACCAACAGAGATCGTTGCAGCAGAGGCAAAGATGAGCGTCGCGCCTTGTCTATGCCGCGCGCGGACAATGTCCCAAGCCAGCGTGCCGTGCAATTGACGCGCCAAATAGCTTGGACTACCCGGTCCCATGAAGATCATATTGGCTTGTAACAAAGGTTTGAGAACGTCCAGATTATCCGGGCTGAATTCCGTCCCTTTTTTACGGGCGGGGATAAGGTCTATCGTCGGCTTGTAATTTTGCAAACGAGTCTTGAGAAATTCGCCCACGCGTCCGGCAACGAGAGAGGCATTAAGCTCAAAGCCAGCAGGCGTTTCGAGGATGGCGATCCGTAACGGGCTTTGTCCTGAGCCTGTCGAAGGATCCAGGATGAGGCGGGCGAGTGTTTCGAAGATCCGTCCGCCCGCGAGGGAGGTCTCGCCGGAACCAAGAAAGGCAATGCGTCCAAGTGTCATGTTAATTGGATGACGCGTTTATCTCATCTATTACACTGAGAAAAGTTTCATCATCAGGTATATCGGACATGGACGCGCCGTAATGCACATAGCGGATACGCCCGTCGACATCGATGATACAGTTGAGCGGCATGCGTCCAAGCTTGAATAGATTCACTTCCTGTTTGTATTGCTTCGCTACAACATGGTCGGGGTCGGGCAGACCGACATAAGGAATCCCTTCCTTCGCCCAATATCGTTTGAAGGTTTCGCTTGCATCGGGCCCGACAGCCACGATCTCCACACCGCGGGCTTTGAAATCCTCATAGTGATCGCGCATGCGCGCCAACTGCGCGCGGCAGTGCGGTCACATGAAGCCGCGTAGAAAAGCGAGGACGACAGGTTTGTTTCCGCGGAAACTTGAAAGGCGGATTCGTTCCCCATTGATATCTTCGAGTTCAAAGTCAGGGGCAGGGGTGCCGGGAGTGATGATGTTATTCATGGTTATTCCAGATATTTTATTACAGCATCGATGAAGGGTTCAGGACATTCCTCCTGTGGAACATGCCCGCAGGAGGGGATCAACGTTAGTTGCGCATTCGGTATTTCTGCGGCAATGGCTTCAAAATACCACGAGCGGATGAGTCTGTCTTCCTGCCCGGCAACAATGAGCGCAGGGACTTTTAACTGCGGCAGCAACGGACGAAGTTCAGGGTAAGCAGGTGCAAAGGTCAGTTCGTAAAATGCGCGATCCCAATTTTTGATCTTCAGCAGGTTTAGATATTCCTGCTTGATCTCTTCTGTAAGTTTCGTCTTATCATACCATTCACGGTCGATGGTATTGGGCAGTGTTTCCTGATAGTCACGTACGATCAGCGGACCGACATGCCGTACTTGTGGAAGCCACATCACCGGCAATGCCCACGCCGGGAATTGCGGACCGTATCCACCGCCTACACCCGGGTCAACGAGAATGAGCTCTTGCACACGCTCAGGATATTCCAGCGCAAACGCAACCGCTACCCCACCGCCCGCTGAGTTGCCCACAAGGACCGCTTTTTCCACGCTGAAAGAATCCAGCAATCCGCGCAAGATCTCGACATTCGCCTTCATGCCATAGGGATTCGCCTCCCAATCTTCCGGCATGGGGCGTTCGGTCAGACCAAAGGCGGGGCGGTCGTAAGCGATGACGCGTCCACGTGCGGCGAAATCATCCATCACTTCGCGCCACGAAAACGTACTGCCGCCGAACGGATGCAAAAGAATGAACGTGGTTTCGCCTTCACCTGCCGTCTTGTAGTGAATGTTCACCCCGTTGATCTCGATGAACCGGCTGTCTGCATCTACAAATTCCTGTTCGCTCACTAAACCATCCAACGTTGGGACGGGAACGGCGAACGGTCCCACGCCGACGGTGAGACAGGCAAAGATAATCAACAGTAAAGAGATTTTTTTCCAACGATTCATAAGTGAATAGTAGTCCGTAGACCGTGGACGGTTTTATAGCCTACCGTCCATCGTCAGTGGTCTTATTATCGTAACACCTCTGCGAAGAACCCAGCCGTTGCGTCAGTAACTTGAGTCCACTGCTCTTCGGGAGAGATCGTCGCAGCGCTATCACCGGCTTGAGGTCCATAAGAGCCGAACTGGGCATGATTGCCGCCCTCGATGGCTATAAACTCCGCATCCGCCGGGAGCAGCGACTTCGATTCTTCGATCTTACCTCCACCTGCCAAGCCATCGTTCGTTCCATAAATGGAGATCACCTTTGTTCCATTTATCTTCAACGAATCATCCGCCGGGTACGAAGCCCAAAAGACCACGCCCTTGATCCCCGGGTGCGTTGCTGCATATGACGAAGCGGCGACACCTCCGAGCGAATGTCCGCCAACGAACCAATTTTGAATTTCAGGGTATGCTGCCTCAATACGCGCCGCAGCGTTCACATCGAAGAACGCCAGATTCAACGGTACAGGCATTACCACCACAAAATATCCCTGCGCTGCGATCAACTTCAAGACGGGTGCGTACGCGCGATAATCCACCTTGCCGCCGGGATAAAAAATAAACCCTGTTTCAGGGCGCGCAACTCCAGCAGGTTGAAAAACCAGCCAGCCACGTTCTGCACTCACAAAGACCTGCGAGTCAGAATTCATCGCGTCCAACGCAGTTCCTGTCGCGGCAGATTCATCGCTTGCCCAAACCACGAATGCCGCTCCAACAACAAACAAGGCGAGCGTTAGAACCGCCGCCAAAACCTTCCAAGTTATTCGTTTCAAATCCATTACCTCTTTGCGAGTTCTTTTGCCTTTGCCCAAACGGCGTCGAACATCTCCGGTGTCAATTTTTTTGTGGACGTATTCTGCTGACTGGGGTGATACGAACACAACACCCACTTGCCATTGTCCAGTTGATAAGACGCGCCGTGCGCGAATTTAT
>CAYJPO010000164.1:0-4840 GCA_964372045.1 uncultured Anaerolinea sp.
ATAAATTCGCGCACGGCGCGTCTTATCAACTGGACAATGGCAAGTGGGTGTTGTGCTCGTATCACCCCAGCCAGCAGAATACGTCCACAAAAAAATTGACGCCGGAGATGTTCGACGCCGTTTGGGCAAAGGCTAAAGAACTCACAAAGAGGTAACTATTTTGAAGCGAATAAATTGGAAAGTGTTGGCGGCGGTTCTCACGCTCGCCTTGTTTGTTGTTGGGGGTGGGTTCGTGGCATGGGCAAGCGACAAATCAGTTGCGACAGAAATCGCATTGGCCGCATTGGATTCTGACTCGCAGGTTTTTGTGAGCGAGGAAAATGGCTGGGTGGTTTTTCTTCCGGCAGGAGATGTGCGCCCTGTGACAGGCTTGATATTTTATCCTGGCGGCAAGGTGGATTATCGCGCGTACGCGCCCGTCTTGAAGTTGATTGCGGCACAGGGATATTTTGTGGTGCTGACGCCTGCGCCGTTGAACCTGGCGTTCTTCGATGTAAACGCCGCGGCGCGCATCGAAGCGGCGTATCCTGAAGTTCAAAATTGGTTCGTCGGCGGACATTCCCTCGGAGGTGTGGCGGCTTCGTCGTATGCGGCGACTCACCCGGAGATCAAAGGCGTAGTCTTTTGGGCTTCGTACCCGGCGGACGATTCGTTGAAGATAAATGGAACGAAGGCGATCTCCATTTTTGGCACGAACGATGGTTTGGCTGGTGAAGACAAGATAAATGAATCGAAGATACTGCTCCCGGCGGATACGGTGTTCGTCGCCATCGAAGGCGGCAACCATGCCCAGTTCGGTTCATACGGACCTCAAGCCGGTGATAACGAAGCGGCGATCTCTCCCGAAGAGCAGTGGACTCAAGTCGCCATAGCGACGGTTGGGTTCTTTGCGGAAGTATTACGATAAATTGACCGTGGACGATGGACGGTAGACCGTCCACTGATTATTGCTTACTCTCCACTTATGAAACGCTGGAAAAAAATCTCCCTGCTTTTTATCATCTTTGCCTGTCTCACAGTTGGTGTGGGACCGTTCGCCGTTCCCGTTCCAAAACTGGATGGGTTGGTGACTGAGCAGGAATTCGTGGATACCGATAGCCAGTTCATCGAGATCAACGGTGTCAATATTCACTACAAGTCAGCGGGCGAAGGCGAAACGACGTTCATCCTTTTACATCCGTTTGGCGGCAGTACGTTTTCCTGGCGCGAAGTAATGGATGACTTCGCCGCACGCGGACGCGTCATCGCGTATGACCGCCCCGCCTTTGGTCTGACCGAGCGCCTCATGCCGGAGGATTGGGAGTCGAATCCATATGGCATGAAAGCCAATGTGGAAATTCTGCTCGGCTTGTTGGATTCGTTCGGCGTGCAAAAAGCGACTCTCGTTGGCAACTCCGCTGGCGGTGGGGTGGCGGTTGCGTTCGCGTTGGAATATCCCGAACGTGTGGATGACCTTATCCTCGTCGACCCCGGCGTGGGCGGCGGATACGGTCCGCAGTTCCCAGCGTGGGCGCTGCCGGTGATGTGGCTTCCACAGGTGCGGCATCTCGGTCCGCTGATGGTGCGGGATTATCAGGAAACCCTGCCAAACACAATCGACCGTGAATGGTATGATAAGAGCAAGCTGACCGAAGAGATCAAACAAGAATATTTGAACCTGCTCAAAATAAAAAACTGGGATCGGGCGTTTTACGAACTGACCTTCGCGCCTGCCTATCCTGAACTTCGTCCGTTGTTGCCGCAGTTGACCGCCCCGGCGCTCATCGTGGCTGGGCAGGAAGACCGGCTCATCCGCTCGTGGTATTTCGAAGCGATCGCATCAGAAATACCGAATGCAAAACTGCATTTGATCCCTGCCTGCGGGCACGTTCCGCAGGAGGAATGCCCTGAACCCTTCATGGACGCTGTCACAAAACATCTGGAATCACAATGAACAATATCATCACTCCCGGCACACCTGCCCCAGACTTCGAGCTCGAAGATATCAATGGGGAACGAATCCGCCTTTCAAGTTTTCGCGGAAATAAACCTGTCGTCCTTGCATTTTTACGCGGCTTCATGTGACCGTATTGCCGCGCGCAGTTGGCGCGCATGCGCGATCATTATGAAGATTTCAAGGCTCGCGGCGTAGAGATCGTGGCTGTCGGTCCCGATGCAAGCGAATCTTTCAAACGCTATTGGGCGAAGGAAGGGATACCCTATGTCGGTTTGCCCGATCCCGATCATGCCGTGGCGAAGCAATACAAACAAGAAGTGAATCTATTCAAGCTTGGACGTATGCCGCTCAACTGCATTGTGGATAAAGATGGGCGCATCCGTTATGTGCATTACGGCGCATCCATGTCCGATATCCCTGATAACGAAACCTTCCTCAACGTAATAGATGAGATAACCGCGTCATCCAATTAGCATGACACTTGGACGCATTGCTTTTCTCGGTTCCGGCGAGACATCCCTCGCAGGCGGGCGGATCTTCGAGACCCTTGCCCGCCTCATCCTGGATCCTTCGACAAGCTCAGGACAAAGCCCGTTGCGGATCGCCATCCTCGAAACGCCAGCCGGTTTTGAGCTTAACGCCTCTCTCGTCGCCGGACGCGTGGGCGACTTCCTCGCCACCCGTTTGCAAAACTACAAGCCGACGATCGACCTCATCTCTGCCCGTAAAAAGGGGACAGAGTTCAGCCCCGATAACCCGGACATCCTCAAGCCTTTGTTGCAAGCCAACATGATCTTCATGGGACCGGGCAGTCCCAGTTATCTGGCGCGTCAATTGCAGGGCACGCTGGCATGGGACATAGTCCGCGCGCGGCACAGGCAGGGTGCGACTCTTATTTTTGCATCTGCCGCGACGATCTCTGTCGGGCAATGGGTTCTGCCTGTGTATGAGATCTACAAGGTCGGTGAGGATGTCCACGTCAAGGACGGACTCGGTTTCTTCTCCGATTTTGGGATGCATATCTCCTTCATCCCGCATTGGAACAATGCCGAAGGCGGCGTAGATCTCGATACCAGCCGTTGTTTCATGGGCATGGAACGCTTCAAACAATGGTGCGACCTGCTCCCGCCGCAGAATACCACCCTTGGCTTGGACGAGCACACCGGTATCATCATGGACCTGGAAGCGGGTACGTGTGAAGTGAGCGGAGTCAGCTCTGTATCCATCGTCCGCGAATGCGACCCGGAAATCTATCCTTCCGGTTCGAAATTTCAATTGAAGGAGTTGGGTGAATTTCAATTCCCTGAACCGTTGGATAAGAACATTCCCCCGCATGTCTGGCAGATGACGATTGATGCTCATGCTGTTGAGGATGATAAGCCGTCCGATCAAGTATTGGCATTACTTGAACAGCGTAAACAAGCCCGCGCGAACAAGGACTTTGCCGCCTCAGACCGTTTACGGGACGAGATCGCCGCATTGGGTTGGAAGGTGAAGGACACAAAAGAAGGTCAGCAATTGGAAAAGTAGGGACGGGGTGTCCCGCCCTGTATTTTTGCCCGGCAAAATGCGATAAAATAACCGCGCAGGTTTTTATAAGGAGAATCACATGCGCGCGGTAGACATCATCATCAAAAAACGCGACAAGCAGCAGCTCACAGCCGCAGAGATCGAATTTTTTATTCATGGCTTTACCAATGGGGATATTCCAGATTACCAAGCTTCTGCTTTTGCAATGGCTATCTTACTCAATGGCATGACCCCCATTGAGACTGCCGACCTTACATTGGCGATGGCGAGATCCGGTCAGGTGCTCGACCTTTCGAAGATCGTGGACATCGCTGTGGACAAGCACTCCTCCGGCGGCGTGGGGGATAAGACCAGCATCTCGGTCATGCCGATGGTCGCAGCCTGCGGCTTGCCCGTTGGAAAAATGTCCGGGCGCGGGCTCGGTTTCAGCGGCGGTACGCTCGATAAATTGGAATCCATTCCCGGCTATCGCGTCGATCTTTCCACTGATGAATTCAAGAAGCAACTAAAAGAAAAAGGCATCGTGCTCACCGGTCAATCCATGGACCTGGCACCTGCGGATGGCAAGATGTACGCCCTCCGCGATGTGACGGGTACGGTCCCATCCATGTCGCTGATCGCGTCGTCCATTATGTCGAAAAAGATCGCTGCGGGTGCGCAAGCCATCGTATTGGATGTGAAGACCGGTCTTGGCGCGTTCATGGAAACATTAGAAGATGCCCGCGAACTCGCCGAGTTGATGGTGGATATCGGTCGTCTCGCCGGGCGCAAAACCGTTGCCCTGCTTTCCGATATGAATCAACCTTTGGGTGCGGCGGTCGGGAATGCGCTCGAAATGATCGAAGCCATCGAAACGTTGAAAGGCGGCGGTGCGCCTGATTTTGTGGAACACTGTCTGCATGTGGCGGCGCATGTGCTGGTGGTCGGCAATCGTGCAAAAGACCTGACCGAAGCGCGCGCCATGGCGGAAAAATCCATTGCGGACGGCAGTGCCTTGGAAAAACTGCGCGTGCTGGTGGCGGCTCAAGGCGGGGATGTCTCCTACGTGGATGACATCTCAAAGTTCGAGCGCGCAAAATTCATCGAAGAAGTCAAAGCTCCCCGAAGCGGATTCATCTCCCAGGTCCACGCCCGGATCGTGGGTGAGGCATCTGTTGCGCTGGGAGCGGGGCGCGCCAAGAAGGGCGATCCCATCGATTATGCCGTAGGCTTTATCATCCTCAAAAAAGTAGGCGACCAGGTCCGCGAGGGTGAGCCGATCTTCGAAATTCATGCCAATTCTCAAGCAAAATTGGAGGAAGCGCGCGAATCTGTGCTCTCTGCCTATCAATTTAGCGATGAATCCGTACCGCCATTACCGCTGTTTTACGAGTA
>CAYJPO010000165.1:0-4481 GCA_964372045.1 uncultured Anaerolinea sp.
CCTACCTGTTTACCAATCTACCAAGTTACCACCCATTCTTTCCTACGGTGTCGCTGTGATCGTTGGCGTTCGGGAAGGGGTGCGAGCTGAAGTTGGCGTTCGAGTCGGTGTCGCGGATATACGCGGAGTTGAGGTGGCGGTCCCCGGCTTGGGGGTAACGGTCGGGATCGCGAGTTCTTCGAGCCGTGCTTCCGCTTCCTCGCGCATTTCGGGGGTGGTCACATCTTCATCCAGGGCGAGCAAGTCTTCCCACGCCTGAATGGCTTCACCAATCTCTTCGCGTTCCTCCTGGATCTTCGCCCGCCAATAATACATCAGCGCTTTCTCATCGTCGGTTTCCGCCAGAGATGTGGCAACGTCAATTTGCAGGAAGGCACTTCCAAATTTTTCCTGCAAGTAAAAACCGCGCGCAACCCCCAGCCGCGCCTCGAACGAACGGTCATCTTCTTGAACCGCCACCTCAAGGTCATCCACGGCTTCGTCGATATTGCCCAACTCAAGGTGGGAGAGTCCGCGGTAGACGTAAAACCTGCGGTATCCATTGCGGGAAAGATCAGTCACCCGGTCGATCGCGTCGATGGCGAACTGATATTCGCCAAGTCTGAAATACACTTCGCCCAAACGGGCATATCCAAGCGCATCTTCGGTTTCATACGCGGTATAGATCCGTAAGGCTTCGAGCGCACGTTCGTAATCCTGCTTTTCAAGGTATAGGTCTGCCAGAAGTTTATAGATCGGCAGATTGGTGATATCCGCTGCGTAGGATTTTTCGGCATATTCAAGCGCCTTATCCGCGTCGTCCTGCGCAAGATAGGCATCGGCATACACCAGGTAGACGTTGGGTGAACCCGGCAAAAGTTTTTCCGCCATCTCCAGGTCGGCAAGCGCATCTTCAATGTCGCCGCGGCGGATGTAGAATCGCGCACGTTCCAAATACACTTCGCCAAAATTCGGGTCACGGTCAAGCGCTTCTTCGAAGAGGAATTCCGCATTGAAATTGGGATTCGCCAATAAACGCATGCGCGCCAGCCCCAGATACGGCGGACCAAAATTCGGGTCCAGCTTCAACGCATCGTTGTAGGCTTTCAGCGCATTGGTGGATTCACCCTTGAAGCGGTACGCCTCGCCGATGTAATACACGACATCCGCGGCTTCGGGTTCGAGCTTCTGGATGAGTTCCATGTTGGAGATGAACGCATCCCAATCCTCCGCCTCATAAGCGGCTTGGGCAATGCGGAACTGGTCGACCGTATCGAGCGAACGCGGGGTGTTCACATAAAGCGGAGTTGGGGTATAAGGCTGCGGCAGGAACTCGGATAAGGGCGTCGGTCCGCTGAATGCCTGGCTTGGACGCGCGGTCTGACCGAAGAGAGTCGGTGTGCCTGTGAAGGTTGGGGAGGGACCCGGCGTGTTGGTCTCCGTAGGGCGGATGTTCGCGCGCCCCGGCAGGATGAACCCAAACACAACCACAGAACATAAGATGGCACCGATCACTACCAATCCTGCCAACCGTGCGGCGGGGTTTTTAGCAAACGCCCGAAGACCGCGTTCCTTCGGCTTTTCGTCAGTTAGTAGTTTCGCCTCCCATACACGCGGACGATTCATGGAAAAGGGCTGGGTGGTCTCATCGGGAGGCAATGCTCCGAGCAAGATCAAGCCCCGTTTGGCTGACGCATTTTCCGGGTCCAGTTTGAGGGCGGTTTGCAAGCAGTAGGTGCGCTCCTTCGGCGAGTCCACGGAGGCGCTGAGCCAGACCCAATAGGTGGCGTTGTTCTGATCCGTTTTCAAGAGCAGGGTCAACAATTCCTTGGCGCGCGGCTTGTTCCCGCGGCGCAATTCCTCCACCGCATCCTGAAAAATGGTCTCGCTCGATTGCTCTTTGAATTCTTCAGCCATTGTTTGATTTTAATTCAATTCATGGAATTCTTCGACCTGATATACCTGAACTTGCATTTTGACTTCCCGCCACAAACCGGGGCGTGCTCCCATTTTATAACAAAGTTGGTCAAGGAAATCACCGGTGTTGGGGATCTTCTCCCACACCTGCGGCAGGAAGGTCGCCTTGCGCGGACCGTGCCGGAGAATGACCCCATGCACATGCGGCTGGAGTTTTTCGAGCAGGTCCTCGCCGTTCGAATACGCCAGTACCTGCGGGGCGGTCAGACGGGAGACTTCGATCTTGATGCGGGATAGCTCGCCTGCCGCCACCGGCGGGAAGCGCGGGTCTTGCATCGCCGCCGCAATCGCATGTTCGCGGACATCCTCTACGAGCGGCTGGTAGGCTTCGAGCGCGCCGATGCATCCGCGCAGGTCAGCATGAATGGTGAGCGTTACGAACGAGGCGCCATTCTCCTGCAATGCGGGTGTAAAGGATTTAACGTCAAGCGGTGGCAGGGGTTTTC
This sequence comes from uncultured Anaerolinea sp., assembly GCA_964372045.1. Lineage (GTDB taxonomy): Bacteria > Chloroflexota > Anaerolineae > Anaerolineales > Villigracilaceae > Villigracilis. The sequence goes on from CAYJPO010000165.1 coordinate 2,403, forward strand.
CATACACCTTGTATTCGATCGCTTCGCGCGCAAGCCGAAGTAGTGTCTGTCTTTCCTCATCCGACAATCGATCGTGCATTTTCCCTCCGAGAGTGAACGATCCTAAAAGATTTAACCACGGAGCTCACAGAGATCACAGAGAAACAATTGATCTAATCTCTGTAGCAATGACTCCTTATTTAGCCATTCTCCTTCAACTGGGAGAGCTTCCAATACTCGCGGTTGTGATAGATCAACGGTTCCCCTTTGCCGTTGCCCTTTGCGGCGATGACTTCCGCGATGAAAAGTGTGTTCATTCCGGCGTCGTAGGTTTGGAGGACATGGCAGTCCATCCAGGCGAGTCCGCCGACGATCAAGGGAGAACCGGTGACGAGCGTCTCAACCTGCACACTGGCGAAGCGATCCTCTATCTCAGGGGAACGTCCCGCGAACAGATCGGAAATATCGCCTTGTTCCCTGGATAAGATCGTTAAGCCAAATGCGTTTGCTCGTGTGACCAACTCATGCGTCCGCGTGGACTGTTGAAGCGAAATGGTGATCAGGGCTGGTTTCAACGAAATGGATGTAAATGAATTTACTGTCATCCCATGGAATTGGTTTTCATGCAGGGCGGTCACAACGGTTACACCGGCGGACCAGGCGCGCATTGCATCGCGCAGATTTTCAGGATCGAGTGTCATAACTGACGGGTTCTCCAACGGACAAGTTGGATTTCATCATAATTTCACGGCATAGGCGCGTCAAGGGAAAAATCGCCACTGTTTTAATGCAGTCTCGTGACAAAACATAAGCTTAGAATGGTTTCATTTTCACGTGGTAGACTAGCCTTCATGTCCCGTACTATCCGCATCATCTTTATCGCGCTGGCAGGACTCATCCTGCTGGCAATGTTGATATATCAAATTCCCGCAGTGAAATCACGCCTCGATTGGCGGCTGGAAGTTTTTCAGATCTACGTAAAGAATGTCGTGGACCCGGTCGGACCCGTGCCGACGGCTTTGCCTGTCACCCCATCCGTTTTTACACCCACAGTTGCGCCGACGAGCACAGCGCTGGCACAGGTTCTCCCATCCGCAACAGCGACTGCCACCCTGGCGCCCCTCCCCGCACAGTTTTCCATCACGTCACCGCCGTATGAAAAACAGACGCCCAATAATTGCGGCCCCGCGACGCTTTCGATGGCACTGCACCTTTACGGCTGGGAAGGTGACCAATCGCTCATCTCGGATGTGGTCAAGCCTGTCACAGGCGACCGCAACGTCAACCCGGAGGAATTGCGGTATTACGTCCGCACACAAGCCGGATGGCTCAACCTTGAATATCGTGTGGGCGGGAGCATCGAAACCCTCAAGCGCCTGCTCGCGGCAAATTATCCGGTCATTGTGGAGAGCGTCACGTCACTCAACCCTGCCGATGCGCTCGGTCCGAACGATGATCTGTGGGCGGCGCATTACCTGCTCATCACCGCCTATGACGATGCCAAACATGAATTCACTGTTCAAGATTCTTATCACGGTCCCGACCTGACGATCTCCTACGAACAACTTGAACAGGACTGGAGACCGTTCAACAATCTGTACATCGTGATGTACTTCCCGCAATTCGAGGAGGAGATGAAGACCCTGCTCGCCTCAAACTGGGACCCGATTCAGAATCGGCAAAATGGGCTGGGTGCCACTCAAGCCGCTACCGTATCCGGGACTGCTGATGCATTCGACTGGTTCAACTATGGCAGCAACCTGGTCTATTTCGAACGCTACGAAGAAGCCGCACTTGCCTACGACAAGGCAAGAGAACTTGGCTTGCCGCTGCGGATGTTCCGCTATCAGTTCGGTCCGTTCCTTGCCTACTTCCATTCAGGAAGGAATGAAGATCTGCTGACCCTAACGAATTATGCGCGCGGCGTGACGGAAATGTCTGAAGAAGCCTGGTTATGGTACGGCTACGGACTTTACCGCAACGGCGACAATGCCGGTGCGCTCAAAGCCTGGCAAAAAGCTGATGCGATCAACCCGAACTTCTTTGAAGATCAGGCTCGGAATGCGATGCAGTTGGTGCAGTAACGAAATAAAACGTGAT
>CAYJPO010000166.1:0-4476 GCA_964372045.1 uncultured Anaerolinea sp.
TTTTTATTTCACATGCTATACTCGCATCGAATATGAATCCAACGAGGGTAGCTCCATGAAAAAAATTCTCCCTGTGCTTGTTATCTTTTTATTGATCTCCGCCTGCGGACAGCCGGGACCGGCGACCGAGACCAGCGATCTGCCCGCGCAGCTTCCGCCTTCGCCTGCGCCGTCGGTCGTGGTTGAACAGCCAACGGAACAACCATCTGTCGAGGGGCAACCATCGCTCATCGCGGTTCCGACCGATATGCCGGTTGGGCTTGCCACGCCCGTATGCATTGCCCCCGAACCTGTGCAGGCTGACATTGACCGCGCGCTGTCGTTCACAGGTCAATATCTCAGCACGCCAGATTGGGACCGGTCGTATACCGTTTCAACCGACCGGGTGACCGTCAGTTGGTTCAGTTCGACGCTTTCCTCGGTGGCATATCTTGAGGCGTTCATTTACCCCTGCGGATACGAGGACGTCGACCTCGATAATTATTTTATCGATGCGAACTGGGCGATCACATTCGGGAACTATCAAAGCTATGAACGTATTTCGGAATGCAGCAACGACAGCGGACTGCGACTCTATCAATTCAAGGCAGTGGATCAGGGCGCTTTGTACGATATCAATTTCTGGGCGGTGAACGATACAAGCACACGTGTGCTCACGTTCATGATCGTATTGCCGGTCGAATCGAAGGCGCTGATGGAGCAGTATTCCTACAGCCTGTTCCCGCAATTGACGAGTTGTAATTAATTAAATCCAGACCTGACAGGTTTTTACGAAATCCCCGAAAGGGGAAAACCTGTCAGGTCTTTAAATAAGGAACCTCATGACCTCTCGTTACGACATCCTTTTTCAACCCATAAAGATCGGACCCGTCACCGCACCGAACCGCTTCTATCAAGTACCGCATTGCAACGGCTTTGGCTGGCGTATGCCTAAGGGACTCGCCGCCATGCGCGGCATGAAAGCCGAGGGCGGTTGGGGCGTGGTCTGCACCGAAGAGACCGAGATCCACCACACCAGCGATCTCTCGCCATTTTTTGAGGGTCATATCTGGGACGATGGCGATATCCCCTCGTTGCAGTTGATGACCGAAGCCGTTCACAAACACGGTTCGCTGGCTGGTATCGAGCTTTCATACAACGGACGCGATGCTTCGAACCTGTATTCGCGCGCCGTGCCGTTCGATCTCGCCTCCCGCGGACTTGTCGGCGGCAGTGGATATGAACCCGGTCAATCGCGCGCCGCATCAAAAGACGACTTGAAGCAGATCCGCAAGTGGCACAGGGCTGCCGCTGTCCGCGCAAAGCGGGCGGGCTTCGACATTGTCTATTGTTATGCCGCGCATAACCTCACGCTTGCCTTTCACATGCTATCCAGAGACAATGACCGCGCCGACGAATACGGCGGTTCGCTTGAAAACCGCACGCGCTTCCTGCGTGAACTCATTGAAGATACAAAAGAAGCTGTGGGTGATACCTGCGCCGTCGCTGTGAGATTTGCGGTGGATGAATTGCTCGGCGCGGACGGGATGCAGCACGACGGTGAAGCGCGCGAGATCATTTCCATGCTGGCGGAACTGCCCGACCTGTGGGACGTGAACATCAGCGCGTGGAAGAATGATTCGATCACGTCGCGCTTTGGAAAAGAAGGACATCAGGAAAAATACATTTCCTTCGTGAAGCAACTCACCACCAAACCCGTTGTCGGTGTGGGACGCTACACCTCACCAGATAGCATGGTCTCCGCCATCGAGCGCGGGGTCATGGACTTGATCGGTGCGGCGCGTCCGTCCATTGCTGACCCGTTCCTGCCGAATAAAATAAAAGAAGGTCGGCACGAAGACATCCGCGAGTGCATTGGCTGTAACATCTGTGTCACAGGCGACACGCGCTTCGTGCCGATCCGCTGTACGCAAAACCCGACCATGGGCGAAGAATGGCGGCGTGACTGGCATCCTGAGCTCATCGCACCGAAAAAATCAGAGGATGAGATTATGATCGTCGGCGCGGGTCCTGCCGGTCTCGAAGCGGCACGCGCGCTCGGTCAACGCGGATACAGGGTCATCCTCACCGATGCGAAGCGCGAAGTGGGCGGGCGTGTGCTGCTCGAATCGCAGTTGCCGAATCTCATCGAATGGCGGCGCGTCATCGATTGGCGTCTCACGCAGATTCAAAAAACCGAAAATATTTATTTCTATCCCTCCAGCAAAATGTCCGCGCAGGATGTGCTCGAATCCGGCGAGCCGCATGTCATCATCGCCACCGGTTCCACGTGGCGGCGCGATGGCGTTGGGCGTTATCTCTCGCGTCCGGTTTCGGGGAATGCCAAAGTTTTTACACCGGATCATCTTATGGAATCCGGCAGTTTACCAACCGGCAAGGTTATCATCTACGACGATGACCATTACTACATGGGCGGTGTGCTCGCGGAACTGCTCGCGCAAAACGGATGCAATGTCACGCTCGTCACGCCTGCCGCCACCATTTCAGCGTGGACGGAATACACCCTCGAACGCGACCGCATCTACAAGCGACTCCTCGCCTTGAACGTGAATCTGCTCCCCTATCATTTTCTCGCCTCTCACGCGCCGACAACTGCCACCGTCACCCATACCATCACCAACGCCGAAAGCGTTCTCCCCTGCGACGCCGTGGTGATGGTCACAGACAGAATCCCCAACGACAGCCTGTATCACGAGCTCAAGCCCGCACTCGCGGATGGACGACTCAAATCCCTGCGCGTGATCGGTGATGCTGAAGCGCCGAACATCATCGCGCAAGCCGTATTCTCCGGTCATCTCGCTGCACGTGAGTTCGACGAAGCCATCGATCCTGATATCACGCCGTTCAAGGTGGAAAGATGATTATGTCATTGCGAGGGCAGTGCTCTTCTGCCCGAAGCAATCTCCAACGAGTCATAAGATTGCTCACCTGCCCTTGCGGGCGGTGCAAGGGTCGTCGCGAAAAACAAGAGCGCTCCTCGCAATGACATCAAAACTCATCCTCGTCACCGGCTCCACAGGTTACATCGCCAGCCTTCTCATTCCCTGCCTGCTCGAGCGCGGATATCGTGTTCGCGCGCTGGCGCGTCAGCCGGAACGCCTCAAGGCGCGGGCGTGGTATCTGCAGGTGGAGCTGGTGCGCGGCGACGTGACCGATGCCGCTTCGCTTCTCTCCGCATTGGACGGGGTGCAGATCGCCTATTACCTGATCCACAACATGACCTTCGGTCGCGGATACACGTCTGTTGAAATCGAAGGCGCGCATAATTTCGCCTTCGCCGCCGAAAAGATGAGCGTGGAACACATCATCTACCTCGGCGGGCTGGCAGACCCCGAACAGCACATCGCGCCGCACATGCGCTCGCGCATCGAAACCGGGATGACCTTACGGCAAGGCAGTGTGCCCGTGACCGAATTCCGCGCAGGGGTCATCACAGGCTCGGGCAGTATTTCCTTCGAGATGATCCGCTTCATGGCGGAGTTGTTTCCCATCGTACCCGGTCCAACATGGTTAAAGAACAAATCTCAGCCGATCGCCGTTCAGAATGTCATTGACTATTTACTCGCAGCGCTCACCAACCCCAACGGGCGCGGCGGTGTCTATGAGATCGGTGTGCGGAAGATCTACACCTATCTACAGTTGATGAAGATCTACGCCGAAATGCGCGGACATAAACGCAGCTTTGTTTTACTTCCGTTCGTCCCGGTCTGGTTTATGGCGTTCGGCATCGACCTGATGACTCCCGTCCCGCGCCGGATCGCTTATGCGCTGGTCGGCGGGTTATCGAGTGACAGTGTGATCCTGCACAATGTGGCGGAAAAAACCTTCCCTGAGGTAAAGCTCATGGAATACGAATCAGCCGTCAGCGAGGCAATGAAGCGATTGCATCCGCTCAAGATCGAGCACGTTTGGGAGGATGGTCTGGCGGCTGTAAAAAATCTCAAGCACGAGGGATTCTTCATCCATCACCGCGAAATGAAGATCGACCTGCCGATCGAGCCGCCGCCTCTTTCGTATAAAAAATTCAGCTTTGGCGAAGAGTGGCTGCAATGGCAGGTGACGGATTCCAGGCTCACCCAAACGGCGTACTTTGCCCCGCGTGGTCTCGGCGGATTCTTATATTGGTATCTTTTGTATCCGTGGCATGTATTTCGATTTCGCAGGTCGCTAAAAACCATCGTGGTACAATCGAATAAATAACGATCAGCAAGCGGCGAAGTCCGGTGGAATTCCGGCGCTGTCGCGCAACTGTGATGATAGTCTAGTAGTTGAATAGTCAGTTAGTCGAGTAGTCAAGACCACGAGACCAACAGACCACGAGACCAACAAACTACCCAAGCCAGGTCGCCCGCTCTGATCGGTTCAACCACTTCTCGCGGAAAGGAGGTGGAGAACGGATCCCAACCGGATTGCCTCTCCAACCTCCCCAGCCTGTGCTGGGGATTTTGATTCTGTACGGCGACATTCATGTCGCCA
>CAYJPO010000167.1:0-2884 GCA_964372045.1 uncultured Anaerolinea sp.
CGCGCTTCCTGTGGATGTGGCCCAATGCGAGAATCTCCGTCATGGGCGGGGAACAAGCCGCGAACGTCATGCTCACCATCAAACAGGACCAACTCGTCAGAGAAGGCAAATCAACTCTCAGCGCGGAAGAAGCGGAAGAGTTCAAACGTCCGCTGTTGGAAAAATACGAACGTGAAGGCAGTCCCTACCATTCCTCCGCACGCATCTGGGACGACGGCGTCATCGACCCGGTGGATACTCGTCAAGTGCTGGGGTTGGCGTTATCCGTGGTGTTGAATGCCCCGAAGGAAGATGGCGGTTTTGGCGTCTTTCGAATGTAACTCACCCATGCCAAAATTTTCCACCTTATCTTTAGGAAGCATCCGCCCCGCAGGCTGGATCAGACATCAGATGCAAAACGACCTCGAACATGGTTTTGCAGGTTGCCTGGATGCATTGACCGACCGCGTACGAAACGACCTCTTCAAGCATCGCATCGAATCATCCCTCATGCAAGTCGCCTGGTGGGATGGTGAAACGCGCGGCAACTGGTTGTGGGGTTATGTCATGATGTCTTTTTTGAGCGGGCACAAGGAACATCAGGAACACGCCCGGGATATTCTGGAAGAGTTAAAGTCCACACAGGATGAAGACGGGTATATTGGAATTTACTCGGAACAATCGCGTTATCAACATGCAGGCGGCGAGAATGGGGAATTGTGGACGCAGAGCCGCGCCCTACTGCCCATGCTTGCCTATTATGAATTCAGCGGCGATGCCGGATATTTGCTCGCTGTGGAGCGGGCTGTCCAATTGGCCATGCAGCACTATGCGCCGCCGAATAATCCATTCGAATATGATGCGGGCAGGCACTCCGATTCGATCACGGGCATCACGCATGGACTATGCTATCTCGATGTGCTGGAATGGCTGTTCAACATCACATGCAATGCGCAGTACCGCACCTTTGGCGGTTGGTTGTATCAAGCCTTTTCATCGGTGCCGATCCCTTTTGAAAATGACGATATGGCTGGTGTGAATCTGGTAAATGAAAAAAAGGGCTTTGCAGGTCACGCCGTTCACACAGCAGAGCATTTGCGGGCGGTCTTGTGGGCATCAGACGATGAAGCCATAAAGAAAAATGCCATTTATAAATTGCTTCAATATTCCCTGCCAAACGGCGCTTTACTTGGGGATGAAAGCATTCATGGCACACCGATCCCCGATGTCGGCTATGAATACTGCACTCTGACCGAAATGCTGTTCAGCTTGTCCAGTTCCATCCAAAAATCCGGTGATGCAACCCACGGCGACTGGATGGAAAATATTGCGTTCAATGCGGCACAGGGTGCCCGCCTGCCAGATGGGCGCGCCATCTCCTACCTCACATCTGATTCGCGTCTTGAGGCTGTTGCCAGCCGGAAGGATGCTTATGCCATCGGCGGCTCGATCGGTCGCTTCAAATTCTCCCCCACCCATGAAGATGTTGCCTGCTGCTGTAATCCCAGCGCGATCCGTTTTATGCCGCATTACACCAGTCAGATGTGGATGGGGTTGAGTGAAGAAGATGGTATCGCCGCTGTATGCTATGGACCTTCCTCTGTCGAGTTCAAAGCGTCGGGCGTTCCCGTCCGGCTCGTTCAGGAAACCAATTACCCTTTTAGCAATGAGATCAAGTTCACGGTCGAAGCAGAAGCCCCCGTCTCGTTCGCGTTTGTCCTGCGCAAACCCGGCTGGGCAACCACCTTTGACCTTCATGCAAAAGACAAAGCCATCAGCGAAGATTCTAGCTGGGTCACTATCCGCGGGATATGGTGTTCCGGTGAAATTGTTACGCTCAATCTGGAAGGCGGCATCAGAAGCGTGCCCTATGCAAACGGATCCCATGCCCTCTTTCATGGACCGCTGCAATTTGTCCTGCCTTTGAAAAGTGAAATGAAGCCGATCAAAAGTTATGCCGTCCCGCATCTTCACGATCTTGAGGTTCTACCCTCGAATCTGGTGGAAGATTACCTGCCCGTGATCCTTGATGCATCAAAAGCAGGCTTTGGCTTTGAAAAAGAATACCGCCAGCAAGCCGACCCAACCAACCCATGGAGTGACTCGCCAGTGACTCTTACAAATGGGAAGGCGGATTTGATTCCGATGGGCTGTTCCGTTCTGCGTTTTGCCGCTTTCCCGCTTATGGCTTAAGTGCGTGGTGGATTCGAGTTATTTAGGATGTAATCCCGTAAGCTCAACACATGCCATTGGAGTTGGATAAACCGATAAAAGGATTTTGATTATGACCTTCGAAAAATCAACCGGAAGCCCACATCATTTTCTTGCTCAACTTGCTGGGAATTGGAAAGGCACCAGTAAGTTATGGATCGAACCCGATAAACTCGCCAATGAAGCTCCCATCGTCGGAACCATCCAGATCATCCTCGATGGACGCTTTGCCGTCTTTTTATATCAATCTTCCATCGAAGGTGAAGCGCAGCATGGCATGTTCACTTTCGGATTCAACACCACGCTCGAACAATACGAAGCTTCATGGTTGGATTCGTTCCACAATAATACAGCTGTCATGTTCTGCACGGGCAATCCGCGGGATAATGGGTTCTACGTCCTCGGTTCCTACCCCGACCCCACCGGCGGACCGGATTGGGGCTGGCGTACCGAAGTGGAATTTGCCGGTGATGAGTTGACCATCACCGCTTACAATATCTTGCCGGATGGGAACGAAGCGAAAGCCACCGAAGCAAAAATGATGCGCGTCAAATGATCAAGGAGAGTTCATGGCACCCCAGCCCTACGAATACTACGGCTTGATGGCTCAGTATTGGGATCTATTGCGCGGCGATACTTCCCAATGGGAAGACCGCGCCATGTTTCTTGAACTGGTCAAGAAATTCGGTCAACC
>CAYJPO010000167.1:2984-4455 GCA_964372045.1 uncultured Anaerolinea sp.
TTCATGACCTTGTGGATGGAAGGCGATCCGCTCGATAGCGGCTTCACGCATGAAGCCTTCCGCCCCGAAGATGGCGCGGTCGTGCGCCGGACCGGCTGGTCGCGCTATAACATCGAAACGAAGATGGAAAGCACCCACGACCTATGGGAGATCATCAAGGATGGAGTGCAGATCCAATCGGAAGTGCATTCCCAATCTCCCGCCACGCTTTCCTATACCCAAGCCGAAGCCGTTGCTTTGTTCGTAGAAGCGGGCTTCAAGGATATTCAAGCCTACAGCGAGTTCACATTCGAACCCGCCAAGCCCATGGACACCCTCTTTACCCTCGTCGGAGTCAAGCCATGAAGATCCTCATCATCGGTGGCACACGCTTTCTCGGACGTCACCTCGTCAATTCTGCCCGCGCCCGCGGACATGACCTCACGCTTTTCAACCGCGGGCAGACCAACCCGAATCTATTCCGCAAGGTCAAACGCTATCAGGGAGACCGGGAACAGGACCTGGATCAGCTTCCGGGTCAGTGGGATGCAGTCATCGACACCTGCGGCTACGTTCCAAGAGTTGTGCGTTTGTCCGCCGAAGCCTTGAAGGATAGAGTCACGCGTTATGTTTTTATTTCCAGCATTTCGGTCTATTCCGATTTCAGCAAGATCGGCATCAACGAAAGTGATCCTGTTGGAACGCTTGAAGATGAAACAAAGGAAGAGATCACCGGCGAGACCTATGGACCGTTGAAGGCGTTGTGCGAAAAAACTGTGCAGGATGTGTACGGCATCAACTCGCTCATCATCCGCCCCGGACTCATTGTCGGTCCGCACGACCCGACAGACCGCTTCACCTATTGGCCCGTGCGTATCTTGCGCGGCGGGGAAGTGCTTGCGCCCGATAGACCCGAGGTGCTGACGCAGATCATCGACGCGCGCGACCTGGCTGACTTTATCATCAACCTCATCACTCAAGATGTATCCGGTGTCTTCAACGTGACCGGACCCGAAGCGCCGCTTTCCTTTGGCATGCTGCTCGACACCTGCAAACTGATCAGCGGCAGCGATGCGAAATTCAAATGGGCGCCGCTCGAATTTCTCAAACAAAATAACGTCGCCCCATGGAGCGATATGCCCGCCTGGGTTCCCGATGTCGGCGAAGATGCCGGCTTCGCACGTGTGGATGTTTCCAAAGCCATCAAAGCCGGGCTCTCGTATTCATCCCTTGCCATGACGATCAAAGACACGCTCACCTGGGCGAACGAACGTCCCGCCGATTATGAAATGAAAGCGGGGTTGACGAGCGAGCGCGAGAAGGAATTGCTGGAGCGGTTGCGTGAAAAATGAAACGTGATGAGTGAAGCGTGAAGAGGTGTTGATTGAATTTCAATGAATGGGTTGCTAGCCTGCCGAAGGAGTTAACCGAAGATAGTCAGTAGTTCACGAAAGGGTTTGAACATGGTTAACTTGGTTCCGACCAAGGAAAC
>CAYJPO010000168.1:0-1436 GCA_964372045.1 uncultured Anaerolinea sp.
TGTTCGCGGTGTTCGGTGGCGTGGTTGATGATCTGCGTCATCAGCACCCAGGCTTCCACGTGGTAATTATCGCGGGTGTGGATGCGTGCTGTGGGAAGTTTGCTCGTATCGCTGGCGAGCGCCAGTAATTTTTCACCGCTATTTTTCAACGACTCTGCCAATTCAGCAAATGGCACATCGACCTTATCCAGCCTTTCCTCTCGCGGCAAGGTAAGAAGCCGCAGGTAACTAAACTGCGCCGAGACAAGATGCGACAGGGTACTGCGAATATTTCCCTCCGTCGCGGACTGAGGCCGCGCATCGAGCTGTTCATCGCTCAACGCAGAGCAAGCCTGCATGATCTTTTCGTTCGCCCAGTTGTTGTGCTCGAATATTTTGGCTAGAAAATTCTCGGTCATCGAAAGGCTCCTTTTGCGGTACTACAGGGTGATATTGCAGGACTATTGAATATGATAGACTGTGTCGGAATTATAAGCGAATGCGACCAATTCGTACTCTTTCGGTTACCCCGGCTGTCAACGACTGGCTGACAAATTCCCGTCATCCACGAGTCTTGCACGTCTTTGACCATGCCTGCAATCTGATCAATGAAAATCGGGACGTGATCTCCCTCGTCACCCCGCGCATCGGGGCGGGACCGTTTAGCTGGGTCGTCGACCCTGAGCTTTTCTTCCCCGACCACGTGGATGCGCAAACTCCGATCTCCGTTGAAGCGAATCAAATTCTGCTTGGAGATTTGCACATTTCAACCGACCACGCCACTCAATGGAATCCCCGCCCAAATTGGGTGAGTCTTTATGCCCAAAAAGATACCATCGCCAACTTACACATCCCCTTACCACTTACCACTTACCAATCACTAATCTCCAAGCTCTCCTCCTCCCTCACCCACGCCGACCTCCCCACCGCCAAGGGAACCGCCTCCAAACTTGCAGGCTTGGGCATCGGGCTGACTCCATCCGGCGATGACATCATCATGGGCGCGTTGTACGCGGCATGGATCATTCATCCGCCGGAGATCGCCAGTGTGCTTGGGAGCGAAGTTGCAGATACGGCGTCAGCGTTGACCACTTCCCTATCGGCGGCATGGCTCAGGTCCGCGGGAAGAGGCGAAGCGGGTAGTCTATGGCATCAGTTTTTTGATGCAATGCTAACGGGTGAAAACATCCAATCCCCGATCAATAATATACTTGCCGTCGGTCACACGTCCGGCGCCGATGCGTTGACAGGGTTCATGGGCGTGATGACCTGCTGGAACGAATCCGCGAACAAGGAGACTGCCGTTTTATGAAGGTTCATCTGATCGACGGGACGTACGAGTTATTTCGACATCACTTTGGCGCGCCGCCGAAAAAATCAACCAGCGGACAGGAAGTAGGCGCGACGCTCGGGCTGCTGCGAAGCCTGCTCATGCTGTTGACCAGCCCGGATGTGAC
>CAYJPO010000168.1:1536-4400 GCA_964372045.1 uncultured Anaerolinea sp.
TTTTTAGAATCCTTCTCCGAAAACGTTCGCAAATATCCCAACAAGGTCGCGTTGGAATTTCTCGACCCGCCTCTGCAACGATTGACCTACGCAGAACTAGATGAGCAGGTCAACCGCACGGCGGGATATTTGCAAAGCCTCGGTCTCCAACCCGGTGACCGTGTTGCCTTGCAGCTTTCCAAATCCATCGAGTTCATCTTATTGCACCTTGCTTCGATTCGTTTGGGAGCCATCGTCCTGCCGCTCAACCTCGCCTATCCGCCCGATGAGTTGCAATACTTTCTCGAAGACTCTGGCGCAAAACTTTTCTTCGCGATCGAGTCAGCCAAAGAAAAGATTCATACTATTCTTCCATCTTTGCCAGATCTGAAAGAATGTATCTTTCTCGACCCAACCGAACCAAGCCGCTTCCAATTACTACTTACCAATTATCAATCTCGTGGTCTCGATACGCCTTCGGCTATCGCCTCAGGCTACTCGACCACCGGCGCAACCTCTGACACCGCCGTCATCATCTACACCAGCGGCACAACGGGGCGACCCAAAGGCGCAGAGATCACGCACGGCAATTTGATCTCCAATCTCCAATCTCTCCATGAAGCTTGGGGATGGCAAGCAGATGACACCTTGCTTCACGTCCTGCCCATCTTCCACGTGCATGGATTGTTCGTCGCCTTGCACGGAGCCTTGCACGCAGGTGCAACCACTTTGCTCATGCGCGAGTTCAACCCACAGAGAACGCTTGAACTTCTTTCCAGCGGAACATGCACGGTCTTCATGGCTGTGCCCACCATTCATCAACGCCTGCTGGATTTTCCGGACGGGCAACAATACGACCTCTCTCGCGTGCGCCTTATCACCTCCGGTTCAGACCGCCTGCCTGACGAAGCCTTCACCGGTTTTCAAAAGACCTTCGGCTACACCCTGCTCGAACGCTACGGCATGACCGAAACGGGAATGAATTGTTCCAATCCGCTGAACGGTGAGCGGCGCATTGGCTCGGTGGGTACGCCGTTGCCCGACGTGGAAGTCCGCATCGTCCATTCGGAGACGGGCGAGATTCTTTCAACTGGAGAAATTGGGGATGTACAGCTGCGCGGACCGAACGTCTTCAAAGGCTATTGGCGACAGCCAGAGAAGACATCCGCCTCTTTCTCCGCCGACGGTTGGTTCAAGACCGGAGATTTGGGCTACCTCGAAGCTGACGGTTACCTGACGCTGTGCGGTCGCTCGAAAGACCTTATCATCAGCGGCGGACTGAACATCTATCCGCCCGAAGTGGAGCGTGTGCTGGCGGAGCATCCCGCGGTGGATGCCTGCGCAGTCATCGGCTGCCCCGACCGGGAATGGGGAGAAAAGGTCACAGCCGTGGTGGTGCTCCATGAAGGCGCCGCAGTTACCGGGTCAGACTTGATCGCGTTTTGCCGTGAGCGGCTCGCGCCGTATAAGAGTCCCAAATCCATCTTCTTCAAAAAAGATCTGCCGCGCAATGCAATGGGCAAAGTCCAAAAGGCAGTATTGAGAAAAACAGTCTGCGAATGATTGTGACGGTTTGTATAAGGGTGATGCCTGTTTATGTTAGAATTTTTTCAAGGCAATCCACCGATCATCATTTTTAGTTGGTTTTGATTCGAAATTTAGAAACGATTGGAGGATCGAATGTCCCGAACAGAACGCGTGGTCATCACAGGGATGGGGGTCGCAAGTCCATTGGGGAGTACGTTGGACGAATTTTGGAACGGATTGTTGACGGGTCGTTCCGGGGTCGTCTCGCTGGATGGAACCATCTTTGCAGACATGCCATCGAAGATCGGCGGCATCGCGCGGGGGTGCGAAGAGAGCGAACATTTCAAAGGCAAGGAAGCGCGGCGCATGAGCCGCTCATCGCAACTTGGGTTGGTGGGGGTCGAGCAGGTCTTGTCGCATGCGCACATGGAAAATGGATATGTGAACCGTGCCGAAGTGGGAGTCATCGTCGGCAGTTCCATTGGCGGGTACAGCGCGTCTGACCAGTTCTTCAAAAGTTTTTACCTGCAAAATCGAATGAGTCCGTTCACCATTCCGGTCTCGATGAACATCGCACCGGGCGCAAACATTTCGATCAAGCATGGTTTTCAAGGTCCATTGATGAACGTGGATGCGGCTTGCTCGACGGCGGCGCATTCAATCGGCTACGCCTTCAACATGATCCGCACTGGGATGCTCGACATCGCCATCACCGGCGCGGCGGACTCACCCTTCGCCCCTGCCGTGGTCGGCGCGTGGGTTTCGCTTCATGCCGTTTCGAATCGCGTAGATAATCCCGCCGAAGCCTGCCGCCCATTCAGCAAAGATAGAGACGGCATGGTGCTCGGCGAAGGCGCGGGCATCTTGGTTTTGGAGTCGGAGAGTCACGCCTTGAAACGCGGTGTGCCCATCCTGGCGGAGATCAAAGGCTACGGCGCCAGCGCGGATAGCAGTCACCTCACCCAGCCGACGAAGACCGGTCCCGCTCAAGCCATGCAGCGCGCATTGATGGATGCCGGTCTTAAATTGGAAGACATCGACTATATCAACGCGCACGCCACCGGCACGGAATGGAACGACAAGAACGAGACCGCCGCCATCAAGGAAGTATTTGGTGAATATGCGTATGGAATTCCCGTCTCCGGCAACAAAGCCGCGCTCGGACATTCCATCGCTGGCAGCGGCGCGCTGGAGTTGATCGGCTGTGTGCTCTCCCTGCGCGACCAGGTCATCCCGCCGACGATCAATTACAAGGTCCCAGACCCCGAGTGTGATCTTAATTATGTAACCGAGGGAAAGCAAAGCGCGAAGCTGAAGAACATCATGTCCAATTCATTCGCGTTCGGCGGAAGCAATGC
>CAYJPO010000169.1:0-3976 GCA_964372045.1 uncultured Anaerolinea sp.
TCCGTGAGCCCTGGTTGTGTTTTTCAGTGCGTTCGTTAACCGAAGGTAATGCCGAGTTCCTCGGCGGTGAGCACGATGTCTGATTTCATTGGGACCGTTTTCATCTGCCCAATGGCTTCCTCGATGGGCACGTATTTAACATGTGGTGGATCGAGTGCCACCATCACGCCGGAGTGACCAGCCGCCAATCCGCGGACGGCGGCGGCGCCAAAGCGCAGGGCAGTGAGACGGTCGAACGAGGTCGGTGAGCCGCCGCGCAGCAAGTGACCGAGCACCACCACACGAGTTTCCTTGCCCGAGATTTCGTGGATCTCTGCCGCCACTTTCTCGCCGATGCCGCCCAGGCGTTCTGCGCGACCGGCTTCTTTTTCCACAACCGAGATGTGACCACCCTTGGGGACGGCGCCTTCCGCGACAACCACGATGGTGAATTTGTTGCCGCGTTCCTCGCGCTCACGGATCTTTTCGACCACTTTGTGGATGTCGTATGGACGTTCAGGGATGAGTACCACGTCAGCGGAGCCAGCCACGCCTGAGTGCAGCGCGATCCAACCGGCGTAGCGCCCCATCACTTCCACGACCATCACACGCCCATGCGATGCGGCGGTGGAGTGTAGGCGGTCGAGCGCTTCGGTGGCAAACCCGACGGCGGTGTCGAAGCCGAAGGTCACATCTGTTTTATTAAGGTCATTATCGATGGTCTTGGGCACGGCGATAAGCCGCAAGCCTTTCTTGGAAAGGACGTTGGCGATCGCCAGCGAGCCGTCGCCGCCGACAGTGATCAGCGCGTCGATATGATGCAGGCGAAAGCCACGCACGATCTCATCGGTGCGGTCGACTTCTTCGATGGTGCCATCGGGTCGGGTGATCGGGTAGCGCAGCGGATTGTTACGGTTGCTGGTGCCAAGGATGGTCCCGCCGAGATGAGTGATGCCGTTGACCTTCTGGCGCGTGAGCGGAACGAAGCCGCCGTCCGGGTATTCTTCCGGTGAGAGGATGCCGTGAAAGCCGTCGAGGATCCCGTACACTTCCCAGCCGTGTTTGAGCGCGGAAAGCGTCGCTGCGCGGATGACTGCATTCAAACCAGGGGCGTCGCCGCCGCCGGTGCTGATCGCCACTTTTCGAATGGACGTAATTTTGTTGGTTGACATGATTTGCTCCTAAATGATCGCTGTTTCTCACTTTGGTTACTTTTTATCGTCGACCGGAAAGGAAGATCGAATGAATTGTTCATCCAGCCAAGCGAAACTGTGTAATATTCTAATTCGGGTCACAATTATAGCCCCAAGCAACCCAATTCGATGTGGTAAGAGGTTAATAAACCAGAATTTGAGACGTTAGTCATACAGTCGTGAGATGCATGTCATATTATGAACGTGGTTACAAATTCCGCCTATACTGATAAAGTGTTGACGAAGCCCAAAATAGACGAAGGCACCAAAGCTCTTCTTTGTGCCTTCGTAGTTGGGTTTCTAGAATTTCTGCGGTGCGGTCGTCTTGAAGTTATTCCTTGGCAGGCTTTCTACTCTTGCGCCATCTGGAAATAAAAAAGACCGCAAACGTAAGCACAATAAACGACCCAGTGACAGCGATGAACAAGGTAGTATTTCCCTGCTGCAACGATTCGATGAAGGTACTGCGCGGGTTTAACAGGGTGTGCAGGAACACGAACGCGCAGCTCACCAGGCTGATGCCCCAACCCCAGCGGTTGCTCTTTTTTAATTTACGTCCAAGTCCATCCGAAATTCCCAGAAGTTGAACGAAGACATTCTCAAGCGCAACGGCAAAGACGATCAGCAGGAATGCCTCGAAACCGCCAACAACGGCAAGCGCATTATCGTCGACCAGTCGCTCTTTTAGGATGTAGGTCAGGCTTGTTAATCCCCATGCGCCGATACAGGTGAATAGATATGTCATTGAACTGATGCGAGTCAGGGTCTGGGTTTGTTGTTTGGTCAGTTTTTCTTCATCCACTTTGAGAGCTTCCGGCGAGCCGAACATCAAGCCTGGCAAAAGAGACAGGACTCTGGATGTACCCAGAGATGCGAGTGCCAGAAAAATATTGGTGGGGCGAATGGATAGTTCAGCAGAGGCCTGCCATTTGCGGATCCTGCGCCATTGGAGGATATCGTCCAGGATACCCACGATGCCATAGGCAACGATCATCTCCAAGAAGAGAAGCACGCCTTTTAGTGTGAATGGATTCCAAGCCTCATCCAAAAGCGAAAAGACGAGCCCATAAAAGAACATGACCCCGATGATCCCAAAGACTTCGAGCACATTTCTGCCTTTTTCTGTCATGCGGGCAAAAAAGCTTTTTGTTCGCTGCTGCAATTCGTTGATCATTGCGACAAAAGCAAATCTTTCCACCAGGCTGGTTTCATTTTCATCAAAGAAACGAGTGAACAGATCGACTGCCACGGCAAAGGGGAGCATCAAGAAGACTGCCGCCAGGATGTTGTTTCCGACGACACCGGGTTTGGTGGAGACATCCTGCGGGGCGGGAATGTACCGGGTGATCTCCGGCACATATGGACCCGACGCTCGATACGTTCCGGGTTCTTCCACTTGCGGCGGGGGAGCGACCACCACTGGCGGCGCACCCAATAGATTTATATTGGCGATAAATGCATCCTCGGAGCCTGATGGCGGAGTGCCCGGATTCCCGAATGATGAATTGCTCGACCCGCCAATTAACAGGTTTGATTCGCTTAATGGCAACAATACTCTCAGGAAATCATTCCCCGAGGAACCAAAAAAAGTATTCCATACCAACCCGCCATCTAGATCGACCTCGGCAATAAACACGTCATCGCCGCCGATATGAGGATTGAGTGGAGTCCCCCAGGTATTTGCGCTGGTACCGCCCAGAAGTAAATTCCCGGAATTGCCATATTGAAAACTTGCGTCGATATCATCGCCTGCGGCGCCGAAGAAGGTGTGCCAGATGAGATTGCCGTTTGGATCGGTCTTGGCAATGTAAGGGTCGAAATTGCCGTCGCCGGTATGCGGGTTTAGAGGATCACCCCATGGCGCGTTGCTGTACCCGCAACTATAAATATTTCCCTCATCATCCAGGAGGATACGATAAGCATCATCTTCCCCATTGCCGCCCATGAAGGTGTGCCAGATCAAAGTGCCTTCGCTGTCTATCTTTGCCAGAAAGCCATCCGCATCATTGGCGAAAGGATGTATGGGCTCGCCCCACGCGGTATAACTCTGCCCTGCGGCAAAGATGCTGCCATTTGGGGCGATGACAATGTCATAGAAGAATCCGTCCCCTTCGGTATTGAGCGGGCGGAGCCATTGCGTCTGCCCGCTCCCATCGAGTTTTGCAATGGTCAGCATGGATATAAATGTTTCTGGATCCCTGTTCTCAAAGGCAAGATAGATATCCCCAGCAGAATTAACCGCAACGTCGTTAATATCATCTTCCAGCTCTGTTCCCACGAACGTGTGCCAAAGGATGGAGCCGTTTTCATCGATCTCTGCCAGGAACGCATCCCGTACTCCGTGGAACGGTTCGATCGGATTCCCCCAGGTTGCCATGCTGAGACCGGCGATAAAGATCCTGTCGTCATCGGTGATGATGAGGTTGTTCCCAATGCTGGTTGGCGAGGCAGGGATGGACGCTTGCCATATGATTACGCCTGCAGGACTCATCTTCCAGACTAGGATCTCATTATTCCCTTCGGCGTATGTGTATTCGACCGCATGACTGTTGCCGATGAAGTAATAATTCCCTTGGACATCCACCGCGCCATCAACAACATTGTCGTCTATCTCGCTGCCGATGAAGGTGATCCACTCGATGATGGGGTCCAACCCGGCATCAGGTTCGGGCGTTTGGCGCGCAATGATCGGGGAAATGGAGGTAAAAGATTGATTGGAGCGATGGGAAGTATTGACCTTACCTGAAACAGACTGCGTGGAACCAAATAAGAATATAAGAGCCACCAGCAATGCAATTCCCAAA
>CAYJPO010000170.1:0-3875 GCA_964372045.1 uncultured Anaerolinea sp.
GTCCTCGCCTGGTCACTCTGATGACTGGCGCATGAGAGCATGGTGCATGCTCTGGGCGAAATTTACAGGGTGATCAAGCCAAATGGAATCTTGATAGACCTGCGACCGGTGGAGAACAACTGGTCGGTGGAAACCGTTTCCTCGGCGGGCTGGCAGCCATCGGGTAGTTTGACCGATATGCCCAGAGGGGTGGCAGATGATGCGGCGGCGAATCAAGCCATGAGAGAAGCCGAATCCAACGGGTGGTTTGTCAAAAAAATGGAAGAGGATTTTTCGTTCTTCTATTATTGGGACACGCCCTCGGAGATGAAGGAATTCATGGAGACCGAATGGGCGGATTTCGAAAAACTTGACGACGCGGTCTACCGCAAGACAAGCGCGTTGTGGGCGGCATCGAACGCTGATGCGCGCGTGCGGGTGCGTGTGAAGATGCTCATCGCAAGATGGGAAACCTTGAAAGCCGCTTGACACGAGTGCTATAATCTATTTGTACCTTTTTTCACCATTGATTGGCAAGGGGCAACACCTTTCGGAGGATGAATGAGACAGGCAGTTCCCGAAATTGTTGATCTTCTGTCCGCAGCCCGATCAACGGATGATCACGTCCGCAGGGAAGCAATCGCTGAGTTGGTCAAGTCAGGTGATGAAAGCAGCGGGGAATTGCTGCTGGGATATATCAACGGGGAGGATAAGAAGCTAAAAGGCGAGGTTGCCCTCGCTTTCCTTGAATTGGATCTTTCATCAGGACTGGCAAAAACTCTGAGCAAGGGCTTATGGTTTTCCATCGCGGTGAACCAGCTTATATTCACCTACCGCGGCAATCCGCAGGGATTTATCAGAGGTGAAAATACTCCGGGAGAGCTAAAGGTCCGGCGGGTGGGGAGCGCACTCAACAGTGCGGCTGGAATGGATCTGATGCTGGCAGCCCACGAGGAATTCAAAAAGCTGAATGAAGTTCGCGGCGCTCCACGAAATCTCGAAAGTATCTGGGATGGGATCGGAGACTGGCGGGGATAAAAAAGTCGGAACACAGGTTTGATGGATGTCTATTACGGCTCATGAAAGGAGAGCATCAAAATGGATATCGATACCCTTGTAAAAAACAAGAACATAAAACAGATAATCTTAACCCTCGATTCTTCCGAGAGCCAGACCGCGGATAAAGCCATCGAGGCATTGAAAACCCTGCAAAAAGAGGATTGGGATGCGTGCAAAAAAGCTGTCGAGGAAATACGGAACGACAGCACCACCAATGGCGGTACTGTGCTGATCGCATTCGCCGACCTGCTTTATGATCTGGGCAAGGATCTTAGCTACATCGGCACTGAGGACGATGTTGAGATCCGAAAGCAGGAAGTGGAAGCCTATGACAAGACCCTGGCGGTCAATCCGTTACATGCCTCGTGTTTGAACAACAAAGGTGTGACCCTGATGCAGCTGAAAAAATGGAGCGAGGCGGCTGACTGTTTCGATAAAGCCCTCAAAGCCGATCCGGACTTTCCGCAAGCCTGGCGGAACAAGGCAGTTTCCTTTTGGAATGGGAAAGACTTCGAAGAGGCAATTCAGGCGGCAGAAGAAGCGGTCAAACACGATTCTTCACAACAGGGTCTGCTTGATTATATGGTCAAGAATACTCCGTATCGGGTGGTCCACATCAGATAATCTTTTTCCAGCGCCGCGCCGCCGACTCTGTTATCGAACCCGCTCCTTGCAGCGGGTTCGATCTATTTCGCATTTTGCTGTGCTATACTCAAAAAACTTCAACCAATATCGGGGCAGCCATGTGTGATACTTTGATCGCCACAAAACTCGCCACCGTTGATGGCGTCGCCATCTTCGGAAAAAATTCAGACCGTCCACCGAACGAAGGACAATCGATGGTGCATTTTCCCGCCGCGGATCATCCGGTGGGCAGTACAGTCAGATGCACTTACATCGAGATCCCGCAGGTGGAACGGACGTATGCCATTCTGCTCTCCAAACCGTTCTGGATGTGGGGCGGCGAGATCGGCGTCAACGAACACGGTCTGGTCATCGGCAACGAGGCGATCTTTTCCAAGATCCCAGCCAATAAAGAACCTGCCCTGCTCGGCATGGATATGCTGCGCGCCGCATTGGAGCGGGCTGTCACGCCGCGCGAGGCACTGCAGATCATCATCGACCTGCTTGAAACATTCGGTCAGGGCGGCAACTGCACCGCGCACGGCAACACCACCTACTATCACAACAGCTTCATCATCGCCAACGCGGACGACGCCTGGGTGCTCGAAACTGTGGACAAACAATGGGCGGCGCGCCAGGTAAAGGATGTGTACAGCATCTCCAACTGTCTGACCATCGGCGCGGAATTCGATCTGGCTTCGCAGGGGCTGGTTGACCTCGCCGTTCAAAAAGGCTTCTCCAGATCGCAAAACCAATTCCACCTCGCGCGTGACTTCTCCGATCTTATTTACACAAACTTCGGCAAGGGGCTGAAACGACGCGAGACGACCATCGCCACACTCGACGCACAAAAAGGGAAGGTCGGCATCGAATCCATGCTGGCAACCCTGCGCCATCACAAGGATGAGCACTTCGACCCGCAAAACGGCGTGACCGAGGTTGACATTTGCATGCACGCCGGGTTCGGTCCCATCCGCATCAGCCAGAGCACAGCTTCAATGGTGGCATATCTGGATGGGGATCATCCGCTCGTATTCGCCACGGGGACATCCGCTCCATGCACGAGCATCTTCAAGCCGTTCTGGGTGGATGCCGCCTCGTTTCTGGAACGGGAGCCCCTCCCCACCCATCAAGCGGATGCCAACTCCCTGTTCTGGTCGCACGAACGCCTGCACCGCGCCACATTGCTCAACTACCCCGAACGGATGCAGACCTACGCCGCCGACCGCGACGCGCTGGAGAAGCGATTTATCGCTGACGCGTTGAAACTTCACAACAACGCATCCACAAAGGAGCGCGCCGAGTTCACAGCCGCATGCGTGCGCGAAAGCCGCGCCGCCGAAGCCGACTGGCTCAAGCGCGTACAAGCCGTGCCCGCGAAAAAGTCCCTTTTGCACTCGATGGCATGGGATGGGTTTGGCAAGAAGGCAGAGTTGGCAGGGTAAAATATATAAGCTGATATACCGAATGGTTCGGTTAATACATAGTTCGGCGGTCGGTTTCAATGTGTATTATTAATCAACAATAATTAGGAGAATCATATGGATTGGCTAAAACCTGAAACTTTTGCCGTGCGCAAGAAAATTGAAGTGCCTGTTAAATTTGATTTCAAATTTCCCGAGAAGTGTGTCTACTGCGGCGGATCCAAATACACTACCATAATCCTAACTCCAAGTATCGTTACTAGACACGGAAAGCAAACAACAACCCGCTCGATAAAAATAAGCGTTCCTTACTGCGCAACACATGTAAATGAATCTCAACAAAATAAAGCGCTTATGTATGGTGTTTCTATACTCACATCAATAATCGGTGGCTATTTATCATATGTCCTATTTACATCATTGCACGAGCCCGTTCTATTACCATTACTTTCGCGACTGAATTCAACAGGTCTAGTAAGTTTTGTGGTTTTAGTCGAATTCTTGCTTGTTGGCTTCATAGCCCTATTTTGTGGAGGCTTAGCCCCACTCTTTGTATCTTCATATTTCTCGAAATTTCCGTTTTTCAATAAATCGTTGGTAGATACAAGCCCGGTAAGCGTCACGGATTTTTTGGGGCAAGGCAACAAACCTGATCACGCCCTTGGCTTATCTACCACATTAGCGATTTATTTCAGAGATGTAGTCTATTTTGAATTTACTAATCATGAAATCGCAGATGAATTTGCTATACTAAATGGGGTTTACGTTGAGGAAAAAAATTCTTCCTTA
>CAYJPO010000171.1:0-3549 GCA_964372045.1 uncultured Anaerolinea sp.
AGCCAAGCCAGTTTCGACACCGGAGAAATCAATGAACTTTCGATACTTAGCCTTAGGCGATTCCTACACCATCGGCGAAAGCGTGGACGTGGCGGAACGATTTCCCAACCAACTCGCTGCCCTGCTCGCGAACGAAGGTTTACCCGCCGATGTCACCATCATTGCCCGCACAGGCTGGACGACCGATGAACTCTGGCAGGGAATTCAATCAAATACCGTCGAGCCTCCGTATGACCTGGTTTCTTTATTGATCGGTGTCAACAATCAATATCGCGGGTACGATATCCATGAATACCGCGAAGGTTTCAAGTTCCTGCTCGGCAAAGCCATCGAATACGCAGGCGGCGATGTGAACCGCGTCATTGTGTTTTCCATTCCCGATTGGGGAGTCACTCCCTTCGCCGCAGGCAGGGACGCGAACCAGATCGCGAATGAGATCGACATGTTCAATCAAGTCAATTTTGAAGAAACTCAAAAAGCGGGCGCGCATTATGTGGATGTGACGCCCGTTTCGCGTCAAGCCGTGGACGATGGGACGTTGATCGCTTCAGATGGCTTGCATCCCTCGGGAAGCATGTACGCGCAATGGGCGGGGCTTGCTTTGCCGATCGCGCTTGAAATTTTAAAATAAAACTGAACACGGAGAATCAATGCCCACGATCAAAGCCATCAATCACGTTGCAGTCGTCGTTGACGATATGGAGAAGTCCCTTAAATTCTGGCGCGATGCGCTTGGGATCGAATTGCACGAACTGCGCGATGTCCCCGCCGAGAAATCGCAGGTGGCGTTCCTTCCGCTTGCCGGTGCAGAAGTGGAACTGGTCATGCCGACCACGGACGATTCCGGGATTGCCAAATATCTCGCCAAACGCGGACCCGGCATGCACCACCTCTGCCTTGAAGTGGACGATATCGAAGGCATGATAAAAGAACTGAAATCAAAGAATATCCGTTTGATCAATGAAGAGCCTCGCACGGCCGCGGATGGTAAGAAATACGCCTTCGTCCACCCCGAATCCACGGGTGGGGTGCTGGTGGAACTCTATCAAATCTAATGGATGAAAATCTTGATGCGATCCTGAAGAACGAATGCGGGCTGATCCGAAATCTCCCCATTATCGTGGGGGTTTCAGGCGGACCGGACAGCCTGTGTTTGATGGAAGTCTTGCGCCAGGCGGGATACCCGATTATTGTCGCGTACTTTGACCACCGCCTGCGCGCCGAATCGGTTGATGACGCCCGGATGGTCGAAAAGACCGCCGCCCGGTTGATGCTTGCCTGTGTGATCGATGGCGCAGATGTGCGCGGATATGCCGACGAGAACAAGCTGTCCATCGAAGAGGCTGCCCGCATGCTTCGATATCGATTCATGTTCAACCTTGCCCGCAGGCACAAGGCGCAGGCGGTGGCGGTTGGGCACACAGCCGACGACCAGGTGGAAACGGTCTTAATGCATTTCCTGAGAGGGAGCGGGATCGCGGGTTTGAAGGGAATGTCCTATCGCTCCATTATCAAGTTGTTTGACCCGGAAATTCCCGTTGTTCGCCCGCTGATCGATCTTTGGCGCGAAGAGACGGTCGTGTACTGCGCCGTGCATGGGCTTCGTCCTCATTATGATTCGACCAATGACTCGCTCAACTTCCAGCGGAACCGCATCCGTCATCTTCTGATCCCCACGCTTGAATCGTATAATCCAAAATTTCGCGAGGCGATCCAGCGCATGTCTCAGTCGCTGAAAAGCGATTACACCTTTGTGATGGAAACGCTCGAACACGCCTGGCAGGAAACCGTGGTGTCTGCGGAAGAGAATATGATCACCTTTGATGCAGACCGGCTTGTAAAATGTTCTCATGGTCTCCAGCGCAACCTTGTTAAACATGCCATGCAGACCATTCGACCCGGTATGGAGATCACCTTCACAGTGCTGGAACGCGCAGCGCAGATCATCAATTCGCCCAGCCAGTCTGCCCGCAAGGAATTGAAGGCCGGCTTGCACATCTTCCGCGAAGCAAATTCGGTTTATATCTGCACACCGGATGCCGAACTGCCTTTCGACCGCTGGCCCCAATTGTTCGCTGATGAGACATGTCCGATCTCCGTGCCTGGTCAGATCGCGTTGGCAGGCGGATGGAAACTTAACTGTGAAGTCTGGCGATTGCCCTCGCTGGCACAGGAGCAATCCGAGCGGAACGAGGATCAGTTCCAGGTCTGGCTGGATGCGGACAAATTGCCCGATGCTTTCACGCTGCGAGTGCGGCGGCAGGGCGATCAATTTTCCCCGCTTGGCATGGATGGACATTCCCAGAAGCTCTCCGATTTTTTCGTCAATGAAAAAGTTCCGCAGCGCGCCCGCGACCACTGGCCTCTGTTATGCGCTCATGATGAGATCGTTTGGATTCCCGGTTACCGCCCTGCGCACCGGCACCGCCTGAAAGATACGACCCAACGTGTTGTCTATTTTTCGGTGATACGCCCGCCCGATAATTTGTTGCCGAATGAAAATGTCACTTAAAGAAAAATCCCCATCCGTTTTTAGAATGGGGATTTTCTTCATTTCAATTCGCCGTTGAGTTGTTTTAGTTTGATGAACAATTCGCGCCATTGGATCTTGGAAACGCCGAGTTTTTGACGGATCTTATCCGGATCGACGCCGTTCTGATAGTCTTGGAGGGCACAGGTCCAGCGGCACATATCGAAGGAAAGGTGTTTATCGAGACCGGCTTCCTCGCCAATGTCTTCAAGCAAATATTCGAGCCTGCGCGGCGACCAGGGAAAGACCTGATCCACAGGCTGGTATTGCGCCATATATTCATTGTAGGCGGCAATCCAATCTTCTTCGAGTTCGATCTTGCGTTCCTTGTAGCGGTTGGCAGGGCTGGCATAGCGGACGAAAAGGAACGGCGCTTGTTTCCCGTCCAGGTCAATATGGTTGACGTGGATGCCGAGGCACTCGCTTTTTTTAATGCCGGTAGTTAGCAGGAGGTACACCAGGCTGTAAGGTCGCGCATCCGGCTTTTTGTCACGGCGGTGACGGTCTGCTGCCAGGAGGATGGCGTCGTATTCATCCTGCGACAACACCTGCGGCAGCGGGCTGATCGCGGAACGCTGCATGACCTTCTCCGCCGGGTCGATCGTCAGGATGCCGTATTGGCTCAACCAGCGGAAGAATGACTTGACCGATGTGATGCGGCGTGAAAGGGTCTTGGGACTGCACGGAATGCCGCGTCCCTTTTCCATCCAGTCGAAGAAGCGGTTCAGGTCATCGGTCGTAATGGCTCCAATGGTTTGGTCGGCGGGAATGAATTGATTAAGCAGGCGCACATCGGAGAGAAAGGCTTTGACCGTGTTGAGAGAACGTCCCTGGTCGAGCAAAAACATCTCCCAGCCGGTGATGGCGGCAGGTAGCATGGTTTTTGCGCTGATATGTGCTGGCGCGGAATTTTTTGTCATAGGCTTACCCTTGCGTGTAGATTTTGTCTTTCGTATAGTTTAGCGAATTTAGGGGACGTTGTCAATCAGGGAATTTTCGTTCGCCGCTGGCTGGCTAGT
>CAYJPO010000172.1:0-3503 GCA_964372045.1 uncultured Anaerolinea sp.
TCGCGCATCTCACGCGCCCAAATGCGGCGGGCGGCGCGATATTTGGCGATCTCCTCGAAGAAGTCGTTGTGCGCGTTGAAGAAGAACGACAGGCGCGGCGCGAATTCGTCCACGTCCATACCGCGCGCAACGCCCCAGCGGACATATTCCATGCCGTCCGCCAGCGTGAACGCCAGTTCCTGTGCGGCGGTCGAACCGGCTTCACGGATGTGATAACCCGAAATGGAGATCGTATTCCACTGCGGCACATGCTGCGCGCCGAACTCCATCGTATCCACCACGAGGCGCATCGAAGGTTCCGGCGGATAGATGAATTCCTTCTGCGCGATAAATTCCTTGAGGATGTCGTTCTGCAGAGTCCCGCGCAGTTGATCGAGCCGTACACCCTGCTTTTCAGCGGCGGCAAGGTACATTGCCCAGATGATGGATGCGGGCGAGTTGATGGTCATGCTGGAGGAAACTTTTTCGAGTGGAATGCCATCCAGCAAAATTTCCATGTCTTTCAACGAGGAAACTGCCACGCCGCATTTGCCAAACTCGCCAAGCGCTTCGGGTTGGTCGGTGTCGTAGCCCATCAGCGTCGCCAGGTCGAAGGCGATGCTCAAACCGGTCTGACCCTGTTCGAGTAAGTATTTGAAGCGCTGGTTCGTCTCTTCGGCAGTACCGAAACCTGCGAACATGCGCATCGTCCACAGCTTGGAGCGATGAAGCGTCGGGTGGACTCCTCTTGTGTACGGGTACTCACCCGGAAATCCAAGAGAAGAGGCGTAGTCTGTGTCCCCTAGGTCGAGCGGTGTGTAAAGTCGGTGGATCGGTTCGGAGGAGGTAGTGATAAATTCTTCGGCGCGTTCGGGCAGTTGGTTCAATGCTTTTTTAAGGGAGGTCTGCTCCCAATCGGAAAGCGTCTTTTCCAATTCTTCGAGCGTTTTTTTATCGTACATGGCAACTCCTTTGGCGAAGGTGCCTGCATTATACAATGGTATACTCTCAAAAAAGGTAACTTATGCCCCGCTTTGAAATCGACGTAGATCCCTGCGACCATCTTACAGCAGACGCCATCGGCAAACCCGGTCAGCGTGTGTTTTATTTGCAAGCCTATCAGGATAACCGCACCATCACCATTATTATCGAGAAGGCGCAGTTGGTCTCGCTTGCCATCGGCATCGAGCAATTCCTCGCGCAGATCAGCCAGCAGAACCCCGAACTGGAAGAAGCCTCAGGCGATTACATCGAAGACGGGATGCGCATCCACCCGCCGGTGGATCCGCTCTTCCGCGCCGGTGAGATCGGTCTTGGTTATGACAAGGAACGCGACCGCGTGGTGGTCTTCACCAAGGAATTGTTGACCGAGGAACAGGATGTCGACTCTGCTGCACAAGTCCGCTTCTGGGCGACACGCACACAGATGCGCCGCCTCGCCCGCTGGGGGCAGGAAGTCTCTTCGCGCGGACGTCCGGTTTGCCCGCAGTGCGGTCAACCGATGGAGCCGGAAGGACATTTCTGTCCGAAGAAGAACGGGCATTTGCATTAGAAGATCAGTCACAGGTCGAAGGTCACAAGTCGAGTCTCAGACCTTTGACTTGTGACCTTTGACTATTTCATGAATACCCCCGCTTCCCCAAAACTCCGAGCCACTCTCACTGACGGCGAGTATGACCTTCGCGGTCAGTTCATGCTGGGTTCGAATTACACTTTTCTGGTTGACGTTCATCATGAGGGTGAAACGGTCAAAGCCGTATACAAGCCGTGCAAGGGTGAACAGCCCTTGTGGGATTTTCCCGATAACACGCTTGCCCTGCGCGAAGTCGCCGCGTATCAATTGAGCGAGGCGCTCGGCTTTCACATCGTACCGTTCACAGTCTATCGCGAGGACGGTCCGCATGGTCCCGGTTCGCTTCAGCAATATATCGAGTACGATGTTGAATATCATTACTTCAACTTCACCGTTGAAGATAAACATAAACTGCGCCCGGTTGTGATCTTCGACCTCCTCGCCAATAACGCTGACCGCAAGGGCAGTCACGTTTTCTTTGAAGAGGGAACCGGTCACCTCTATGCCATCGATCATGGGATCTGCTTCCACGAGGATCATAAACTTCGCACCGTGCTGTGGGACTTTGCCGGTCAAGCCATCCCAAACGAATTGCTCGCGCCTCTTTCCTCGACTGAGAGCTGGTCAACCCTCTTCGAGCCTTATCTCAGCCCGAGAGAGATATCTGCCCTCCTCCTCCGTGCCGAAGAAGTTTGTGAAACGAAAATCTTCCCCCGCCCGCTGCAGGGACGAAGAGCCTACCCATATCCGCCTATTTAACGTCATTGCGAGGGCGCACTTGTTCTTTGCCCGAAGCAATCTCCTGTATTAATTTCGAGATTGCTTCGTCGGGAAAAACGCCCTCCTCGCAATGACATGAGGAGACCCCATGCACTACAACATCGCGATCATCGGTTTTGGAAATGTCGCTCGTTCGCTTGCATATCTTCTCCAAAACAAATCGGACAACCTTTGGTGGTCTCACAATGCTACGTACAGAATCACCGGCATCTCCACCGGGAGGCACGGACATGCTGTCCATCCAACTGGAGCTGGATTGGATATTCATAAAGTCGTGGAATTGATAAAAAGTGGACAATCCATTTCGTCACTATCCACGCTGCCAGTGGAAGATTCGATTTCGGTCATCAAACACTCTCAAGCCCACGTCATGTTCGAAACTTCCCCCGTCAACACGCAGACCGGTCAACCCGCGCTCGACCATATCCGCACGGCATTGGAGTTGGGCATGCACGCGATCACTGCAAACAAGGGTCCGGTGGTACATGGTTATCGTGAATTGAGCGCGTTAGCGAAAGAGAAGGAAAAAAAGTTCCTGTTTGAGTCAACGGTTCTGGGAGGCGCACCCGTTTTCTCGGTCATGAGAGAGGCGTTCCCGCTGGCGGACTTGGAATCCTTCAAGGGCATCTTCAACGCCACCACCAACGTCATCCTCTCCAGAATGGAAAACGGCGAGACCTATGATGAAGCGCTCAAATATGCGCAGTCCATCGGCTTGGCAGAGACAGACCCCACCAACGACGTGGATGGTTGGGACGCCGCCATTAAGGTCGCCGCGCTGGTCACCGTGTTATGGGACACGCCCATAACACCGCAGCAAGTGAATCCCACCGGTATCCGCGGGATCACCCCAGAGATGATCGCCAAAGCCAAAGCGGATGGCAAACGTTATAAGCTGGTTTGTTCTGCCGAAAAAATGGGTGACAAGGTTGCTGCCAGTGTTTCCCCGCAATTGGTGGATGCGTCCTCGTCGCTGTACGGGATGATGAACTCCAGCACCGGTATCACCTTCCGCACCGACGTGATCCTCGACTACTCCATCGTCCTCTCTGAGAAGCCCGGCATGACCGGCGGACCGGTGGAAACAGCGTACGGTCTGTTCGCGGATTTTGTGAATATCGTAAAGTAAAGGCGACCACAAAGGTCGCCCTTTTGTTTATTACCGCTAAGA
>CAYJPO010000173.1:0-3466 GCA_964372045.1 uncultured Anaerolinea sp.
CCAGAGCATGCACCATGCTCTCATGCGCCAGTCATCAGAGTGACCAGGCGAGGACCGCGATATCAAATGTCTCTTTTGAAAAGGGGATATGTTTTGCGCTCGCACCAATGAAGTGAACATACGTACCGCGAGATCCATCCCTCGTTTTTAATTGCGTCGCAGAATCGGCTCGGGCGATGCGCAACGCCGAATGGTCAGGGTCAAAACCAACGGTCAGGGCTGATGCGCCCGCGTACTTCCAGGTCAGGCGACCTTCGCCGCAGCCCACTTCAAGAACTCGTTTGTTCTTAAAATCGGCAAACCGGTTTAAAGTTTTCTGTTCGAACCCTTCCGGGTCTTTTTGCGGTTTCATTTGGCGTGTTGCTTCATGACCTTCACAGATTCGGTGACGAGTTCTTTCAATACTTTCTTATCCACATCCGCCAGTTTTTTGATATACAGGCACGACTTGCCAGTGGAAAACTTGCCGAGTTTTTTTAGCAATTCATTGTAGCGGTCGAAGCCTGCCATGATGTACAGCGTGAGGTTTTGTTTGCGCGGCGAGAAACCCACCAGCATCCAATCGCCTTCGCGTCCGCTCGCGCCTTTGTAATGATAGGTGCCGAAGCCGACAATGCTCGTGCCCCACATCTTTGGCTCGGCTTTGGTGGCCTGCTTCATGATCCTGGCGATCTCGAAACAATCAGAGCGGGTTTGTTCATCTTCGACGGTGTTTATAAAATCATCCACGCTCGCATCGTTCAATTTGGTCTTCAACTCAGCATTCTTTGCCATGCTCTCTCTCCTTTTGGATACCAATAAATCGGAGTTATTTTAGCATATTTGTTCTACGCAGAAAAGATTCTTTTAAGTCACCTTACGCGCCATTGCGATGACCCCGTAGGGGTCAAATGATTATAGAAAGAATGGTCTCATACATTCAACCCCGAAGGCGCTGCATTGAGCTTGTCGAAATGGGTGTCATAACCCTTAAAAACCCATATCATCCCTACGGGATTTGGGCTAGCACACGACTTTTTACTACAATCCTTTCATCCCTTCGGGATTGACTGCGTAAGGTGAGGTTTTAAGTCAGGCGCATGACTTTTGCAAAGTCAGAAAGAACAGATTCTTTGTACACGGAGTTGAACCGCGAAGCTCGCAAAGAACGCGAAGAGAACATTAAATCTTTGCGAACTTCGCGCTCTTCGCGGTGAATTTGGCTCTTTTGCCCGCTTCCACATTTAACTGTGGCGCTACTTTTTCACGGAGAGTACAGATTATTAATGTTTTTTTCCGCTCTTTCCGTGGCTTCCGTTCGATCCGTGTACAAAAAAGGTTTTTAGCAATCGGGCGAAACTCGTACTATCCAAGAATTTTGAAATGCACCTGAGGAGCCTTGCGTTCGATGACCTGCTCGGCGGCAAGCGCCATGCGCAGGAGGGTTTTCTCATCCCAGGCTTTACCGATGGCCTGCAACCCGATGGGCAAATTCTTTTGCGTATAGCCAACTGGGAACGAGATCGCGGGCAGACCGGTCAAATTCCCGGCGGTGACGAAGCGCATGATCTCCACCGTCGTGCTCAGGTCAGATTCTCCATCCGGCAGCGCACCCGGTTTGATCTCCGGCGCAGATACGCCCGTGGTGGGGGTCAGGATCACATCTACTTTTTTGAAGGCGTTGTTGAAGTGATTGATGATGCGCGTGCGCACGCGCTGTGATATGACATAATCGGTCGCAGAGAATTTCCGAGCCAGCGCAAGGTTGATGCGCACATCCAGCGCATGTTCCTTGTGATGTTCGGCGTAGGTCGCTTCCATCGACTGCGCCATCTCGCTCAGGATGCTGACGGTATGGGCGACGCGATTGGCTTCGAGGTTCGGGATGACGATCTCCACGATCTCACAGCCCATCTTTTCATATTCTTTGAGCATGGCTTCGCAGGCGGCGACAGTTTCAGCATCTGCATGACGGAACCACTGCCAGTACACGCCGATCTTCAAGCCTTTGAGATCCATATCATCCCAGCCTTTGAGCGAGGGCAGCGGCTGATTCAGCGACATCAGGTCTTTCGGGTCGGGTCCGGCGATGAGGGCGTAGGTTAGCGCCGCGTCAGTGGCATTGGCGGCTAATGGACCGATGTGTGCGAGGCTCCAGCACAGCGGGTACGCGCCGAATTCACTCACACGTCCGAAGGTGGATTTCAAGCCGACCAATCCGCAGAACGATGACGGGATACGGATCGAACCGCCTCCATCCGCGCCGATGGCTGCCGGGACGAGCCCCGCCGCGACGGCGGTCGCTGATCCGCTGGAACTTGCGCCCGTGTAGTGCCCGGTGTTGTACGGGTTGCGTGTCGTGCCGTGATGTGGGTTGAGTCCGGTCACGTTGATGCCGATCTCGTGCATGTTGTTCTTGCCCACGAGCAGCGCGCCTGCGCTTCGTAATCTCGCCACGACGGTTGCATCTTCCCTGGCGGGAGTTTTCCCCAGGAACGAGGTGCCAACCGTGGTGGGATACGGCGTCATATCAATTTCATCTTTGACCGCGATGGGCACGCCGTCGAAGACGCTCAACGGTTTACCGGCTTTGAAGCGTGCTGTAGATTCGCGCGCCTGTTTCATCACATCTTCGCGGTTCACGGCGATGAAAGCTCTCAGCGCCGGGTCATTTTTATCGCTGGCGGCTATGGCATCCAATACTTTCTGGGCGACCTCTTCAGGTGTGGTCGTGCCGGCGCGGTAGGCTTTGGCGAAGTCGTGGATACTCACGAATTGAAACCCTTTTACAGCCGAAGCCTTCTTGGGAAATTCTCTCTCCGGCACAGACGCCGCTTCGGTCTGTAGGTCGCCGGTGTGGTGGATCGGGTGAAAGGTCGGGCTTTCGTCGAATTGTTGTTTGCGCAGCCAGTTGAGCCCTGCGCTGTCCAGGAGGCTCGGTGCGAGCAGTCCGCTCAATGGACCTTCGACGAGCGATGTAAAGAGTTTCAATAGCCCGCCTGCGTGATAGGGAAGTTTGACGGATTTCAGGTCGTATTGGTTTTCCATGATGTGCCTCGTTGTGATTGAGATGGTGTAGGGGCGACCCGTCCATTGAATGCCAATTTTGTTGACGGACATGGGTGGGGCGCCTGTACGCCGACATTACACTTTGAAGATCAAGTCCAGATATTTCTTGAGCATATCGCTGACAAGTCCACGCATGGGGATGGTGGCAGCCATGCCGTAGATGGGTGCCATATTGCCCTTCTCTTCGGGGTGACTCTTGACATGGTCAATGGCAGTTTTCAGGTCCGCGATGAAGCGTTCTTTCACGCCGGGCTGGGTGTGCCGCAGGGTCATCGCGATGTGCATGCAGGACGGCTTATGCAATCCGTTCAAACTCCACTTGTGATGTCCCATCGCTTCGAGCAATTTGTAGATGTTGAGCGCATCGGACTTGAAGGCGATCACGAACAACGGGTCGCCGATGATCTCAAGCTCGGGG
>CAYJPO010000174.1:0-3365 GCA_964372045.1 uncultured Anaerolinea sp.
AAAAAAACAATGACCGCTTCCCGCCAAAAGATCCTGACCCATCTCAAGAAAACCCGTTCCGCTTCGGCACGGGAGATCGCGCGCGCGCTGAAGCTGTCCGCGCCGAATGTGCGGCATCACCTCTCTGTCCTGTGTTCAGATGGGCGCGTGGAAATGACCTCCGTCCGCGGCTCGGAAGGGCGGGGGAGACCCGAAAAGATGTACTCGCTTTCCCTCTCTGCCCAGGGCGATAACCTTCCGATCCTGTTGCATGCGCTTCTGTCCGATGAGGTGGATGCAAAAAAGATCGGGGAGCGCATCGCACTTGCCCTCGCGCCGCAAAAATCAGGTGAAGGGATGGTGATGTCAAAACGTCTGGCGCTGTTGGTCGAAACGCTGAACGGATTGAACTATCAAGCGCATTGGGAGGCGGGCGCGGCAGGTCCGCGCGTGATCCTGGGTCGATGTCCGTACTCCAGAGTGATTGCAAACCACCCGGAAATCTGTAAAGTTGATCTGTCACTCATCAATACGCTGCTGGGGCGTTCCGTGACCCAAACCGGCAAATCCAAATCAACCGTGCCAGGTCTTTGTCCTTTTGTGTTTATTGTTGAATAGGAAAGATCGATCCATGCATACCACTGAAGAAGATGTTTCTGCCTCTGTAAATAGCGCCGTTTATGGCGCGCGCCGCGCCGTGGACGAGTACACGTACTACACGTTGACGCGCGTTGAAACGATGACATTTTTGAAGTATCAGCCCTTCATCGCCGGGAAAACCGTGCTGGATATCGGTGTCGGCGCAGGGCGGACGTCAGTTTATCTCGCGCCGTTGGCAAAGCGATACGAAGGGATTGACTATTCTCCGGCGATGGTTGAATACATGCAGACCGCCATGCCTGAGATTTCCATCCGCCAATCAGATATGCGCAAGCTGGATTCATTTCCCGCCGACAAATTCGATTTTATTTTTGCCTCCAACAACGTGCTCGACGACGTCAGCCACGAAGGGCGACTGCAAACCCTGGCAGAGTTCAGGCGGGTTCTGCGCGCTGGAGGGATGTTGGTCTTCCTTGCGCATAACCGTTTGTGGGAGCACACAGGGACGAGTCCGCGCCTGGGCTTTTCCCGTAACCCCATCCGCTTGGTGAAGTCAATTCTTCTTTGGCTGAAACAGCTTGCCAACCATGCCAAGATCGGAAAAATGCGTGTCGTCACCGAAGAGTACGCCATCTATAACGATGAAGGTCATGATTTTTCAGCCTTGCACTACTACATCGAGCAAAGCATCCAAAGAAGGCAATTGAGCGAAAACGGTTTTTCCGTGGTCGACGTGTTGGATACGTTCGGCAGTTCTATCACCGAACAGGATGCCGCAAAGGAAAGTCCGTCCCTGATGTACGTTGCAAGAAAAATGGGTTAAAAAAACGTCGCTCCAGCGCAGGGTCAACTTGCGCTGGAGCGACAAAAATTTCTTTCGGGGGAACCCTAACTTTTGACGACCAATTCCTGATGGACCAATTCGATGTTGGCGGCTTTGATAAAATTCAAAGCATTCTCATCGCTGCGATACGCCACACTGTAAACGATGCGCGAGATACCGGCGTTGATAAGCGCCTTGGTGCAGTTGATGCACGGTAGATGCGTCACGTAACAGGTTGAATCCTTTGTGGATACGCCGTGCAATGCCGCCTGAATGATGGCGTTCGTCTCCGCGTGAATGGTGCGGATGCAATGTCCGTCCACCATGAGATGTCCCACCTCGTCGCAATGGTCCTGACCGGCAGGGGAGCCGTTAAATCCCGTGGTGAGGATGCGTTTATCGCGTACGATCACACATCCAACTAAAGCGCGGTCGCACGTGCTCCGTTCCGAGACAGCATAGGCGATCTTCATGAAGTACGAATCCCATTCCGGGCGCATGGTTAAAATCTCCATTTCGTGTAGGATATTCCGGCTATTTTACCCGTTGCTCCCGGCATGGTGAAGCCTTTTCGGTTAAATGGTGTTTTATTTATATGAGGAGAAACTTAACATGGCTGATTTAAAGGGTATATCGTTTTATGACAGACCGAATGTCGAAAAATCCATCATACCGATCGGCGACGGCGTGCCGCTTGGTCTGGAAGGTGTCTACAATACAGAGCTGGCGATCGGCGGCGCATACGGCTCCTGGGGGCAGAGTTATAGCAATTCGAATCTCCCGCCTTTTGTGGAGCAGCGTCTGGGCGAGCCGTTGAATGCAGATGAAGTGCTTAACCTTTCCGAATTGGGCTTCGATTACCGTCAACATATCCAGGATCTGAACGATGCCCAGCACATCGAACTTGAGTTGGAAGTCGGTTCCCGTCTGCTTCGAAAAGCATTACAAGTATGCGGATGGAACGCCTCTGAGGTGGATGGTGTGCTCATTGGCTTAAGCGGACCGGTCTCTCATGATTATGTCCGTCGCATTTCGGTCATGGCTGGCATCCCCGAATCCGCGTTGAAGGTTAGTGTCCACAAGGCGTGTGACGGTTCCATGGGTGCGCTGCATCTTGCGCTCAACCCGGAACTTTCCAAGCCGGGTCAACTGAACATCGCGGAGCAATTACAAGGGAAGAAGGTCCTGGTCGGCGGCATCGAAGGTCTGAGCCGCTTCACGAACGGTTCCAAGGATAAGAATGCCTTGCAGTTGTTCGGCAACGGCATGGGTGTGATCGGGCTGGTACCGGGCAGTAATATGAAATTCCTGGTCGGGAAAAGCTTCGAGACGTTCGATGAGGAAGGCTTGCTGGCGGTGCGGATGTATTACCCGCATTCGAGCCGGGACCCATTGTCCGATACATTGGTCGATGTAGTCCAGGACCGGGATGACCATATCCGCATCGCAGGCATGATGAACGAGCCGAAGGATGGTGCTTCCATCGAAATGGCGGGACTGATGGGCATGGTCAAGCTCTTCGTCCGCAATGGCGTGCAAGTGGTCGCGGACGTGTACAACGAGTACCAGGCGCTTATGGAAAAGATCGGGCAGTCGGGCAAGTCCATTACGATGGGCATTGTTCACCATGCGAATTACAAGATCAACGCCTTGAAAGCCAAGCACCTCTTGAAACTGGGGATCGAATTCCCCATGCCCTGGCTGTTGAGCGACTTCGGTAACGTCAGCGCCGCATCAAATATGATTGCCTTCCTGCGCAAATTGCCGGAGATCAAGCTCGGCGACCATATTCTGTTCGACGGCTTCGGCGCGGGCACGTATTACGATGTCATGGCTGTCTCGATGCGCGAGGGATAAAACCGTACTGTGAGATTTATCTCGCAGTTAAAAAGAAACCCGCGACTTGATAGCCGCGGTACGAATATGGAAAAAATCAGCCCCCGGCAAAACACCGGGGGCTGAT
>CAYJPO010000175.1:0-1779 GCA_964372045.1 uncultured Anaerolinea sp.
TCTGGTATCCTTGCTTGACAATGCCATAAGTGATAAACTTTTTAAGATGCCTGCAGATGTCTTATTCGTAACCCCCTCAGCCACCCTGGGCGAAACCGTTCGCCGCTCCATGGGTGACACCAATATCTACCGTGTCCATATTGTGAACAACAAGGCGTCAGCCATTGTTCGCGCAGATGAGATCGGTGTGCCGCTTGCCATGCTCGATTTCGCGCTTGGCGATGAGTGGGTCTATGAGATCGGACATGCCCTGCGGACCGTTCGACCCGGGGTCAACCTTATTATTCTCTGCGACGAGCACGATACGCCTGGTATGTTCGATTCCCTGCGACCATGGATCCTCGTTCGCAAGCCGTTCAGAATGGCGGAATTTATGTCAGCGATCAGTCAACCTCAAGCATCCGGTACGCAATCGACCACGTCGCTTAATATGCCGTGGCTCAACGATGCGAACAAAGCTGCCCAACACCTCACCCGCCTGACCCTCGAATCATCCGCGCAAGCCGCTTTGATCACACGCAAGAACGACCTGTGGGCATACGCGGGCGGACTTTCTCAAAATGCCGCCAAGGAAGTGGCACAGACCGTCACCCGCAATTGGGACGGTCAAAAGGGGTCCGATCTTTTGCGATTTATCCGGCTGGAAAGCACAAAAGCCGAACACATGCTGTATGCCACCCGCCTGACATCCGAAACCGTGCTCGCTTTCGTCTTCGATGCGGAGACGCCCTTCAGCACCATCCGCGCACAGGCGAGTCAGTTGGTGAACGATTTCAGCACCGATGGGGTGGACCTAAACCGACAATCCCGTCCGTCGAATAAACCCGAATATGACCTGCCTTCCGATTTTGAAGAAGGCGATTCACTAAATATACCGCCCATCTCAGACATCATTTCCGATGTCCCGACGCCAAACCCCGAACCCGCCTCGACCCCCAACTTCAACCTGCCGCAGAGACAGGAACCCTTCGACCCGAATCAGACACGGGTTTCCGAACCGCTTTCCAATGCGTCAGTGTTCAGCCGGGATCCATCCCCCGCTGTGCATGTGGATAAACGCGCGTCGATGCCGCAGGCTCAAATGGGAATCCACAAGAGCCAGGAGCGGAACGAAGCGCAGACTGCCTTCGAGGAAGTTGAAGTCACCGCCCCTTCGAAGCCGAGGACCAGACCCGAGACCCCGATCGCCAGACCTCAACCCGGTGAGACGGACGTCACCCGCGAAAGCCCATCCACCGAAGCGGCGAAGAAGCTCATTGTGGAACCGATCACTGCCGGTCTGTATCATCTGACCTACGCCTGCCTGCTGGTTCCGCGCTTCTCATCTCATTACATCACCGGCGACCTCGCCGATCATTTAGGCGAATGGCTGCCGAGTATCTGTATCGCGTTCGGCTGGCGCTTGGAATATCTGGCGGTGCGACCTGAGTATTTGCAATGGGTCGTGAACGTCCAGCCCAGCACCTCGCCCGGGTACCTGATGCGCATCATGCGCCAGCAAACCTCGGAGAAGATCTTCGGCGATTTCCCGCGCATGAAAAAGGAGAATCCATCCGGCGATTTCTGGGCGCCGGGGTATCTCATCATGGGCGGCTCGCAGCCGCATCCGCCGCAGTTGGTGCGGGATTACATCCGCCAGACACGCCAGCGGCAGGGACAGGAATCTTCGTAACAGCGTAGGACGAGATAGTATCTCGTCCTACTTTTTTGTTTGGGAAATGTATGGGAAAATCACTTTGAGTGGAACGAGAGTTCGCAGTGATTACTTCGCTACGCTCA
>CAYJPO010000175.1:1879-3348 GCA_964372045.1 uncultured Anaerolinea sp.
AGCATGACACAGAAAAACGCAGAGTATAATAACTCTGCGTTTTGTTTTTATATCCATAAAAGCAAAGGCGACCCGCCCTATGAAATCAAGGTGTATTGAACGTCATGGATGGGTCGCTCCTACAAATTAAGAGAAGAGAGATCCATGCCCCCCACCCTTTATCTTATCGATGGACACGCCCTCGCCTACCGCATGTACTTTGCGCTGACTGCCGGTGGAAGTTCACAGCGCTGGCTGACTTCCAAAGGCGAACCGACGGCTGGCGTTTACGGATTTGCGCGCGAGTTGATCCGCGTGATCGAGCAGGAAAAGCCTGAATATCTCGCTGTCGCTTTCGATGTGGGCAAAACTTTCCGCGACAAGATCTTCCCCGAATACAAAGCCACGCGCGAAAAGATGCCCGATGACCTGCGCTCGCAGATCGAACGCATCCGCGAGATGGTGGACCTGTTCAACATCCCACGCCTAGAAATGGACGGCTACGAAGCCGATGACGTGCTCGGCTCGGTGGCGCGTCTCGCGGCGGAACAAGGACTCGGCGTGAAAATCATCACCGGTGACAGAGATCTTCTGCAACTGGTCAACGAACGTACGGCAGTCTATCTCGCGGGTGACGACCAGACCTACATCACCGATGCGGATGTGATCAAGAAACTCGGCGTGCGCGCAAATCAGGTTGTTGATTACAAAGCCATCGTCGGCGATACATCCGATAACATCCCCGGCGTGAAAGGCGTGGGCGAAAAGACCGCCATCGCGCTGCTCGAAAAATTCGACACGCTGGATGCCATCTATGCCAATATGGATCAGGTGGAAAAACGCTGGCAGGGCAAGTTCGAGGCGAGCAAAGAGACGGCTTACATGAGCCGCGATCTGGCGCGCATCGAGACGGGACTCAAACTCAAGTTGAAGCTTGAAGACGCCAAGGTAACCCCGTTCGATGGCTCGAAGCTGGAAGCGTTCTTCAAAGAGATGGAATTCCGCACGCTGGTTCCAAAAGTGGCGGCGATCAGCGGCAGCGCGCCCGCGTCAGAATCTACGCCGGAGGAATCGCGCCGAGGACGGCGCGATGAGCAAAGTGGGCGGCGCGGCGAGAAAAAAGGGCAGATGAGCATGTTCGTCAACGATCCGCAGCCGATTGTGGCAGAGATCAAACCGGCGAACATTGAAGTCGTCATCGTTGACATGGATGAAAAACTAAAGGACCTCGTCAAAGAACTAGGCAAGGCGAAGGTCATTGCCTTCGATACCGAGACGACCGACACCGAGGAAATGAAAGCTGAACTTGTGGGTATTTCGCTGGCGGTGAAGGAAGGTACCGGCTATTACATCCCGGTCGGTCACACAGCGGGAAATAATCTGCCGGTGAAGAAAGTGATCGAAGCGCTCAAGTCGTCCATGACCGATGCGAAGATCGGCAAGGTGGCGCACAATGCAAAATATGATTACATCGTGCTGGCGCGCTACGG
>CAYJPO010000176.1:0-3304 GCA_964372045.1 uncultured Anaerolinea sp.
TAGAACGGTCATGGGGATACCCTCGTCAGATCAGCCAATAGGTGAGATACGCCACCAGCAGGAGGATCGCTGCCAGCAACAGGATCAAGCCCAAAGTACGGGTGAGACCCGCGGCAAGCACCTGGCGTCCGTGACGTTTGTGGAGGTCGGTCCCAGCCGCGAGTTCCGCCTGATTCTCGGAGGGTGTCCCTGTCTTGCGATACCACCAGGCGCGGCGGCAATAGAGATAACTGCCGATTTCTGAGGAGCGGATCGGGCGCATGGGCAGAGTATAGCACAAATTTTCTAATTTCTTACGAGTGGGGAATCGCCGGGTGTACTAAAAGTTTGTAGATGAGATTGCTCCCTTCGCCGTCCTCGGCGAAGGATTTACTCACAGGACGCCGCCGAGGAAAGTGCCCAGAATGGGTACGGCGGCTTTGAGCATAATTACAACAGCCTTTGAGCGCTCCCGAATTGCCCACCACAGATTGCTCAGAGAACCTCATAATTTATCTCTGTGTCCTTGTGTACTCAGTGGTTAAATCTTTTCATGATAAACTTCCGGTGCAAATTTCCCTGTGGAGGACAACATGACTAAACGCGATACCTATTCGATCGAAATTGCCGGCATCCAGCGCGAACTGCGCTTGTTCGAGATCAAACCCGGACTGCGCATCGCCATCCTGAACATCCTTGGCGATACGGAGCTGGTGCAAGCCTGTGCGCGCGGACTCGCCGATAAAGTTAAAGCGGTGGAATATGACATCATCATGACCGCCGAGGCGAAATCCATTCCGATCGCCCATGCGCTTTCGGTGGAGACGAAAAAACCGTATATCGTCTTGCGCAAAACATACAAGCCCTACATGGGCGACGCGCTCAGAGCGGAGACGCTTTCCATTACCACCGGTCAGCCGCAGGTGTTGATCCTCGACGAAAAAGATATTGAATTGATCAAGGGGAAAAAGGTGCTGGTCGTGGACGATGTCATCAGCACCGGTTCTACCCTGCAGGGGATGCGCATGATCCTCGACAAAGCCGGGGCGATTGTCGCAGGCGAGGCGGCGATCCTCACTGAAGGCGATCGCGCCCAGTGGATGCACATCTACTCGCTGGGACATTTGCCGTTGTTCACGGATTGAGGGAGGTTCGTAAATACGTAGGCAGTAAACAAGTTAACACGTAGAAGAGTAAGCAAGTAAACACATAGACATGTAAAAAAACAAAACCCTGAGAAATTCTCGGGGTTTTGTATATCTACAACTCGATCCTGATACTTGTGTATCTGTGTACTTTTCTACCTAACTACCCATCCCCTGCAATCAACTTCCACTTCTGTGCCCGTTTCATCTTCTTGATCGTTAGTTCACGTTTTAATGCCGTTCGTTTATCTGCCTGCTCTTCGAGATAGACCAGTTTCACCGGACGGCGGGTTTTGGTGTAACGCGCGCCTTTACCTTTATTATGCTGCGCAAGCCGCCGTTCGAGATCTGTCGTCCAGCCTGTGTAATACGTCCCGTCCGAACATTCAAGAATGTAACAATAGCAACTCATCACTCGTTACTTATCTCTCATCCCTCATCACTTCTTCTTCGCCTTCCCCAACTTACTCCCGAACAGGCTCTCCATAAGTGATATTTTTTCCACCGGCTCGCCCGGCATACGAGACCAGTCTGCTCGATCACGTTCGTTGAGCCATTGATCGCGCCCCTTTCGCGCGGACTCGAGCCGCTTCATAAGCGCAACCTTGTTCTCACTGTCCAGGTCATCGAGCACATCCATGATCGACGTGACCATCCCATTCAAGGCGCGGATTAAATTCTGGCGGTTTTGCAATGCCAGCATGCTCAACGCCTCAGCGTCATCAGATTCGATCGCAGCTGTGGATCGATAATAGACACTTCCCGCCACCTTGCGGACTTCCTGCCAGCCAGGCTGGTCAATGGTTGTATTCAATAATGAAGCGGCGACCAGTTCCGGCAGCAGATGAGCGGAGGTCATCAAACCGTCTGACTCGACGAAATCAGTCAGGATGGTGGATGCACCCAGCAAGCTGACCACCTCCGTAACCAGTTTCACTGCCGCGCCGGGAACGCCGGGAGCGGTCGAAAGGAGAAAAACGCCCTTCGAAAACAGGTCAGCTCGAGCGGAGTCCAGACCCGTGCCTGTTCCATCCAAATACTGTGCTCCAATAGCGGGAGCAAGCCCAATGTAATGACTGGTCTGTGGCAGAAGTTCTCTTGCCCAATTCGCCGCTTCCACTTTGATGGGCGAAAGGTCAACGACCACGGCATCTTTTTTCAGGTCCTCGGCAATATACCCGAAGGTTTCGCGTAGTTGATGGGCAGGGATCGCCAGAATGACCAGGTCGGCTTTTTCCACGGACCCGGGCAAATTATGGTTGGTCACGTTCACCGCTCCCAATTTTTTGGCGCGGCTTTCAATACTGAAGTCTTTGTCATGACCCAGCGTTTTTACTTGATCCTTATGCGCAGAAAGCGCCAATCCAATGGATGCGCCCAT
The DNA here is from genome assembly GCA_964372045.1 of uncultured Anaerolinea sp. Taxonomy (GTDB): domain Bacteria; phylum Chloroflexota; class Anaerolineae; order Anaerolineales; family Villigracilaceae; genus Villigracilis. Next base: position 2,506 of record CAYJPO010000176.1, read on the forward strand.
CTGCCCCAAGCCAATGATGGTAATTTGTATGGGCATGTTACCCTCGCAGAAATTTGATGGCGTGATTATACCCACATACGGCAATAACCCCGTTAAAATACGAGAACCGCGGACGCCGACCGCGGTTCCCTTCGAAAGGAGGAGAAGAGAAATCACCTTACGAATGCAAATTTATCATGATTATCCGAAATCAACTTGACGCTATACCTACGATTACCCTACGATTGTCCGACAATTAACAGGATTGTAAGTCATTTTGGGTTATCTTCTTATTGACAAAGGACGGCAGGATGACGAATCCCTCTCAAACCATCTATCTGGGTGAACTGAACAATACTCCCCTCCGGGATCTTCGCATCGTTGTCTCGGACCTTGGGCTGGTTGCCATCGAGTGGGCGGATGCCCAACCCGAGCTGGATCGATATCTCCGGCGCTTGAAGCGCCCTGTCGAGCCAAACCAAAAGAAGACCGCGCCCTACGCAAAGGAACTCAGGGAATACCTACTGGGCAAACGCACCGCCTTCACCATCCCCATCGACTGGACTCCGTTCACAGCCTTTCAACGCGAAACCCTGCAAGCCGTTTTCAGGATTCCCTACGGAGAGACGCGCACCTACATCGAGATCGCCAGGGAGATCGACCGTCCGCGCGCCTACCGGGCAGTGGGCGCCGCCAATGCCATGAATCCCATGCCCATCATCGTGCCATGTCACCGCGTCATCGGCATGGACGGTAAACTCCACGGCTACGGCGGCGGAGACGGGATCCCCACCAAGGAATGGCTGTTGAAACTGGAAGG
>CAYJPO010000177.1:0-3257 GCA_964372045.1 uncultured Anaerolinea sp.
ATGCAGGTCGCCCCAATAACCGTGATTGCCTTCTTCGGTCATGAGAGTTCTCCTTGCAGCGATTGTACCGTTAAAGAAAAAAGCGGACAGCGAGGAGCTGTCCGCCAATGTCCTTGCGAACTTGCGAAGGAAACCCTATTTCGAGTTGATGAACGCGATCAGGGCTTCGATCTCGGTTTCAGACAAACCCAGGTTCGGCATCTGCGTATCCGCCTTGACCGAGGACGGGTCTTTCAACCGCAGGAACAGGGCTTCGGGGCTGGCAGAAAATTTCGAAAGATCCGGCGCACCCATTTCGATATGAATGCTGTTTTTTGCAAATGCCTTGTCATTGACGTGACAAGTAATGCAGCCTTTGGCGATGAATAACCGCCTTCCATATTCGACTTGCGAGATGAAGACTTCTTCAGGTTGAGATGTTGGCTCTGCCTGCGCCTCCACCTTCGAGACGGTGGAGCCCGGTATGAAGGAAGCCAAGCCAACCATCAAGCAAAGAGCAGTGACGGTAAGGGAAATCCGGCTTTTGGTTCGCAACGCGAAGAACAAACCAGGCAGTCCTAGCCCAATGGCAATGAAGCGGATGATGAGCGCATATGGAATAGTCTCAGTTGCAACAGGCTGACTGGTTACTGCTACAGCCGGAGCGATAACTGTAATGATCGGCATGGGCTGCGGGAATGAGAAGGCATCCACAGTCCAATACCAATCTCCTTCTTTGGGCAAGATCACCGTCGCGGAATAATGCCCGGTTACATCATCTTCTTTGGCAGTGATGGTGAACTGTTCATCTTTGGGTAATGTAAATGTGATGGTTGGAGATAAGCCCGAGGTGGGTGTTATGCCATGTTGCCGAACCATGAAACCGATCGTCAACGGTTCACCAGCCACAGCGCCGACCGGCAATTCATCCAATGTGACGACTGCCCATCCGCCGGCAGAGACAGCGGGGACGATGATCAAGGATAGCAACAACACCATCCACAACACGATACGGGAACGGGAAAACATATCAGCCTCCTATAAAGTTGATTCACAGGAGTACACCGCCCGGTTTGTTTCGGTTCCTGGTTATGGTTCAAGCCATACGATGAATGAAAGTTCTTTGTCCTCTGCTTTTGCGTTAACTTTCCAGCATCCACCTACTGGGAAGTACAAGCCTGTTGCTTGAAATCGGGTCGGGTAGCAGCAAGGGACATGCGACTCAAGCGCGGGTGTATCGCCATCCAGCCGCTGACCGGTGATGATTAATTCCGCGCCTTCGGGTCTGAACCATCCAACTTTGATGCCTTCTTCAAGGATCAGCGGGAAGTCATTTTCTGATCTAGCCCACCAGGCAGATGCCATTATGGAAGAGTCTTCATTCACAAAGTAATACCCAAACTCTGGCGTGTCCAGCACCGCTGCATCTTCGGGTGGTTTGACCCAGACCGGTTCAGTTACGGGACAGTTCTGTTTGGCAGAGCAGCCATTCAGGAGAATGGAGAATATCAAAATAAGGATCGAACCGAATCGAATAGGCTGGTTCATATTCATTACCTCATTCGTATTAGGGCACAAGCGACTCTGCGACTATGAGAGCTTCTTCAAGAGACATGTTCGTTTCGAGACGATAGGTGACGACGTCGTCTGCCCAGATTAAGACGTTGCCATCCATGATGCGGGTGAATTCCAGGTCGCCGTCGGTGAAGCGGAGCGGGTAGGGTCCCACCGCCCAAATGGCGCGGACTCCGTCTACGCTGGTTTCTTCGAGGATGGTTGGCGCGACTTTTTCGATCGCCCAACTTCCAGGTGGGACAAAGTGCAGACTCATCAATATCGCTTGGGGATTCTGCGGGTCGAGCCAGACGAGGATGGTCATGTTCCCATCGGCATTTTGGATGTAGACGTGATCCGGTTCGCCAATGTCAGCGGGGTGGGTGGGAAGCAGGATCGGGTAATTGGCTCGCTTCTGCGCGTCTGCGAGCGTAGTCTTACCGGCGATGGTTTCGAGAAATTGGAGAGATGCATTCGGTGTGGCGGTCTGAGGTATTTGGATTTGGGATGTTGCAGTTGCAATCGGTTCAACCGATTGAGGGAAGATGCGGACGATTCCGATTTGAATGAACTCAAGAATGGCGGCGCGCGCGGGTGGGATGAGCAAAAGGCTGAGGAGAAGAATCAGCACGATGGTCAGCGACCAAACCCAAGCCTTGGTCATGAGGCGTGGTGATCTTGCAGGACGCAGGCGCGTGGATACGAATCCGGCAATGTCAGGCGTGGGCGGATAATCCATCCCTTTTGAAATTTCGATGAGTTGCTTTTCGAATTCGTTCATGTCTCGCGTCCTTCGGAGAGGAGGGGAAAATCCTGTTTGATGATGGCGCGTAATTTTTCGAGCGCGCGGTTCAGGCGCGATTTGACCGTGCCCTCGGCTATGTTTAAAGTCTGTGCGGTTTCGCTGACGGGGAGTTCGAGGAAATATCTCAGATAGATGATCTGCTGGTCTGTGAAGTTGAGCATTTTGACGGCTTGCCAGAGGATACCGGCTTCGATATGTTGGGTGCTTTTTTCTTCGATGCTGTTTTGCGGCAGCTCTGTGCGGAAGGCACGGGTGAGTGCGGCGAGATAGCGGCTTGCGGAACGCCGCTTGTTACTGACGAGGTTGGAGGCAATGCTCAACAGCCATGGACGCAGCGGGCGTGACGTATCGAAACGCCTGAGATGATTCCAGGCGCGCAAAAATGTTTCCTGGGCGATGTCTTCGGCTTCGTCGGGGTCGCCCTGGAGCAGATAGGCAAACCGGAAGACCGCCTGCTGATGCGCCAGCATGAGCGGCTCCCAGGCTGCCGTGTCGCCGTTTGCGGCATGGCGTACTAAAGTGGGTTCATCCAAATGCGCCTCTCCGGAAAGGTGGTCTTTTCATATGTTTATACACCGTTGGAAGTTGGTTGGTTCCCGGTTTTGTACACGGAAAACAGGGAAGCAAGTGGTTACTTGTACAAGGATATCAAAAGGCTTAAAACGAAATACGGAATAGGGCGAAAATCGCAAAATCTTTTGCGTAATTTGCCTCTTTCGTAGTTTTCGCATTGATGGTTTTCCCTGCTCCTCCAATCGTGCCTATAAGGTCATTGACCCCCCCTTCGTTTGCCCGTACAATGCGGACATGCCAAAGAAAATGCCCATATTGGGCATAGTGCCCGTGACGGGCATTGCAGGTTTTTATCTTCCTGACCACGACCCTCCAGCGTGAGCGGCTGTCCTTTACTGTTGATATC
>CAYJPO010000178.1:0-3217 GCA_964372045.1 uncultured Anaerolinea sp.
TTAAAGGACTTTTTTATCACAGAGGCACACGCGTGCCTGCGCACGGTGCAGACAGGGGTGTGCTAAAAGTTTGTAAATGAGATTGCTCCCTTCGCCGTCCTCGGCGAAGGATTTACTCATAGGTCGCCGCCGAGGACGGCGGCTTTGAGCACAATTACAACGAACTTTGAGTGCTCCCGCAGACAGAGATCACGGAGAAAAAGACCTTTAAAAACCTCTGTGGACTCTGTGTTCTCTGTGGTTAATGCTCTTTTCTTGGGCGCGCTTCAGACTAAGAAAACGTGAATAATGGTTATCGCGCCCGGTGCGGGCTGAAGCCCTGCCTCAATTCGTGGAAGTCCTTCGGACTGCTTGTGCTAGCCCCGAAGGGGCTAGCATGTTCTGAGTGAGGGCTTCAGCCCGGCGATAAACAAGCTATCATTCTTATCCATTATTCACGTTAATAAACAATCCCTTATGGCAGCGCCACCACACTGAACCAGAAGTTTTGAATGGACTGCACGGCTTTGAAGAAATTATCGAACCCAACCGGTTTGATCACGTAACAATTGGCATGCAGGTCATACGCCTTGAGGATATCGTCATCTGCGCTCGATGTGGTCAGGATAATGACCGGGATGGTTTTCAACCCGTCATCTGCCTTGATCTCAGCCAGCACCTCGCGTCCGTTCTTGCGGGGCAGGTTCAGGTCGAGCAGGATCAGGTCCGGGCGGGGAGCGGAGGCGTGAGGTCCCTGACGGCGCAAAAATGCCAGCGCTTCCACGCCATCCTCCGCCACATGGATGGTATTCAAAAGCTTCGCCTCCTCAAAGGCTTCGCGCGTGATGAGGATATCTGCCGGGCTGTCCTCCACGAGCAGGATTTCGATGGGTCTGGGATGAGTTTTGGTGTTCATGGGGTCAACTCCTGTGCGGGATCGTAAAATGGAATGTGGTGCCCTGCCCGGGCGTCGATTCGACCCAGATGCGTCCCCCATGCCGTTCGACGATCTTTTTGCAAATGGACAAGCCGATGCCGGTGCCGGGGTAATCGCGGCGGGTGTGCAGGCGCTGGAAGACAAGGAAGATGCGTTCGAAGTATTGCGGCTCGATGCCGATGCCGTTATCGCGCACGCTGAACTGCCACTCCTGCCCCAGGTCTTTCACTCCCACATGGATCTGGGGAGGATGTTTGCCGTGGAACTTGATGGCGTTGCCGATCAGATTCTGGAAGAGTTGCGTGAGTTGGGTCGCGTCTGCGTTGACCGTGGGCAGGTCGGCATGGGTGATGGATGCCTGATGCTGGTGGATGGATGTTTGCAGGTTGCGCAGAGCGGACTTGAGCGCTTCGTTCGTTTCGGTCGGCTGGATGGGATTGCCGCGCCGCTCCACGCGTGAATACGCCAGCAGGTCGTTGATCAGAGACTGCATACGGGTGGCGCCATCCACAGCCAGGTGGATATATTCGTCGGCGCGCCCATCCAGTTGTCCCTGGTACCGCTGTTGCAACAGTTGCACCATGCCCGCCACAGCGCGCAGCGGTTCCTGTAGATCGTGCGAGGCGATATAGGCGAACTGCTCCAGTTCGGCGTTCGAGCGTTTCAATTCTGCCAGGGTGGTGAGCAATTGTTGCGCGGCTTGCTTGCGCTCGGTGATGTCCTGCGTGATAACGACGATACGGGGATCGGAAAGCCCCACTGGCGCGGCGCTGACTTGTGTCCAGATGATCTCGCCATCTTCCATGACGATCCCATTGACGACATTGCTGACAATCTGCCGCTCGACTATGGCGCGTGTGCTGGCTAATTCGCTGACCGGAATCTCCGTTCCATCTTCACGGATGTATTTGCGGTTGCGGTATGCCCCGGCATTCAAGCCCTCTTTATCGATGTGGACGATCTGTTCGAGCATGTCATTGGATTCCATCAGTTTGCGTTCAGGATCGAGAAGGGAAATGCCAACCGGCGCATTATTGAAGACTGCCTTGAATTTGGCTTCACTGGCGCGGAGTCTTTCCTCCGCCTGTTTGCGCTCGGTGACATCCCAAACTGTTGAGATCATTAAGGGTTGGTTGGGTATTGGAATGTTCCGCGCGGTGATGAAAGTGGTTGCTTCTCCCTTGCGAGTGATCGGAATATCAACCCAAACCATGCGTTCAGGATCACCGCTTGCCAAATCATCAAGAATTTTCTTTCGCATCGTTTCTCGAAAATCAGGCTCTTCATAGGCGGCATCCCAAAAAGTGTCCGGGTCGGCAAGTTTTTCCTTTGTTGTGCGATAAAACTTTGCGAAGTTTTCATTCATATAATTAAAGGCTACCGTAGGTTCAACAGAGTTGACAGCAACGCCCACTGGAAGATTGTTCAGAACGGTCTTGACAAAGGTTTCACTCTCGCGCAACGCTTCCTCTGCCCGTTTGCGCTCGGTGATGTCGCGCCCGTAGACGGTCACACCGCGTATTTTGCCGTCTGCCTCGCGGATCGGGCTAAAGTGATATTCGATGGTGCGGGGTGATTCGTCGAAGTGGGTCTTTGTTTCGAAGATATAACCCTCGCCCTGCAGGACACGGTCATAATGTGCCTGCCATTCGGCGTTCACGTCCGGTGGAAAATTGGGAAGCAATACGCTTTCTCCCGCTTCCAGGCGGCGCCCGAGCGCAGCGCTGACATTGTGATGGAATATCTTGTTGCCCACGATCAAGCGATACTGTTCATCCACCGCCCAGATGCTGCCGTCGGTATTCTCGATCAACGAGCTCAGGTTGGATTCGCTCTCGCGCAGTGCCTCCTCTGCCCGCTTGCGCTCGGTGATGTCGCGGATGTTGCATTGGATCACCTTGTGATGATTCACTCGATAGACATTGCTGATGAACTCCACATTAATGCACCGTCCATCCGCAGTTTCCAGCGGCAAGTCTTCATAGCGGATATATTCCCTCTGCTGCAATTCCAGGAAGTTGGCTTTGTTCGCGGCAATATCATTGAAGAAGCCCAGTTCCCAAAGTTCCTTTCCAACGAATTCTTCACGTGGAAAACTCAACATTTCGACCACGAATGGATTCGCATCCATGATGATGCCTGTCTCGGCATCCAAAATAAGAATCCCATCCCGGGCTGCCTCGAACAGGCGGCGATAGCGCACTTCCGAAGCGGCTAATTTTTCCTCCGCCCGCTTGTGCTCGGTGATGTCGCGTGTGATGTTCAGGATATGGGGTTCGCCATCCAATTGGATGATGACCG
>CAYJPO010000179.1:0-2671 GCA_964372045.1 uncultured Anaerolinea sp.
ATTACGCTTTACTTTTACTTCACCAAATTCCTCAGTACTGCGTGCAGGATGCCGCCGTTTCGGTAGTAGTTGACGTAGAGCAGGAATAACAGAAAAAACTTAATGGCAAGCAATCCGCCCCACCCTACGATTGAGGCGGATTTTTTTTATCCCAAAAGCGAACCCGCTCGGTAAGTTTTTTCATCATGCGGGTCTGCGGCGCGGAGTTCAGGATCATCGCATTGTATTCGTCCATCCTGCCTTGTTTCTGGTATTGCATCGCCAACCGCATCTCGGGGATCTCGGCGACAAGGAAGATGACAAGTAACACAATGGCATAAACCGCAAGTGCCCAGCTGCCATTCACAAACCATCCCCATAGCCCCAAAATGGGAAACCAAAGGATGAGCGAAGTGTGCGGTTGATTAATAAGGATCGCCAACAAAACTCCGATCACCATGCAAACGAGCATGCCCAGCGGTTCGATGGCAAGCAGGCTTCCCATCATTGAGGAAAGTCCGCGCCCGCCCTGAAAACGATAATAGATGGGGTAATTATGACCAAGGATACAGAAAATACTAAAAGCAAAGTAATAAATTTCTGTGGGGAAATAGAGCCGCAGTAGCAAGACAGGGATAAAGGCTTTCAGCATGTCCAGCAATGCGACGATGCCGCCGTATTTTTTCCCAAGCGCGATCGAAGCCGTGGATGCGCCAATGCCGCTCACGGTTCCTTCTTCGCCTGTGCCTGCCTTGTATCTCCGAGCCTCATCCAGGCTGACAGTTGGCTTTACCAGCCGAGTCACGATCCGCGCAAAAGAGAGCGACCCAATCAAGTAGCCTACCAGTGCGATAATGATAAGTATAAGAATGTTCATGATTTAACCTAAAATGCTAACTACGCCTTGATACCCATCCACAATGACTTCGCAGTCTTCGAGGAGACTGCACGCGCCATTGACCGAAACCACACAGGGAATCCCGTATTCACGCGCCACAATGGAACTATGTGAAAGAATACCGCCGGATTCAGCGATGACAGCGCCTGCCTTTGCAAACAGCGGCGTCCAGGCTACATCCGAAAATGGGATGGCAATGATGTCACCTTTGAGCACCCGCTCAAAATCATCTATTGAACGGACGACTTTCACTCGTCCCTGATAGTAGCCGGATGAGGTGGGAACGCCGGTCAGTTTTTGAGCGTCGCTCTTCATTAAGTTAACCGGCGGGGCGGCATTGCCATAAATGATCTCAGGCATGACGATATCGCGGCAGCGTTCGATATTATCTTTATGCGCCTGAATTTTCTCTTTCAATTCTTTGATGTTGGCACTTCCCTCCACCAGCGCGCGAACCTCCTGCCAGGTCAGGTAGTAAATATCATCCTGCGTTTCGAGCGCACCTTGCTTCACCAGTTGATTAGCAAGAGCATTGAAATAGATACGGAACCAGCCGTATGAAGACGTGTACATGGAACTGATCTGCTCACGCAAAAGACGGAAAGTCCGCGCGCGTTGGTAGAACGGACGCATGCGCATTTTCAGCCATGCAGAGGCTTGCATGGTCTCCCACGTCGTTTTCTGGTTGTCCTTTGAATGGAGTGCATGACTCAGCACCATACGAATGATCTTATCCGGCTCTTCGCGCCAGGGAACCTTCGAGAAGTCGTTGCCGCTTTCGCTCAAATGACCAAAGCGTTTAATGAATTCGTCCACGAATCCCAGGAAAGGCGCCGCTTCTGGAATTTGTTTCAACTGCGAATAATTCAGCGAGCGGATCTGGTCCTGAATGGTTTGCGGCAGTTCACTGTACCTTGTATTAATTTCATCCAGATGATGATTGGGATCAAAGTCCTGCGCCTGCTGAAGACCGTGGGTCAGGTTGAAATCGACGAAGTCGATATTTACCCGTTTGAGCTGCGATCTCAACATTCCGTTATACAGGTTCATCAGAATCGGGATGACGATGTTCTGATACGCCACCCGCGTATTGAATTTGAAAAGTTCATCGATCTTGATCAACAATTCCTGAGCAGATAACGACGCAATATCCTGCGCTTGCGTGTTGCGAATACGCGTCTCAAAATCTGCCAATTCAGCCTGCACACGCCGGTCATACGTCCAGGCGCGGGCGGCGAACCCAAGGATTCGTGGAATATGCCGAAACGTCTTCAAGGATGGACTGAATGGAGGGCGCTTGCTGGTACGTTTGAAACCCAGCAACATTTCAAGACCTTCACGCGGAAAGCCAAGGATCTCAAAGATGGTGCCGATCGAACCCATATTGAAATACGCACGGTAATGAAAGATTTTCGTCAGGTCTTCCGGCTTAAGGTTCGTTGTGCCCATCAACGAGTCGAACAGACGAATCCAGGCGGTGTTGACCAGCGGGATATTAACCGACGCGATCAACGGCTTGATGATGCCCGGCAGTACTTCGCGCGAAATGCGGTTCGAGTAGAGCGGCACATTCGTCAGCGCGGTAATGGGGCGAATTTGCAGCCAGTATACTTTCGACCCGTCGTATGCCCATTCCAGGTCGACGGGTGAACCGTAGATTTTTTGAATGCGGCGCGTCTCGTTGGCGATCTCACGGATGACAGGCTCAAGAGCCGCATCCGACTCAGGTTTGGCTGTGAACTGACCCCAACGGTAGATCCAACGCTCAGGCGTGACTCCATCCTGCATCAGCGC
>CAYJPO010000180.1:0-2418 GCA_964372045.1 uncultured Anaerolinea sp.
TCTTGAAATGCTAGCCGAAAATTTTCGCAAAGCCGGTGCCCTTGCCTGGCAATAATTCAGTGAGATAATTTGGCGACTTGCATCCAATGAAAGAATGCAAGTCGCCAAATTCATTAACTTATTTTCCAACGAAAACCACAAATTTCACCAAACTCTCCATCCCCCGCTCGATGGGCTCCACTTCGATATATTCCCCCGCAGTATGCGCACCGCCGCCGGTGGTGATTCCCAGCACAACGGCTGGGATATTTTGACTCAAGGGGATATTTGCATCCGTCGAACCTGCGGTCAGAATGGGCTCCATGCCTTTCTCGCGCAGGCAGGATACTGCCAACTGCACGAGCGCATGATTGGCGGGAATCTTTCCGGCGGGGCGCTCCCCTGTCACTTCCGCCATCAACTTGACCCCCGGATGCTCCCAACCCGCCAGCAGATCTTCAACCTCTGAAACCAATTTCCCCAGAGTGACAGGATCCTCGGAACGCAGATCCAGGTCGCATTTGGCTTCGGCGGCAACCACATTGACCCCGATCCCGCCGTGGATGGTGCCCACGTTCAATGTCGTGCGTGGTTTCCGCGGCAGGTGAATGGACGAAAGCCTGGTCACCAGCGCGGCAAGTTCATGAACCGCTGACGGCTCACCATAATCTGACCATGAATGTCCGCCCTTTGTCTTCGCTGTGATCTGATATCGCTTCACACCGATCGCCTGATGATAGACGTGACCGAGCGCGAGTCCTTCCAGGACGAGATACCCCAGCACATCGCTCCCGAAGCGTTCTCCAACGCCGCGCATCCCGCACAAGTTCCCGGGTCCCTCTTCGCCCACATTGGCAACGAACCAGATATCATGATCCAGCTCAATGTTCTTTTCACGCAGTGACCAGAGAACTCCGAACAACGCGGCAACGCCGATGGAATTATCCCCGACGCCGGGACCATACATCCGCCCCGCTTCTTTTCGAACCGTAAGATCGATGCTGGACGGGAACACCGTATCCAAATGGGCAGAGATGATCAGCGGCTTCGGCTTTTTCCCCGTCCCCGGCAATCTCGCAAAAATGTTACCCAGTGGATCCGATGAAACATCCCCGAGTCCTTCCTTGACGAAAAGCCTCCGCACGAACTCGCCGCGTACAGCTTCAGCAAATGTCGGCGCAGGGATCTGTTGGATCTGAATGGCAAGGTCAAGAAGGCGGTCGGTATTGGACATGGAACTCTCGCAAAATGAAATTTAAATTTTTTCCAACAAACGTTATAGCGCTCTGGCAACTTCCTTCAATGCATGCAGGCGCGCATCTGCCAGACCAGGCATGACATCGAGCGGATAGAAGGGTCCGCTGCCTTCCACTTTTAGGGATGCAGATACATTTCCATACAAAGCCGCCATGAGCGGGTCATTCGTGCGCTGCAACCCGGCGAGGAATCCGCCGCAAAAGGCATCCCCTGCGCCGGTAGGATCGGCGATACGTGACGAGTAGGCAGGGATTTCATAACGTTTTTTTGCAGCAGAATCATAAACCAACTGACCGAGTGCCCCACGCTTGATGACCACGACTTGCGGTCCGAATTCGCACAACCTAGTCGTCATCTCCCACAGATCGTTCGTCTCGCCCCAAAAGAGCGCGCGGATCTCCTCTTCGGATGGATGGAAAGCGGTAACTCCCTGCAGAACGATCCGGAGATCACGCCAAAAGGGCGGCGTCATAAACCCCGGGGCAGGGTCCAAGGTCACGGCTTGGTTTGATGCGCTTCTGAAGAGACTGACCATCTGGCTCTGGCTGTTAAAGTCAAAGGGACAGAGATGCACGTAACCGGCATCGCGGTATTCCCTTGGCACCTCCAACGTAGACGGGGAGAGCGGGTCGGTCTCGCGCGGATTCTTTCGCGACTCATCCTGTGACTGATACCCAAGCAGCGACTTTGGAAAGGTCAACTGATGACGCGCAAAATGCGATACCGCGTTGGAATGGCTGCGTTCCTTTTTTTCGGTATAGGCGGTAAAACTCCGCATCTCAGCGTCCTTGAAGTCCAGATGCGATCGGATGCCTTGAATGTCGAAACCGCGCTTCTGAAGATCTTCGAGCCAGGGCTTGGGGTAATCATCCTTGACCCGCGCAAGTAAACCGATGTTCGCATCCCAAACGGAGAGTCCGCCCGCCGCATACAACAGACTACCGCCGGGCGAATCCAACATTGGACTTCCACTCGGCGGCAGCAGGTAATCACGAGTGAGTTTCCCGGCGAGGACAAAGGTAGGATTCATTTCCGATTCTATTTTGATCTCATCCACGCCGGTTTTTTCGCGGCAACTTTTTTGTAAACCGGGCATGCCTTTCCATGTGCGCCGGGCAGATACCCCGTGGACATGAGAAATTCATTGACGATCTCTCCGCCGGTGAAGATGAAGGTCTTCTT
>CAYJPO010000181.1:0-2341 GCA_964372045.1 uncultured Anaerolinea sp.
GTGACTTTAGTTTGCAAAACTGATTACTCTGCCAATCTCCATCGAACTTAAAAATTCACCTTATAATGGGGGCTCAATAAGGAAACCACATGGACACCCTCATCCGCAGAGTCAACCGTTCAAAAGAAGATGCCCGCACGAGCTACAACCGTCTCAGCCGGTGGTACGACATGATCGCCGGAAGCACAGAAAAAAAATACCGCGACATGGGTTTGGAAAAATTATCTGCCCAGCCCGGCGAAAAGATTTTGGAAGTCGGCTTTGGGACGGGGCATTGTCTCGTTTCGCTTGCCCAGTCCGTCGGCTCCAATGGACGCGTGATCGGTCTTGATATCTCGGATGGGATGCTTGCCATCGCAAAAGACCGTCTGCAAAAACAGGGCTTGGGTGAACGCGCTGACCTGCATTTGGGCGACGCCGCCAAACTGGATTTCATCGAAGCAGGTTCTCTCGATGGAGTCTTCATGAGCTTCACCCTTGAGCTTTTTGACAATCCCGAAATTCCGCGCGTGCTGCAGGAATGCAAGCGCATCCTCAAACCCGGTGGACGTTTGGCTGTCGTTTCGATGACAAAGAAAAATCCGCCCGGAATCCCTGTCCGCATTTATGAGTGGTTCCACGACACCATGCCGAACTATGCCGATTGCCGTCCCATTTTTGCGCGGCAGGCAATGGAAGAGAGCGGGTTCACCATCAAAGATGTGAGCGTCTCGATGATGTGGGGCTTGCCGGTTGAGATCGTACTCGGGGTAAAAGCATGAAGATCGTCTACCTCGCAACCGGCGCGGCGAATATGTATTGCGGCAGCTGTATGCACGACAATGCGCTCGCCGCTGGGATGAAGGACGCGGGCGAGGATGTCAGTCTGTTCACGCTGTACACGCCGATGCGAGTGGATGAAGAAGCTGTCGGCGAGAAGCAAATCTTATATGAGGGCATCAAAGCCTATATGACCCAGCAATTTCCACGTCCATTTCCAGGGCGCGGCTTGCTCATGCGTCTGGCAGGTTCACAAACCTTGCATCGCCTGATGCCGCATTTCGATATCGGTTCCGCCGTGGATGCGGCTGCCAATGCCGAGTTGACCATTTCGATGCTCAAGGGCGAGCAGGGCAATCAAAAGGAACTTTTGGAAGAACTCATCGAGTGGATCCAAAAATATTACCAGCCGGATATCATCCACGTCACAAACGCGTTGATGATCGGTGTGGTGCGCGGATTGAAGCGCTCGCTGAAGATCCCGGTCACCTGCGGTTTGCACGGCGAAGATATCTTCCTCGAAGGTCTGCCGCAAAAATATCAACATGAAGCGCTGTCTTTGATCCGCGACCGCGCAAACGATGTCGATCGCTTTTTGGCGATCAGTTCATATTACAGCAACATGTTCTCGAAATGGGTTGGGCTGGATTCATCCAAGATAGACGTGGTCTATCCCGGCATCGCGTTGAAAGATTATCGGGAGATGACGCCGGACTCCTCCAATGACCGTCCCCTGACCGTCGGCTTCCTTGCGCGCTTCGTCCCGGAGAAGGGACTGCATCTGCTCGTAGATGCGTTCATCAGCCTTGTCCGTTCGGGAGAATTCCCGAACCTGCGGCTCGTGGCTGGCGGTTACATGAGCAGCGCGTACAAAACCTACATCGACGGCATCCGCAAGAAGATAAAAGAAAACAAACTCGAAGACCGCATCAGTCTGCGCGGAACGTTGGAACGCAACGAAAAGCTGAATCTCTTCCGTCAGATGGACGTCTTCTCCGTCCCTGCGCCGTATCGCGAGCCGAAGGGAATCTCCATCCTCGAAGCGCTGGCAAGCGGCGTGCCGGTCGTCCAACCGGAGCACGGCTCCTACCCTGAGTGGATCAATGCGACGAAAGGCGGTCTGCTCTGCCGTCCGAATGACAGCCTCGACCTCGCTGACAAACTTGCCACCCTTCTGCGCGACGCGGAGTTGCGCAAGAAGCTCGGTCAGCAAGGCAGGCAGGGTGTGTTCGAGAAATTCTCCTCTGAAGTGATGACCTCCACCACGTTGGATGTGATGCGGAAATTAATCCCTGCGCATTGATTACACATGGCTTTCTCAAAGTAACGTCAGACAAATTTTTTAACCGCGAAGTCCGCAAAGGACGCAAAGTAAATTTTTTTAAACTTCGCGCTCTTGGCGTGCTTCGCGGTAAATATCTTTGAAAGCGCAACCCCATTCTGACTTTGCAATAGCCATGACTGATTACAGGATTGACATTGACATTCCCCTACCCCTCAGGTAGAATAGCCGTCGCCTTTTGAACAACGGGCCTGTAGCGCAGTTGGGAGCGCGCCTCAATCGCACTGAGGAGGTCAGGGG
>CAYJPO010000182.1:0-2178 GCA_964372045.1 uncultured Anaerolinea sp.
CCCCATCGCTTTGCATTCGTTATTAAATTCCCAACTTTTTCGACAGTTTCAACGGCTTGCCGTTGGCGCAGGAGCAAGCTCCCGGACTCCATGATTATGAGTACTTGATTACTCTAAATTTTTCTTCATATCGCGGATGTTCATCCGTGCTGTCTTCGGTCCTGCGTGATTTCATGCGCTCGATCAATTTGTCCGGGTCCGGCACTTGAGATTTGTGCTGGAGGATGCCTTGCAATTTGATGTCCCAGGTGTCGGTGGCATCGATGGCAGTGTTGGGCTGGGTGGTGAGCGAACACCACACTTCTTTGGGCATGTGCGGCGGGAAGGCTTGCACGATCAATTCGGGGAAGTAGGCGGGGTTTCCGGCGGCAGGGAAGACGGCATCCAGCACGACCTGTCCGCAGGCGCGGTGATCGGGGTGGTTGATGCCGTAGGTTGCAAATAAATTTTGCGGGTCGCAGGTGACGAGGATATCCGGCTTGTGGCGGCGGATTTCACGCACCACGTCTCGGCGGAGATTCAGGTCTGGGATCAGGTAACCGTCCGGCAGGTCCATGAAGAGCGGCGGTTCGGCTCCAATGACCTTGGCGGCTTCGGCTTGTTCCAGATGGCGAATACCGCACAACTTCTCAGGCGTCATATCCGGTTGGGTGGCAGGGTTGAAGCCTTTATCGCCGCAAGTCAACAGAAGATACGTGACCTTATGTCCGGCGCGGGTCCAGCGGGCGAGGGTGGCGCCGCAGAAGAACTCCGGATCGTCCGGATGGGCGAGGATGACGAGGATGTGTTGAGGGGCATCCCAGGTGCCGGGTTGTGAAGAGGCGGTTGAATTGGTCATGGTGGACGAAAAACGGATTACGAATATTGTGATGTGTAATTCGTAATCCGTAAATTAATTCTTGTTCGCTTTGTTGCAGGTGCAACCGCCGCCTTCGTGACGGTCACAGGGGGCTTCGGATTTGCGGCGCAGGGCTTCGAGCTCGTCCCACGGCTGGATCTCTTCACGCAGGAAGGTGTGATACTGCGGACGTTCTCCTTCGACTTCGATCACCACAGTGACCTTGTCGCTCATGGGCATGATGTCGATGACCTTGCCTTCGCCCTTGGGGGTGACCACGCGTTTGTTGCGCTTGGGCAGTGTCTTGCGCGCTTCAACGTATTGCTCATATTCGTAGATGAGACAGCAACGCAGACGTCCGCACATGCCGGTGATCTCCTCGGGGGTGAGTGAGATGCCCTGTTCCTTCGCCATTTTGATGGAGATGGGGGAGAACTCGGTCAGGAATTTGGAGCAGCAGCGGGTTTCGATGCCGCAGGCGCCCATGCCGCCGATGATCTTCGCCACGTCGCGCGGACCGATCTGACGCATCTCGATGTGCGTGTTGGGATACTTCTCAGACATATCCTTGCGCAGCGACTTGAGGTCGACCTTGTCTTCGCTTTCGGTGCTGAAGAGGAAGGCGAGGCGTGAGCCATCGTAGTTGTATTCCGCGGCGACCACTTTGATCGTATCCAACAGACCGATCTCCGAGGCGCGGGCGCGGCAGTTGATCATGGCTTCGGTCTGTTTGCTGCGCCACGATTGCTGGAGCAATAGATCGCGCGGATTGGCGCGCCGTTCCACGGTTTTCCAACCGCCTTCAGGTTGGGGCGGGATTTCCTCCAGAAGGTCCACGACTTCGCCGAGGTGGCGTCCGCGCGAGGTATCTACGATGACGTGTTCACCGAGTTTGAGATCGGGCACGGTGGAAGAGTCGAAGTGATAGATCTTGCCAACTTTATTAAATCGTACACCGATAATGGTTTTTGTGTCTGTTTGCATGGGGTAATTATACCTGAGGAGTTAGTTGGGTAGTTGGGGGATGTTCTTGGGGGTGTGCAAAAAGTTTGTAGATGAGATTGCTCCCTTCGCCGTCCTCGGCGAAGGATTTACTCACAGGACGCCGCCGAGGAAAGCGCCCATAATGGGTACGGCGGCTTTGAGCGCTCTCGTTCTTAGGTCATATTGCGGGTGGGGAAAAAGCTTTAACCACGGAGAACACGGAGTTCACAGAGTTTTAGGGGTTCTGCCCTGCGGATCGGTCCTGGAAAAATAAAAGAGCTCAAGGATGGAGGGTGTTCCATCCGTGAGCCCTGGTTGTGTTTTTCAGTGCGTTCGTTAACCGAAGGTAATGCCGA